>JBJMUN010000068.1:0-24127 GCA_045811185.1 Sphingomicrobium sp.
CTGCGGCGTCACCCTGGGGACACGGAAACCGGCGGCTCCGACCCACGCGTGCTGATCACGCCAGAAACATGGGTGCGCGACTATATCCAGGCGCAGCGCAACCATTATCCCGAACTGGAGGAAGCGTCGGAAACGCTCGGCGGCGCGCTGGCGCACCCGCTGTCGGTGTCCGAGCCCCTGCGACAACGCCTCAAGGAAGCCTGGGGGGTCGAGGTTCGAGTGGTCGACCCGGAGGTGCTGGAGGACGCGAGCCAGCATTATGATCCGCAGCGGCGAATGCTGATGCTATCATCGCTGCTGCGATCGGAAAATCGGACATTCGGGATCGCCTACCAGCTCGCGTTGCTCGAGTTTGCGCCGATCCTAGCCCGAATGCTGGAAGTGGCCCGGCCTCCTGATCCCGGAAGTCGGCGCCTGCTGCACATGAGCTTCGCCAATTATGCCGCGGGCGCGGTCATGATGCCCTACGGCAAGTTCCTGCGGGCGGCGGAGGAGCACCGCTATGCGATTGACCGTCTGACGGCGCAGTTCGGCGCCAATGTCGAGCAGGTTGCGCATCGCCTAACGACTCTTAGTCGCGGCGGCGCCAAGGGCGTTCCTTTCTTCATGCTGCGTGTCGATCCCGCAGGAAACATCTCGAAGCGCTATGCGGGCGAGAGCTTCCCCTTTTCCCATTTCGGCGGGACGTGCCCACGCTGGCACCTCCATACGGCATTCCAGACGCCCGGCCAGACCGTGCGGCAGCTGATCGAGACGCCCGACGGCCAGCGCTTCTTCACCATCAGCCGGACAATCGAGCGACCGATCCGCCCGGACCTTCGGGACGACGCGCTGCTGGCCATCGGCCTTGGCTGCGACGTCAAGCATGCGCCGCGCATCGCTTATGCGGATGGGCTTGATCTGCGGAACACGCCCGCGACTCCAGTCGGCCCCGCCTGTGCGATCTGTCCGCGGCTGCAATGCGCCTATCGCGCGACGCCGCCCGCAGGGCGGATGCTTGCTGTCGAAGAGAACCGGAAGTCGATCTCGCCCTACCCCTTCGTGCCGGGCTAGGGCGCAACCGGCTCCCGTTCGAGCGATGCCCGGTCCCATTTCAAACGTTCCGCCCCGGCTTCGTACGCCGAGTCGAAGAATTCGCCCAGGATGCGACCCGGATCGCTCGACATGCGAACGTCGGCGTAGGGCAGCACGAACTCGCCAAAAGTCTCGTCAAAGCGGCCATGCGCAACCCTTGCGGCGCGATACCCTTCCGGCTCGGGGTAGACGTAGCTGTAGAAGAACGGCTCGGCAGCCGTGGCGCCGCCCGCCCAGAAGCCTGCACTTGCGACTTCGTGGCTGTAGGCCTCGCGGGTAATACGATCGGGAAGGCCGGGGACGCCGCCAGGATGCCGGGGGGCCTTGTTTCCCGAGAAGCGGCTGACCGCGAGATCGAAGCTGCCCCACCAGAAATGGACCGGACTGGCTTTTCCCAAGAAGCCGGCGCGGAAACGGGAGAACACTGGAAGCATCGCAGCGAGCGCCGTGCGGAACCGCTCCGCCGAACCGCGCTCGTACTCACGAAGCGCCGTGTCCTCGGCGAACGCAATTGCTTGCGGGATTTCGCTCGGCTGCCCGTTGAACGTTGAGGGAAGTTCGTGCTGGTCGAGGATGGCAATGAGCATCTTGTGGAGATCGGCAATGCTGCCGGCGTTGAGCGGGATCTCCTCGCGCGAGCCGTTGCTGACCCACAGGACAATGGCATGCCGGCAGAGGTCAATGGTGAGCGTGAACGTCCGGCCACCGCTCGCGGCCGTCGGCAGTGTCGAAAGCCCACGCGCGTTCGGCTGCAGCGCGACGTGCCAGCCGTGATTCGTCCAGGGTGAATGCGCGACCCGGATCTTCCCCAGCATCTGGGAAGCGAGATGCAGGATCGCGAGCGTCTCATGGTCGCGTCCGGCGCTGAGCTCGGGCCAATCACTCATGGTTCCGGCCGCCTTTGCATTTTGCAGTGCGGCATTGCTAGAGGCTCATCGCCATGTCCGACGCGCTTCTCAATCGCATCGCCGCTGCCGAAGACCTGCAGGATCTCGATTCCGTGCGGGTGTCGCTGCTTGGAAAGTCGGGGGAGATCACCGCGAAGCTGAAGTTGCTCGGCGCGATGGATCCGGACGTGCGCGCGGCAGAGGCACCCAAGATCCACGCCCTGCGCGAGCAGGTCACGAACGCCATCGCGGACCGCAAAGCGGCGCTCGAGGCCGCTGAGCTCGAGCGCAAACTGGCGACGGAGAAGATCGACCTGTCGCTGCCGGCGCCGGAAAGCGCCAGTGGCACGGTCCATCCTGTAAGCCAGGTCATGGACGAGCTTGCCGAGATTTTTGCGGACCTCGGCTTCTCGGTCGCAGAGGGGCCCGAAATCGAGACCCAATGGTATAATTTCAGCGCGCTCAACATGCCGGAGAACCATCCGGCGCGCGCGATGCAGGACACCTTCTATCTCGAGCCCCGGGACGGCGAGACGGAGGCGCGGGTGCTGCGGACCCACACGTCGCCGGTACAAATCCGTGCGATGGAGAAACACGGCGCGCCGCTCTACGTGATCGCGCCTGGGCGAGTGTACCGCTCCGACAGCGACGCGACTCATACCCCGATGTTCCACCAGGTCGAGGGCCTCGTCGTGGACAAGGGGATCACGCTCGGTCACCTCAAGTGGA
Source organism: Sphingomicrobium sp. (assembly GCA_045811185.1). Classification (GTDB taxonomy): domain Bacteria; phylum Pseudomonadota; class Alphaproteobacteria; order Sphingomonadales; family Sphingomonadaceae; genus Sphingomicrobium. The sequence continues at coordinate 2,691 of JBJMUN010000068.1, forward strand.
CGCTCGAAACGTTCCTGACAGCCTTTTTCGAGCGCGACGACGTCGTGCTGCGAATGCGCCCCTCCTATTTTCCGTTCACCGAACCCTCGGCGGAAGTCGATGTCGGCTGGTCGATCGAAAAGGGCCGACGCGTCGTCGGTGGGCAGCAAGGCTGGATGGAAGTGCTGGGCAGCGGCATGGTCCACCCGCGAGTGATCGCCAATTGCGGACTCGATCCCGACGAGTGGCAGGGCTTTGCCTTCGGCTGCGGCATCGATCGGCTGGCGATGCTCAAATATGGAATGGACGACCTGCGCGCCTTCTTCGACGGTGATATCCGCTGGCTGAAGCATTACGGCTTCAGGTCGCTCGACGTGCCCACCCTCTCCGGGGGAGTCGGCGCATGAAGTTCTCGCTCGAATGGTTGAAGCAGCATCTCGCAACTGACGCCTCGGCCCTGGAAATCGCCGACAAGCTGACGGCGATCGGGCTCGAGGTTGAGGATGTCTCCAATCCCGCCGAAGCATTGGCGCCGTTCCGCGTTGCGAGGGTGCTGACAGCAGAGAAGCATCCGCAGGCCGACAAGCTGCAAGTGCTGAGCGTCGACGCCGGAGATGAGCCCGTACAGGTTGTCTGTGGTGCGCCGAACGCCCGCGCTGGAATGCTCGGCGTGTTCGGTCCTCCCGGTGCCTACATCCCAGGCAGCGACATCACCTTGGGAGTGAGGGCCGTTCGCGGCGTCGAGAGCTTCGGCATGATGTGTTCCTCTCGGGAGCTGGAGCTTGGCGACGATCACAGCGGCATCATCGAGTTGCCCATCGACGCGCCGGTCGGAAGTCCGTTCACTCAATATGCCGGCCTCGATGATCCGGTTTTCGACGTGAACGTCACGCCGAACCGCCAGGATGCGATGGGTGTGCGCGGCATCGCCCGGGACCTCGCCGCCGCCGGCGTCGGCACGCTGAAGCCCTTGGCCGTGCCACAGATCGAAGGCAGCTTCCCAAACCCCGTTCCGATCAAGATCGATGATCCCGACGGCTGCCCCGCCTTCTTCGGCCGCGCGATCAGGGGCGTGAAGAATGGTTCGTCACCCGAGTGGATGCAGCGGCGTCTCAAGTCGGCGGGGCAGCGTCCGATCTCGGCGCTCGTCGACATCACGAATTATGTGATGCTCGACCACGGCCGACCTGCGCACGCCTACGACATTGCCAAGCTTAGCGGCGGCCTCACGGCCCGCGCCGCGAGGCCGGGCGAGAAGGTGCTTGCGCTCAACGAGAAAGAATATGCGCTCGAGCCGTTCATGACGGTGATCGCCGACGACAGGCAGGTGCACGACATCGGTGGCATCATGGGCGGCGAGGATTCGGGCGTCAGCGAAGAGACCGCCGACGTGATGCTTGAAATTGCCTATTTCACGCCGGAGCGGATCGCCCGCACCGGCCAGGCGCTCGGCCTCAGCAGCGACGCTCGGAGCCGCTTCGAGCGGGGCGTCGATCCGGCCTTCCTCGACGAAGGTCTGGCGATACTCACCGGACTCATTCTCGACGTCTGCGGGGGTGAGCCCTCAGCAGTGGAAGGCGTCGGCCAGCCGCCGATGGAGCGGCGCACGATCAGCTTCGATTTCGGCCGCACGGCAGCGCTCGGGGGAATAGAGGTTCCGGAGCAGCGACAGCGCGACATCCTGGAGAGCCTCGGCTTCGAGCTGACCGGAAATGACGTGACTGTTCCGACGTGGCGGCGCGACGTCGAAGGTCCGGCTGACCTCGTCGAGGAGGTGGCGCGGATCATCGGCTACGATCTCGTCCCGTCCACGCCGCTGAAGCGTGCGGCCGGCGTAGCGAAGCCGACCGCCACACGCTCGCAGCTGGTAGAACGCCGCGTCCGACGGACAGCGGCGGCCCGCGGCCTCGACGAGGCAGTCACCTGGAGCTTTCTGTCCGACAAGGAGGCCGAGGTCTTCGGCGGCGGCGAGTGGAAACTCGCGAACCCGATCAGCGAGGAAATGAAGGTCATGCGCCCGTCGCTGCTGCCCGGGCTCATCGGCTCGGCGCGACGCAACCTCGATCGCGGCGTGTCGTCGGTACGATTGTTCGAGATTGGCCGGCGCTATCTTGGCGATCGGGAGCATCCGACGCTGGGATTGCTGCTCGCCGGAGAACGCCAGCGACGCGACTGGCGGTCCGGCAAAGCCCAAGGCTTCGACGCGTTCGACGCGAAGGCTGAAGTCATGGCGCTGCTGGACGCAGCAGGAGCGCCAACAGCGAACCTGCAGGTGTTCACCGACGCCGGCCCTACGTGGCACCCCGGAAGGTCGGCCAGGCTGGGGCTCGGCCCGAAGACCATCGTCGCTGCTTTCGGCGAGCTCCATCCGAGCCTGACGCGGAGCCTCGACGCGCCGCCCGGAGCCGTCGCTGCGGAAATCTATTTCGATGCGATTCCAGCGTCACGTTCGAGCGGCCATGCCCGGTCAGCTTATTCGCCACCACCGCTGCAGGCCATCACGCGCGACTTCGCCTTCATCGTCCCGGCTGAGATGACGGCGGACAATTTGCTTCGCGCGATCCGCGGCTCCGACAAAGCCGCGATCGCCTCGGCGCGACTGTTCGACCGCTTCGAAAGTGCGGATGGATTGTCGCTGGCAGTTGAAGTCACGCTGCAGCCCGTCGAGAAGAGCTTCACCGATGAGCAGATCGGTGAGATCTCGAAACGGATCGTTGCTGCTGCCGAGAAGCTAGGCGCTCGCCTCAGGGCCTAGCTCGAGCGCATTGATCGCAGCGTGCACGCGCCGTTCGATTTCCTCGCGTTTCAGGCCAGCGGGAATAGTGTCGCCGATCTTCAGCGTCACAGTGCCGCTTCGATGAACGAGGCCGCGGCCCCAAAGGACACCGCTGTCGACGGCGACCGGCACGACCGGCAGACCGAGAGCGCGATAAAGCGCTGCAAAGCCTGACCGAAGCTCGGGCATCTCGCCGACGCGCACGCGCGTCCCTTCCGGATAGATGATTACCGACCTCCCGGCCGCGACAGCCCGCTTGCCCTCCTCGACGAGCGCGCGCAGCGCCTTTGCGCCCGCCGAACGTTCGACTGCGATGATTCCATAGCGGCGAGTGAGCCAACCGAAGAGCGGAATGTCGGCAAGCTCTTTCTTCATGACGATGACCGGCAAGTTCGAGATCCGCACCATTTCGAGGGTCTCGAGCATCGACTGGTGCTTGACGGCGATGAGGTGAGCTCCGGCTGGAATGTCGCCCTCGGCGCGAATCCTGATCTTGAGTAAGTGACGGGCCAGCCAATGGTGGATTTTTACCCAGCTGAGAACCACGGCGAGCGTCGCTCGGCGGCCAAAGAGGCTGCCACCAATGCCGGCGAGCACCCATAGCGCCGTCATGGGATAGAAGATCGCCGCGTAGACCAGCGACCGGATCAAGGCCATCAAAGATCAGCCCACACGGCGAGGCGTCGCAGCAGATACTTGTTGTACTCGCCGAAGAGGGTGAGGAAGCTCGGCTCGGTTCGCACGGCGTCAGGTTCCAGTTCGTATTTCTTGCCCAGCGCTTTTTCGAACTCGTAGCGAGCGCGGCGCATGTGCCAGTCGCTGGTGATCAGCCGGACCGACTTGTAATCGTGTTTCGCAAGCCAGCGGCTCGCTTCTTCCGCGTTCGAGCGTGTGTCGACGGACTCGCTGCCAAGATCGACACAGCAGGTGAGCCACTTTTTTGCGCGGGGAATTCGGCGTGCGAGGTCGGGCTTGGTGACGGAGGGATCGACGCCGGCAACGAGAAGACGGCGTGCCTGATGAGACTTGAGAACGTCAATCGCGTGCTCGATGCGGCCCGCGCCGCCGGTAAGCACCACTGCGGCGTCGGTTGCCTCGGCTCTCGCGGGCGCAGGCTTGCCGAGCGTAAAGGCGAATAGGACGAAGCCAAGCGCGTAAACGAGCAATAGAAGCGAACCGAGGCGGGTAATCATAGAGCCTTGCGCAATGCCCTCAGCACGGCAATGCGGGCAACCCAGGTTGCAACGCCCGTCAGCGCAAATGGCAGCATTGCCAGGATTACGAGGTCGCCGACGCCCAGGGTCGCGCCGCCCGTGATCTCTCCGGCAAATGCCGCGCCGCCGGCGAGCGCAATAAGTACGAGCGCGGCCGCGAGGCCCCCGGCGATGCTGCCGATGACGGCGTCGATCGCAATTTTGCGCTGGAACAGCCGCGTGACCTGAAGATCGGTCGCGCCGATGCCGTGCATGACGTCGATGGTGAAGCGGTGTGTGTCGAGGGCGCCGCGCGCGGCCAGCACTACGGCGGCTGCCGTCGCGGCGCTCAGCAAGAGAACTAGGCCGAGCGCGACGATCTGAAGCAAGTTCAGCGACTGAAGCAATGGGGCGACGGCCTCGCGATGAGCGACGATTCGAGCGGCTGGCACAGCCAGCTGCACACGGTGCTCGATGGCGCCGAGGTTGACCCCGGGCTGCACGTCGAAATTGATCAGTGCGGGGACCGGCAGTTCCTTGCTTCGCGCTGCCGGGCCAAGCCATCGTTCGAGCGTCTTGCGCATGTCGCTTTCAGGGACGGCCTCGGCCGTCGTTACTCCGGGCGACGACCGGACGATCCGCAAGAGACCACCGAGGTTCTCCCCCCCGCCCGGCACCTCGAGTGCGTAGCGGACCTCGATCGCACGGCTCAGCACACCGGCCGTATTGGCAAGCGCCAGGCCTGCGGCGGCAATCATCATGATGGAAAAGCTCATGATCGCGATCACCCACGGCGTCGGCGCCGTTTTCGACGATGCAGCGAGCAGGCGGCGCTCGGCCGGCGAGGCAAACAGCCAGTCCAGCATCAGGGCACCCGCTGCCGCGGTGGTCGCGGCGGGTTTCTGAGTGTGCCGGTAGGGTCGACGAGCGTCCCGCCCTCCAGACGTATCAGCTGCGCACCGGGCGTCGCGTTGATCAGGCGGACGTCGTGCGTTGCGACGACAACCGTCGTGCCCAGCCGGTTGAGGGCGGTGAATAGCCCCATGAGCCGGTTGGCCATTTCGGCGTCGACGTTGCCCGTGGGTTCGTCGGCCACCAGCAATTCTGGCCGGTTGATCACCGCGCGGGCGATGGCGACGCGCTGCTGCTCCCCGCCCGACAGGGTCGGTGGACGAGCGCTCGCCCGATCGGCAAGGCCGACCCACGCCAGCATTTCGCGGACCGGGCCCTCGACATCCTCCTCGCTTGCGCCAGCGACGCGAAGCGGCAGCGCGACATTGTCGAAAGCCGAAAGGTGACGGACCAGGCGGAAGTCCTGGAACACGACTCCGATCCGGCGGCGAAAGGGCGGCAGGGCTTCTCGGGGAGCGTCGCTGAGCTCCTCTCCGAAGAGCCTTATGCGCCCGCGCGTAGGGCGCTGGGCAAGGTAAAGGAGCTTGAGGAGCGATGTCTTGCCGGCGCCGGAGGGACCCGTGAGGAAGTAAAAAGAACCCGTGCGCAAGCGGAAGTCGAGATCGCGCAGGACTTCGGCGCCCGTGCCGTAGCGCAGGCCGACGCTGTCGAATTCGGCAACTGCTGCCACTTACCCCCCGAGAAACGCCTTTCGCAGCTCGACAGGCCCACTGCCTTGCCAAGCCTTATTCATTCCTGTTTACCGTGCGCTGACCGTCCCGGAAGAGGGCTTTTGTTGAAATGATCCTCACCTGCCCGAATTGCGGCACGCAATATGTGGTCAAGGACGGAGCCATCCCGCCCGAAGGACGCCAGGTACGCTGCGCCGCATGCAAGCACAGCTGGCACCAGGAGCCGGATGCCGACATTTCTGCCGAGGGCGAGACGTCAGCTGCCGCCGAGTCCGAAACGACCGCGGAAACCATGCCATACTCAGAGCGGGAAATTCCCGAAGCCGAGGAAGAAAGCCTTGCCGGAGCAACGCTGATCGAGCCGCGGACCGGGCCGGAGGCCGAGGAACGCGCTTACGAAGAGGCGCTGGTCGAGGGCGAAGCGGCTCCGGCCACCACTGAATTGTCGGCAGGACCCGATTCGGATGCATCCACATCTGCCGACATCGAGGAAGGGCACGCGATCGAAGCCGCACCCGTTGAGGAAGACTGGAAGGAGCCCCCCGATGCAGAAGCGTCGGGGGATATGTTTAGTCCATTCGCCGAGAACGGTGAAGTGCAGCCTCGTCGCAAGGGACCACTCCTGACTTTTCTCATTGTCGCGGTGATCGTGGTTGCTCTGGCAGCGGCCTTCTGGTTCTTCGCGCCGCCCGACCTCAAGGCGAAGCTGGGACTTGGCGTCACCGGAGACAGTCCCCTTGCCCTGGTTACAACGCACATGGACCGCCAGCGGCTGGAAAGCGGAAACGAGCTGCTCACCGTCACCGGCCGGGTGATCAACCCGACAGCCGAGGAACAGGACGTCCCACCGCTGCAGGCGCAGCTTCGAAGCAAGACCGGCAAGGTCGTATACAGCTGGACGATCGCGCCGCCGGCCCGCACTCTGCCCGCTGGCGCGAGCGCGAGCTTCAACAGTGCCGAGGTCAACGTTCCACCGGGCGGGGACGAGCTCACCATCACCCTAGGCGATCCCAAGGCCTAACCGCTTAACTTACTGAAATTCGATCAGTTTCTCGCGCAAACGAGGCTCATCTGCAGTCCTGGTGCAGGACTCTTGGGCTGGCGGCGCGTCATCATTGCGCGAACCGTCGAGTTTCAGGCGAACTGCCGTGACGATCCGAATCGTCGCTCTCGCCTGTGCCACAGCCGTGAACGGCCTCGGCTGGGAAGGCGTCATCGCAAGCGCAACTGCGGCAATCAGCGTGAGCATCGGTAGCATGGCTAACGCGCTTTGGCTCGAATGGTAACCAGCGCTTTAAGGTTTGTCCCATTGTGGACCGTGGGGCGTTCCTCGAGACGGCATTGCGCGGCTCCGGAGCCTTTGCTAGGGGCCGCGCCTTGCCAGTGCCGGCGACATCCGAATGCCGGCAATTTCATGACGTGCGGTCGTGGCGGAACTGGTAGACGCGCAGCGTTGAGGTCGCTGTGGCCGAAAGGCCGTGGAAGTTCGAGTCTTCTCGACCGCACCATGATGAGCTCGAGAGGGTCGAGAGGACCTCACAGAACTGGTGATCGGAAGCCTTTCTTATCGCACTGCGTGGGCAGCGTGATCAGCGGCGGCGATATGGACGGGCGGCCGCGGCTGGATCGAGCCGATACGAACGACGGGCTTTTCGGGCGTGACCTCAACGACAAGGCCGAGATCCGCTCCGATTTTCGCCGCGGTGGCGGAAGCCGTGTTCACTCGCAGCGTGTAGCGGCCGTAGGCAATGCGATCGAACATGAAGAAGCCGTCGAAATCGGTACGTGCCGTCGCCATGACCTTGCCGCCTGCATCGACGAGCTCGAGATCCACCCCCTCAAAGCCGATCTCGCCGCTCTTCATGAGCGCGCCCTCGACGTCGCCGCCTCCAACGAGCGCAATCTGGACGTCGGCGGGCACACCGGGACGGGGGATGACGACCTGAAGTGCCGCCTTGGGCGTCAGCATGGGGTCATCGAGACTTGTGCCGTCGATCCCGACGGTCACCGGAAGATATGGCGTGAGTCCGCCGACGGTGACGGAGCCGTTGGAGTCCGTTTTACGCTCGGCCTGGCGCGTTCCGGTCGTAATGAGGGCGCCTTTCTCGAGCGGCTCGCCGGGATCGCGGACGCCATTGTCGTTGATGTCGCGAAACACGGTTGCATGGACCATCCCGCCTTCGGCGAGAGGCCGCCGCGACAAGGAGAGGCCGTGCCGCGGATCAAGAGAGAAATTGAGGTTGAACCCGGCAGCGATAGAGCCGTCGCTCGCCGCCTCGCCGGTAACCGAGATCGCGAAGCTGTCGACACGGACGATATGGGTGATGGCGGCGCGCGCGCGGTGGTCGCGCTGATCATAGGCAAGCACGCCCTCCCAGTCGCTTCTGTCCGAAGCCGACCAATATGCCGATAGCTCGGCGCTTCTGAAGCGCGCCGAGGGACTGACGTCAAAATCCGCCTGGCTGCGGATGCGGATGCCGCCAACGTGGCCGCTACCGAGCACGCCAAGGGTCAACTCGCCTGGCGGATCGGGGCCCGAAGGCACATAATCGCGATGGTACCGGGCCTCCGCGCCGAGGTTGAAGCGATCGATGTTGGCCGAAAGCCGCGCCGCGGCCTCCACCATCCGGGTACCGTCTGACCGGTCCACGTAGTGGGCGTCGCCATGCAGCGGGATCGTGGTTTTTCCGATCCGCACGGGGGCGTCGAGCGCGATGCGCCCTTCGCGCAGCGTCTCTGCGTCGCCTCCACGCAAGTGAAAATCATTCGCGATAAGAGCGTCTACGTTGACGTAGACGCCATGGATCTTACCGAGGAGCTGAGCATGGGCCGCGGCACCCCCGTTCGATTCCCGTGATGCGCTGATCTCAACTGCGGCACCTGCAATCGACCGCCGGATCGTACCCTCGACGAACGTCAGACGCTCATCGTCCTGCAGCATCGTTCGCGCCAGCAACCCCACGGTCGTCCTCGAATCGAGGCCATGCTCGAGCGACATGGCCGCCTGTGCCTTTGGCTGGTTGATCGCATCCGCTGGCGCCTCGAGGCTGACGAGGTCGCGGCCAGGCTGGTTTGCACCAATCCAGTACCAGGTCTTGCCCGCGGGCACGTTGTCCTCGCCGACATTGAGCACTTCGTCGCGCTCCTTCACCTGCCCCTGGGGCCCGTAAAGAATGACTCGAATGCGGTTTTCGCCGTAAAGCAGCTGAACGTCATCAAAGACATAGCGCTGTGAGGACACGGCCTTCGCGAAGCCGAGCAGCTCACCGTTGCGATAGAGCTCGGCCTCCCAGCCAGGCGGCAGGTCCCCTTCGATGTGAGTGCGGTCGAACGCCGTCCGCGCGGCGAGGGGACGGTTGGTGAGCACGGCTCCGCGCCCCGCGGTGACCGAGCCGGTCAGGCGACTGTCGAAGCCCTCGACATCACCGACGCCAACGTGCGTTGCCTTCAACGGACCAAGGAGGTGGCCGTCCGGATCTGACCGAAAGGCGCGTACGCGCAAGAGGTTGGGCCTGCCCTTGGCATTCGTGGTGACCTGCGCGTCATAAGAGAGATGTGCGATTTCGCCGGCCGCATAGACGGAGCTCTGTCGGTCGACCCGCACCCCGTCGGCAGCGCGGTAAGTGACGCCGCCACTGACAACGAAGTCGAGCGCGGGCGTTCGCCACATTCGATATGGTACCCGGACTTGCGGCAATCCGTTGAGGTCGAAGCTTGCCTTGTGGATCCGGGCTGCCCGTTGCTGCCGCTCGATCGCCATCTCGACCGGCAGCTTCGCCTGCGATTCGAGGAGGAGCACCGAGCCGGAAGTCATCGGCTTCACGGTGATTCCGAACCAGCGCGTCAGCGCGGTCGTCTGGACGCACCAACCCTCGGGCGTTTCGCGGATGGTTCCGGGCGCGATCGGTTCATTCCTTTTGCCGCCGAAGCTCGCCTGAAGCATGCCGAAATCGATGGTGATCCTGTTGCTTTCCCGAAAAGCCCAGCCAGCAGCCTTTTTTGCGCCGAGATCGATGCGCATCGGCACGTCGAGTGCCTGAAGAAAGTCGCCTAAGACGACACATGCGCCTTCTGGTGTGTTGTAGGCTCGCACCGTGTCACCGAGACGCAGTGAACGGATGTTCACGTCGAGAATGAACTGCTCGTCCGGATCCGGGCTCCACGGCGCTGCAGCCTTCTGTGGCGGGGGCGCAGATGCGCAAACGCTGCCGGCGCAAAGCGCCAGCAGCATTGCAGCCTTGCGCAGCCACGAACGGCCGCCCGACACTGTGCCGCTCTCCCCCTCGGCCGGTCGAGCCCTAGCGCAGCACTGCGTGCGTCTGGGCGAGCAGGTGCGTACCGTCGTCGAACGTTTCGAGGTACTCGATTGTCACCGCGCCCGAAGCGAGCCCGCGGTAATCCTCCTGGACGGGAATGCTGACATGCCGCTTGCCAACCTCGGTGTATACGGCAACGCCCTTCTGGATCGCGATGGGATCCTTCACCCCGGCCTTGAGCACGCGGATTTCGCCATAGGTCGACCGGGTACCGGCCCGGGAAAGGTCGAGGCCGATTACAGGGGCACCTTCCTTCTTCTCGAGCCTTACGTCGGCTATTCCCGCCATCGCCTGCAGATTTCCGAGGCGAACGATGACCGGGATCGTCACGCCGTAGACGGGAGTGAGCTTGAACTGCACTCCCTTCGGTTTCTCGGCCTCGGCCTGAACGACCGGGGTTGCCGGTGGGATCGCCCGAAACAGCAAGTGCACGCGATATTCACCGTCGGGCATGCCCTGCGGCGGGCGAGCAGCGATGCGAATTGCCTGCGGCTCGTGAGGAGCAAGCGTCACCTTGCGCGGCGAATAGACGATCATGTCCTCGGCGCTCTTGTCGGTCGCCGTTGGCGTCAGGACGTCAACCAGGTCCCCAGCCTCTGTCATGCGGCGGAATTCGACGGACACCCGGTATGTCGCCGGCTCGTCGCCGATGTTGTTGAGGATGATCTCGGTACCCTTGCGGCCGTCGAGCACGATGCGTGTCGGCGCGACGAGCAGGTCCCCGACGCCGGCCTGGGCACTCGTGGTCGCGGTCGAGAACGACGCCGCAAGGCAAGCCGCGACGATTGACTTGGTCCAGAACTTCATAGCGGCAACCCCCCACTGCTGCTCCGGAATGGAGCGATTGCCTGGGCTATGCGTCCATAATGGTTGATTTTCGGTCAACCATGATCGGCTTTTGGGAGCGATCAGTAATCGACCGTGACGTTGAAGGTACCGACATAGAGTCCAGCCTGCGTCGCCGAATTCACGGTGACGGAACCGCCGATCGAGAAATCGTCGCCCGGGTGACCCGATGAAGACAGCACCACGGTAGCCGGCGCGTCGGTCACCAAGGTCAGCGTCTTGGTCGGGTCGCTTTGATTGACCATCGTTACGCTCGGCGCGCTGATCCGGACTGTCATCCGGTTCGAACCCTGGATGTTGTACGTTGCAGCAGCTGTTGCGCCGCTGCAGACCAGGTTGGTGCTCGAACAGCTGAGTGCCCCCGCTTGCGACAAGGAAACTGTCGCATTTCCCCAGCTGCCAGGCGCAAGCGTCAGCGTGCCAAGGTCGAGATCCTGGACCTTGGTCAGTACGAGCGGCTTTGTTGCATTGGCATTGACGCTTGCAGTCTGCGTGGCGGCAAGCACAGGGGAACAGCCGGAGCTAAGGCCCGCCAGGATTGCGAATGCATGCGCGGCAATGGCGATGGGCAGACGCAAGTGCTCGCATTCCTCGAAGTCGCTTTGTCGACGCCTTGGTACAACCGAAATGGTTGAATTTCGGTCAACCATGATCTGCGTCATCCGGGAGGCAGCTTAATCAAGAAAAAAGGGGCCGCCGAACGGCAGCCCCCTTCCCCCACTAGGCGGCCGTAGCCGCTGTTGCGAAAAGCTCACTGATAGTCGGCGGTTACCGTCCACGTGCCGGTGTAAAGACCTTCGGGCGTCGCCGACGAAACATTGATGGAGGCGCCGAGCGGAACGTCGATGCCAGTGCTGTTGCCGACGGCGCCGAGGTTCACGACTTGGCTGGTCGAGCTCGGTGTTACGGTCAGCGTTGCCGTTCCCGGACCCGTCAGGTCGAACTGCGGCGAGCTCACCTTCACATCAGCGTTGTTCGAGCCCACCAGGTGGAATTTCGCCGCCTTGGGCGTTCCGCCGCACGTCAGGTTGGCTCCGGCCCCGCACGCGACGGTGCCGGCCGTGTCCACAGTCACAGTCTCGGCAGCGAAGCTCGCGCCAACAATGACGATGGTTCCGAAATCGAGGTCCGAGGCCTTCGAGATCGTCAGCGGTTTGTAGATCTTGGCCTGCGCACCGGCCTGCGCCGACGGCGAAGCCGCAGCAGCCGGAGTGCTAGTGATCGCCAGCGCTACAAGCGCGCCAGCCGTTGCAGAAATTCTCTTCATCTTGGCTCCCCACTTTTACCGTCGCTCGACCGACAACGGGCCGGCTGGCGTGAGCGTCCAATTAACCAGAAGCGCTTACGGCTTCCCTCAAGGTCATGGTTAAGGACGGCTTAGGGTTTGCGCCGATTCGGATCATTCATTCATATTCGACGGTGATCGGCAGGTCGCCGCGGTACTGGCCATCGGCATCGCCGCTGAGCGTTAGTCGCCCCCCGAAACGGAAGCTCAGGTTGCCGGCGGCATCGAGGTGCGGCGAGCCAGGAAGGTCTGTCGTGACATCTTCGAGGACCATTCGGCCGCCGCCGAGTGAATAGAGTTCGATGTGGGGCGGGATTTCGACGCGAATCGGACGGTTCGGCTGGCCATGCACCAGGACCGTACCGACCCTCGCCCTTGGACCCACCGCACCAATGGAGCCTTCGGCGCCGCTGGATCCGTCGGGACGCATCGTTGCCGCGCCGGAACCAGGGCCGGAAATCACCAAGCGGTCGAATTCGAGATTGGTCTCGATCTGCACTTGGATGTCGTTGATCTCGCCGGCAATCGGTCGAGCCGTCGTCGGCTGTTCGCACAGGCGGCATTGCGCCCGAGCGGGCCATGACTGCGCCAGCACTGCGGCAAGCGGGATGCACAGGATTGCGAGAGGCTTGATGCCGACCATCCGACGGCATCTAGGCCGCTACGAGCTAAAACAGGGTTAAGGTGAAACTAACCTTGATCGGTCGACCTATTGTCGCGGCTTCAAACGCTTTCTATCCCACCCTGCGCAAATGGCCCGTTCCGCTTCGATCTCCAAAGGACGCTCCACCTTCATGGGTATCATCAAGGGCCTCGCCTATGCGGCCCTGCTTTCCGTCCTTGCGCTCATCGTCGCGGTCGCGGTCGCGACTGCTTATCTTCCGAGCTACGGCGAACTTACGAAGCGGTCTGACCTCGGACAGATGATCCGCATTCGAGCGGCGAACGGCCAGGTGCTCGTTTCGATGGGCCCGAGCTTCGGCCAATGGTTGCCGTACGAGCGCATTCCCACGGAAATGCGCGCGGCGATGATCTCCACCGAGGACCGGCGCTTCCGTAGCCATCTTGGCGTCGATCCGATCGGCATCGTCCGCTCGCTTGCCGTTCGCGTGAAGACTGGCCACTGGCGGCAGGGCGGATCGACGATCACGCAGCAGCTGGCGCGCAACATCTTCCTCACCAACAACCGGACGTTCGGGCGCAAGGTCAAGGAAGGCATCCTCGCGCTCGCGATCGAGCGGAAGTTCTCGAAGGATCAGATCCTCGAACTGTACCTCAACCGAGTCTATTTCGGCGGCGGCGCATACGGCATCGATGCCGCTTCGCGGAAGTTCTTTGGTCACGGCGCCGACCGTCTGAGCCTCGGTGAAGCGGCGATCATCGCCGGGCTAGTCAAGGCGCCATCGAATTATTCCCCGTCTGCCGATGTCGAAGCGGCGCGGTCGCGTTCGGGCGTCGTCCTCCAGACCATGGTCAAGAACGGCTTCATCACGGCCGATACAGCCGCATCGGTCGACCCGGCGCAGGTCCGGATCCAGGAAACGACCAACCAGAACAGCGTCCGCTACTTCACCGATTGGGCGCTTCCGCAACTCGAAACTCTGATCGACGATTCGAACGATCCGATCGATGTCTGGACGACGCTCGATCCCGCCATGCAGGTTGCCGCAGACCGCTCGATCCGAGCCAATGCGCCCGACGGAACGCAGGGTGCGCTGGTGGCAATCGACCGCGACGGCGCCGTCCGCGCCATGGTTGGCGGCAAGGACTATGTCTCGTCCATTTATAACCGGGCGACGCAGGCGCAGCGGCAGCCGGGATCCGCCTTCAAGCTATTCGTCTATCTGAGCGCGCTGGAATCGGGGATGAAGCCAACCGATACGATCGTCGACGAACCGGTGACCATCGACGGCTGGACGCCGCGCAATTCCACCCGCACCAATCTCGGCCCCGTCACGCTGCGAGAGGCCTTCTCGCGGTCGATCAACACGATCAGCGCCAAGATTGGCGCGCAGGTCGGCTTTTCCACGATCGCCGACATGGCGCGGCGCTTCGGCATCACCTCACAGATCTCGACCTACCCATCGATGGTCCTTGGAACGAGCGAGGTGCGCCTGATCGACATGACGCGAGCCTTCGCGTCGGTCGGCAACAAGGGCGTCGGCGTCACGCCCTACGGTATCCGCCGCGTCGTCACGGCCGATGGGCGGATGCTATACCAGCACGAGGGCGACGACGAGCGCGTCCTCGTCGCACCGTGGGTCGCTGCGGAGATGACGGACCTGCTGCAATCCGCCGTGCTCTCGGGCACCGGCCGCGCCGCGCAGATCGGAAGGCCAGTCGCGGGCAAGACCGGCACCACCAGTTCGAACAAGGACGGCTGGTTCATCGGCTTCTCTAGCGGTCTGACAACGGGCGTTTGGATGGGTCGGGATGACGCGCGTCCTGTTGGAGGGCTCCAAGGCGGCACCGCGCCTGCCCGCGCCTTCCACGACTTCATGAGTGTCGCCGTCGCAAGGCGCCCGGTTGAGCAGTTCGAGACTCAGGTTCCGGTCCCTGACTGGCAACTGACACCGGAGGAGGAAGTCTTCGGCGACCAGGCGATCGACGCGAACGGCGTGCAACCAATGGTCGACGAAAATGGCTTGCCGCTCGGGACTCCGCTTCCGCAGGACCAAGGGCTCGCGCCCCAGCAGCAGCCGATGATCAGGCCCGACGGCACGGGCGAGCCCAGTCAGGAGGAACTCGACCAGGCCTTCCCGCCGCAGCAGCGCCCGCAGCAGCAAATTCCGCCTCGACAGCCCCAGAACCCGCCGCGGCAGCCTCAGCCGGACTCAAACACTCCGCCCGAATCTCCTCAGCCGCGGCCCGACGCGGCGTAGCGCCGACTTGGCCTCGCTGAGACCGGGCCCGTAGAGATGTGCCTCCAGGGCCTTGAACCTCGCGCCGTGATCGAGGTGGACGAGATGCGCGACCTCGTGCGCGACGACGTAGCGGCGGACCAGCGGCGGCGCGAGAATCAACCGCCAACTCAGTCGGATGCGACCCTGCGATGAGCAGCTGCCCCAGCGCGTGCCGGCATCACCGACGCTGACCGACGCCGCCCTCGCGCCAGCAATCGCAACATATTCAGCAACCTCGCGGGACATGCGGTCGAGCGCGTAGCGCTTGAGGAAAATCTCGACGCGCCGGGCGACTCCGGTCTCGGAGCCGCCAAGTCGAATTTCTCGGCCGCTCAACGAAGGAGCGCGGGGAGCCATTCGATCCCAGACGATGCGAACGTCCTTGCCCTCGAGAGGAATGATCGCGCCGTTCTCGAAGGGCACGCCTGGCTCGCGGCGGGTCAGCTGCCGCTCGATCCAGTCACGCTGGTCGAGTGCCCACGCTAGCGCGGCGCGGCGGCTCGTCCGCAAGGGACAGGTTAGCTTGAGCTTTCCGGTCGCCTCGTCGAAGCGCAGGCGGAGGCGGCGTGCGGTCCTGAGCGGGCGAATTTCGATAGGGAGGGGAAGCGCCGCCTCCAGGGCAGCTTCAGAGCGGCCGGTCGACCACATGATATTCAAGCTCTCCCGCGTCATCCTCGCTGACCGTCCAGCCGCGCGTCGATTGACCTGCTTCATGGACCGTCTCGCGGCTGCCCGAGATCAGATAATGCCAATTTGGCAGGGGCTCTCCCGCGGCCCGCAGCCGGTAGGCGCAGGTCGTTGGTAGCCACTCCAGGCCGCTGAGGTTCGTCCGGTCCAGCTTCACGCAATCGGCAACCAGCTTCATCCGGTTCTTATAATCGAGGCAGCGACCGTTGCGCCTGTCGAGCAGTTTGCACGCGACGTTCGTGGCATAAAGGAGCCCCGTCTCTTCGTCCTCCAGCTTATGGACGCAACAGCGACCACAACCATCGCAAAGTGCTTCCCATTCGCCGCGATCGAGCGTGGCGAGGGGCTTCTCCCAAAATGGCGTTCTGCTGTTCATGACAAATCGAGTCTTGCTCTGCTAAGCCCAGCCGATCAAGCGGGCTTTCGAGGGCATAAGGTCGTGAAACATCTGGGTTTTGCAATGGTCGCCGCAATGGCGCTTTGCGTTTGTGCATCGGCGGAGGCGCAATCTCTCACTGCGCCGGGCTTCGACTTTATCGAGGCTGTAAAGAAGCGCGACGGCAATAAAGCCACTTCGATGCTCGACGCTCAACCCGCGGGCATTGTGAATACCAAGGATGCTGACGGGAATACGGCGCTGCTGATTGCCATCAATCGCGCCGACGAGGAGTGGACGGGTTTCCTGCTCAACAAGGGCGCGGACCCCAATATCGCAGGCAAGGGCGGCGAGACGCCGCTGATTGCTGCCTCGCGCATCGGTTTCGAGCAGGCAGTCGAATGGCTGCTGAGCGTTGGCGCAAAGGTCGATGGCACGAACAGGATGGGTGAGACACCCCTGATCATTGCCGTACAGCAGCGCCAGATTCCGATCGTCCGGGCGCTCCTCAACGCCGGCGCCAACCCCGACAGGACCGATGCTGCCGCCGGCTTTTCGGCGCGCGACTATGCGACGCGCGATCCCCGGGCACGCGAGATCCTGAAGATGATCGACGACAAGAAGCCGAAGGCTGCGGCGGCCGCTAGGTAAGGTCGCCGAGCGAAGGATCGACCTGCGCGGCAAGGCGCCGCGCGGCTCTACGAGCAAATCGCAGGAGCTCGGCCTTGCGACGAGCGGGCGCCATCGGTCGCCGCGCCGCCTCCCGCACGATCGCGGCATCGTAGCGGTCGGCGACGATCAATCCTGCCGCGCTCGGCAGATAGCGTTCCTCTTCGAGGATGTGCGCCAGGTGCGGCGGCACTGCCCAGAAGAAGTGGTCGCAATAATCAAGATAATCGGTCCACTTGCCGTCGCCCAGAAGGTCAGCCTTGGCGACCTTGATTTCGACGATCGTGAAGGCGCCTTTGCCATCGATTGCCATCAGATCAGCGCGGCGGCCATTCGGCAGCGGCATCTCGCAAACGGCGAACAGGTCGTGACGGCAAAACAGGCGCGTCACTCCGCGAGCGACCTCGGCCGCGATTGGCGGGCTGTCGGCAAAGCAGGAAACGGGCTGAGTCGCCATGCGCCCTAGCTAGAACAAATCGTGGCCAAAATGAAAGCGAGCGAGCCGAAGCCCGTCCGCTCCCCTCTGGTCCGCTAAAGGCTTAGCGGTAGAAGACGTGATTGCCGATCGAGGCGACGCGCTTGGCGTGCCAGCTCGGCGAAACATAGCGCGCATGGAAGAAAAGCGCGTCGCCGGCCGCCGATTCCTTGAGATCCTGGTCGACGATCTTCGCGATGGCGACTGCCGTCTGCCACTGCTTGTTTGAATGGCTCACGGACGGAAGCCGGCCGCCGTGGACAAAAGAGAATTGGCCGCGCTGGAACAGCACGCCGCAGTAAGTCCCCGGGAAGCGTCCGCGACTCTCGGCGCGGTTGGCGATCACCTTACCGACGGCGAGCTGGCCCGCGAGCGGCTCGCTCTTGGATTCGAAGTAAATGCCGGTCGCGAGGCACTCGAGTTCGCGGGTGCCGGGATCAGCGGCGCGCAGCTGCGCAACCATGGCAGGAAGATCACCGGCCGGCTTCGCCGTCTGCTGAACAGTATCGTCATCACTGTCGCGATCGGTAGTAGCGCCCTGGCCTTGGGCCAGGATCGGCTCGCCCTCAGGGTCGAGCAGTTCGGGAACGGCAACCGCCGGAACGGCCGCGCTGGTGGCGGGCAGCAATGGCTCGCCCGAAGGTCCGGCCTGGGCCGGCGCAATAATCGTCGCGGTGAGCGCAGCAACCATCAGCAGCGCTGAGCGAAGAGATGCCAACATTATAACCGTTGAAACTGCGGTTAACCACCAAGCTGGTGCGCTGAATTACTTGCGAATACTTGCCGCAGCGCCCGTGGTGATTCCCCGTCTCGCGTGGCATTTCCTGCAGTAGCTGCGCGGAAAATGCCCCCCGCTCTTTGTTGTTGAGCCGAGACTTCCCGCCCGGCGGGTCTGGGTCAACCCGCAGAGGTCGTTTCAGCGATGAACCGTTCGGCGTCCGCGATATCCAGTTCAATCGCCCACAAATCCTCGTCGAACCGTGTGCGGCGCGCGAGGAATTCCGTCAATTTGTCGGAACTCGCCGATTCGGCGGGGCCGGTTCGGCGCCAACGGTAAAATCCGTCAAGGTCGAGGACACGCTCGAGAGCGGCTGAATGGCGCCCTCGCTCGCTTACGAACAGAAGGACCGATCCGCGCTCCGGTTCGCCTTTCCTTATTACTGTCGCGAAACCGCCTTGGGCATTGATGCGACGCAGGAGCGCCGCGACCTCAACATGGGTCGGGAGGCGATCGTTGTTCAGGCGGCGTCCCGTTCGTCCGCGCCCATGAGAACTGCGATCAGCGCGTCGCAGCTGCGCGCACCGCGCAGGCGCTCCAGCGTTGCCGCATCGCGCGTCACGCGGCTGATGGACGCCAAGGCCTTCAAATGCTCGGCGCCAGCGTTGATCGGCGAGAGAAGCAGGAACACGAGATCGACGGGGCGGCCGTCGATCGCCTTGTAGTCGACCGGTTCCGCCAGCCGCGCAAACAGGCCGTAGATCTGAATCAGGCCGTCGATCTTGGCGTGTGGGATGGCAACGCCATGTCCAAAACCTGTGGAGCCAAGCTGCTCGCGTTCATTCAGGCCGGCGATGATCGCTGGGGCGTCCATACCAAGACGATTGGCTGCAAGATCGGCAAGCTGCTTCATCAGTGAACGCTTGTTGCCGCCGGGCAAGGCGGGCTTGATAGCGTCGCAATCGAGGAAATCGGCAAGATGCATAGGAGTATAACTCATGGCTGGCGCGACCAGTCGCACCACGGCAGCTTAAAGACGAAATGAGTTCAGTCGGAGTGCGGCTCAACCCAGCCGATGTTCCCGTCCTCTCGGCGATAGATCATGTTGTACTGGCCGGTTCCACTGTTCTTGAAGATCAATGCCGGCGTGTTCCTGAGATCCATCAGCATCACGGCGTCCGACACGCTCGAGCTAGGGATATCGACACGGGTCTCCGCGACGATGACGGGCGCGGCGGCCTGATCGCTTTCCGCCGGGCCCGCGCCGGCGAAGATCGTGTAGGCCGCGTTCTCGATATAGGCCTGGGCGGCCTCGTCGACCTTATGTTCCCTAAGACGCTTGGTGTAGCGGCTGAGCTGCTTCTCGATCCGGTCGGCCGCGCCGTTGAACGCAATCTCCGGCTCGCGACCACTATAGGAAGCCTTGAGCACCACCCCCTGCACCACCGGCGCAACGATGTCGCACGTATAGTCATTGTTGGGACCGCGTCCGAAGGTGACGTTGGCTCCCACCGATCGCGAGAAGTATTTCTCCGTGATTTCCGCGACCCGCTGCTGAGCACGCTCACGCAGCGTCTCGCCGGTATCGACCTGGTGACCCGCGACCCGTACGTCCACTTGCCGGCTCCTTACGATGTGGCGGGCCGCTTAGGACCGCGCCGAACCCCGCGTCAACCAGCGCCTAGTGGATCGGCGCGAACCGTTCCCAAAGCGGGTTGATCAGCTTGGCAATAAACGCCCGATGCCGCTCCAGTTCCTCCGCGAGCGGCGAATGTGGGCGTGCCGGGCGCGGTTCGCGGAGGGTGACCGGGTGCGACGAATCCTGAATTGCGACTGTGCCTGTGTCGGCAACGAGGCCAAGGCCGATTTGCCGGCCGCCGGTAAGCTCGACATAGACCTGCGCTAGGAGCTGAGCGTCGAGAAGCGCGCCGTGCTTGATGCGGTGGCTGCGATCAATTCCGAAGCGCATGCACAAGGCGTCGAGGCTGTGCTTGGCACCGGGGTGCTTGGTCCGCGCGAGCTGAAGCGTGTCGACCATCCGGTGCATGGACACGGCTCGCCGTCCGCATTGCTCGAGCTCGAAGTTGAGGAAGCCGAAGTCGAAGCTGGCGTTGTGCGCGACGAGAGGCGAATCCTCGATGAAGTCCAGAAGCTCTTCAGCCTTTTCGGAAAAGCGAGGCTTGTCCGAGAGGAAAATCGCCGAAAGGCCGTGCACGGCCTCCGCCTCGAAAGGCATGTCGCGTCCGGGATTGAAATAAGCGTGGAAGTGCCGCCCGGTCTCTACACGGTTGTAGATCTCGACGCAGCCGATCTCGACCATCCGGTCGCCGCCGGCAGGGTTCAGCCCGGTGGTTTCCGTGTCGAAGACGATTTCCCGCATCGGGAGGATCTATCCTCCCGAGAGGACAGCGAGGCAAGACAGGATTTCCCTAACCTGCGTCTCAGTTGTGGATAGGTCAGTGCTGGTATCGATGACGAAGTCGGCCCGACGCCTTTTCTCGGCATCAGGCATCTGGCGGGCAAGAATCGAGTCCAGCTTCGCCGCGCTCATGCCTGTGCGTTGCAAGACCCGTTCGCGCTGTACAGCAGGCGGTGCGGAAACGACGATGACCTTGTCGAAATCCTTCTCGCCGCCGGTTTCGAAGAGGAGCGGAATCTCGAAAATCAGGGCGGGCGCCTGGCGATGTTCGGCAATGAATTCTTCGCGCGCGTTGCGGACGGCTGGATGAACAATGCCCTCGAGAATGCTGAGCTTCTCCGGATTGGCCAGCACGATTTCCGCAAGGCATTCCCGGTCCAGCGTTCCGCACCGCACGCATCCGGGGAACAGCTCGCCGATTTTTCCGACGAGGTTGCCGCCTGGGCCTTGGAGCTGTCTCACCACCGCGTCGGCATCGAAGAGAGGAACGCCGGCTTTCTCGAACATCTTCGCGACCGTCGACTTGCCCATGCCGATCGAGCCGGTGAGCGCGATACGCATCATGCGGGTAGAAGCCCCCGTTCGCGAAGAGCGCCAAGCAGCGGCAGCAGGGGCATGCCGAGGATGGTGAAATGGTCGCCGTCGATCGACGAGAATAACTGCACTCCGCGCGCCTCCAGCC
This sequence comes from Sphingomicrobium sp., assembly GCA_045811185.1. Lineage (GTDB taxonomy): Bacteria > Pseudomonadota > Alphaproteobacteria > Sphingomonadales > Sphingomonadaceae > Sphingomicrobium. Next base: position 23,598 of record JBJMUN010000068.1, read on the forward strand.
GGAACACGCCGACAGTGTAGCCGACCTCGGGCCATTCTGCATCGAGATAGTCGCTGATGAACGTCTCCGAGAGAGGGCGCACCTGTAGACGCGCCGTCTCGACGTGGGCCCAGTCGAGCCTCCCGTCGCAGGCAAGTGCTACCGCACTGGTCAGTCGCATTTCCTTGCCGGAGAAGAATCTGAGATGGTCTGCAGCATCGTCACGGTTGGAAGGCTTGTCGAACAACCGACCGTCAATGCTTACGACGCTGTCACTGCCAACCGTCCAGCCCGAATGATCGATGCTCAAGGCCTTCGCTGCTGCGAGCTTGGAGGCAATGTCGTCGGCTCTGCTCATTTGCGCCTTGATCGCGGCCTCGTCGACCTCCGGCTTTACCGCCTCGTGGGATACGCCGGCGGCATCTAGCATGAGGCGGCGGATGGCGCTGGTCGAAGCAAGGATCAGGGACAAAGGAACAACCTTGTGGAAAAGCCACGAAACAACATTAGCCGACGCTGGGGAGCGGCTCGAGCCGACAATTATCAGCAAT
>JBJMUN010000069.1:0-38382 GCA_045811185.1 Sphingomicrobium sp.
GCGGGAGGCATGCTCTATGTCTTCACGCTTCCGCGCTAGCGCCCTTCTCGCTGGCCTCGCGGCAGCAGCGCTGGTCGCGTGCGACCGCGAGGAGCGCCACAGCCGCTCCAAGCCGATCGGCGAGACGGTTCCGGCCGCGACCAGCCCCGACACCATCTGGCCCGGCGGCACGATGCCCCAGCCCCCCGATCCGCGCGCGAAGGTTTATGACAATAACGCGCCGGCGATCTCCGAGGGCCAGTTCCTCTACACGAAGATGAACTGCGTCGGTTGCCACAGTCACGGCGGCGGCGGCATGGGCCCGGCGCTGATCGACGACGAATGGCGATACGGCGGGCGCATCGACCAGATCGCCTCTTCCATTGCGGAAGGCCGCCCGAACGGCATGCCGTCATGGCGCAGCAAGCTGACCGACGATCAAATCTGGAAGCTCGCCGCTTATGTCCGCTCGATGTCCGGTCAGCCCAGCAAGGATGTCGTCAACAGCCGCTCTGAATCGATGAGTGCGTCGACGCCGGGGACCCTGACACCGCGCGAGCCTGCGCATACGTCGGACACCGCCGAGCAATGAGCATGCGCGCCGGGGCTCCAATCCTGGGCCTTCCCGTCCTTCTCGGCGGGTGTGCGTACCAGCATTACCAAAGCACCTTCAGCGATGCTGCGGCCGAGGTACGGCAATTCAACATCCTGTTCGTCATCTTCCTCGTGATCTGTGCCGTCATGTACGCGCTGGTGCTGGGTTTTCTCATCGCGGGCATCGTCCGCCGCCGGCGCGCAGGCATCGCAAACGTGATGGAAGACGGGCGCCATCATGAAAGCGACCCTTTGATGCGGACCGGACTGGTCGCGTGGAGTGCCCTCGTCGGCACCGGCCTGATTGGCCTCGCGATTGCGAGCTTCATCGCCGACCGCTCGATGGCGAACGCCGCGTCGCACCCCAGGCTATCTGTCACGCTCACTGCGAACCAGTGGTGGTGGGACATTACCTACAACAGCGCCGACAGCTCCAAGACCGTACGCACGGCGAACGAGCTCCACTTGCCGGTCGGCGTCCCCGTTCGGATCCTTCTCAAATCGAACGACGTGATCCATAGCTTCTGGGTGCCGAGCCTGGCGGGGAAGCAGGACCTAATCCCCGGCCGCGAGAACGACATCACGATCGTACCGCAGAAGGTCGGAATTTACCGCGGCCAGTGCGCGGAATATTGCGGTGCGCAGCACGCGAAAATGGCGCTCGTTGTCGACGTCGACAGCTACGGCGATTTCCTAAAATGGTGGGAGCACCAGCTCCAGCCCGCATCGATACCAAACGCGCGCATCGCCAAAATGGGATACACCTATGTGACGGCCGGGCCTTGCAGCTCGTGTCACGCAATCGCTGGAACTTCGGCAAGCGCCACCGTCGGTCCGGACCTCACCCATCTCGCGAGCCGCCGCAGCATCGCGGCCGGCGCCATGCCGATGAGCGCGGGCAACCTCTACGGCTGGGTCGGAGACCCGCAGTCGCTGAAGCCCGGCAACCACATGCCGACGGTCGGGCTCGAGCCGGACCAGCTGCACGCCGTCATCGCCTATCTCGAGACGCTCAGATGAACGAGATGACGCGAGTCCGGAAGGAAGACGAGCGGCTCGCCCGCGAGCGCAAGAAGATCGTGCGCGATGGGCCGAAGCTCACTGGCGCCGAGCTCGAAGCGCGTCTTGAAAGTGCCTGGCGGAGGCCACCCGGGATTCTCGGTTGGCTCGCGACGGTGGATCACAAGGAAATTGGCCGGCGCTACATCGTCACCGCGCTGTTGTTCCTAGCGGCCGGCGGCATTCTTGCCTTGCTGATGCGGCTCCAGCTCGCCCGGCCTGACAGCAATCTCATCAGCGCACAGCGCTACAACGAGCTGTTCACCATGCACGGCTCGACAATGATGTTCCTGTTCGCCGTGCCGGTAATGGAAGGCGTTGCCGTCTACATCATTCCATTGATGCTGGGGACACGCTCGACTGCATTCCCCCGTCTCAACGCATTCAGCTACTTCATGTACCTGTTTGGCGGGCTGCTGCTTTGGGGGGCCTTCATCCTCAACATCGGCCCGGACATCGGCTGGTTTGCCTATACCCCGCTTTCAGGACCGCAATTCTCTCCGGGCAAGCGGGCCGACATCTGGGCGCAGATGATCACCTTCACCGAGGTCTCTGCGCTCGCTGCCGCGGTCGTCCTCATTTGCACCATTCTCAAGATGCGTGCGCCGGGCATGACGCTCGCGCGAATGCCGCTGTTTGCTTGGGCGATGCTGGTGCAGTCAGTCATGATCGTATTCTCGATGCCGGCTGTCGCGCTGTGCTCAGGCATGCTGATTTCAGATCGCCTGGTCGGCACCAACTTCTACAACAGCTTCGAACATGGCGATGCGCTGCTTTGGCAACACCTGTTCTGGTTCTTCGGCCACCCCGAGGTCTACATCATCTTCCTGCCAGCGACGGGTTTCGTGAGCGTCATTACCGAGACGTTCTGCCGTCGGCCGATCTTCGCTTACCCCGTCGTCGTCCTGGCCCTCGTCTCTACGGGAATTCTCGCTTTCGGCTTGTGGGTGCACCACATGTTCGCGACCGGCCTGCCGCGCGTTGGCTACAGCTTCTACACGGCCGCCAGCATGACCGTGGCGATCCCGACCGGGCTGCAGATATTTTGCTGGCTGGCGACGATGTGGGACGGCCGACCACGATTCCAGGTGCCAATGCTCTACGTCGTGGGCTTCATCGTCACGTTCGTGATCGGCGGGTTGACGGGCGTCATCATTGCCTCCGTGCCGCTCGATCTTCAGCTGCACGATACCTACTTCATCGTCGCTCACTTCCATTATGTGCTGATCGGCGGCGCGGTGTTCCCGCTGCTCGGGATCCTGACCTACTGGTACCCGAAGATCACTGGCCGGATGATGAGCGAGACGCTCGGCAAGATCGGCTTCTGGATGTTGTTCCTCGGCTTCCAGCTCGCGTTCTTTCCGATGCACTTCGCCGGCCTTCTCGGCATGCCGCGCCGCGTTTACACCTATCCCGCCGGGCTTGGCCTCGAGTTGCCGAACCTGATGTCGACCATCGGTGCGTTTGTCGTCGCCGCAGCGGTCGTCCTGTTTGTCGTCAACGGCCTCTCATCGCTGTATCGAGGCGCGCTCGCGACGGCGAATCCATGGGACGCCGCGAGCCTTGAATGGGCAACGGCCTCGCCGCCGCCAACCTTCAATTTCCCGCACGTTCCAATTGTCGAGAGCCGTGCGCCGCTATGGGATCATGACGGCGAGCTGCCTGTCGTCACCGGCTTACGGGTCGACGAAAAGGAGACGCTACTGACGACCGTCATGTCGGCGACTCCCGACATTCGCGAGCCCGTTCCCTACGCTAGCCTCTGGCCGTTCATCTTCTCGATAGCGGTCGCCGTCTTCTTCATCTCGTCGATCTTCTCGCCCTGGGCCGTGGTCTTTGGCGCGATCCCCTGCGCGATCGCCGCCGCCGCGTGGTTCTGGCCGAAGGAGATGAAGCGCAATCCCGAGCCGGTGATCACATGATCCCGCTTCCGCGCTTCACGGACGACGTTGCCGAACTGCCCACGCACAAGTTCGGGCCGAGCAGCCTGACTTGGTGGGGCATCCTCGGCTTCATGATCATCGAAGGCTCGTTCTTCGCGCTCGCCTTCGCAGCGTATTTCTTCCTGATGGGGCACGAGCAGGGCTGGCCTCCGGAAGGGCGACAGGCGCCAAACCTGCTGTGGGGCACGTTGTTCACGATCGTCATCCTGCTCAGCGAAATTCCGAACACGATGATCAAGAAGGCGGCACACGAGCGTAATGTGCCCGCGATCCGGGCGCTGATGCCGGTGATCATACTTGTCGGGGCCATTCTTCTCGTGATCCGAGGATTCGAGTTCAACAACCTCAACTGCCGCTGGACCGACGATGCCTACAGTTCGATCATCTGGGCCATCCTCTTCCTGCACACGACCCATCTCCTCACCGATTGGGGTGACACGATCGTCTTGTGGTTCCTGATGCTGACGGATCTCGGCTGGGAGGGGCGCAAGCTCGTCGATACGGACGAGAACAGCATGTACTGGCGTTACGTCTGGCTGCTGTGGATCCCCGTCTACCTGATGGTCTACTGGGTGCCCCGGCTGTGAAGACGGAGCGTATCCGCGACGGCTTCCTGCCATGGGCTGGCATCGCGCTTGGCACGACGGGCTATTTCCTTGCGCATCAGATCGGCTCGGACGCAACGTTCCAGGACTGTCGGATCGGAAGCCCGTGGATCGTGATCCTCGGCACGCTGATCGGTCTCGCCGTCATCGTCCTTGGCGCGCTCGGTTCGTGGCGCGTCTACGCTTCCGAGGCTGAAAGTCCCGCGCGCCGCCTTGTCGCCGTCATCGGACTCCTGGCCTCGGTCCTGTACGTCATCGGCGTGGTCCTCCCCTTCATCGCCGCACTTGTGATCCCGCGATGCTGGGCCTGAGGATCTTCACCTTGGCCCTGGCGTTCGCCGCCGCTCCTGCGCTCGCCCACACAAGTCACGAGGGCGCCGCGGGTTGGACTCTCAGCCCCGTTCTTCTGGTCCCGCTCGCCTTGTCGCTGATCATCTATTTGGCGGGCTGGCTGCGCCTGTCGAGGCGCGCCTCCGCGCCGGTCCATAGCCGGCTGTTTCTGTCCGGATGGGTTGTCCTTGCCCTCTCGCTTACTTCGCCGTTGCACGAGGCTGGCGAACGGAGCTTCACGATGCACATGATCGAGCATGAGCTGATCATGCTGGTTGCAACATTGCTGCTTGCCGCATCGAGCGCCGGCGCCGTCCTCGCATGGGGCCTTCCGCGGCCGATGCGCGCTGCGCTGGGCGGATCATGGAAGGCGCCGCTCTCGGCAACATGGAGGCGTCTCACCGAGCCGGTGACGGCTACCGTCATCCAGGCGGTCGTCATGTGGGGATGGCATGCGCCAATTCTCTTCGATCGAGCACTCGACAGCAGCAGTTGGCACATCGCCCAGCATGCGAGCTTCTTTGTAAGCGCCCTGCTGTTCTGGTGGGCGATGCTTCATCCTCGGGGCCGCGGAAGTGGCTATGGGGTATCGGCGGCCTGCCTGTTCGCGACCTCGCTGATCGGCGGCGCTCTTGGTGCACTGATGAGCCTTTCCTCCAGCCCATGGTACGCTGATTACGCCGCGATGGGCATGACCGGGGTCGGTCTCGACCCCATCGACGACCAGCGGCTGGCGGGTCTCATCATGTGGATTCCGGGCGGGCTGGTGCACGGCGCCGCAGCACTCCTTCTATTCTACAAGTGGCTGAAATCATCGGAGGGAGGCCATGCTGCGCTCCCTGTCCACTAAGACCTTCTTCGCAATCCTGTCGGTGCTGCTTTTCGCCGTCGCGCTGATTGGCATCGTCTGGGAATATGCTCGCGAGCGTGGTCAGATGCGGAGCCACGCGGCAGCCGCGGTTCAGGGAGACCCCAGACGCGGCGAGGCAATGTTCATTCAATATGGCTGCGGGAGCTGTCACGCGTTGAAGAACGTGCGCACGGCCACGGGCATGGTCGGACCACCGCTCGACGGCGTCGCAATGCGCGTGATCATCGGCGGCCGTCTCGCGAACAAGCCGGAAAATATGGAAAAGTGGATCCGCGATCCTCAACAGATCTCGCCCGGGACGGCGATGCCCGATCTTCGGGTCGGCGAAAATGATGCGCGCGACATCACGGCTTTTCTCTACTCGCGCGCCAAATAGGGTCAGCGGTCGCTACAGCGATGGCACCCGTTGGTGAAAAAGCCAGAGGGCAACAGATCGACGGCCTTGCGAGGAGGCCGGTTCGGATCTTGTGGTGTCTTTCAGCGCAGCCTCAGCCCGATCCACAGAGTGCGCGGTGTCGCGCGCTCGATTGAACCGTCGCCGCCGATGCCGGCCATGACCAAGGCATCGGTCAGATTTTCGCCACGTGCGACGAGGAGGAGGCGGCGCGCGATCGGCCATGAGGCCGAGGCATCGAGCGTGGTCGCGCCCCTTAGGGTGCGCGTATTGAGGTCGTCCTCGAATTGAGCGCCGATCCGGCGGAGGATGATCTCGGCGCCTTTTCCATCCCGTTCCCAGCTTGCCGATAGAGTACCCGCAACTTTCGGGGTTTGCGCAGGCCGCAGGCCCTCGAGGAACACCGCTGCTCCACTCGCCTCCATCCGCGCGTGCGACAGACTTGCTCCGGCTCGCAATGCCCACGGACCGCGGGTCCACTCAGCACCCGCTTCGAACCCGCGGACCTTCACGGCATCAACGTTCTGCCGCTGACGGAACGTGCCTCCTGCAGCAACGAACCCCACCTGCGGGAACGTGCCCGGGCCGCGGCCCACCGTCACGTTTGCGATCGCATCCGACAGTTTGTTGGCAAAAGCGGTGAGCGACAGTCGCAGGCCATTGTGCCCGTAATCGATGCCGGCTTCCACTCCCGCGAGGCGCTCCGGATCAAGATCAGGATTTGCAGCCGTCGCGTCGGCGCCTGCGCGAAACGGTCGAAACAACTCGTTCAGCGTCGGCATTCGCCAACCGAGATAGGCCGCCGAGCGCAGCATCAAACCGCTGCCGACACGCGCAAGGATTCCGCCGCGGGCAGTCGGCCGCAATCCATTCCTCTTGTTGAAGTGTTCGTCCCTCAGGACGCCGCCGGTCGCGATTGTTTGCTCGAACAAATGGCCGTCGCTCACTTGCCAATGATCGATGCGGCCGCCGCCGCTGAAAGTCAGCCTGCCGAGTTCTGCGGAAGCTTCCGCGAATGCGCCGGTTGTCCACGTCTCCCCGCCGGCGCGCCGCCGTCGCGTGGGCTCCCCCGCGACATAATTGGACAACTCACGGGTCTCGCCCGTGGTCCGGCGTCCGTCGGCGCCGAGGCGAAGCTCGATCCCATCTGGCATTGGCGGACGGATTTCCACGCTGCCGCCGAGTCCATGCGACGGGACGGAGTCCTGCAGCAACACACGGGTTGCAGTCGTCCGGCCCGCGGTCACGCTCGCGGTGCTGCTTCGCAAGTTGCGCCATTGCCAGTAGCCGAGCGCGCTCCATTGCCAGCCGCCGTGGCCGACGAGCCGCAACGAACCGTCGGCACCATTCGTGCGGTCGCCGCTAAAGTCCGTTCCGCGCGTACGCCAGTCGTGAAAGCCCGAGAGGTTTGCCTGGACCTCGGTCGCGCTGCCCAGCGGAGAAACCCAGCGAGCACGTGTGTTCCATTGCCTGTAGGGCGCCTGCTCGTCGGCGGGTCCTCGCGTATCTTCGGTAACCGGAATGAAGCCGTCGCTGCGCGATGCGTCGCCCGCAAAGCTCAGTACTCCCGCGCCGGCCTCGATTCCCAGCCGCGCCCGGCCCTCTAAGGATTGTCGGCTGCCTGCATCGATTTCGCCCGCAGCGCGGGCATCGACACGGCTCGTCATTTCGATAGTGCCGGCGAGAGCGCCCGGACCATTTGCGACGCTTCCGCCGCCGCGTACCACGCGAATATCCGACAGGCTTGCCGGATCGTAGGCAGGCCAGTTGACCCATCCCCCGAAGGGATCGCTCTGCGGAACTCCGTCGAGCACCAGCAGCGCGCGGCTCGATGCGTTGCCGCCGAGCGCGCGAAGCGTCACACCCTGGCTGGTGGGATGTCCGCTGCGAGCATCGGACCGGCGGAACAACTGGACGCCTGGAATTTCCTTGAGCAGTTGATCGAGTTCGTGCGTCGGCGACTGCTCGATCTGCCGCGTCGTGATCCGCTCCACCGTATAAACCTGTTCGGCCCGCACTTCGGGAAGCGCTTTTCCGGTGATGACGATCGCCGGCGGCGAAGGCGGAAGGACGTCGGCCACTTTCGGGTTTTACAGGATATCGTAGAGCGTCGCTGCGATCGTCAGCACCGAGGTAGATGCAACTGCAAGCAGCGCCCACGGAGCCCACCAGGGCCATGACAGCCGGTTCGTTTCATCCATCTTGGCCATGCCGCTTAAAGGTCTGCAGCAAGGCTCGGGTTCCGTCGAGTGGAATCCCGCGGCGAGACGCGTCCGATCGCAGGAAAACTAACGATGGTTAAATTTTCATTGAACACAACTGGGTAAATTGCTCTAAATCTTCTAATCTTCGAATCCGACTCGTCACTCCAACCGGGAAGGGGGCGCCCCGGTCATGCTCAACGACCGTCGAAGGCTGGTGACTTGCCGCTCCGCTCGGCGGCGCACTGTCTATCTCGCGGCCTCCGCCCTCGTCCTTGGACTGCCAACAAGCGCTGCAGCACAATCAACCGCCTCCCCCAGAATTCCGCCGACCCGCGAGGAAGTCGTCCGACCGGTTACCAGGCAGCCACCGCCCGAAAGCCGCCTGCAGATCGAAGGCGGCATCGAGCGGGCGCCCTGCGCACTTGATGGCGCAGAGTTCAGGTCGATCCACTTCGTGTTGCGCGGTGCCGAGTTTGATGGCCTGCAAGGCCTGACGCGCGCTGATCTCGTGTCCGCTTTTGCTCCCATGATCGGCAAGGATGTACCGGTCTCGGTCGTCTGCGAAATCAGGGACCGGGCAGCGACGATCCTTCGCGATGCCGGATACATTGCCGCAGTCCAGGTGCCCGAGCAGCGGATCGCCGACGGTATCGTCCATTTCCAGGTCCTGATGGCCCACCTCACCCAGGTACGAGTCCGCGGCGAAGCCGCCGGTGCCGAGACGGTGCTTGCGGCCTATTTCAACGAACTCACCAAAAGGCCGCTGTTCAACCGGTACGAGGCCGAGCGCTATCTGCTCCTGGCCAGCGATCTCCCGGGCTATACGGTGCGCTTGACACTGCGCCCTGCGGGGACCGCGCCGGGAGACGTGATCGGGGATGTCACCGTCCAGCGCCTTCCCGCTTATGTCGACTTCGTCGCGCAGAACGGCGGGTCTGAGGAACTTGGTCGGTGGGGCGGTCTGCTGCGCGGCCAGGTCTTCGGCCTGACCGGCCTTGGCGACCGGACTGCATTATCTCTATTCAGCACGGCCGACTTCGAAGAGCAGCAGACGGTCCAGGTCTCGCATGACATGCGCATCGGCGCGCAAGGCCTCAGCGTCGGAGGCTCGTTCACATACGCCTGGGCGCGGCCCGACATCGCCGATGCGGACGTTCTTGCAAAGACGCTGCTCGCCACCGTCGAGCTCGGTTATCCGTTCGTTCGTCGCCGTTCGCACACGATCCGCGGATCGCTCGGCATGGATGTCGTCAATCAGGATGTCTGGTTCGAGCACCTCAAAGTGACACAGGACCGCCTCCGCGTGAGCTTCCTTCGTCTGGGGGTCGATGCGGTCGACACGACTTTTAGCGATCGCTTCTCGTCGGCCGAGCCGCCGTGGCACGTCACGAGCCTCATCGAGCTGAGGAAGGGCCTCAACGTCCTCAGCGCGACAGATGACTGCGGTCCCGCTGCCGTCAATTGCCTCGGTCCGAACGATGTGCCTCCGAGCCGCCTCGACGGAAACGCGGAGGCAACCGTGCTTCGCTATACCGGCTATGGGGAAGTGAGGCCGATTCCGAAACTGACGCTCGCGCTCGGCCTTCGTGCGCAATATGCGTGGGACCCGCTCTTCAGCTTCGAGGCATTCTCTGCCGGCAACTACACGGTGGGCCGCGGCTACGACCCGGGCGCACTCCTCGGCGACAAGGGCTTCGGAACGCAAACGGAAGTTCGCTATGGAACCCGGATCCCGCTGAGTGCGAAAAAGCCGGCTGTCGAGGGCTACGCCTTCTGGGACCATGCCAGGGTCAGTAATCAGGATAACGATGTCGTCAGCTTCGGCCGCAGGCATCTCAATTCCGTCGGCGCCGGCGCCCGCGTCTCGTGGGAGCGCTTTTTCCTCGATGCGGGGCTTGCCGTTCCGCTGACTCACATCGGGCTGTTGAACGACAAGCCCGGACCACGTTTCCTCGTCTCACTCACAACGCGTCTGTGGCCATGGAGGTATTGACATGGCGTGTCCCCAGTATCGTGCTTACCTGCTGAAGCGAAACCAGCTTTTCTTCTCCTGCGCGACCGCGGCCATTGCCGCAGCTGCGATGACGCCGGGGGCCGCCGACGCCCAGGCTTTCCAGGGCACACCGACCACGGTTTCCGGCACCGTCAGCTACAATCGAGCGGCGGCGGGAACCGAAACCGTTACCGTCGGCAGCAGCATGGCGACGATCAATTGGGCGCCGAGCGACGTCCAGGGCACTGGCAACGTCAACTTCCTGCCGCAGGGCAACACTGCAACGTACCAGGGGATCTCCGGTCTCACCGACTTTACGGTTTTCAACCGTATCGTTCCCACCGACGCCACGCGCGCCATCGAGCTCAATGGCAGCATAATGAGCAAGCTCGACGGCGGCGCGAACGGCGGCAATGTGTGGTTCTACAGCCCCGGCGGCATCCTCATCGGATCGCAGGCGGTGATTGACGTCGGCGGATTGTTGCTGAGCACGATCGACGTACCCAACGGCATTACCACCGGCACCCGCTCCTTTTCCGCGAGCTTCTCAAAGACGCAGACGGGAGCGGGGTCGATCAGGGTGCTGCCAGGCGCACGCATCGACGGACGAAGCAATTACGTGGCCATGATAGCGCCGCGGATCGAGCAAGGCGGCAACGTGCAGGTAAACGGCTCGGCCGCCTATGCCGCGGGCGACGCTGCGACGATTAGCTTTCAGGACGGCCTGTTCGGGATCGCAATCCCCTTCGGTCAGGGATCATCGGACGCGAACGGCATCGTCCACACCGGCGCGACTGGCGGACCCGCCAACGACGCCAGCACCGACAACCACAGCATCTACATGGTCGCCGTGCCAAAAAACCAGGCAATGACCATGCTTCTTGACGGCTCGGTCGGATTCGCACCGGCCGCGACGGGCGCGACGGTTGCAAATGGCCAAATCATTCTCCTGTCCGACTTCAGTTCAGGCGGTGGAAGCGCCGGTATCAGCATTGGCTCGCAAAGCGACACGACGTTGACCTCGGCAGTGACTGCCGATGTGTTCGGCCCCACTCTCGTCGATGCGACTGCCCATGATGTCACATTCGCAGGCGATGTGGTCGCATTCGACAATTCGTCGGCGGGTTCCGGCGGCATCACGCTCACCGCGAACAATGGCCACAAGATCACCGGAGCCGGCGACGTCCTGCTCGTCTCAAACGACAAGGTCGACGTTAATGTCGCGGGCGGCGGAAGCATCAATGTCGCGGGAGCGCTCGAGGCGGACGGAGACAGCGTTTCCATTGCCGATTCTGGCGGAACGGGCTCGATCAGCGCTGACACATTGATGCTGGTTGGTTCGAGCATTTCAAGCGCGGCGAACCCGACGATCAACAACCTCTTTTACAGCGTCGATGGCGACCTCACGATCGGCGGCCTTTCAGTTCCCGGATCGATGCAGCTGTTTGCAACGGGTAATCTGACGGCGACAGGCAATCTGACTGCTGGGGACACCGTGTCGCTGTTCGCAGACGGCACGGCCAACATCTTCGGAATTGTGAGCGCACCATCGATCACGGTCGGGTCAGCCGACATCAACATCGCTGCTGGCGCGTCCCTGGGCGTGCTCGGGGTGACGGATTTCGTCAGCCTCGTCTCGTTCAATGACTTGCCCATGTACATCGGTTCGGGGGTAACGCCGCCTGAAGGCGCGTACACGCTAAACGAGGACGGCGACATCCATGCGGCCACCATCAGCGTAAGCGCATTCTCGGCCAGCGATGCTCCGGCGCCTGACGTGGTCATCGGTGACGTGCACATCGACGGGAGTGCGACACCCGGCGGCGGGACGAGCGACGTCCTGGTATTCTCGAACGGTGGCTCGATCCGGGTCGAAGGTGACATCCGGTGGACCGATGCAGGAGCGAGTGATTCCCTGACTCTGAGTTCCTCCCAGTCGATCGAGGTGAACTCCGACACTGGCAGTATCGCGCTGCTCGACAGTGGGGACAATCTTGCCGGCCAGCTGCTCCTCAGCGCAGACACTGGCGTATGGATCGCGAGTGCTTCCATCCTAAGCCAGCTCGAGGCGAACCCAGACTTCCAGGGCCGTGACGCGGCACTGGCGAGCCCTAGCGGAACTGCCAACCCCCTCGGTGTTGTCGGCGCCGGCAACGTCACCGCGATCGTCGGCGATTCCTTCTTCGTGCAGAACACCGGGACGGCGACCGATACCGCCGGCGTCGCCGTTGGAAGCGGCGGACTGTTCGCCGACAGCGTTGACGAGATTGGAGCCGAGATGACGATCTTCGGCCGCCAGCTGAAGCCGGACGGCACGAGTGTCAGTGGCAATGGCTTTGCGGGTGTGGTCCAAACCGTCGGGGCCTTCACTTCGGGATCGACAATCAACGGCGTCCCGATCGGGACAGCGCCCCCTTCGCCGCCGCCACCGCCGGCGCCGCCACCGGCCCCTCCGCCTTCGCCGCCGCCATCGCCGCCGCCGTCACCTCCCCCTTCACCGCCGCCATCGCCGCCGCCGTCCCCTCCGCCTTCACCGGCGCCACCGCCTGCGCCGTCGCCTCCACCACCGCCTCCAGCTGAGGCGCCTCCGGCGGTACGGGGCTCGGAAGTCATTCTGGGTCCGATCAAGGAGATGACGAGCCCGAGCTCGACGATCAGCGGCCACACGCAGCCGGAGCAGCAGCTGGAGGACCAGCGCGAAGCTCAGGAACTGAGCCGCGACAAGGGCATGGTCGAGAGCGATCAGCTTCAGCAGGAGGCCGCAAACGCGTCAGAGGAAAAGAAGAAGTCCGATGACGAGGACGATGACGCGAGCGTCAGCGCGGCGCTCGGCCTGATCAACACTGCACCCGTTCAGTTGAAAACAGAAGTCGAAGAACCCGTCACCAGTGGTGGCATGGACACGATGGTAGTAATTCCGGGCACCCCGGACTGATCGGAGGATCAGATGGGCAGAACAGCAATTGCGATCTTTGCGGCCATTGCAGCCATGGCGGCCAGTACGGCTGCCTCATGGGCGGCAACTCCGCTCAGCATCCGTGACAGCTGGCGGATCGGCAATGCTGGAACGAGCTTCTGCTCAGCCCAGAGCGTCACCACCGACAAGACGCTGACGGGGATGTTTGACATCGGCTATTCGATCACGTGCCGCGATGCCGCGCTGCCCGTCGGCAAGCTCTTCAAGGTGCACGACTCGCGGAGTGCCGAAGCTCGAATTCTCGCGGATCGGAGCGAGCATGCCACGTGCGAGCAGTCGCGCCGCGGGACCATCCCCGGACTGGGCGCCGTGACCATCACCGACTGCAAGCTCAAGGACGTGAATGTCGCTTATCGCGCCTATGAGCTTCGCCGCGGCCGTCTCCTGTACGCAGCGCAGGGCCTCGGCGGCTACGACAGCGCCCTGCAGCTGGGCCTTCGCAGCCTCGTTGCCGACCAGCCTGTCAAAGGAGAGATCTCGATCGCCACTACCGGCCTCGGCGATCCTGCAGCATTTGCTCGAGTGCAGGCCGGCACTCTGACCCGGGACAAGGCCCTCGAGGAAGCGTATCGCCGCAACAATGCCGGGAGCTACGCAGAGGCCGCGGAGTTCTTCGCGGCGGCGAGTGCAGGCACGCGCGACACCCTCCTCGGCCGGGCGGAGGCCCTCGTCAACGAAGCTCTCCAGAAGTCCAACCTTGGTCGCTTCGCCGAGGCCGAGTCCTTGTTTTCCAAGGCGGCCGAGCTGGTCGGGTCAGATCCGATCGTCGCGCGGCGCCTGCGCAACTACCGCGCCATCCACGACCTTAACCAGGGTGATGCCAAGGCCGCGCTCGCGGAGCTCGACAAGCCACTGCCGAAGGCCGTGCGCGAGCAGGAACATGGCAGCGCTCGTCAGCTCGAGATCAGTTCGACTTTATCGAGACGACTGAATGCCGACTCCAAGCTCGCCCAGCAGCTCACCGCCCAGACTGACGAATTGCTGCCCGACGAAAAAATCGAGATACTCGATGGACAGGCGATGCAGCTGCGTGGCACCTGCCTTCGCCTCACCGGCAATCGCGAGGGTGCCCGCGAAGCGCTGCGTCAGGCCGACGGCGAGCTGCTGTCCGTTCGGGGCGGCAAGGTCGCATCGATTCTGTGGATGCGGGCACAGATTTTCGGTGACCTTGGCGCATTGGCAGAGGAAGACGGCCAGGCTGCCGAGGCGGGCCGGCTCTATCGCCAGGCTGTTGCCCTGCTCGAGGCGAATTATCCGGGCACGGCCGTGCTCCTGAACTCCAAGGCGCGGCTCGCAGGCTATCTCGCACGCAACGGCCAGGTTCAAGCCGCCGAAGCCATGTTCAGCGACATCGTCCATTCGCAGCCGGACGCCAGCAACGTGCCGCCTAGCTTCGCAAATGTACTCCGTCCCTACGTCGACCTGCTGCTAAAAAAGGGCGACGATCCGCTGGCAACGGCCGAGATCTTCGCGACGACCCAGCTCATGATCCGTCCCGGTCTTGCGCAAACGCAGGCCGTGCTCGCACGCGAGCTCAACGGGGGCACTGACGAGGCATCGCGCCTCTTCCGCCAGTCCGTCACGCTTACGCGGCAGGTCGAGCGCGCGCGCATCGAGCTTTCACGCCTGCAGGAACTCGCCAAGCCCACACCGCCCGACATCGTCCGGGCGCGTGTGCTTCGCGCGACGCTTGATTCCTCGCAAAAAGAGCAGCTGACGACGCAGGCCGCGCTCTCCGGCTTCCCGCGCTTCCGGGCCGTCGCCAGCGATACGATCTCGCTTGGCGAGCTGCAGAAGGTCCTGCGCGCAGGCGAGGCCTACTACCGGATGACCATCGTCGGCGACGATGTTTTTGCAACTCTGGTCACGCCGTCCGCTGCACGCGCGGTGAAGCTCGCGATCACGGGCAAGCAGCTCGAAGAGCAGGTAAGCGCGCTCCGCGACACAATCTCCAAGGTGGAGAACGGCAAGCGGACGACCTACCCCTTTGATGTTGCGCTCTCGCACCAGCTCTACGCCGAGTTGTTCGGGCCATTCGCGGGCGCGCTGCCTTCTGTCAGACACCTGGTCTTCGAACCCGACGGGCCGATGCTGCGACTGCCGATCAACCTGCTGGTCATGGATCAGACATCCGTGGATGCCTACCAAAAGCGGGCCTCGGCGAGCGAGGATGCAGCCTATGATTTCCGCGGCATCGCGTGGCTTGGCCGCGACCGCGACATCAGCACGGCAGTGAGCCCACGCTCGTTCGCGCAACTTCGCGCCGCTCCTCCGTCAGCAGGGCGTAAGCAATATCTCGGCCTTGGGGAAAACACCGTGCCGGCAGTGTCCGCCGAAGGCCAGGTCACCTCGGCGGCCGATCGCGACTGCCTTCTGCCGTTATCTTCGTGGAGCCGCCCGATCTCGGCGCGCGAACTTGAAGTCGCCAGTTCCATCCTGAAGCAGATGGATCCGTCAGGAGTCGACATCCTCACTCGCAACCAGTTTACCGATACCGCCGTCGAGCAGCGAGGAGACCTGGACCAATATCGCATTTTGCACTTCGCGACGCATGGCGTCGTCACGGCGCGAGCTGCAAAATGTGCGGCCCAGCCGGCCTTGCTTACCAGCTTTGGCGGCAATGGCTCCGACGGTCTGCTGACATTCCGGGAGATCTTCGATCTGCATCTCGACGCGGACGTGGTGATCCTCTCCGCATGCGATACTGCCGGGAAGGCAAGCGCGGCTGCGACGCAGCAGGCGGGCCTGTCAAGCGGCGGCGATGTCGCACTCGACGGCCTGGTTCGCGCCTTTGTCGGCGCCGGCGGCCGGCTGGTCATTGCAAGTCACTGGCCCGTACCAGACGACTATGACGCGACCGAGCGCCTGATTACCGGCCTCTTCTCCGCTCCGCCGGGGACGCCGACGGTCACTGCCCTTCGCATGTCGCAGCGCCAGCTCATGGACGACGTCAATACGTCGCATCCATTCTACTGGTCCGCCTTTGCAGCAGTGGGTGATGGCGAGATTCCGGTGATCCGCTCGCGCAAGCCGCAGATCGCGCAGTCTAGCAAGTAAGACTTATTGATCCTGATCGTCGGGTTCCGGCTGCGGGTCGCCGCAGCGGCAAGTCGTGACGCGCGGCGTCACTCGTTTGCCCGTCGCTGGATTCTTGGCTGACTGACCTTGTGCTGGCGAACGAACATTGTCCGCCGACGCAAGCACGATGGCAGCCGGCTGCGGCGCCGGCGTTTTGGGCTCTGCCGCTACCTTGGGCGGCTCCGCGGCCGCGGCGGCGGCAAAGCTCAAGGCAAAAAGAAGCACGGGCATGCGCATGGCACTCTCCATCACCTTGCGCCTGCCTAGCGAAACAGGATTTCCGTCGTCTTTCGCTAAATGGTTAAAAGGATTGGAGGAATTCCTGAGCTACTTCCAGATTCAACGAAAAACAGCCGTAATTTCAAAGACCTACCGCCGACGCACGTCGGTGTCGTGCATCCGACTTTCGTTGACTTTTCGTTAACAAACGGGCAGATGTCACCGCCTTGACTCAGTCAAGGGGGCAACCAATGACAAACGCGCTTTCCAATTCCAACAACCGTAAGATGATTGTGACCGGCGCAGCGATCATTGCGGTCGGTGTCGGCGCCTATGGACTGGGGCGCATTTATCCGCCGCTGGGACCTGCTGCAGGCACGATCGGCGCCGCTCAGCGCTACGTTTCTGCACAGGTCACCGACAAGGATGTCACGCTCGGCGACACGTCAGTCCCGCAGTTGATGCAGACGGATGCGTTCGAGCTGATGGTGCACGATGCGAACTTCCGCGCCGCGGCAAAGGACCCGTCCTTCGCAGCGCTCGCGCAGAATCCGGCAGCACTCGCCGCAATGGCGGCCAACGCGCAGGCGTTCCAGGCGCTGGCGAGCAACCCGGCCGCCTTCCAGGCGATGCTGAAGTCGGCCAATGCCGTTTCGGCCAACGCAGCCGCGAATGCGAGCCAGGCTCAGGCAATCTCGGCGATGGCGCTCAATGCCCAAGCCTTCCAGGCGCTCGCCTCCCAGCCGCAGGCCTTTGCTGCGCTTGCGGGTCATGCCCAGGCGTTCCAGGCGCTTGCTGCACATCCGCAGGCATTCCAGGCGATGGCGGCTAACCCTCAGGCATTCGCTCAATATTCGGGCAATGCACAGGCCTTCCAGGCGGCCGCCGCCAATCCTGCTGGCGTGGCGGCGATGTCGAGCCATGCGCAGGCATTCCAGGCACTCGCCGCCGACGCGAAGGCAATGCAGGCGCTGTCCCGCGATGCAAGTGCGCTCCAGGCACTCGCCGCGAATGCGAACGCCTTCCAGGCGCTTGCCGGCAATGCCCAGGCTTTCCAGGCCGCAATGAACGCCCAGGCAATGCAGGCGCTGGCCAGCAATGCGCAGGCGTTCCAGGCGCTCGGACACAATCCCGCCGCTCTTCAGGCCGCCGCCCAGCAAGCCCAGGCGCTAAGCGCACAGCTGAGCAGCGCGAATGCGCTGAATGCGCAGGCGGTGCAGGCGCTGGCGGTAAATGCGAACGCCATGAGCGCGCTTGCTACGCAGCCGCAGGCGTTTGCCGCGCTGGCAGGGCACGCACAGGCCTTCAGTGCGCTCGCGGCGCATCCGCAGGCCTTCCAGGCGATGGCGGCAAATCCGCAGGCCTTTGCGCAATATGCGGGCAATGCCCAAGCGTTCCAGGCAGCTGCTGCCAACCCGGCGGGCGTTGCTTCGATGTCGAGCCGTGCGCAGGCGTTCCAGGCGCTTGCCGCTGACGCCAAGGCGATGCAGGCGCTGTCGCGCGACGCCAGTGCCTTCCAGGCGCTGGCGAGCAACGCCAAAGCGTTCCAGGCGCTCGCCGGCAACGCGCAGGCGTTCCAGGCCGCGATGAATGCGCAAGCGCTGCAGGCGATGGCGAGCAATGCCCAGGCGTTCCAGGCGCTGTCGCATAACGCCAACGCACTTTCGGCGGCGGCAAGTGCCGCGGCTGCGCTGAACGCGCAAGCCGTCGCAGCGTCGATGGCTTCGCAGGGCCGGATGAACCCGCAGGCGTTCCAGGCGATGGCGGCAAACCCACAGGCCTTCGCGGCCATGGCGCAAAACCCACAGGCGTTCCAGGCCCTGGCAGCGAACCCGCAGGCGCTTGCGGCATTCGCGCGCAACGCCCAGGCGTTCCAGGCGCTTGGACGACAGCCGGCCTTCCATGCACTGGTCATGAATGCGTCGTTCGCGGCCGCCGCAAGGAGCCAGAACTTCGCAAACGCGCTGAACGGCAACTAAAGCTTGGCGCCATAGACGTCAGCTAGGGGGGACATGAGGGGGGCTGGTGCGCGGCCGCGCAAGCTGCTCGCCGCAGCATCGCTGATCGCACTGGGCAGTGCGTCGACCGACGCGCTGGCCCAGGCGCAGCAGCAACCATCTCCGCCGCCGCCGCCGCCGGAAACGACAACGGTTCGAGAACCGCTCCCCACTCCTGAAACAGTTTCCCCGGTCCCGGTGACGACACCGGCGCCGCCGAAGGACGAAGGACCCGCGCACGTGCCGCCGGATGCCTCCGGCATCAACTTGACCGAGTTGGACACGCGCAACCTCAACCTGCTCTATTTCGATCCCGCGCAGACCTATCTGACACCGTACATCGCCCGGGCATTCGAGAACGCACTCGATTTCCACAAGAAGAAGTTCAGCTGGCAGCCCTGGGAGCCGGTCACGGTGCTGCTTAAGGACTTCGGCGACTACGGGAACGCTGCCGCGCGGTCGTCGCCGAACGATGCCGTGCTGCTGGACGTCGCGCCACTCAGCCAGGCCATGGAGACGTTCACGCCCGGCGAGCGCTTCTACACCCTCCTCAACCACGAGCTGCAGCACGTGGCGACCATGGACGTGTGGAACGAGAGGGACTCGAGGTGGCGGCACTTCCTTCACGGGAAGCCGATGCCGATCCAGGACCACCCCGAATCCATTCTCTGGAATTACCTGGCGACGCCCCGGAACAATGTTCCGCGCTGGTATCTCGAGGGCAGCGCAGTCTTCTTCGAGACATGGATGTCAGGCGGCCTTGGCCGCGCTCAGGGCGCGTTCGATGAAATGGTCTGGCGCGCTCGCGTGCGCGACAACGACCGCTTCTACTCGCCCCTCGGACTGGAATCGGAGGGGATTGCCGTCGATTTCCAGGTCGGTGTGAACGATTACCTCTATGGCACGCGCTTCTATTCCTATCTGGCACTAACCTACGGGCCGGAAAAAGCTGTCGAGTGGTTGCGCCGAAGCAAGACCAGCAAGCCCTTTTATGCCGATCAGTTCAAGCATGTGTTCGGACGGCGGCTGACCGACGTCTGGAGAGACTGGATTGTCTTCGAGCACCAGTTCCAGAAGGCGAACCTCGCCAAGCTCTCACAATATCCGCTCACACCGACGGAGCCGATCAGTCACACCGGGCTGGGCTCCATTTCGCGGGGCTTTGTCGACCCGAAGACGAACAGTCTCATCGCCGCCTTCCGCTATCCTGGAACGATCGGCTTCGTAGGCCGCCTCGATCTCTCGACCGGCAAGCTGACAAAGCTTCAGGAAATCAAGGGCATGATGCTCTACAGGGTGACCAGCCTCGCGTTCGACGCGGTATTGCGGGAAGCTTATTATACAGAGGACAATTATGCGTTCCGCGACATCGTCGCGGTCAACGTGGATACTGGCCGAAAGCGAATGCTGCTCAAGGACGCCCGCATCGGCGACATCGTGCTCAATCCTGTCGACCGATCGCTGTGGGGCATCCGCCATCAGAACGGCTTTGCGACCATCGTGCGGATGCCGGCGCCATATACGAGCTTCAACCAGGTCCATACCTTCAA
Source organism: Sphingomicrobium sp. (assembly GCA_045811185.1). Classification (GTDB taxonomy): domain Bacteria; phylum Pseudomonadota; class Alphaproteobacteria; order Sphingomonadales; family Sphingomonadaceae; genus Sphingomicrobium. The sequence goes on from JBJMUN010000069.1 coordinate 19,794, forward strand.
GTACGGCCAGACGCCGTTCGACCTCGACATCTCTCCGGACGGGACGCTCATCTCGGCATCAGTCGGCGAGGTGAACGGCGACCAGACGGTTCGTGTGTGGAAGCTCGATTCACTGAACACCGACGGCGACCCGACCGAAGTCTCACGCCTCAGTCTTCCGCCCTCGACTCCCGAAGGGTTCGTCTTCGCGCCCGACGGGAAGACGATGTACGGAACGTCCTATTACACAGGTGCCTCGAACGTCTTCAGGTTCGACGTCACGACCGGAAAGTTCGATGCCGTCAGCAATGCCTCGACAGGCTTCTTCCGGCCAATCCCTCAGGCGGACGGGTCGCTGATCGCATACGAGTTTTCCGGCAAGGGCCTCCAGCCCGTCCGGCTCCAGCCGCAGGCGAAGGAGGACCTCGGCACGATCGAGTTCCTCGGCACTCGGGTGATCAACGAACATCCGGAGCTCAAGGCGTGGGGCGTCGGCTCGCCGGCCAGAGTTCCGCTCGACCAGCTGATCACGCGGCGGGGCATGTACCGGCCCTCAGGGCGGATTAAGCTCGCAGGCATGTATCCCGTCGTCGAAGGCTACAAGGGAGCCGTCTCCCCGGGATGGTACTTCCACTTCGAAGACCCGATGCAGTTCCGCCAGGTCAACGCGAGCTTCAGCGTTTCATCATTCAACAGGATGCAGTTCGGCGACCGCCTCCACGCGACAGTCCAGTTCAAGACGCTGAACTGGGACATCAAGGTCCAGCATAACGGCGCGGATTTCTATGATATCCTTGGACCGGTGGAGCGGAGCCGCCGCGGCGAAGCAGTGATCGTCGCGTACGACAAGACCACGGTTTATGATCCTCCGCGCCAGTTCGACGTGCTGGCATCCGCCGCCTTCTATACGCGCCTCGAAAAGCTGCCGAACGCGCAAAACATTCCAAGCCCCAGCACCATCATTTCACTGGAAGCCGGCGCCAAATATACGAACGCGCGCAAGGCGCTTGGCGGCGTCGACCACGAAAAGGGGATCCAATGGCACGCCCTTGCGGACCTCGACTATTCGGTGCCCGACAAAAGGGCGTTTCCGAAAGTTTATGGCGGCGTGGATTACGGCATCCCTCTGCCGATGCCCAATAGCTCGGTCTGGTTCTACGCTCATGCCGGGACCGGCTGGGGCGAGCGCCAACACGCTCTCGCCGCTTTCTACTTCGGATCTTTCCGCAACAACTATGTCGATAACCGGCCGGAAAAACGGTATCGTGAGATGGAAAGCTTCCCTGGCTTCTCGATCGACGAGATCGTGGCACGGCGCTTCGCGCGACTGACAACGGAAGTAAACTTGCCCCCCGTGCGCTTCGCCGAGGTCGGGACTCCGGCATTTTTCCTCAGTTACGTTCGCCCCGCCGTCTTCGGCGGCGGCATGGCTACACAAGCGCCCGACGGTTCAGGTCATCATTATTACAACCTGGGCGCACAGCTTGATCTCAACTTCACCGTTGCCTTGAGGCTGCCCATGGTCTTTTCCGTCGGCGCGGCGGGCGGCTGGCGCGACGGCCATTACCGGAAGACCGAGTGGCTGGCGTCGTTGAAAATTCTGTGAGGCGATGAGCGCGCTTCTGACAGAAGGTCTCCATTGGGGCGTCGCACTGATCCCGGTTCTGGTGCTGCTTTTCGTCTTCGTCTGGCTCGACGCATTCGCGCTCATGAACATGAGCGAGATCCTCGTCCTGCTGGTCCTCGGGGCGCTCGGCGCACTCGTCGCCTGGCCGATCAGCGGCAGGATGCTGGACACGCTGCCGATTGGCTTCTCACTTTACAGCCGGTTCGTCGCGCCATGGCTCGAAGAGGCCATCAAGGCGATAATCATGATCGTCCTCTTTCGCCTCAACCGCATCGGCTACAAGCTCGACGCGGTCATCTCAGGCTTTGCGATCGGCGCCGGCTTCTCCGTTGTCGAGAACATCTTCTATCTCACCATCTTCCCCGAATATGGCACCGGCACATGGCTGGTCCGGGGCTTCGGCACGGCGATCATGCATGGTACGACGCTCGCGGTCCTTGCCGCGATCGCGCACGAGTTCGCCGAACGGGAAACGCGCTCAGCAGCCGCAGATTACGACTTCAGCCTGCTGTGGTTCGTTCCAGGCTGGGGAGTCGCGGTTGCGCTACACACAACGTTCAACCAGTTCCCGGACCGACCGATGGTCTCGATGATGGGCGCCGCCCTCGTCGCGCCGATCGCGCTGGTGGCGATCCTCAGCCTTGGCACTGCAGAGGCCCAACGCTGGCTCGCGGCAGAATCGGCAGAGCACCGTGCGCAGGTTGATGCCTTGCGGGCAGGCCGCTGGCCCGACGGTCCGTCAGGTGCAAGGGTTGCGGCCCTTGCGGAACGCCTCGACCCTGAAGGTGCGAAACGCGTCCGTCGGTTCTGGGAACTTCAGGCGTGGCTGGTTGCCGAAGCCGAAGAGACGATGATCGAGGAAGCTGCGGGCGAGGCCGAGTTCGATCCCGCCCAGATCCGCGCCGCGCTTGCCGAGCTTGACGGCCTCAAGCGCGCCCTCGGGCGAAGCACGTTCGCTGCGCTCCAGGCACTGCTGCCGTTCAGCCGCAATGACTATTGGGAAGTCAGCGAGCTCAGGCAACGTCTCAGCGGTCCGTGACCGAAATGGTTACACTTTCTTAACCACCAGCGCGCACTGGCCTCGAACAGGAGGCGCGTCATGGCGATGCTCGCTTATTTCGAGGATTTCGAGCCCAAGGACGACAGGCGGCGCTACGTGCGACGGGCGTTAAGACTGGGTTCCGGCGCAAATGGTGAGCTCGTCACCATTCATGATCTCTCGCTGACGGGCGCGCTCCTGGAAACGTCCGTACCGATGCTCGTCGGCGCCATCTTTCAAGTCGAGCTTCCGCATGCCGGTAGCGTCGAGGCGACGGTCGTGTGGAACAGCGGGGAGTTCTACGGCTGCCAGTTCGAGCTTCCGATCTCGCCGGCCACGCTCAGCTCGGCCTTGCTGCAAAGCGAGCCCCAACTTTCGGACGAGCCCGGAACAAGAAATGACCCCGTTGCGGAGCTCCGCGAGCTAAACGCGGACATCGAGCGGCTGTCGTTGAAAATGGAAAGCGCGCTGAAGCGCCTGACCAGGAAATAGCCTCGGTAAGGACTGGCGGAGAGGGTGGGATTCGAACCCACGGTACGGTTGCCCGTACGCCGCATTTCGAGTGCGGTGCTTTCGACCACTCAGCCACCTCTCCGCTGGGAATGTGCTGGCCGGACTGATGCCGGCTCCGGTCGGAGGCGGCGCTCTAGCAGCGCCGCTTTGCGTTGCCTAGATAGTATGCATGACCCCTTTTGAAGCTTTCAAACGTTCTGGTGTTGTGTCCCAGAAGATCGATATCCCGCTCGCCCGCTTCGCCATCGGCGCCGTCGTGCGCCACAAGATGTTCGACTTTCGCGGCGTGATCTTCGATGTGGATCCGGTGTTTGCGAACAGCGAGGAATGGTACGAGGCGATCCCCGAAGCGCTGCGTCCCTCCAAGGACCAGCCCTTCTACCACCTCCTCGCCGAAAATGCCGAGACGACCTACGTCGCCTACGTCAGTCAGCAGAACCTTGTCGCCGACGAGAGCGACGAACCGGTCGATCACCCGGCGATCGCGAGCATGTTCAACCGCGAGGACGGCAGGTACCAGCTACGCCGCGACCTCAGGAATTGAACGAAGGGAGGGCGCGAGGCCCTCCCTCCTCCCCCTGTTGATCAGAAACTGACCGAGACGCGGCCGTAAACGAAACGGCCGTTGAAGCCGAACGGCGAGAAGATCGAGTAGGGGATGTAGATCTGGTTCGCCGGGTAGAAGCCGCCGCCCGCCGATGCAGGCCGCGGGCCGAACGGCGACCGGTCCGGATAAACGTCGAACAGGTTGTTCGCACCGACCGCAAACTCGACACCGTTACCGCCATTGAGACGTACCTCGGCGTCGGTCACCCATTTGGCGCTCAGGAAGATGTCGTCGGGACCGGTTGCGGTGAGGCTCGTCTGGTTGGGCGCGAGCGGAGCCGCGGCGCCTGGCGACACGACCTTGCCGTAACGCGTCGTGCGCGCCGTCACGCCGAACTTGCCGATGTCACCATCGGCGCTGAGAACGACCTTGTCGCGCGGCTGGCCGTTAGTGAAGCGGATACCTTCAATGCGGCCGAACAGGACCAGGCCCGGGATCTGCGCGAGTGGGCCAAGCTCGTTCAACCGCTCGTCGATCTTCTGCTTGTTGTAATTGTAGGCCGCCGTCAGGTTCCATCGGCCGAACTCGCCAAGGCCGAAGCGATAAGTGCCGACCACGTCGACGCCCCATGTGGTGGTGTCGAGGCCATTGATGAAGAAGCGGGCGGCGCCGATGTTGTTGAACCCGTTGGCGACGAGGATCGCATTGACGGCCGCATTTTGCGCGGCGGTCCCGCTGCCTGCAGCGCCGAGATTCTCCGTGAGGACGACGCGGTCCTTGATCTTGATGTGGTAATAGTCGGCCGTAAGCGTGAGGCCGCGAAGCGGGTTGGCAGTGGCGCCGAAGCTCAGGTTCACCGATTTCTCAGGCTTTAGCGGTTTCGACCCCAGCGCCTGCGAGACCGGGTTGTTCACCGCCAGTGTCGAAATGTCGACCGGAACGCCGCCGATGAAGTTCGTCGAGGTGGTCGTGAAGAACTGCTGGTGAAGGGAGGGAGCGCGGAAGCCGTTCGAAATGGCACCGCGGATCGCATAACCCCGGATAAACTCGTAACGGAGGGCCAGCTTGCCATTCCAGGTCGAACCGAAGTCCGAGAAATGCTCGTACCGTCCGGCGAGCGTCGTCGTCAGCCCCTCGATCGGATCGGTATCGAGTTCAGCGTAGGCCGCCCAGCTATGCCTGCTCGCATCAGTTCGGCTGACGTCCGGAATGCCGGGGAAACCCTGGGCACCGACGGGAGCCTGGCGTCCCGGGAACGAACAGACATTCGTCGTCGTGTTGAAGTTGCCGCCGAGCGTGGTGCAGCCTGCCAACGTACTGTTTGGCACGGCTGCACGGAAAAGTGGTCCGATTGCCCAGGACTGGAGGTCGCCCGGCCGCTCCTGGAAATTCTCGTGCCGATACTCGGCACCGGCGGCGAACGTCAGCGGCTTAGCGAAACCGACCTGATAGTCCCTCGTCACATCGAGGTTCAGGAGATTTTGCGAGTAGCGAAGGCCACCAGCATCGAAGTCCGACTGGCTCTGGGTGCCGAACGACGTGTTGAGCGTATCATGGACCTCATAATCGAATTTGTTGTGGCCGCGTCCGGCGGACAGATCGACGTGCCAGCCTGAAAGATCGCCGCGCGCCCCGAACGTGACGGCATAATCGCGCAGTTTCGTGCCGATCAGCGGAAGGAAACCGGTCGGCGTGAGCGGCACAAAGTTGGCGTTGGTCGCAGCCTGGTTCGGGGCGAGCACGCTCCAGTCGCGGTTGACTGCCGTATTGTTGAACTGGCGCCAGTTCGCTGCGCTCTCCGCATTGCGGTGACCGTAGGTGCCGAATGCGTAGATCTCCCAATCCGGAGTGATCTCGTACCCACTGTTGAGAACGAGGTTGTAGTCCTTCGATTTGGGATCGCCGAATTTGAACTCCAGCCGGTTGAAGCCGATTTCGCGCTGATCGAAGATCGTTGCCGGCGTGAACGCCGCACCCGTGGGGTTGGGAAGCGTGAAATTGGGTCGCAGGTCATAGCCGGCGCGGTTTGTCGCGTCTCGATGGTGATATTCAGCGGTAAGATTGACGAAGCCGTGCGGGCCGAGCGGAAGGCCGATGTTGACACCGCTGGTCAGCTGCGCGCCGTCCTGGACGTGGCGTTCGCCATTCGTGTTTGCAAGCAAGTAGCGGTTGTCGGTCGGGTCCAGGATCGGCTGGCCGGCGGAATTGAGCTGGAGGCCGGTGACTTTCGCGACGTCGTTGACCGTCGTCAGATACTCGCCCCAGGTGACGCTCGCACGGCCGCCATGGCTCGAGTTCTTGAGCTGGATGTTGATAACGCCCGCGATTGCATCGGAGCCGTACTGTGCAGCCGCTCCGTCGCGGAGCACCTCGACCCGGCTGATTGCAAGGCCAGGGATCAAATTGAGGTCGGCCGCCGCGCTGCCGCGCCCTACCGTGCCATTGATGTTCAGCAGCGCCGACACGTGACGGCGCTTGCCGTTGACCAGCACCAGTGTCTGGTCCGGGCTGAGGCCGCGCAATGTTGCCGGTCGGAGAGCATCCGATCCGTCCGCGATCGAGGGAGAGGGGAAATTGAACGAGGGTACCAGCTGATTGAGGATGCGATTGGTTTCGGTCTGGCCGCTGTTCTTGATCTGGTCGGCGCCGATCACGTCGACGGGGACGGGGCTGTTGGCAACCGTACGATTGGCCGTGCGCGTGCCCGTAACGATGATCGTTTGCTCGTTGCTGACCGGCGACTGGCCTTGTGCATTCACCTGCGCCTGGGCCTGAGCCTCGGCATTCTGCTGTGCCTGCGGGCTGGTCTGCGCCGCTGCCGGAACGGCCAGCGCGAAAGTGCTCAGGCCGGCGAGCAGCGCGGCGCGGTTGGCGTTGGTCATCGCGAATTCCCCCTCTTGGCCGGAATAGCGCCCGGCTTCGCGCCGCAGGGAAAAGTCAAAGCGGCACATTAGCAAGCACTTGCTGGAGCCATTCACATTAATGTCCTAATGCTGTTGCTGCCCCGCAACAGAGCCGGGAGTGGGCGCTGCCGGTTGACAGCTTGGGATGGCTGCCATAGGCGGCTCGCTTTCCTGCGCTTGTCAGACGCTTTTGCGCCCGCACGCGCGCGGGGACCGAAATTCTACTGAAGAAGAGAAGAGCCAATGTTCGCAGTCGTGCGCACGGGCGGTAAGCAATATCGCGTCGCCCCGGGAGACAAGATCGTCGTCGAGAAGCTCGACGGCAACGCGGGCGACCGCATCACGCTAGGTGAGGTCCTGCTCGCCGGTGACGGATCGGACCTGAGGTCCACCGACGGCCTCACCGTCGCGGCGGAGATTGTTGCCCAGGCCAAGGGCGAGAAGGTGACGGTGTTCAAGAAACGCCGGCGCCACAACTACCGCCGGAAGAAAGGCCACCGCCAGCAGCACACGATCCTGAAGATCGTCGCGATTGGCGACCAGAAGGAACAGAAGAAGGCTTCCCCGAAGACGGAAGCCTCTGCTGCACCCGCGAAGGCCGCGAAGTCGAACGAGGCCAAGGGCCAGCAAGAGGCGCAGGAAGCCAGCGACGTTGCGGGCACGCCGACGGAGAATCCCGCTCCGAACAACCAGGCGGCTGCAGGCGCCGATAAGCCGGCCAAGAAGGCTGGTGGCAAAAAGACCGCAGCGGGCGACGAAACGACGTCGACCGCCTCGACAGAAAATGCTGCACCTGCTAAGACTGGTGCAAAGAAAACCCCGAAAGCGAAGTAATTCGTCATGGCACATAAGAAAGCAGGCGGCTCGTCGCGCAACGGCCGCGACAGTGAGAGCAAGCGCCTCGGCGTGAAGTTGTTCGGCGGCCAGCAGGCTCGCGCCGGCAACATCATCGTGCGTCAGCGCGGAACGAAGTGGCACCCGGGCGACAATGTCGGCCTGGGCAAGGACCATACCCTCTTTGCGCTTACCGACGGCCAAGTCGCGTTCCGCGACGGCAAGCTCGGCCGCAAATACGTGCATATTATGCCGGCATTTACGGAAGCAGCAGAATAGGAACGGTCAGAAAGGGACCGTTCCCACAAGGGGCGGCCCGGACGAGATCCTAAAAAGATCGAGACCAGATAGGGAGAAGGGGAGCCCCGGAAGGGGTCTCCCCTTTTTCTTTGTCTTCTCCCGAAAATGTCATCGGGCGCCGCTAGGTGCTCGTGGCCGAGGAGAAGGTGATGTTCGCGAGAACGCCAAGACTGTTGCTGAGGCCGGGCTTCCCGGAGGACGCGCCGGCGCTTGCCAGTGCGATTGCCGATCGGGCGATTGCCCACAACCTGGCGAACGTCCCGTGGCCATACGGCATGCGCGACGCCGAAGCTTTCCTTGCAAGCCCGCGGGACCCCGTGCTTCCGTCTCTCCTGATCTTTGAACGCGGCTTGAGCGCACCACAGCTCGTGGGCGCCTGCGGTCTCGGCCGCCGCCCCTCGGGCTCCGTAGAGTTGGGCTATTGGATCGCCCGTTCGTTCTGGGGCCAGGGCTATGCAACTGAGGCATGCGGAGCTCTTGTCGAGATCGCGCGGGCGCTTGGCCTCGCCAGCCTCGAGGGCTCTCACTTCGTCGACAACCCAGCCTCTGCACGTGTGCTCGAGAAGCTCGGCTTCGAGCCTCTCGGCATAATCGCGCCGCGGATGAGTTGCGCACGCGGGACCGAGGTTCCGGCACGCCTGATGCGACTGCAGCTGCAGGCTGGAGCGATCGAGGAGAAAGACGAGGCGCTGGCGGCTTAAACTGCCCGCCTCACCTTCTTCGAAGACTCCGGTACGTTCGCGGCGCTCGCTTCATAGGCGCGGATGAGGTGCCGGTCGTCCTCGTTCCACGGGTGGAAGCCCGGCAGGAAGAAGCTGAGCCACGCGCCAGCGATCTTCCGGAACATGCCTGGCTTGATCCAGAGATACCAAAGGAGCCGTGTCCAGGCTCTGAGCCCGATGATGCCGTCCTGACGCATGAGCTCGAGCGCGCCTGCGGTCCTGTCGACGACGAAATTGCGAGTGACGTAGAGCATCACCTTCGCCTTCACCTTCCAGCGCTTCGATCGCTGCCAATGGCGCGTCGCGTGCAGCCAGGTATCGTATGCGACCCCCTTGTGCTCGATCTCCTCAAGGGCATGCCAGCGCCAAAGGTCCGCCGTCTCCTTCTCCGCGTCCGCAAGATGGGAAGGATCGGCGAGAAGCTGATGGGCTAGGATCGCCGTGAAATGCTCCAGTGCCATCGTTGCAGCGAGGCTTACGACGGGTGGCTTCGTCTTTGTAATCGAGAGCCGCCAGAGCACGCGCTCCTCAAGTTGCGACAGATCGTATCCCGATTGGCTGGCGCGCCTGTTGAACGCGTCATGCTCGCGGCTGTGAATCGCTTCCTGGGTCGTGAAATTCCTGATTTCCTCAGCAAGCTTCGGCGGCGCGCCGTCACGAAATGCACGCACGCTCTCAACGAAGAAAGCTTCGCCGGCGGGAAAGGTCGTCGATAACGCATTGTAAATAGCAGTCGCTTCGATACGTCCGCCGTGCCACAAACGCGGGGCAGCGGCCTCTCGGCCGAAGCGACGGTCACGTGGTGTGATGCTGAGATCCGTCGGCGTCGGCAGAATTGTTGCGGTCATACGGGGAAGATAGACTAACTTACAAACGTGTCAATAAGACGAACCCGCCTCACTCCGGAAGAAAGCCGCTCGGCCGCGCTTGGCGCGGCGCGCAAGCTTTTGCTTGAACAAGGTCCGCAGGCGGTCACCCTGAAGGCCGTCGCCGCCGAGATCGGACGAACGCACGCGAACCTCCTCCACCATTTCGGCTCTGCTGCCGGCCTCCAGGGCGAACTTGCCAAGTCGATCGCCGATTCCGTCAACGGAAGCATCGCCGATGCCGTCGAACGGACACGCTCTGGCGAGACCGACGCGCGGGTCATCGTAGACCAATGCTTCGACGCCTTCGGCAAGGAAGGCGCGGGTGCGCTCGCTGCCTGGATGATTCTCTCTGGCAATCGGGATGCGCTCAATCCCATCCTCGATTCCATTCGCGCGCTCGTGTCCCAGCTCGCGGTCGGCCACGAAGCTCATCATGTCGCCGAAAGCACACTGTCACTGGTTCTGAACGCGCTTGGCGATTCGCTCCTGGGGCCGCCGATTGCCGAGGCACTCGGGCTTCCACGCGATGCCGCGCGCGAGCTTGCTGCCCAGCGCCTGCGCCACCGCCTCGAGGCCGAACACCCGCACGGTTAAGCGCCCTTCTCCCGGCACCACTTCGTTGCACGAGCGTTACGGGCGCATGCGACGGTTCTTCAACTGGTGCGCGACGAAGACGTCGGCGGCGGCGGGTCACCCCCTGACTTTCAGCATTGCCATCGCCATCGTCCTGGTCTGGGCCGTCACCGGCCCGATCTTCCACTATTCAGACACCTGGCAGCTGGTCATCAACACCGGCACGACGATCGTGACGTTTCTGATGGTGTTCCTGATCCAGAACAGCCAGAATCGCGACGCCGCGGCAATGCAGGCGAAGCTCGACGAGCTCCTGCGCGCCGTCGACAAGGCACGCGAGCAATTCATCGGCATCGAGCATTTGACCGACCAGCAGATCGAGCTCGTGCGGGCCGCGCTCGAGAAGCATGCAAAGCAATTGCGTGAGAACGGGAAGCAGAAGACGGCCGAAGACACCGTCGACCGGCTCCTCGACCGCTTCTAGATTGCACTACAGCAGTAAGTCAGTGGCGGCTGTCGTCGGCCTTTGCCTTGAGGCGCTGGTCAGCTTCGTCGATCGCACGCAGCAGCTCGCTGAAAGACGGCGCTTTCTCTACCGGCCATGCCCGGTCGAACGCCGGCCCAAGCACGGACAGGTCCCGCTTCGTCAGCAGGCCGACGGCCACGATGCGATCGCTCATGATGCGCTCCGTAACCTGATATAGATTAGAACGCCCCTAAAGCCTTGAAGTGCCTGATGTTTCGCACTTGTATCGGTCAACCGCCTTGAACGCGACGACGACTGGCCCGAAATGCCGAGTTCAACCATGCCCAATCCCGTTCCCGAATGGCAGCACCTGGCGATGTACGCGGTCGGCGCTGCGTTGCTCATCATGCTCTTGCAACGCATTCCGTTCGTCGGCCGGGTAATCCGCTTCGCCTTCTCGCTCGGACTCCTCGCCTTTCTCATTTTCATCCTGATGCAACAGGCGCCGTATCAGCCTGAGCTTGCGCGTTTCACTGACCGCCTCGGCCTCGATGACCAGCAGGTTGCGGGCAAGGAGCTCCATGTGAAGATGTCGCCCGACGGCCATTTCTGGGTCGTCGCCTCGATCAACGGCATTGAGCGGCGCATGCTCATCGACAGCGGAGCGACGGTGACGGCGATCTCGCAACGAACCGCGCGCGATGCGAAGGTCGATGCCGGCAGGGGACTGTCTCCCGTCGTCCTCCAGACTGCCAATGGTGCCGCGCCCGCACTAACCGGCAAAGTCGACGAGCTTCGGGTCGGCAACATCGTTGCGCACAACTTGCGCATCGTCACTTCGCCGGGGCTCGGCAGCCTCGACGTTCTCGGCATGAATTTCCTCTCGAAACTGCAATCGTGGCGGGTCGAGGGAAGAATGCTTATCCTGGTGCCGCATCATCCGCAGAACGTCTCGTGAAGGGAGGCCCCGGAATGCGGCTCAACTATGCGATCAAGTTCGTCAGCGACATGAATACTGCGGTCGGCTTCTACCGCGACACCCTTGGACTTACGCTGATCTTCCAGTCGCCGTTCTGGAGCGAGTTCGAGACGGGCGGGACAAAGCTCGCGTTGCATCCCGCGTCCGAGGAAAACCCCGCCGGCACGGTGCAGCTCGGGCTCAGCACCGAAGACATCGACAATTTCTACGACGCCGGCCAGGCGGAAGGCTTGGTCTTCACCAGTCCCCCGACCGACGTGCACGGCACCCGGGTCGCGCGCTTCCGCGACCCTGACGGAGCCGAGATCTCCGTCAGCGGCAAGTAGGTTCCCCTCGTCGCCTGCATCGCCTACCTGACGCGGCGTCATGCATTTTCTCGACCAGGCAAAGATCTTCGTTCGCTCCGGCGCCGGCGGCCCGGGTGCCGTCAGCTTCCGACGCGAGAAGTTCGTCGAGTTTGGCGGGCCTGACGGAGGAGACGGCGGCAAGGGCGGCGATGTCGTGTTCGAGGCGGTGCCGGGTCTCAATACGCTCATCGACTTCCGCTACACGCAGCATTTCCGCGCTCCCCGCGGAAAGGGCGGCGCGGGTTCCAACCGCACAGGAGCAGGCGGCGACGACCTGGTCATCAAGGTGCCGGTCGGAACGCAGATCCTGGCGGACGATGAGGAGAAAAGCCTGCTCGCCGACCTGACGCAGGTCGGCCAGCGGATCGTCTTTCTCAGGGGCGGCATGGGCGGCCGCGGAAACGCCAGCTACAAAACCTCCACGAACCGCGCACCGCGGCAGCACCAAACGGGCGAGGCGGGCGAAGAGATGTGGGTCTGGCTGCGTCTCAAGCTGCTCGCCGACGTCGGCCTCCTCGGTCTGCCGAATGCCGGAAAATCGACTCTCCTCAACTCGGTAAGCAACGCTTCGGCGAAGGTTGGCGACTATCCATTCACGACCCTGCGCCCCCAGCTCGGCGTCGTTCGCCACAAAGGACGCGAGTTCGTCGTGGCGGACATCCCCGGCCTGATCGAGGGCGCTGCCGAAGGCGCGGGCATCGGCGACCGCTTCCTCGGCCACGTCGAGCGGACACGACTGCTCCTCCACCTGGTCGACGGTTCGGGAGACGACCCGCTCGATGCCTGGGGCGTCGTGCGCGGCGAACTCGACAGCTACGGCGCGGGTCTTGCGAAAAAGCCCGAACTCATCGCCCTTACCAAAGCCGACCTTCTCGATGACAAGCGGCGCTCGAAAATCGTGAAAGCGCTCGAGAAGGAGAGCGGAAGTCGCGTCTTCCCGGTGAGCGCCCCGCTCGAAGAGGGCATGGAGCCCCTCCTCGACGCAATCATCGAGCGCCTCGGCCCGACTGTCGTGGATCAGGTGCTCGAAGCCGCGGACGAGAAACCCTGGTCACCTCTATGAGGCTTGCGATTACCGGCGGCACCGGCTTCGTCGGATCGCATCTCATCGATCTTGCACTCGCCGCCGGACACCAGGTGTCCGCTCTCACTCGGCGTGAGCAACGGCCGCGAGACGGGATCGACTGGGTCTGCGGCGATCTTTCGGGCCGCGACGCGCTCGAGCGCCTCGTGGCGCATGTCGATGCAGTCATCCATGTCGCCGGCACAATCAGCGCGCCGACCGCCGCCCAATTCGAACGAGGCAACGTGGCTGGCACTCTTGCCATGCTTGCTGCGGCGACCGCCGGCGGTGTCCAGCGCTTCGTTCATGTGTCATCCCTCGCGGCTCGAGAGCCGAGGCTTTCCCTCTACGGCGCCTCGAAGGCACGAGCCGAGGATCTGGTAGAAAGCTCGGGCCTCGAATGGGTGATTGTCCGCCCTCCCGCCGTATACGGTCCCGGCGATAAGGAAACGCTCGAGCTCTTCCGCATGGCAAAGCTCGGCCTGATGCTGGTGCCGCCCAGAGGCCGGGTGTCAGTCATTCACGCCGGCGACCTCGCCCGGCTGCTGTTGGCGCTGGCGCATCCGGGAGCGCCTTCGAAGTGCATGGTTGAGCCTGACGACGGCAAGCGGGGCGGCTGGACACATCGTGAGTTCGCTCGCGCGCTTGCGGCGGCCGTGGGTACGAAGGCAGCGGTGATCTCCTCGCCGGGCGTCGTGCTCCGCCTCGCCGCCCGCGCGGACCAGTTTCTGCGCGGTGAGAAAGCGAAACTGACCGTCGACCGCGCGGCCTATTTCTCTCATCACGACTGGGTGGCCGAGCCGAAGCGCGCCTGCCCCCGGGAAGTCTGGATCCCGCAAACCGATACTGCGCAAGGGCTCAAGGAAACCGCCGACTGGTACCGCCTGCAAGGCTGGTTGTAGCTCAAGGGGATCATTGGCGTGACGAACTCGTCGATCCTGATCACAAGCTAACCGCCTTGTAACTTCGAATAGCTCCAATTCATCGCTAAGGCGATGCGGTGAAACCGCTCGCCATCGCCGGCATCGTCCTTGCGCTCGTGATCATCAGCGGCGCGGTTGCCTGGACCTTGTGGCCTGTGCAGGTCATGGTGGTTGCGTACCGTCTCACTCACCGGATTGCGGCAACTCGGCTGGTGACTTGGCAACAGGGACCGGCAACGACTCCCGCCGGAAAGCTGCCGCCCAACATCATCCTGATCGTCGGCGACGACCTTGCAATCAACGATGTAACGGCCGAGGGATCCGGAACCGGCTTTGCCGGGGGGCTGGTGCCGACCCCGAATATCGACGCGATTGCTCACGAAGGCGCAGACTTTCTCGTAGCTTACGCCGCAAACGCGACGTGCTCGCCGTCCCGCGCCGCACTGATGACGGGCCGCTACCCCCAGCGCTTCGGCTTCGAATTCACGGCAGTCCCCGATCAGCTCGCCAAATATGTGCCGCGCTACGCGCCCAACGTCGGCCCGTACCCCATCATCTACCACGCCGACCTCGAGGGACAGGTCCCCTCCATGGCCGAGATGGGAATGCCGTCCAGCGAGATCACGATTGCCGAACTGCTGAGGGCCCGTGGCTATCACACCATCCATCTCGGCAAATGGCACCTCGGCGAAGCGCGCGGCATGCGACCTGAGGACCAGGGCTTCGACGAGAGCCTCGGCTTCATGGCGGGAGCGAGCAAATATGCTCCGGACACCGCGGTCGATGCGCCGCTGAACGGCGAGCCGCTCGACCGGCTGCTGTGGCTTGCCGGAACCGACGCCGTGCAATTCAACGGTAGCAAGCCGTTCCATGCCGGCAGCTACATGACCGACTATCTCAGCGACCAGGCGGTGGCGGCGATCAAGGCGAACCGGAACCGACCGTTCTTCATCTATCTGGCCTACAATGCACCGCACACGCCGTTTCAGGCGACGAAGGCGGATTATGATGCGCTTTCGGCACTGAAGGGCCGTCGTGCGCGCGTCTACGGAGCGATGCTTCGCGCGCTCGACCGCGGCGTCGGCAAGGTGACGAGCGCGCTGAAGGCCGATGGGCTTTACTCCAATACCATCGTCATCTTCACGAGCGACAATGGAGGGGCATCGTACGCGGGCCTGCCGGAGATCAACAAGCCGTTTCGCGGTCGCAAGGGGACCTTCTTCGAAGGGGGCATCCGCGAGCCGTTCTTCATCCGGTGGCCCTCGAGGATCACGGCTGCGCAGCACCTGACCATGCCGGCGATGCTCTTCGACGTCCTTCCAACCCTTGTCGCCGCTGCGGGCGCGCAGCCGCCTCGTGACCGGACGATCGACGGAATAAACCTGCTTCCCTTTGTTGCGGGTCACGAGCCGCCGCTGCGGTCGCGCGTCCTCTTCTGGCGATCCGGTGGATACGAGGCCGTTCGCGACGGGAACTGGAAATTGCAGATCTCGCCCCGGCCGTCTCGCATCTGGCTGTTCAACCTTGCGAGCGATCCGACCGAAAGGAGCGATGTCTCGGGCGCACGTCCCGACATCGTCGCCCACCTCCGCGCCGAGCTTTCGGCTCATGACCGGCAAATGGCCAGGCCCAGTTGGCCGGCGCTTCTCGAGGAGCCGATCAGGATCGACGCGCCTGCAGGGACGCCCTGGAGGCCGGGGCAGGAATATGTCTACTGGCCGAACTAGGTGGTTCTTCCAGGCGCTCTCTCGGACAGGCGCCTCGCAAGCTCTTCGTGCGCGAGAAAGTCCTTCATCATCTCGCCGACCTTGCGCTGCGATCCGAGAAGCACGGGAGGACCCTGTCCGTACCAGCTCGCCCAGACCTGACCCTTTTCCAGACTGAAGACGATCCCGCCCAAGGACTCGTCCACACCGCGCTTCTCCATCGCCGCAACCAGATACCGAAGACCGACCGGAACGCCGATCATGACCGCCGAGGACGCGAGGAAAATTCCGGCCGCCGACGTGAAGCACGGAAGCATGAAGTTATGCGAATCGCTAAACAGCCCGCCCATGATGGCGACCGAACCAAGCGCCACTGCACCGGCCTGCCACCAGCGCAGCAGAATCGCGCTAATGAGGACGAAAGGCAGGTAAGGCGTAAATTCGCATCCCGTCACGAGGCCTTTGACCTCAGCGCGTAAGATAGTCGGAATCCAGATTGCAAAGAGCCCGCAAACCAGTGCCTGCCATCCCGCAAAAGGGGGCGCCTGCAGCCAGCGAACCAGTCCAGCACGAAGCATCGAGCCCCTCCCCAAGGCGCAACGGAAGCGCTTTTCAGCACTAATCGGGTGCAGTCGCAATCGACCAAGATCAAGTTTTTGGCCCTGCCAAAAATTGTCTCAGCCACGGCAGCGCCGCATTGGCGCCCCATTGCGTTGCGAAGCGGCTGGCACCGCACTAACGAGCCCGCCATGTCTGACCGTCAGCAAACCGTCGCCAAAGTCCTCGAACTGGTCCAGCCCTTCAACAAGAAAGGCGTGGAAGTCACCGAGGCAACGCGCTTTGCGCAGGACCTCGAGTGGGACAGCCTCACCGTCCTCGACTTCGTCGCCACCATCGAAGACGAGTTCGACGTCATCATCTCGATGAACATGCAGGCCGAGATCGAGAACATCGGACAACTCGTCGACGCGCTGGAGAAGCTGAAGGCGTGACCGACCTCTTCTCCAAGTTCGACCCGCTCATCCAGCAGCGAGCGGCGCTTCTCCAGGGCGGCGTGACCGATCCATTCAACCTGGTGATGGAAAGCGTCGAAAGCCCAACGGTCGCGATCTGCAATGGCAAACGGACAATCCTGCTGGGCACCTACAACTACATGGGCATGACGTTCGATTCGGACGTCGTGGCCGCCGGCAAGAAAGCGCTCGACGACTTCGGCTCCGGCACGACAGGAAGCCGCGTACTCAACGGCACCTATTCCGGTCACAAGGCTGTCGAGGAGGCGCTGAAGGACTTCTACGCCATGGACCATGCCATGGTGTTCTCGACCGGCTACCAGGCGAACCTCGGTATCATCTCCACCATCGCCGGCAAGGATGACTACATCATCCTCGACATCGACAGCCATGCCTCGATTTACGACGGCTGCGCGATGGGGAATGCACAGATCGTTCCCTTCCGCCACAACGACATCGACGCGCTCGAGAAGCGACTCAAGCGTGTGCCGCAGGGCGCTGGCAAGCTGGTGGTCCTCGAAGGCGTCTATTCGATGCTGGGCGACGTCGCGCCGCTCAAGGAAATGATTGCCGTTTCGAAGGCTAACGGCGCGATGGTCCTGGTCGACGAGGCCCACTCAATGGGCTTCATCGGAGAGCACGGGCGCGGCGTCGCGGAGGCGCAGGACGTCATCGAGGACGTGGACTTCATCATCGGCACCTTCTCCAAGTCGGTTGGCACGGTCGGCGGTTTCTGCGTTTCCAACCACCCGAAGTTCGAGATCCTGCGTCTCGTCTGCCGTCCCTACGTCTTTACGGCATCGCTCCCGCCTTCGGTCGTGGCGACCGCAGCCGCCTCGATCCGCAAGCTCATGGATAGTGCCGAAAAGCGGGCCCACCTGTGGGAAAATTCAAAACGCCTGCATGCCGGCCTCCGCCAACTCGGCTTCCAGCTCGGCACGGACGAGCCGCAGTCGGCGATCATTGCCGTGATCATGCCCGATCTCGAGACCGGGGCAGCGATGTGGGAAGCGCTTCTCAACGAAGGACTTTACGTGAACCTCGCCCGTCCGCCGGCAACACCTGCCGGCATGACGCTGCTGCGCTGCTCCCTTTGCGCGCTTCACAGCGAGGAACAGGTCGGTGAGATCCTTGGCATGTTTGCTGCGGCGGGCCGTGCAACAGGCTGCATCAGCTGAGGAATTTTCACGGAACCTCCGACTTTCGTCCAAAGGTTAACACGTCTACATTGCCTGGATGATGGGCGATGGGGAGGACGTCCGGTTCGACTGGCGGCGCGGCGGTGCAGCGGCGGCTGGCCTCGTTGCGGCCCTCGTCCTGGTCGTCATGGTTTTCGCCGTAAAGATCGCCAACGACGCACGCGAACGGGCACTGGCCTCCGAGCGAAAGTCCTATGAGGTCGCGCTCGTCATACGAAACGTCAGTGCAAACGTGGCCCGCGCTGAAGCGGCGTTGGCACGCTTTGTTCTGGACGAAGACCCAAAGGGCAGCGGGAACGTCTATGCCAGTGCCTGGCGCGACGCGGGTTACCAGATCGAGCAACTCGAGGCGCTCGAGCGCAATGACCCCGATCAGCGCCAGCGCGTCAATGCCGTCCAGCAACTCTATGCAAAGCGCGGCAACGAGCTTGCGCTGGCCGCTCGCGCCGCGCTCGCCCAGCAGGGCGACACCGGAATCAGCTATTTTTACGCTGCTGCGCGGGACTCAAAAGACCATCCGAGCACCGGTCGCCTCCTGGATGACAAGCTGAACGAGATCATCGTCAAGGAACGGTCGTCACTGCGCGGCCATATCGAGCAAAGCCAGCTATTCTCGGCTCAGGCCGACCAGTTCACCAATTACCTCAGCTGGCTCGGCATCCTCGTCGGCGTCGGTGCAATCTTTCTGGGCGTGATTGCGGTGCAGGCACTGCGTCAGAATGCCGCCGCACTGAAACAGGTCGAGAACGAAGCCGAGCGGGCCGAAGTGCTCGAACAGGCCGTTCGCGAGCGGACGCAGGAGCTTTGGGAGGCCAACCAGGCACTGAAGGCCGAGGCGGCCGAGCGAGAAGCAGCTGAGGCGCAGCTTCGCCAGGTCCAGAAGATGGAGGCCGTCGGCCAGCTGACTGGCGGCATTGCGCATGACTTCAACAACATGCTTGCCGTCGTTGTCGGCGGCATCGATCTTGCACTGCGCCGCCTCAATGG
>JBJMUN010000070.1:0-25176 GCA_045811185.1 Sphingomicrobium sp.
CGCATCCAGCAATCGGCGTTCGGCGGCTCGGCCAAGCTGCAATGGAAGGTGGACTGGGCGGCGCGCTGGGTTGCTCTCGGTGTCGATTACGAAATGGCGGGAAAGGACCTGATCGACAGCGTCGTCCAGTCGGGCAAGATCGCGCGCATCCTCGGCGGCCGGCCGCCGGAGGGGTTCAACTACGAGATGTTCCTCGACGAGAAGGGCGAGAAAATTTCGAAGTCGAAGGGCAACGGCCTCAGCCTGGAGGAATGGCTTCGCTACGGCAGCGAACCGAGCCTCGCCTTCTACATCTACCGCGAGCCCAAGCGAGCCAAGAGCCTGCACATTGGAGTCATCCCGCGGGCGGTCGATGAATATTGGCAGTTCCGCGGCAACTATCCGAACCAGCCGGTTGAGCAGCAACTCGGCAATCCGGTCCATCATATCCACGGCGGCGACGTGCCGTCGGAGACGCTGCCCCTCACCTACGGATTGCTCCTGAACCTCGCCAGCCTGCCGGGAGTCGCGGACAAGGAAACGGCCTGGCGCTTCGTCCAGCGGTATGCGCCGCAGACATCTCCAGAGAGCGATCGAGAGCTGGACGAGCTGATCGGACTTGCAGTGAACTACGCCCGCGACTTTGTCGCCCCAACGTTGAAGCGGCGCTCGCCGAGCGCGAAGGAAGCGGAAGCGCTGCGCGATCTCGATTCAGAGCTCGCGGCGCTGCCGGCAGGATCGGACAGCGAAGTGATCCAGCACGCCGTCTTCGAAGTAGGCAAGCGCCACCAGTTTGAGCCGCTGCGCGGTTGGTTCCAGGCGCTTTACGAGACTCTGCTCGGATCGAGCCAGGGACCGCGCATGGGCAGTTTCATCGCTTTGTATGGAATTGAGAACAGCCGCCGGTTGATTGCCGAGGCGCTGGAAGGCGTCGCTGCCTAGGGCGTCAGGAAACCCGCGCCGCCCGTAGAGCTGAAAAGCGAGCTTTCCGGCGGAACAGGTTCAGTAAGGGTGATCGTGGTCGGCCCGCTGCTGGAAACTGCAGAGGTTGCAAGCTCCGCACGCTCGTATGGACAAGCGCTATCGTCTTCCCCGCCAGATTCCGCGCCTTGGCTGGCTGTCGCCGGGGCGACCGAAAATGAGGCCAGAAGCGCAAGCAAGTTCAGCGTAAGGCGCGGCATTGTCCCAGCCTCCTCTGCGGTGCTTCTTATTCCTGACGCGAGCACTGCAATGCATCCCATCGACGCTGCTTCGGCGAGATTTCGACAAACGGCGGGCGTCCTTGATCCCCGCATCGCTGCACGCATCTTTCGGGCGGACTCCGAATTTCCTTCAGACCGCACTGTCTTTTGTTAACCCTCAAAACTTTGTGGAATCAGCAGAAAACTGGCCAAAGTTCACGAGATTGCATAAGTGACGAAACAGGACTCGGCTCGGGAGTACCGCATTTTGCGCGGGGTGGGTGTTGCATTGGCGAATTCGAACGGCGCAGATGACGCGTCTCACGAATCTGGCGGGCCCGGCGCGCTGGATGTGATGGCGGCGCGCGTTGCTCGCTTGAGTGCCGGGCAACTCGACTGCCTGCTCCTCGTCGACCAGCACCTCAGTTCAAAGGAGATTGCGGCGGAGCTGAAAATCTCGCCGCACACCGTCGATCAACGCGTCCGCCAGGCGCTTGCGATCCTCGGCGTCGAGCGCCGCACGCAAGCTGCGCGGATCGTCGCCCGCGTGAAGGGCCCATATCAGCGATTGATACATCAATCGCCGTACATTTCCGCCGAGGCTCAATCAGGCCACCCCGGTGCCGCGGTCAGTCATCAGATTCGGCACGCTGACCGCGCAGGGGAGGCCGGCGGGACCGGTTTCCTAACCGAGCAGAGGCCTGTTTCATTCCGGTCTTCCCTGCAATTGCCGTTCGCAACGAGGAGCAACCCACGGAATGAGATGAGTGTCGGCCAGCGGCTGTTCTGGATCGCAGCGATTGCGATTGGATCAGCCTTCTCGGCGGGCATGTATCTCGCCGGGCTGGAAAGCCTCTCAAGGATGCTGAAGGGCTAGCACCCTCCAGCCCACAAAGCCGACTTTCATTACCAGACCGTCAGCCACTCCGGCGCATCGCGTACCGGAGAAGGAGCAGACATGCGCAAGCAGATGATCGAGAATGCCGCCTACGAAGTGGCGACCCAGGTCCGGACCGTCGAAGATTCGATCGATACAGCGCTCAGCCAAATCGCCGAGCTGCAATCGCGGATGATGCGCGCGAATGCGGTCGCGACGGCGGGCTATGGCACAATCCATCCGGCCCTTCAGCAACTGGCGGCGGCCCTGGCTGGGCTGGTCGAATCTCGCGGCGCGATCGTCGCCTGCCACGCCGCGCTTGCCGAAGCGAAGAGCAAAGTCCCGGGCCTTCGGACGGTCGGCTGGGGCGACGTCGACGAATGCCCGCCGCCCAGCGCCCGCGCTGACCTGCGCATCGTCGCGTAGGCGCTCTCAAAGGTTTTGACCGGGCCACAGCAATGTGGTCCGGCGACCCCCCCTTATGCCGCACTATCTCATCTTCTGGGCAATGCTGTTCCTGTCTTGTGGCTACGCCATGTGGCGCGGGAACAAGTATGAACGCCTCGCCGGCATCATCTGTATCGCCGCGAGCATCGTCTCGCTCATTGCCCATGCGCCCGTTCACAAACGCTACCTGGGGATTGAGGCGAGCGACCTGATCGTCGACACGGGGGTGCTGCTCGCCTTCGTGGCCATTGCGCTTCGATCAGACCGGTTCTGGCCGCTGTGGGTCGCCGGCCTGCAATTGACCATCAGCATGTCGCACTTTCTCAAGGCGATCGACCTCGACCTGATGCCCCGCGCCTATGCTGCCGCGGAACGGTTCTGGAGCTATCCAACGCTGATCATCATTGCGGTTGCAGCGTGGCGCGCGCACCGTCGGTGGGAGGAGAAGCAGGAGCCGCTCAGGGCTTAGCTGCTGGACACGCGCCGTTTCGAGGCTAAGCGGCGGTGGCATGTCGCGGCGCAAGAAATCGCACCAAAGCCACGGGACTCCCAACCGCCCGCGCTTGTGGGGAAAGCATGCGGTCGCGGCGGCGCTCGACAATCCCGGGCGTAAGGTGCTGCGCGCTTGGGCAACGCGCGAGGCCGCCGGCTTCATGCAGTTTCCCAAGGATGTCGCGGTGACACTCGCCGAGGCACCTGATCTTGGACGCCTCGTGCCCCACGATGCACCGCACCAAGGGGTCGTCATCGAGGTCGAGCCGCTTGAGGAAGTCTGGCTCGGCGACCTTCTCACGAGCGCTCCCGAGCGGGCAATTCTGCTCGTGCTCGATCAGGTGACCGATCCGCATAATGTCGGCGCGATCCTGCGCTCTGCCGCGGCCTTCGGGGCGATCGGAATCGTCACCCAGGATCGCCATTCGCCGCCAGAGAGTGGCGTCGTCGCGAAAGCGGCGTCCGGCACTCTCGAGCGCGTCCCTTGGGCACGAGTCGTCAACCTTGCCCGCGCGCTTGAGGAAATCGGCGAGGCGGGCTTCTGGCGCATCGGACTGACGGGAGATGCGGATACGGCCCTTAAGGATGCGTTGGGCCCGCCTCGCATCGCACTGGTGCTCGGCGCCGAAGGGCCCGGCATGCGGCCCAACACGCGCGAGCATTGCGACGCGATGGCTCGGTTGCCGATGAGCAACGCCGTCGAGAGCCTCAACGTCTCCAACGCCGCGGCTGTCGCGCTTTACGCTGCGAGCATTGCCTGATGGTCCGAACAACGGGCAGCATCCGTGAACATGTCGAGGTTCTGGCCGGCCGCGAACCTGCCTTCGCCAGGGTGATCGAGCAGCATGGCATTCCCGAACCGCGCAAAAGCGAGCGGGGCGCGCAGACGCTGCTCCGAACGATCGTCGGCCAGCAGGTAAGCGTCGCCGCCGCACGCTCCATGTGGGCGAAGCTCGAAGCGGCCTTCGGCTCGCCGCCTGACCTCGGCTTGCTACAGGCCGCCAGCGACGAGGAACTGCGTGCCGCCGGGATGTCGCGGCAGAAATCAGGCTACATCCGAAGCCTCGCCGACCTGGTGATTTCCGGCGAGCTCGACCTTGAGAGGCTTCCCGCGGACGATGAGGAAGCCATCGCGCTGCTCACGAAGATCAAAGGAATCGGCCGTTGGTCGGCGGAGATTTATCTGCTGTTCGCCGAAGGGCGGTCCGACGTGTTTCCGGCTGGCGACCTCGCCGTCATGGTCGAGCTCGGCAAGCTTATGGGCTTGCCAGCCAAGCCTAGCGAGAAACAGCTGCGCGAGATTGCTGAGGCCTGGCGACCTTATCGTGGCGCTGCGGCAGTGCTTGCCTGGCACAGCTACAACAGCGCAGTGCTCTAGGTTTTCAGAACTGCTGGAAGCCCAAGAGCGCCGAGGTCGCGGATCTCGCGCGAACGCGCATCAAGTCGCAACGGACCGAGCTTGTCGCGGCCGGTATCGCGCCCGACGAGATAGGCTGCAGACGTCTGACCCTTGCCGCCGCTCCACTCGTAGAGCGCGTTGAACGCGAGCACCGGTACGAAGGACCGGTGACCACCAAGATCATACTCCTGGATCGCGTCGCGAGGTGCCACCACCTTGCTCGTAAGGGTTAGGTGCCTGAGCGCCGGAATGATCTCGAGGCGGTCGCCCTTTCCGACCGGATTGGCAAAGAACGCCTGCAGCACCTGCTCCTGGTCGGCACCCGCGTTGAACAGACTTGCCTCGGCAAGAACGGCGCGCGCCGGGGCGGCACCCGAATTGAAGAGCTCGATCTCGAACTCGATTGCGACCTGGTCGTCGGTGATCACGCAGCGCAGCGGCTGGACGGCAATTTCAAGCGAAGGGCGAAGACGCGACGACACAATCCTGCCAGACGGACGAGGTGCCGGTTCGGCGCGGGGCTCGGGTGCCGGCGCAGCCTCGGGCAAGGGCCGTGCCGCGGACGGAGCCGGCCTCGGCTGGGGCGCTGGTTCGGGCTCGGGCGCCTGGAAGAAATCGGCCCGAGGAACGCCGGCAAATGCCTCGCGAGGGCGACGGCGCAAGACGAGGAAGAGCGTCCCTCCCGCAAGAGCGAGCGCTGCGAGGAGCCAAGGCCAGATCGAAAGCTTGTGCTCACTTGCGAGCGTGCCTGTCGGCGCTTGTGGCTGCGATATTGCCGGCGGGCTGAATGCCACCGCCGCAGAAGGACCAGCACCGGAAGCACTGACTAACGGCGGTACTTCCTCAGCGGCACGGTTGGGCGCCGCTTCGATCGGCTCCGGCGCAGCTGCAATGGTAGCAACCGACTGCCGGCGCGATTGAGGAACGCGGCGCGAAGGCGTTGATGGAACGGCGGTCTCGTCAGAAGCGCTTGAGTCCTGCGGAGCTTGCGCCGCTGCAGTGGGCGCGGCCGCCGGCTGATCAGCGGGCTTGGTCGTTCCTGGCAAGCTGAAGTCTTGCAGCTCGCGCGGACCCACGGCGTTGGTGGCCGGCGCGCTGGTCGAAGCTGGCTGGGTCGTTTCCTGTGCAAGCGCCGGCAGCGGCGAGAAGCAAAGCCCGCCGGTCAGCAATATCCTAGTGAAGCGCAAACCCGCCTTCATCAGCTCCCACTTTGTCTTGAATCGCCGTCCTACCGCGCGGCGCTGGTCAAATGCCCACCGCGAGCTTCTTATTCAAGCACAGGTTCGATGAACCGCACCGGACTCAAGCGGTTGGGAGCAAATCCGACCTTTAGCGGGCGTCGACCAGGACGAGTTCGCTGTCGTCCTCGGCCGCGATCTCGATCTTGCTTTCGCCAGTGATGGCGACGCCGTCGCGCGGATTCGCCTCGATGCCGTTCACCCGAACCCGGCCGCTCGGAACAAGATAGAGGTGACGCGCTGGATCAGCCTCGAGTGAGATTGTCTCACCGCCTTCGACAGTCGCACCGAGAATCCGGGCATCGGCATTGATCGTCAGCGACCCGTCGTTCGGGTCGCTGCTCGCCAGAAGCTGGAAGGCGCCGTTCCGGGATTCTTTCGGGAAAGGCATTGAGCCCCAGCTCGGAGCCGCAGCAGGCTTGTCGGTTTCGATCCAGATCTGGAAGAGCGTGGTCTGCTCGTTTTCAAGATTGTATTCAGCGTGCTGGACGCCGGTACCAGCGCTCATCACCTGGACGTCGCCCGCCGTTGTTCGGCCCTTGTTGCCCAGTGAGTCCTGGTGCGTAATGGCGCCGGTGCGAACATAGGTCACGATCTCCATGTCGCGGTGCGGGTGCGGCGGAAATCCGCTCTGCGCGCCGATGGTGTCGTCGTTCCAGACGCGGATGCGGCCCCAGCCCATGCGGCTCGGGTCATAATAATTCGCGAAGGAAAAGTGATGATGAGCGTCGAGCCAGCCGTGGTTCGCATGGCCGAGGCTGTTGAAGGGGCGGATGTCGATCATGACCGTGAAATGGGCGATCAAGCGACAGCATCAAGTGTCAGCCATGTGACCTGCGGTCCACTTCTCCACTTTGGATCCGTCGTTGACGCGAACACTCATTGGAGCAACTGAACCGTGAGAAAGAAATGGCGCGCCAACTACGCAATGAAGCCACAGGCGCGCGGCATGCGGCATAAGGCCTCAGCGCGCTCAAACCGATTTCCTGCCAGTTGGCGAGGTCTGCCCTTCTCGGCAAGGCGATCGCAGGTTCGGCCACACGCAGCCTATGGATCGCCTATCCGCTAAGGCTCGAAAGACAAAAGAGCTACTCATCGGAATCGATGAGTGCCAGCGTCTCACGAGTACTGGCAATCAGGAACGTGTTCGCATCGAGGCGCTGCACTTCCTCGCCGGTATCCAGCGCGAACCTGGTTACGCGAGAGAGAAGTCGGCGTTCTCGATATTGATGAATTTCAAACCGGCAACCGCTGGCATCCTCCACAAGGATGCGACCCACATACTCCACTGGCCCGCTCCTCATGCGGACGATTCGGCGGCGCCAATCTGTTCGAAATGGAGATTAGTTCAAGGCCAATCGGAATGTCCGGTGTAGCTCGGTTGGACGCCGCCGCGTTCACTCACCCCTGGAAATAGGCTCCAAAGCGCTATTTCTCACCGAATGCTCAGGACTTCCTCATGACGCTCATTGCCTTCGGGCCGAACCGTCAAGAGGGACGAGAGGCGGGAGACGAATAGTGCCAAGAACCGACGACAGCCGCACAGCCGGGTTCAAGCTGGCGCTTACGATCGTCGTTGGGCTTGTCCTCACCGTCCCACTTTTTTCGGTCTGGCTGCTCGTTTATGATCGCAAGACGCAGAGCGAAGAAGCGACCTCGTCGATTACAGAAGGATGGGGCGGACCGCAGCTGATCGCCGGGCCCCTACTCGTCATTCCCTACCGCGCGAGCGCCAATGAAACCGTCATCGAGAATGGGCAGAGCATCACGCGAAGCCGCGAAGTCGTACGCGAGCTGACGCTCGCCCCGGAAGCGATCGAGCTCAACACCGACATCCGGCCCGAGGTGCGCAAGCGCTCAATTTACGAGGCGGTCGTGTTCGATGCGCGGGCGGCAGGGAAAGCGCGCTTCGCCTTTCCACCCGATCTATCGAGGACAGGCATCGATCTGGTGCAAATGGACCTTAGCCGTGCCGAACTGCGCTTCGGCCTCAGCGACCCGCGTGGGCTTGGCGCCAATCCGCAGGTCCGCGCGGGCGGCAGGCTCCTTCGCCTGCAACCCGGCGGCGGAAGCGGCGGCGGCAGCGGCTTCTTCGCGTGGATCGATGCGAGCGGCCTTTCGGCATCACCGCTGGTGGTCGACTTCGAGTTCGACTTCCGCGGGAGCGGGGCGGTCAGCCTGGCGCCGCGGGCCGGGGATACCCGCTGGACGGTGCACTCATCCTGGGCGAGCCCGAGCTTCGGCGGCGACTTCCTGCCGGCCGGCCGCAGGGTCGCCGCCACGGGCTTCACCGCGGCATATCGGATCGGCAATCTCGCGATCGGGCGGTCGCTCGTGAGCACGAGCGACACTGGCGAATCCAACTTGGTCGAACGCGTTCCACCCCCGTCCCGCGCGGCGGATGGCACGCGTGCCTCCACGACGGGCGCAGGACCGGGCCAGACGGCACAGATCAGCCTGATCCAGCCGGTGGATCCCTATTCGCAGGTAAATCGCGCGACCAAATATGGCTTCCTGTTCATCGGCTTCACGTTCCTCGCGTTGCTGATGTTCGACGTGATCGGCGGAGTGCGCGTCTCGGCGGTCGAATATCTGCTGATGGGTGCCGCGCTGGTGCTGTTCTTCGTCCTGCTGCTTGCCTTTGCAGAAGTGATCGGGTTCACCCCTGCCTATATCGCCGCGTCGGCAGCGATTGCCGGGCTGAATACAGCTTATTCGGGTGCCGTGCTGGCGAGCTGGCGGCGCGCCGCGATCATCGGCAGCCTCCTCGTCGGTCTTTATGCAGTGCTCTATATTCTTCTCAGCCTCGAAGCCTATTCGCTGCTGATCGGCTCGCTGCTGCTTTTCGCAGCGCTGGCGGGCGTCATGTATGCGACGCGGCGGATCGACTGGGGGGCAAGGCGCGAGGCCATCACCGAAGGGTGACGCTGCTAAAGTTTGTCGCTAACCCGCGTCGATGACTTCGCAACCGTTACCACCCAAGCGTATCTTTCCAAGCTCGAAGGTCGACGCGCGCGCCGCAGAGCACGTGCCCCCCGTCCCCCAGACCGAGAGCGTCGCATACAAGCTCGCTTTCCAGGACACCGAGTTCCTGTTGCGTGAGGATTTGCGGCCGGTTCGTTTCCAGCTCGAGCTGCTGAAGCCTGAGCTATTGCTCAATGAGGCGAACATCGGCTCAACGTTTGTGTTCTACGGATCTGCGCGAATTCCCTCACCGGAAATGGCCGACGCCTTGATTGCAGCGGCGACCAATCCCGAGCAGGAGAAGGTTGCAGAGCGGCTGAAAGCCAAGGCGCGCTATTATGATGTCGCGCGCGAGCTGGCGCGGCTGGCGAGCCGCTGCGACGTCGATGCCGAAGGCAAGCGGCATTTCGTTGTCTGCTCGGGTGGCGGCCCTTCGATCATGGAAGCAGCGAACCGCGGCGCGGCTGATGAGGGCCAGGAATCAATCGGCCTCAACATCGTGCTCCCGCACGAGCAGATGCCGAACCGCTATGTCACCCCGGATCTCAGCTTCCAGTTCCACTATTTCGCCCTCCGGAAAATGCACTTCCTGCTGCGCGCCCGAGCCGTCGCGGTATTCCCGGGCGGCTATGGCACATTCGACGAGATGTTCGAGCTGCTGACGTTGATCCAGACCGGCAAGGTGCGGCCGCTGCCGATCCTGCTGTTCGGAAAGGATTACTGGAATCGAGTCGTCAATTTCGAGGCGATGGTCGAGGAAGGTGTGATCGCGCCGCACGATCTCGATCTCATTCACTGGACCGAGGACGCGAACGAAGCCTGGGACTTCGTGATCAGCTTCTACGAAGAGCACCCGCATCCGGTACCGGTTCAAACCGCGCCGCCCGAATGACGCGCTAGCCGTTACGGCTTCTTCGTCGCCTCGGCCTCTGCAGCCTGGCCCGCCGGGCCAGCGGCAGCCGGCACGGGCTCCTTCTCCGCTTTCTGCGGCCCGTTGTCCGGCCCCGCGCCCGGTTTCGCGCCGGATGCATCGGCAACTGCCGCCGCGGGAGCGGCCGGCAGAGGCTTGGGCGCATCGCTATGCGAATTGAGGAATGCGATCACGTCGGCGCGGTCCTGGGGGTTGCTGAGGCCGGCGAAGGTCATCTTCGTTCCCGGAGCGAACGCCTTCGGGCTGTTCAGCCACTGCGCAAGATTGTCCCAGTCCCAGTTGCCGCCCTTCTTCGCCAGCGCATCCGAGAAGGCAAAACCCTTGCCCTGCCCGATCGGCTCGCCGAGCACGCCCCACAGGTTCGGGCCGAGCTGGTTGGCTCCGCCCTTCTCGGCATTGTGGCAGGCCGCGCATTTGTTGAATACCTGCTGGCCCTTGGCGATGTCTGCCTTGGCAAGGTACACCTCGATCGGCTGCTCGGCCGCGGCCCCGCCTTCGCCTTCCTGCACGACGCCCTCGATCGGGTAGCCCATCTTCTCAGGGCGTTCCGAATGGAACACCTCGCTGGCGACAATCGAAGATCCCAAGGCGACAATGCCCGCGAACAGCACCCAGCCGGCAATCGTGTTGAAGCGATCGTCCATGTTTTTCCCTGAATTTCCCGCGGAGGCGGAACGTGGATTTTGGCCGCCTCTTAAGGGCGACTTCGCGAGGCTTCAAGGCCGAGCCAATGCTCGAGCAACGTCCGCGCAATGGCGGTGCGTGGAGGCGGCTGGAACGCGGCTTCAGAGTCGCCGGCAACCGCTCGCGCTACCTGGTCGCAAGTGAACCAGCGCGCATCCTCGAGCTCCGTCGTGTCGATGGTCAGATCGCTCGAGGTCGTTTGCGCCATGCAGCCGATCATGAGCGAGGATGGAAAGGGCCATGGCTGGCTTGCAACGTAGCGGACATCAAAAACCTCGATCCCGGCTTCCTCCTTCACTTCACGCGCGACAGCATTCTCAATGGATTCGCCGACCTCGATAAAGCCGGCGAGCGCCGAATAGCGGTGTTCCGGGTAATGCGGCTGGCGGCCAAGCAGGACCCTGCCATCCCGTTCCACGAGCATGATCGCAACGGGATCGACGCGGGGGAAATGTTCCGCACCGCAATGCGGGCAGGAGCGTGACCAGCCGCCACGCACAATTGAAGTCTCGTCGCCGCAGTTCGCGCAGAAGCGATGACGGGCGTGCCAGCGCGCAAGGCTAAGCGCCGCCGCGAACAGCGGCGCTTCACGAGCCCCGAGCTGCGCGATCAGCGGGAGGACGCTAAACGCCATCGTCGCAGGTTCGGCTAGAGGCGAAAAGCGCGGGGATCCGTCATCAAGCCCGAGGAACAGCTCGGCACTGGCAAGCGGCCGCCATAGAAGCGCTCCGGTCTCGTCCATCGCAGGCAGGCCGTCGCGCCAGACGAGCTCCCGTGCATCTTTGCGCCCAGCGAGGTCCGCCAATCCTTCCGGCGATCCGCGCAACAGGTCGGCCCGGTCGAGGCCTGGACCAGAGAAAAACGCCTCAGGCCGCACGTTTGTGTCCTTGAAGAGCGATGTCGGCTGCCCGCCGGTAGAGTGTCGGCAGCCCAGCCTCATCGAGACTGTCCAGCGGGTGCCACCAGCCCTCGCCGGCGGGCTCCTCACGCCGGACGAGGTGAAGATTGAGAGAGAAGTGCGTGAACACGTGCCGCACCGTGCCGATGGCGTTCGCGCGGGGCGATACCTCGCTCCAGTCAGTACCCGGAAGTGCCGCCATTCCACCGAGGAGCCCGGTTGCGGGGCGACGCACGAGCCAGACTTCGCCGCCGCGTTCGATCCACCAGGCGGTGCCGTACCTTTGTGGGCGCGCCACGCGCGGGCCTCGCTCGGGATAGGCATCAGGGGTACCGCTTGCGAATGCCGCACAATCGGTTCTCAGCGGGCAATCGCCGCAGCGGGGGTTCCTCGGCCGACAAATGGTCGCCCCGAGATCCATCATTGCCTGGACAAAATCGCCCGGGTGTTCGGAGGCCATAAAATCGAGAAGCAGGCGTTCGATCTCGGATCGCAGGGCCTTCCTGCGACCGTGCAGGCGCGCAATAACCCGCTCCACGTTCGTGTCGACCGCAGCAGCCTTCTCGCAAAAGGCAATCGCCGCGACAGCCCGGGACGTATAGGCGCCGATGCCCGGCAGTTCGGCGAGTTCTGCTGAGGAACGCGGGAAATGGCCGCCTCGCGCAATCTCGCGTGCACAGGCGATCAGGTTGCGGGCGCGAGCGTAATAGCCGAGCCCTGCCCATTCCGAGAGAACCTCCGCATCACTCGCGGCGGCAAGCGCTTCAACGGTCGGCCAGCGTTCAACGAAACGCTCGAACCGCGATCGCACCGTCGCGACTGTCGTCTGCTGCAGCATCACCTCGCTGAGCCAGACGTGATAAGGATCCGGCGCCGCCTCCCCTGGCGGCGATCGCCACGGCAAGCGCCTGAAGTTATCCACATAATGTTGGATGAGGCGGCTTGCGGGATTGGCGGTCACCAGACCGCTATGGCATGCTCGGAACGTATGTCGAAGCGAAAGCAGACCGAAGAAGATTCGCAGCGTAGCTGCCGGCCCCGCGCAGCGGGTGAGCTGGTGGGCGACATTGGAGGCCAGTCGTTCCGCCGCTTCGGCTTCGTCCAGCATTCCATCGTCAGCCGCTGGGCCGAGATCGTTGGCGAGCGCTACGCGAAGGTTTCCTGCCCCGAATCAATCAAGTTCCCGACCGGGAAAAAGGGGGGCGGCGTGATGACCCTGACAGTCGACGGAGCGCATGCGCCGCTGATCCAGCACCTGACGCCAATGATCGTGGAGCGGGTCAACCGCTTCTTCGGCTATGCCGCCATCAATCGCATCGTCTTTCGCCAGGGCAGGCCGCCGGCGCAGCCGAAAAAGCCCGAGCGACCGCAAGTCCGACCGGTCCCCAAGGAGCTTGGCGAAGGGCTTCGCGAGATCGCCGATCTGGAGCTGCGCGCCTGTCTGGAGTCGCTTGCCGCGCAAATAGCCGCTAGCAGCGGACCCCCGTCGCTCTCGCAAGATGGCGATGATGCGATACCCGTGATCAACCGGAGCAACTGAAGCGATGAAGGTCCGCACTTTCCTGGCCGGTACAATGGCCGTCCTGGCCCTGGCTGCCTGCAACAAGAACAAGGATGAGGCCGCCGGCACGGCAGTCAATGACACGGTGAAGATCACCCAGGCCAACCCGCCGCCGGGCGGCACATGGGCCGACGTCGTCAACGAGACCTCGGCCGGCGGTTTCATGATGGGCAACCCCAAGGCCAAGGTGAAGCTGGTTGAATATGGTTCACTCACCTGCCCGCACTGCCGCGAGTTCGACGAGAAGGGGGTGCCCGCACTCATCGACAACTATGTAAAGGGCGGCCAGGTCAGCTGGGAGTTTCGCAACTACGTCCGCGATCCGTTCGACCTTACCGCGACGCTGATCGCGCGCTGCAATGGGACCAAGGGCTTCTTCCCCCTGATGCGAGCGATCTACAAGGACCAGCCGACGTGGGTCGCCAAGATCCAGAGCGTTCCGCAGGCGCAGCTTGAGGCATTGCAAAACCTTCCGCCGAAGCAGGAGTTCGTCCAGGCCGCAGGCTTTGCGGGGCTGACGGAATGGGCCGCCGCGCGGGGTGTTCCGCAGGCCAAGAGCGCACAATGCCTCAGCAATGAGGGCACGATCAATCAACTCGTCCAGATGACCAGCGACGCGACGACGCAGTACCCCGACTTCCAGGGAACGCCGACCTTCGTGATCAACGGCAAGATGGTCCCGAACACTGCAAGTTGGGAACTGCTCGAACCCAAGCTCAAGGACGCGCTTAAGTGACAAGCAGGGGCCTCGCCGTTGCAGCTCTCTCGCTCTTGATGCTGGCTGTGCCGGCGTCGGCGAGCAGCACAACAAAGGCGGGGCCCAAGCGCGACTGGGCCCGGACCGTGTCGGCGACGCCAGATGGCGGGTTTCGGATGGGCAATCCGAAGGCCAAGATCGAGCTGGTCGAATATGGCTCGCTGACCTGCCCGCACTGCCGACACTTTGCCGAGACGGCGATGAAGCCGCTGCTCTCCCGCTATGTGCGCACCGGGAAGGCGACCTACGAATATCGCTCCTTCGTCCTCAACGGGATCGACCTTTCGGCGACTATCGTGGCGCGCTGCGGAGGCCCGGCTCACTTCTTCCCAATGGCCGATGCGCTTTACGCAACCCAGCCGACGTGGATCGGCAGGATCACGGGCGCAGAGAGCGAAAAGCTGAATGCGCTGCCTCAGTCGGAGATGGTGCTCGGTGTCGCCAAGGTTGCCGGTCTCATTCCGGTCGCGGCTGCACACGGGATCCCACAGGCGAGGACCGAGGCGTGCCTCACGAGCGACGCGTCCGTCAGTGAGCTCGAGCGAATGGCGCAGGCTGCTTCAGATCGGGGCGTCCAGGGAACGCCGACCTTCTTCGTCAACGGCAAGAAAGTCGATGCCTATGATTGGGCCACGCTCGAGCCGTTCCTAAAGGAAACCGGCAGCTAAGGTGGCAGCGGGGGGAGGGCGACTGCGTTGAAAATCCGGCGGCTCAAGCTCAGCGGCTTCAAGAGCTTCGTCGAACCGGCCGAGCTTCGCATTGAGCCGGGCCTCACCGGCGTCGTCGGACCAAACGGCTGCGGTAAGTCGAACCTCCTCGAAGCGATCCGCTGGGCGATGGGAGAGTCGAGCCCGAAGTCGCTTCGTGGCGGCGGCATGGACGATGTCATCTTCGCCGGAACTGCAACGCGGCCGCCACGCGACTTTGCGGAGGTCTCGATCCTCGTCGAACGCGAGGTGCCCGAAGCACCCGAAGCCGGCGAAAGCGAAGTCACCAGGCGAATCGAGCGCGGCGCCGGGTCGGCATACAGGCTAGACGGCCGCGACGTGCGGGCGAAGGACGTGGCCTTGTTGTTCGCGGACGCGGCGACTGGTGCGCACTCCCCCGCTCTTGTCAGTCAGGGCAGGATCGGTGCCGTGATCGCGGCCAAGCCGGTCGAGCGGCGGCAGCTGCTTGAGGAGGCCGCAGGGATTTCAGGGCTGCACGCGAGGCGCAAGGATGCGGAGCAGAAGCTCCGCGCCGCCGAGGCCAATCTCGCACGGCTCGGCGAGATCCTGAGCGATCAGGAGCAGCGAGCGGCGCAGCTGCGCAGACAGGCGCGGGCAGCCGAGCGCTATCGCAGACTGACGGACCAGATCCGTAGCGTTGAAGCGCGATTGCTACACGCTAGATGGGCCGAGGCCGAAGCGGCTGCGGAAGGAGCGGCAGCCGAGGCGCACGCTGCGGCGGAAGAAGTGGAGCGGATCGCGCAGGCGATTGCACAAGCGCAGGCGGCGAACGAGCGGGCGAATGCGCAGCTCAATGACAAGCGAAACGCTCTCGCCGAGCTGCGGGAGCAGGGTCACGAACTTGCGCACCAGCTCGCAACGGCGCGGGCCCGCCGCGACACCGTGACGCGCCGCTTGGCTGAGCTCGACCGCCTCGACGCTACGCTGAGCTCGGACATCCAGCGCGAAGAGGCGCTGAAGGGTGATGCGGCGCGGGCGATCGCACAGCTCGACCAAGAGCGCGCGGCCATCGCCCGGCGACTTGAGGACTCCGAAGCGCATGCCGCGCGAATCGCGGCCGAGCTCGGAACAGCCGAGTCGGCGTCCCGAGATGCCGAGGCGACGCTTGCCGAATTGCTGGCTCGCCAGGCCGCGATGCGCGCGGAACGCCGGGTTGCGGAGGCAGCCCTGGAAGCGGCCCGTGCACAGCTCGGCCGTACCGAGCAGGAACGGCAGAAGCTGGCCGATCAGTTGCGCTCTCTCGGCGACGGAAGCGACCACGAGCGCTCGCGAAAGGAGGCGGAGGCAAGGTCCAGGGAGGCCAGCGAGGCGCTCGCTGCGGCCGAGGCTCATCGGGTGGAGGCAGAGCAGGGCCGCGCGGCCGCCGCCGAACAACGTGATGCTGCCGAAAGCCAATTGGCAGCGGTACGCGCCGCATTATCGGCGGCGAGGTCGGAGCATGACGCACTCGCGCGGGCGCTCGATCATGGCGGCGGCGCCGCGATCGCGAGCCTCAAGGCAGACCCCGGCTACGAGCGGGCACTGGCGTCCGCGCTCGGCGAGGATGCCGATGCGGCGATTGGCGCGGAGGGACAACGGCGTTGGCAAGGAAGCGACCCGCTTCCCGACGATCCGGTATTACCTGCAGGAACCGAATCCCTCGCCGATCATGCCAGGGCGCCGGCCGAGCTGATGCGCCGCCTGAAGCAGGTTGCGGTTGCCGAAGAGGACACGGGCCAACCGCTCGCGGTCGGACAGCGGCTTGTGACCCGGGAAGGCAGGTTGCGCCGCTGGGACGGCTTCGTTGCTGTCGGCGGCGGCGCTGCTGCTGCAGAGCGGTTGCTGCGCGCTAACCGGCTTTCCCAATTGGCTGACGAGCTGCCAGGCCTCGAACAGGCAGTCGCAACCGCAAACGACGAGCGCGCTCAGGCATTGGAGCGGATGGAGCAGTGTCGCAGAGGTACCGAGCAGGCGCGGACGGCAGCTCTGACGGCTGAACGTGATTCGCGCGACGCGACACGCGCGATCGACGCGGCAGTGGCCGCATTGGAACGTATCGAGGCGCAGCGCGCCAGCCTGGCGCAGCGGCAGGGGGATCTCGATCCGGTGCTGGAGGCTTCGCGCGAGGCGGTGACGGCTGCCGAGCGTTCGCTCGCCGCGCTTCCGGATCCGGCGGCGCTGGAGCATGAAGTCGAGGCGGCACGCACGACCGCTGCAATTGCGGCGACGGCGGTGGCGGACAAGCGCGCCGAGGCCGCAACCAAGGCGCGCGAAACTGCGGCCGACCGCGAACGGTCGAGCGCGGCCGGCAGGGAAGAAAGCGAATGGCGCAAGCGCCAGGCCGATGCGGAGCAACGCCTGGCCTCCGGAATCGAACGTCGGAAGCAACAATCCGCAGAGCGTTCCGAACTCGAAAAGGAGCCGGTGGAGCTCGATGCCAGGATCGCCGAGCTGGAGCATGCCAACGACCAGAGCCAGCTCCGGGTCGGCGAAGCGACTGCAGCTGAGCGCGAGGCCGAGCTCGACGTCGTCGCCGCGACGCAGCTGGTGGCGGCAGCAAACGAACGCTCGGCAGACACACGCGAGCGGCGAGCGGCCGCTGCAGCCCGCGCCGAAGCACAGCAGGCACGAAGTGCCGAGTTTGCGCGCCAGGCGTCCGAGAAATTCGAATGCGTACCGCAGCGACTGCCGGAGAAACTGGGCTTCGACGCCGACGAACCGCGCAGCGTCGGCGAGGAGGCGGCAGCGCTTGATCGGCTGACGGCCGAGCGGGAGCGGATTGGTCCGGTGAACCTCGTTGCGGAGCAGGAGCTTGCCGAGCTCGACGCCGCGCGGAACAAAGGCGCAGAGGAAGCGGAGGAGCTAACCCAGGCGATCAATCGACTGCGCGGCTCGATTGGCAATCTCAACCGCGAGGGCCGCGTCCGGCTTCTCGAGGCCTACGAGAAGGTCGATTCACACTTCAGGCGCCTGTTCACCACCCTTTTCGAGGGCGGCCAAGCACATCTCGAGCTCGTTGAAAGCGACGACCCGCTCGAGGCCGGCCTCGAGATCATGGCTCAGCCGCCCGGCAAGCGGCTATCGACCCTCACCTTGCTGTCTGGCGGCGAGCAGGCGCTGACGGCGGTAGCGCTGATCTTTGCAATCTTTCTCACCAACCCGGCGCCGATTTGTGTTCTCGACGAGGTCGACGCACCGCTCGACGATGCGAACGTCGAGCGCTTCTGCGAGCTGCTGCACAAGATGACCCAAGAGACGGACACACGCTACCTCATCGTCACCCACAATGCCGTGACGATGAGCCGGATGGACCGGCTTTACGGCGTGACCATGATAGAGAAAGGCGTTAGCCGGCTGGTGTCGGTCGATCTCGGCGGAGCGGAGACATTACTCGCCGCCGAGTAGGATGGAGAGTGCTGCCCATGATGCGCGTCCTCCTCATCATTTTTGCCTCTCTCGTGCTGACGAGCTGCTGGATCGGACGGAGCCTGTTTGCCCCTTCGGACGCTCGGGCGGCCATTCCGCCAGCTGTGTACCAAGCCACCGCACCTGAAATGCCCAAGCGCATCTATCGCGTATCGCTGCTGCCCAATGGCCTGACGCAGTTCGACACGGGCGAGAAGCGGGAGGTCTACGGATTCGCTCCTCTGGACCGGGACAGTTTCGTGGCCTGGGTCCAAATCGAAGATGCCCGGCCCGATGAGGACAACCAACTCTATCTGCTCGCGGTGCGGGAGCCTGGCGGCGTATTCATGATGTACGCTCCGGAATGTCGCGGCGACGAGGCCGAAATCGCACGCAAGAGTGGTGCGGCGATTGAAGCGGGCACGCAGCCGGCGTGCCGCTTCCCCACCCGCGCGGGCCTGGAAAAGGCGATGCGGCTGATACCGCGCGACCCCGCCGCGGCTCTGCGCCTCGAGCGCATTCGGTAAAGGGAGCGGCGCCGCCGATTAGCGGCGGGTGCGATTGCGGCTGACGTGGATCAGAAGGGCCGGCACGGCAACGACCCCGACGAACCAGTGAACGAGGCTCGCCGCGGCGCGCAGCGCATCTTCGCCGACGTAATAGAGCCCCATGGCGGTCAGGCTGAGCAGCGCCAATAAGCCGATGAGAGCAACTCCGCTGATCCGGTTGCGGCGCTGGTGCCAGCCGAGCGGGATATGCACCGGGATCATCGCGCCGACGACGAGGAGGAATGCGTAGGCGCCGATCGCGTGGACGATGAGCAAGCTGTGCTGCGCGGAGTGGTGCTCAGGGCCAAATTCGCCGGCCACGCGAACCCACCGATCGAACACCAGCCAGGCGACGCCGGTCGCGAAAAGGAGACCGAAACTCCAATAGACAGCGCGCTCCTGCCAGCGCGGCAAATAGGTGGGACGGCGCGCGCTCATGCGGCAAGTGCCGGCTCGCCGACCTCCTCGACGCGGCCGTCGACCCGGATGCCGAATGCGCGTGCGCCGGCACGGCGGAGCAGATCTCCGGCGTCGCCATCTCCAGCCCAGACGATCTTAGTCAGCGCATCCGCATCGCAGGCGCTCGGCGCACGCACGGTGACTGATGACCACAGCGTGCCGCGCGGAAGGTGCGCCGTGGATCCGTCGATGCATGCGCTGGTCGCGAGCGCTTCGTCGCGCAGGGATACTTCGACCAGCGGCCGCCGGGTCCGCGAGTCAACGACGGAGATGGTCCAGGGCTCGGGGCCAAAGCCGAGCAGGTCGCCGCCTGCATTCACGAGGCCCCGAACGGCGCCACAGCGCCGCATCGCCCGAACCGCCTCGTCGACCGCATATCCCTTGGCGATGCCGCCGAGGTCGAGGCACGCCGGCGCAGTCAGCCGAACCGTCCGCCCTGCGACGAGCAAGACGCTCGAGTCCTTCGCCGCCGGATGCGGCTGACCGAGATGGTGCGGAATTCGTCCGTCCATTAGCGACCGCGTTCCGGCCGCAGCCACGTCAAACGTCCCGCAACTCAGCCGCCACCAGTGGACGGCGCGCTCCAGCACCGCAACGGTTTCGGGACTCACTTCGACGGGCTCTCGATGCCCGATGCGATTGAGCCGGCCGAGTTCGCTGTCCGGGTCGTGCGCACTCATCAGCGAGTGGATCCGCTCAACGGCGGAAAAGCCCGCCGCGATGATCTCCGCGCTGTCGGCGGTTATTTCGACGTAAGTCCCGAGCAATGGCCTGCTGCGGTGCATCATGTCAGGCGTGCGCGAGCAGCATCTGAAAGGTGACAAGCAGGCGGCGCACCCCGTCCGTCACGTGGCGAGACGAAAGGGTCGCTCCGGAAATGTTCTTGATGTCCCGGTCGAGCCGCAACGCCGAGCCCGGCCCCTTCCCCACAAATTGCCGGCGCCAGTTACGATTGCGGATCTCGCCGCCATAGGTTTCGCGATAATCGAGGATCTCGACCCCGCGCACCGTCCCGTCCACTCCAAGCGCCAGTGCGTAAGTGATGAATTCATGCTTGCCGATCACTCGGTCGACCATGAACCAGCCGACCCTGCGATCACCGGATCGCGCCTCCCATACCCGCTGCACCTTGTCGTAGCCTGGAACCCCGGCGGCGCGAGCGATCGCACGGCGCTGGGCATCGGTGAGCGCCAAAGGATGCTCGACGAGCCGGGCACCAGGGAAGAGCGCCTGCTGCGCCGCCGGGATCGACAGATAGACCGTCGCGGCGGCCGGAGCCGGAGCGATCATGGCCACCCCTGCGGGAAGGATTTTGTACCAACTCGCAGCCATCACCGTCTCCTAGAAATTGTAGCCGATCTTCAGCCTGAACTCGCGCTTCTCGTGCTCGTCGAGATGGAGACTTGAGCCAGGTCCGTTCGGCGAACCGTAAATCTGCGGAAGGAAGGTCGCGGTGAACCACCATCGCTTTCCGCCATAATGGATCGTGGGTCCGGCGAAGAGAGCGTAATGCTCACGGTGCAGGCCGTCGGTCCAGTCCGGATATTCGCTATGGTAGCGGCCCTCGATACCAAGGTACCAGTTCGCGGCGACGCGATAGGAAAGGCCGGTCGTGACTTCGACGGCGAGCTCCTTCTCCCATTCCTTCTCGAGATCCCCGGTGATTGGGTCGACCTCCTTCTCGTGCTCCCACTCGGGCTCGAAAGTGAGGTTCGTCGCCCAGATCAGGCGGTCGTCCATGAAGTTCTTCTGGAGGATGGCCTTGAGCTCCAGTTCATATTCGGTGACCCGCTCGCCCGAGACGTTGTGGATGCGCGACCAACCGGGCTCCACGTAAAAGGCCAGGCCCACGCCGTCCTTGTAGGGGCTGAGAACCGCATATTTGAAGGATGCCTGGAGGCCCTTGAAGCCGAAGTCGCGGTCGACGTCTTCGAACTCGGGTTCGAGACCGCGAATGTGGTGGCTCTCGAAATTGACGTAGCCCGAAGCCTGGAAGCGGTCGGTGAAACCGTGCTCGATTTCCAGCTTGTAGTCCTGGGCGTCGTAGTGCCCTTCGTCCTTGCCCCGGCGGTCGGTCGCCCACAGATACGCTTCGCTCCTGCCCTTGGGCAGCGTTTCCGCACCGTAAGAATAGCCGAAGTAATTTTCGTCGGCGTAAGCGGGCGTCGTCAGCGCGCAAAGGGCGATGATGGCGGCGAGCGCGCCGGCGCGGATCTTCATGCGGTGTTTCCCTTGTTGTTGTCTTGTCGCATGCGCTAATGCGAAGCGTTCGCATTTGCAACAACAACAGTGGGAATTTCCTGGCTTAGCGCGTCAGCTGCGCTGCGCGCGTTCTGATCCGCTTAAGGTCCCGGACGAACAACGCCCGCTCCTCCCGCTTCCGCTCCGGATCCGGCATGCGCAGCAGGTAGCTTGGGTGGACCGTCACCCAGCATTCGCTTCCGTCCGGCAGGGTTTGAGCCTCGCCGCGCACGCGGCCGATGGTCACGCTCCTCTCGAACAGCGACCGCGCGGCCGTGGCGCCGAGCGCCACCGTAACCGGCGGGCGGATCAGCTCGCGCTCGTGGCCGATCCACCAGCGGCAGGCCTCGATCTCGCCTGCGTCGGGCTTGTTGTGGATGCGGCGCTTGCCGCGGAGCACGAACTTGAAGTGCTTGACGGCATTGGTGACGTAAACCGTGGAGCGGTCGATTCCCGCTTTCTCAAGGGCGGCATCGAACAGCTGTCCGGCCGGCCCGACGAACGGGCGTCCGGCGATGTCCTCCTGGTCGCCCGGCTGCTCCCCGACGAACATGATCGCCGCGTCGAGCGGTCCTTCGCCGAACACGGTCTGGGTCGCATGCTTGTACAGGTCGCAGCGCGTGCATTGGCGCGCATCCTTGAGCAGCGCCTCCCACGATGCGCGCAGATTGCCACCCGGCTCGATCCGCCGCTCGGCCTCGAGCGCATGACGCAGCCCTTCGGTGATGACATCCGCCACCGCGCCTGAACGTCCGAGCACAGACTGCGTTGCGGCTGGCGCCAGGATGCGGCAATTGTAGGCAATGTTTCGATCTGCAGGCCGTTTCGCCCGATGATGAAGGCCGCGCCCTGGCCGGTGACCGCGCTGTTTGCCCTGTCGCTGGGGTTGAACCTATGGTTCGCGGCTGCGCCGGACTGGCTCTGGATTCCTGCTGTTCTGGCGGGCTGGTATGTTGCGGACCTGCTGTCGGGCCTGACCCACATGTACATGGACTATCGGCCCTGCACGCCGGGAGTAGGGCTCGACCGGATGTTCCATTACACCGGTTCTCGCGAGAGCGGCGAGTATCTCGCGCTGCGCGACCGCGTCTTGCCGCGAGTCTCGCCGTTTGAGCGGCTGGTCTACGATTTCAAGAACCATCATCCGCGGCCCGAAGCGCTGGGCCGCCGGCCCTTCCTGGTGCAGATCGGCTCGACGATCATCTTCGTCGCGCTGCCGGCCTCGCTCCTGCTCAACGTCCTTTGTCTCCTGGTCGCAGTTCCGGGTTGGCTGATTGCCGGCACGGTCGCGCTGATCATCGGCGGCACGCTTGCCCAATATTTTCACGGGACCCTGCACCGTCCCGACAATCCGTGGATCGTCCGCGCAATGCGGCGCACAGGTCTCCTGATGACTCCGGAAGCCCATGCGCTTCATCACGAGACGCTAAGACGCGACTTTGCGACGAACACCGGTTGGTCCAATCCGCTCGTCAACGGGATCTTTCGCGTCGCGACGAGCCGCGGCTGGCTGAACGAGGCAGGCCTGGAACCGCGCTAACCCCGGCTGCTTGTCGCGTGAAACGACCGCCTCTAGAGCCGAGCACATGACCAACTTCGCGCTCCGCCTCACCGCCTCGCTCCTCCCGCTCCTCGCCATCGCCGCCGCGCCGCCGGCGACGGTGACTCCGATGACCCCGGACGTCGTCGCCAAGTACGATCCGGTCCTTCCCGAGGCGGACTACATCAAGCGTGTGGCGATGGTGCCGATGCGCGACGGCACGAAGCTCTACACGGTCATCATCATGCGCAAGGGGACGGCGAATGCGCCCATCCTGCTGTCGCGCACCCCCTATGATGCGAAGGGCTCGACCAATCGTGTGCCGAGCCAGCGCATCCACGACATCCTTCCCGTGATGGACTGGGACTTCGTCGACGACAATTACATCCGCGTCTACCAGGACATCCGGGGCCTCCATAATTCCGAAGGCGAGTTCGTGATGAACCGGCCGATCGTCGGGCCGCTGAACCACACCGGAATCGACGAGAGCACCGACGCTTACGACACGATTGACTGGCTGGTGAAGAATGTGCCCGAGGCGAACGGCAAGGTCGGCACGATCGGTTCCTCCTACCTCGGATTCCTGACGCTCGCGTCCGAGATCAATCCGCATCCGGCGCTGAAGGCCGCGGTTCCGCAAAGCCCCATGGTCGATGGATGGATGGGTGACGACTGGTTCCACAACGGCGCCTTCCGCACGAGCAGCCTCGACTTCGCGGTCGCGCAGAGCACCGGCAAGGCGGAAGGCGACAGCCTCGCGCTCGGCACGGGCGACGACTACACGCACTATCTCGAAGCGGGCTCGATGGGCGATTACGCACGCCGGCTGAACATCGAACATTATCCGTTCGTCCAGAAGCTGTTCCAAAACCCCGCCTACACGGAGTTCTGGTCCGGGCAGGCGGTCGACAAGTGGATGGCCGCGCACCCCCTCACCGTCCCGACGATGCTTGAGGTGGGCCAATGGGATCAGGAGGACAGCTACGGCGCTCCCGCGGTCTATCGCGCGCTGAAGAACAAATATGAGGGCAGCGGGCTGCTGCACCTGGTCATCGGCCCATGGCGGCATTCAGGCGCCAATCACTATGGCTATGAACTCGGCGCGCTGACCTTCACCGGCGATACGGCGGAGGAGTGGCGCGCGAATTATGTGAAGCCCTTCTTCGATCATTATTTGAAGGGTGCGCCCGACCCGCGCACGCCGAATGTGCTGACCTACGCGACGGGCGTGAACCGGTGGGAGGAAAGCCCGCGCTGGCCCATGGGCACGCCGACGCCGCTGTACCTGTCAGCGGGGGGCAGCGCAGCGCTCGACCGTCCTGCCTCCGCAGGACATGACGATTATGTCTCGGATCCTGCCAAGCCTGTTCCCTACCTGCCGCGCCCGATCACCGGCGCTCAGTGGAAAACGTGGCTGGTTGGGGATCAGCGCTTCGTCACCAACCGCACCGACGTGATCAGCTATTCGACGCAGCCGCTGACCAAGGCCGTGCACATCATGGGGCCGCCGCAGGTCGACCTGTTCGCTGCGACCTCGGGCACCGACAGCGACTGGGTCGTGAAGCTGATCGACGTCTATCCGAACGACACGCCGGAAGATGCCAGCCAGGGCTCGAAGCCCAGCATGGCGGGATATGAGCTGCCGATCGGCATCGAGATCTTCCGCGGCCGCTATGTCGACAGCTTCGCCAAGCCGCGGGCACTGCGCGCGGGCAAGGTCGAGCATTATCGCTGGAACCTCCCGAACGTCGACCATGTAGTCCTGCCCGGTCACCGGATCATGGTCCAGGTGCAGTCGAGCCTGTTCCCCGTCTACGACCGCAACCCGCAGACGTTCGTTCCGAACATCTTCTACGCCAAGGCTGCCAACTACCGGAAAGCCACGCAGAGCGTCTACCGCGGCGGCTCGACGGCCAGCGCGGTGCTCCTGCCGGTCGTCCCCTAGCCGGGCACGGCCTCCTGCACCTTGCGCTTGATGTGCTCGGTCGGCGGCCGGTGAATCGAACGGAAGCGCGCTTCGAGGATCGAATAGGCCCCGAACAGCGCCAGGCCAGCGGCCACCGGGAACTGAAGCGGACCGCGTAGCGCGTCCAGCGCCTGTTCGAGCCCCCCGGCTTCGGCCGCGCTATTGTCGAACGCCGACCGCGCGAGCAGCCAGGCCACCGTCATGAAGATCACCCCGCGCGCGGCATAGCCGATGCGGCCGATCCATTTGGCAACCGGTTCGCGCGCGGCTTCGCCAAGGTGACGGAGGAAGGAGCAGCTTGCCGCTTTCCATAGCTGGACGATGCCTGCCCCGGCCAGGACGGCAGCGGCGATGCCCAGCGCAAGGTCGCCGGCCGGCATGTGAAGCGCCGTCGCGGCATGCTGCTGCACGTCGCCGACATGCCCTCGCTCCCCGAGCATGACCCTTAGCGCCTTATATGCCAGGAACAGGTAGATCACGCCGCTCGTGCCGGCGGCAATGCGGCGTCGCCAGGCCTTGGGATGATGCCGTCCGCTGTCCATCCCGAACGTCGCGTCGCTGACCCGCCACAAGCCGTAGCCCGCCATTCCTGCAACGACGAAGATCATCAGGCTGCGGCCCACGCCGCGGCCGAGATACTCCATCGCTCCGGTCAGGTCCTCCGTGCGCCCGGTCCGGATCACGAGCCAGGCGATGACGATGTACAGGAGACCGCGGGTGACGAAGCCAAGGCGCGCCATCCACTGAAACTTGCTTTCCTTCGCGACATGCTGAGTCACGCCGCCACAACGCGGGAAGCCGCTACCGCGGTTCCGCAGTGCTTATTGGGGCGGCGAATTGTCCTCGGACTCGCCGTTCTCCCGCCGGGCCTGGTTGATCTCCTGGATCAGGCAGCCGGTGTG
>JBJMUN010000071.1:0-30337 GCA_045811185.1 Sphingomicrobium sp.
GGCTCGATGTCCCTGCGCATCAGACGCATTGCCAATCCAGCAACAGTTCCCACGGCAATCGCGATCGTCAGATCGGTCACCAGGGTCAGCACCATCGTCAGGAACAGCAACGTGCGATCGCCCACTCGCAGGTTCAGCCGCTCGCGCCACCGTCCGGGTTCGCTCATGATCCAGGCTGTGACGATCAGCAGCGCGGCGAGCGCCGGCATCGCCAGGTAACCGGCGAGCGATCCGGCTCCAAGAGTGATCAACAGGATGAGGAGCGCGTGGAAAAGGCCTGCCACTGGCGTTCTGCCGCCGGCGCGCACGTTGGTGGCGGTCCGCGCAATGGCACCGGTTGCGGGCAAGCCGCCGAACAGCGGCGAGGCGATGTTGGCGGCTCCCTGCGCGAGCAGCTCGGCGTTGGAGCGATGCCGGCCTTCGATCATGCGGTCGGCGACGATGGCGGAAAGGAGCGACTCGACGCCGGCAAGAAAGGCGATGACGAAGGCGGAAGGCAGCAGCTCGCTGATGCGTGCAACGCTGACATGCGGAAACGACGGCCTTGGTAACCCCGCCGGAAGGGCACCGAAGCGTGATTGAATCGTGTCGACCGGCAGCGCGAGCGCCGCGACTAGGCTCGAGGCCGCCGCAATGACCAGCAGCGATCCGGGAATCGAAGGCGCGAGGCGGCGCAGCAGTGCAATTCCCGCAATGGAAAAGACGCCGAGAGCGAGCGCTGTCGAATTGATCGCGCCGCGGGCACCCCAGAGCGCAGGCAAGGCGTCGATCAAATTGGCAGGCACCCTGGCGGCAGACAGGCCGAGCAAGTCCTTGAGCTGGCTAACCGCAATGATGAGCGCGATACCGACGGTGAATCCCTCAATCACGGGTTCGGGAACCAAGGCGATGAAGCGGCCCGCGCGAACAAGCCCGCCGATTACGAGGATCACTCCTGCTATCAACGTCGCAAGGAGCAAG
Organism: Sphingomicrobium sp.; assembly: GCA_045811185.1. GTDB lineage: Bacteria > Pseudomonadota > Alphaproteobacteria > Sphingomonadales > Sphingomonadaceae > Sphingomicrobium. Next base: position 961 of record JBJMUN010000071.1, read on the forward strand.
CCGTCGAAACCGTACTTCGCGATTACACCGTAGACGACAACAATGAAGGCGCCGGTCGGACCTCCTATTTGGACCCTGCTGCCGCCGAGCAGCGAGATGAGGAACCCGCCGAGGATGGCCGTAACGAGCCCCGCTTTCGGGTCGGCTCCGGAAGCGATGGCGATTGCGATGCTTAACGGAAGAGCCACAAGCGCGACTGTCGTCCCGGCGATCGCGTCGCGTAGGAACATGCGCGCGGAATAATCCCGCATCGTGGTGAGCAGCTTTGGTTTCACACGACCGCGCTACGCGCTGGGGTGCGTGGCATCAACGAGCTCAATGTCTCATGGCGGTAAGGGTGGTGGAAACGAGCGGAAAGAGCGAATGTCGGTTCGGACTACTACACACCAAACTTCTTACCCGGCCAGCCTCGCGATCCGGGCTCTGGCTAGCTCTGCGCCTCGCAGCGCGCGGTGCCGCGCTATGTCGATGCGCATCACGAGGTCGGGATGGTCGGCGTGCATGTCCCTCAGGTCGGTCAGGGTTACCGAAAGAGCCTCGAAATGCTGGGCGATTTCGACGAGGCAGTTGTCCACGCCGACCTGCGTACGCGGTGGCCGCCTCTATATTCATTGGATCACGACACCTTGTGTCGCATTCCTGACAGGTGGTCTTCTGCGAGGACCGTGGGCGAAACATCTTCGCTTGTGTTGGCTGAATCTCGGTCCGTAATCGATCTCTTGGGGAGAGTACTCCCGTGGCAGTGAGCATGGCCGACCGAGCAATCTAATCGTTCGCGCAGCCCAAGAGCAAGGATTGAGGCGGTTTTGGTCACCACTGCGCAACAAACACTGACGAAAAGCTCATCGGCAGCTCCTGCTGCGAAGGGCGGTGGGTTCCGGGAAGAGCCTTTTCTATGTCGCGCGTACGACCGCCCGTTCTTTCCGTATTTTCCACAATACTCGAGCATTAAGCTTTTGATATTGTAGCGACGGGCCATTTGCCCACGGCCCAACGAAGCGGCCTAGCTTTAGTCCCCTGAGGCTAGGCCGCTTTGACCTTCTGGACTCACTCCAGTTCTGGGGGCACCCTCAAACGGCCGAGTCGCCTCTGAGGGCAGCAGCGGGATGGGTGCGTTAATCGACTACCGGCGAGCCGTTGGCTCTGGTGTCTGGCACTGGAATCCGAAGTGCCCGGACTGGCCCAAGCAAACGTTTGAATGTTCAAGAGATAAGCCGTTCACCGGCCGCAACTGCTCGAAATGCGATACCCAGGAATAGTGGCAACATGCGCTCTTGCGTCGACAGGTGGCGTGGACGGCTGGCGCTCCGGCATCCTGTCAGCTTTCTGACCAGGCGAAGAAGGCAAGCTCGCCCCAGTTAACGCCAGTGGGATCAAACGGTCGAACAAGGTACCGGGTGCGCGTCGTTTGTTAGGAAACGCGCACGCGCCCCAAGAGGAGGGGGCGCGCTCTTCCGAGTAGCCTAGCCCTTCTGCGCGACGCAGCTGTCGTAGCTCTTCTGCCACGCGTCCTGGTCTTGCCTGCCTTCCCGGCGATCCTGCCGGTTGCGTGATCCGGCGACAGCCATGCCGGCCGCTGCGCCGCTCTTGGCCTTATTTTCCTGGTTCGCATCCTTCGCGCGCCCGGAAGCATTGTCGTACTGGTTGCCCTGCACTGCACCGACAGCTGCTCCTGCCGCCGCGCCTTTCACCGCGCCACCAACCCTGCTGCCGTCGGGGCCACTGTCAGCTCCCGGAGTATAGCCTGTCGCCTGCGTCGCCGCAGCCGAGCAATCGGCATCAAGCGGCTGCTGTGCCGCCGCGGGGATGGCGATCGCGCCGGCGATCACCAAAAGGGTACCAAGCGCATGTTTCATGAGGGCCTCCGATTCATGAGGCGCGAGTAGGCTCCTGAGTTCCTTGGTAAAATCGGGGTAATGCTGGAGTGCTTGCGTGAATCGCACGCAACATCGTCGATCCCCATCCTGCACCAGGATCTTCAGTGGTGCCGAGCGGGGGTATTTCACCTGATAGTGCGGCACGCCACTGCAGTTAACCTGCCAGCCGAGTCGATGCTGCTGCTCGCTTTTTCGAGCGTGCATCGAGGTCAGAGATTTCCTGAAGCTGGTAGAAAGAATCTCCCAATGAAGAGACAGATCTGCAGATCGCTGCTTTCTGCCGCGGTAGTGGCCTTGATCATTGGTCCTGGCCTGTCGTCGTGTTCAAAGGCAGGTGAGCAGAAAGCGCCTGAGCAAAATGTGTCCGAACAAACTGCAGGTGGGCCACCGGGGCCCCAGCAGGACGCGAATACGCAAGACAAGAGCGCGCAGAATGCCAAAGCATTGCTCAAGGCGATGTCTGATTATCTTGCGGCGCAAAAGACCATATCAATGGCCTTTGACTCGACCTTCGAGGTCGTCAGCAAGGACCATCAGAAGCTGCAGCTCGCGACTTCGGGGACCGTCGAGCTCAACCGGCCAGACAAGATCCACACCACCCGCAAGTCGGGCTTCTCGGACACGGAGATGGTCTTTGACGGGAAGACGGTCTCGCTTCTAGGCAAAGGCCAGAACGCCTATGTCCAAGCGGAAGCACCCGGCACGATCGACAATTTGATCGACCAGTTGCGCGACAAGTTCCACCGGCAGCTGCCCGGCGCCGATTTGCTGCAATCGAACGTCTACGACACGCTGATGGCCGACGTCACCGATATCAAGGATCTCGGCAGCGGCGTGATCAACGGCCAGGAATGCGACCACCTCGCCTTCCGCGCCAAGGACACTGATTGGCAGATCTGGATCGCCCAAGGCGAACATCCCTACCCGTGCCGCTACGTGATCACGAGCAAGGACGTCGACCAGGCGCCGCAATTCACGATGGAAATCCGTGACTGGAAAGCGGGCGGCAGCCCCGCTGCGTCGGACTTCACCTTCACGCCCCCCGCGGGCGCCAAGAAGCTCGATGCCAACGATCTCGAGGGCCTCAAGGAAACCAGCGACCTGCCAGAGAATTTCAGGATTGGAGAGCAAAAATGACCGTCTCGGGGACGCTGAAGGTCGCACTGTTTGCCGGACTTGTTGGCGTTGCCGACCCGGAGGCCGTTCTAGGGACCTTCGGCGCTGAATCCGTCGACATCGTCAGTTCGGCGCAAGCCCGAGTGGGGCGTCCTCTTACGCCGGTGAGCGTTGCTGGCGTCGCCCGTCGTACGACACGGCGCTGCGCCGCCGGCGTATATAATTGCTAAAACCTCTGCGTAGCGGACGCCGGCGCCCCGCAGAGCCGGCGAAGCCGGCCGCGCTTCGAACGCGGTGCAATTGCGAGCTCCTCGTTTGGAATATCCTCCCAGGAAACCTTGCCGAGTGCCTGGCCTGGTTTTCGCCGCTTTGCGCGCCAGTTCGCATTTAGGTTGGCGTCCGCTCGCTGAATGCGATCACCCTCAAAGCGCCCTTCGTTCAGGCAGCCGCTTACGTCCGTTTCGACCCATTGCAGAGGTGTCGGCCTTTGAACCCTTGCGCATGCTTGGGCAGCGTGAAGAGGCTGTTAACAGCCTGAAAAAAGAGGACGGGTAAACGCGCTCTTGCCATCTGGGCGCAACGCCGCAATGTGCGCTACCCGACAGGAGGGTCGATGGCCCGCGTCTTTCTCAGTTACGCACGTGACGATGCCGAACTTGCCAAACAACTGGCGGGCCTAATCGCGCAGGCGGGGCATGACGTGTGGTGGGACCGCGAGATCCAAGGCGGCACGCGCTTTGCCAGTGAGATCGACAAGGCGCTTCAAGATGCCGATGCGATCGTCGTGCTGTGGACCGAGACGTCCGTTAACTCGGCCTGGGTCCAGGATGAGGCGGCGGAAGGACGCGATTCCTCTCGCCTTGTGCCCATTGTCTTCAAAGGAGTCCGGCCGCCCCTTGGATTTCGACAGTATCAATCGATCGACCTCGGCCACTGGGCCGGAACAGGCGAACCGCAGCAATTCGAAACCTTGCTTCGCACGATCGAGAAGACGGGTGGGTCGAAATCAGAGGCGACTGCCCAAAAAGCGACCCCATCCGCCCCGAAACCCGCGAAATCGATCTGTGTCCTTCCGTTCGTTAACATGAGCGGCGATCCTGAACAGGAATATTTCAGCGACGGGATCAGCGAGGACATCACTACCGACCTGTCCAAGATCTCCGCGCTCGAAGTCGTCGCGCGTAACACGGCTTTCAGCTTCAAGGGCAAACATCCGGATGTGCAGGAAGTCGCCAGGCAGCTGAACGTCAGTCACGTGCTGGAGGGCAGCGTCCGCAAGGCGGGAAGCCGGGTGCGAATCAACGCGCAGCTGATCAACGGGTCGACGGGCAAACACTTGTGGGCGGAACGTTATGATCGCGATCTCACCGACATCTTCGAAATCCAGGATGAAATCTCGAAGGAGATCGTGCGAGCGCTGAAGCTCAGGCTCATGCCCGACGAAGAGGAGGCAATCGAGAAGCGCGGAACCGAAGATGCGGCAGCGTACAATCTCTACCTCATGGGCCGGCAGCAGTGGATCTGGGGAAGCTGGGGCAATAGTCGGCGCGACGAAGCGATCGTTCGCATCTGCACGCAGGCAACTTCCTTCGATCCGGGTTATGCCGAAGCGTGGGCATTGTTGGCGCTGGCCCAGGCGGAGCTGCGTTTCTGGCACGGAAAGCCTGACGATCCACGCCCCGCCGCAGAACGCGCTTTGGAGATCAATCCGCGGCTCGCCGAGCCCCACTGCGTCAGGGTCAGATTCCTCGAGGAAGAAGCGCGCCACGAGGAGGCGGACCAGGAGCTCGCACAGGCGCTAAGGCTGGGGCCGGACTCGTGGGAGGTGAACCGCGAAAGCGCGCGGCTGATGTTCCGCCGCGACCGGATGGGCGACGCAATTCGCTATTTCGAGAAGGCATCGCAGTTGATGGATACCGACTTCCACAGCTGCCTGATGCTGCAGACTTGCTACCTCGGCGAAGGCAACGAACCAGCGGCGCTGGACGCCGCACGTCGAACGCTCGGGCGCTCCGAAGTGGCCTTGTCGAAGGACCCGACCAACGGAGCCGCCTTGGCTGCCGGGGCCAGTTCGCTGATCATGATCGGGGAGCTCGACAGGGCCAAGGACTGGCTGCAGCGCGCTCTTCTACTCGACCCCGAAAATCTCATGGTGAGGTACAATGTCGCGTGCAGCCTGACATTCCGCAATTCCGACCTGGAAGGCGCGCTCGAACTGCTTTCGCCCTATTTTGAGCGGATCGACAGCCCGGGACAGATACGGCACGCAGAGATCGATCCCGATATGGATCCGATCCGCGAGCATCCGCGGTTCGTCGAGATGCTGTCGTCCGCCAAGCACAGGCTCGGCATCGTCGAAGCGGCGGCCGAATAGCCAGAACCGAAGCCTTGCGGACTTTAGTTCGGATCGAACAGCCAGCCCTCGACCCACGATTGCGAAAAGCGACCTACGGTTACGTAAGCGCTCATTGTAGAGTGAAGGCTGGCTCAGCTCACACGATGAGCGTCCACACTTCTAGACATGCGAAATCCGCTTTCCGTCGAAAGCAGTCCTAAGCAGACCGTCCGCTAGCGGCCAAAATGAGACGGTCGTGCGCTTCGACCGTCCGGGGCAGGACCTGCCCCCAATTTGAGCTTAGGCCTGCGGCCACTGCGCCAACCCTTGCTCGCCTACGCGATCCAACTGGACAGTCGGAGACTTCGTACTTATGTACCGATCGTTATGGAATGTGTCGTTCAACGTGCTTGCAAGGGGCGGCCGAGGGAATTCGACGTCGATGACGCACTCGCCGCGGCGCTGCGCGTATTCTGGAGCAAGGGCTATGAAGGCGCGTCGCTGACCGATCTTACCGAAGCCATGGGGATCACGCGCCCGAGCCTTTATGCCGCGTTCGGCAACAAGGAAGCGCTGTTTCGCAAGGCGCTCGATTTATATGAGCGCGAGAAGCTCGCTTACGTCGGTGAAGCACTCAAGGCTCCGACATCGCGCGAAGTTGCCGAGCGGCTGCTTCGCGGCGCGCTTGAAATGCAGACCAGCGATTGCGAGCCTCGTGGCTGCATGCGGGTCATCGGTTCGGTGAGCTGCGGGCCGGAGGCACAATCGATTCGCGCAGATCTGATGGAACGGCGTCAGTCCTCGCAGCGCGCGCTGTGCGATCGGATGCAGCAGGCCAAGGACGAGGGCGACCTTCCAACCACCACCGATGTCGAGGGTCTCTGCGCATATCTCGGCGCGATCCTGCAGGGCATGGCGATCCAGGCGGGAAGCGGCGCCACCAAGGCCCAGCTCGAAGCGCTGGTGGAGACCAGCCTCGCGATGTGGCCTGGCAAATAGCGTAAAAAAATTTCGTACCGAGCGGTACTGAAGTCTTGACCCCGCGAGATTCGTTTTATATACCGGTCAGTATAGAAGAACGGCATCAGGCCGTCGAGGAAAGCGCGATGCGTAACTGTCGCACCTCCGGGCATCCATCCGCGCCGTAAGGCTCGGGCCCCCGTTCACCGATCTTTGGGGTGGCATTTGGCGCGCGACCTTCACGTCGCAGCGTGCGGACTGTCACGCCCGAACAACACTGTCGACGCCCGCGCACTGGTTTGCGCGGGCAGGCGGGCTGCGCTCGCCAAAGAGGAGATCAATGATGGCAAGCCTCCCCCTTCAACTGCCGCAACTGCAGCGCCACCGCGTCCCATTCGCGCCTGCGGTGATCGTCGGGACCGCGCCGCCTCCCGCCCGCTTGTCCGCGCTCGAATGGTCGATTGTCGCCATGGCGGAGAGCGACGGCCTGTCGAGTGTCCGCGAGACGAGCCGCTATGTCGCGGCGATCGCCAAGTTCTTCGGGTTCAAGAAACCGAACCGGCTCGCCAACGAGCGTCTCGAAGCGCTGCGGCGTTTGGCGGTTTTGGCCTGGCATCATCGGTGGAATGTCCCGAAGTCAGAGGTCGCCGCATTCCTGAAGGCCGGCTTTTCAAGCGATCACTATGAACTGATCCAGACCAGCATCGGCCAAGCCCGAACGTCTCACCGCCGGAGGACTGCTCGGTGAACATGGTCGGTAAGGTTTCCGCCGAGGAAGAGCTCGGAAAGCACTCATCGGCCAGGAGCGTCGCGCGCTCCCTTTCGCGCCCGCAGAAGGTCTCTCTGTTAGCGCTGCCGCTGGCGCTGCTCGCCGGCGCTGCGATGCTCGAGCTGCGCAGCGCGCCAGTCGCGGCAGCGCCGCCGCCGGCGACGGTGACCGTGGCCAATCCGCTGGTGCGCCAAGTCTCCGAATGGGATGATTATTCGGGACGCTTCGAGGCGAGCAAGAGCGTCGAGGTCCGGCCACGCGTCTCGGGCGCAATCGTCGGTGTCCATTTCACTGACGGCGCGGTGGTTCACCAAGGGCAGCTTCTCTTCACGATCGACCCGCGGCCATTCGTTGCCTCCCTGAGGGAAGCCGAGGCCGCGGCTCAGGGGGCACGTAGCGACCTTGCGATTGCGCAAACCGATCTGGGCCGTGCGGTCCGACTACAGGGCCTGGCCGTGTCGCAGAGCGATGTCGATCGGCTGCGGGCGCGGGTCCAGGCGGCGCAGGCTGCTCTCGCGGCGGCGGACGCTCGTGTCCAGTCGCGCGCGCTTGACGTCAGCTTTACGCAAGTGCGCGCGCCGATCACCGGCCGAATTTCCGATCGCCGCATCGACCCGGGCAATCTTGTGCAGGGCGGCGGCAGCGGCGCGGAGGGAACGCTGCTGACGACCATCAACGCACTCGACCCGATCTATTTCAACTTCGACGCGTCCGAAGCGCTGTTCCTCAAAGCGCACCGAGCACGTGAGACGGGGGCTGCTCCATCAGACGTCGAGATCAGGCTCCAGGACGAGGCCGATTACCGCTGGCACGGCAAGCTCGACTTCGCGGACAATGGCCTCGACAACCGATCCGGCACGATCCGCCTTCGTGCCGTGGTTGCCAACTCGAACCAGTTCCTGACGCCGGGAATGTTCGGCAACATGCGCCTGTCGACGGGCGGAGCCGCGCCCGCGCTGCTCGTGCCCGATGCCGCGGTGCAGACGGACCAGGCTCGCAAGATCGTGCTTGTCGTCGAGAAGGACGGCAGCGTCGCGCCGCGGCCGGTCACGCTCGGACCGCTTATAGACGGCCTGCGCGTCGTGCGCTCCGGCCTGACAACCGGCGACCGCGTAATCATCAGCGGGACACAGATGGCGATGCCCGGCACTAAGGTGCAGGTGCGCCCCGGTAGGATCGCTCCGCAGGCGATTACCGCAAATCCCGAGACCGTGGGCGTACCCCTCAGCGGCGAGGCGACCTTCGCCGGCCGCTGAGGTCGCGTTTTCATTTGAAACGGCGCCCCCGGGCGCGGAGAAAATCTATGCGCTTGTCGCGGTTCTTCATCACCCGACCGATCTTCGCGGCGGTCATCGCCATCCTCGTGACCGTGATGGGGGCGATCTCCTATTTCGGGTTGCCGGTCTCGCAATATCCCGACATCGTCCCGCCGACCGTGACGGTGAACGCGACCTATCCGGGCGCGGACGCCGAGACGGTCGCCTCGACCGTCGCGGCGCCCATCGAGCAGGAAATCAACGGCGTCGACAACATGATCTACATGTCGTCGCAGTCGACCGGCGACGGCAATCTCACCATCACCGTGACCTTCAAGCAGGGCACCGACCTCAACGCTGCTCAGGTTCTGGTCCAGAATCGCGTCGCCATCGCCGTGCCGCGCCTTCCGCAGGAGGTGCAGCGGCTCGGCGTCGTGACGCGTAAGACCTCGCCCGACTTCCTGATGGTCGTGAACCTGATCTCGCCCAACCATTCGCTCGATCGCGGTTACATCTCCAATTATGCGCTGACGCAGGTCCGAGACCGGATCGCCCGGCTCGACGGCGTCGGCGACGCACGCCTGTTCGGCGCACGCGATTATGCGATGCGGATCTGGATCGATCCCAACAAGGCGGCCGCGCTCGACCTCACGGCCGGCGAGATCGTCAACGCGCTCCGCGCGCAGAACGTCCAGGTCGCCGCCGGGACACTCGGCCAGCCTCCTTATGCGACTGGAAGCGCCTTCCAGCTCAATGTCGAAACGCAGGGTCGGCTGTCGGATCCGGATCAGTTTGCGAAGGTGATCATCCGCACCGATCCCGATGGGAGGCAGGTTCGCGTATCGGACGTTGCACGGGTCGAGCTCGGCGCCTCCGACTATGCGTCGAATACATACCTGTCGGGCGAGCCGACGGTGATCCTTGGAGTGTTCCAGCGGCCCGGATCGAATGCGCTCGCAGCTGCCGCAGCCGTGAAGTCCGAGATGGAAACCATGTCGAAGAGTTTTCCGCCCGGCCTCGAGTACCGCATCATCTACAATCCGACGGAGTTCATCTCGCAGTCCATTTCCGCGGTTTTCGAGACGTTGCTCGAGGCGATCGCCCTGGTCGTGCTGGTTGTGATCGTCTTCCTTCAGCGGTGGAGGGCGGCGGTCATCCCGGTGATCGCGATACCCGTGTCGCTGATCGGCACCTTCGCGATCCTGCTCACCGTCGGATATTCGCTCAATAACCTGTCCCTGTTCGGACTCGTGCTGGCCATCGGCATCGTCGTGGACGACGCGATCGTCGTGGTCGAGAATGTCGAGCGAAACCTCGCGCGCGGCCTCGCCGGGCTCGAAGCGGCACGGACATCGATGGACGAGGTCGGCGCGGCCCTTATCGCCATCGTTCTGGTGCTATGCGCGGTCTTCCTCCCGACGCTCTTCCTCAATGGGCTGGCGGGCGCCTTTTACCATCAGTTCGCGGTGACCATCTCCGCGGCGACGTTGATCTCGCTCCTGGTGTCGCTGACACTATCGCCGGCGCTCGCGGCGATCCTTTTGAAGCCGCATAGCGAGGACAAACCAGGCGGCCGGGTGGTCGAATTGCTCCGCGCTGGCGGTGCCCGTTTCAATCACGCGTTCGACCTCTTCAGCCGCGCCTATTCGCGGCTGACGCATCGGCTGGTGCTGATGCCCAAGCGGATGATGGTGGCCTATGCCGTACTGATCGCGGCGACCGTCGGCCTGTTCGCGATCACCCCGACCGGGTTCATCCCGGCGCAGGATCAGGGTTATTTCCTGACCGTCATCCAGCTCCCGCCGGGATCGTCGCTCGATCGCACCGACGCCGTAATGCGCAAGGTCGCGGCGCGCATCCTGCCGATCCCTGGCGTCAAGGGCTCGGTCATGCTCGCAGGTTTCGACGGCGCGTCCCAGACCTTGGCGCCCAATGCCGCCGCGGCCTACGTCCCGCTGCAATCGTTCGAGGAGCGCAAGAAGCTGGGTGTCACGCTTGCGAGCATCATGGCCGAAGCGCAGAAGCGCACCGCCGACATCAACGAAGCGCGCCTCATCATCGTCCCGCCGCCGCTGATTCAGGGCATCGGCTCGGCCGGTGGCTACCGGATGATCGTCGAAGACCGCACCGGCCACAGTTTCCAGGAACTGTCCGGACTGTCGTGGGGCCTGATTGGCAAAGCCAACCAGACGCCCGGCCTGAAGCAGGTCTATACACTGTTCGATATCTCTACGCCGCGGGTGTTCGCCGATGTCGACCGGCGCAAGGCCGACATGCTGGGCGTTCCGCCCGAGCGCATCTTCGAAGCGCTGCAGGTTTATCTTGGCTCCGCCTTTATCAACGACTTCAACTTGCTCGGGCGCACCTATCGCGTGACCGCGCAGGCGGACGCGCCGTACCGCGCGAGCGAGGCCGATATCGCGAATCTGCGCACCCGCTCCAGCTCGGGCGCAATGGTGCCGCTTGGGTCGGTGACCACGTTCCAGGATCGCACCGGTCCATATCGCGTGTCACGCTACAACGGCTTCCCGGCGGTCGAGATCGATGGCGACACGGCGCCCGGATACTCGTCAGGGCAGTCGCTCAAAAGCATGGAACAGCTCGCCGCCGGAACTCTGCCCTCGGGCTTCGCGACCGAGTGGACCGGCATCGCCTATCAGCAGAAGGCGGCCGGAAGCACGTCCGGCCTCGTCTTTGGCATGGCCGTCCTGTTCGTCTTCCTCGTTCTTGCCGCGCAGTTCGAGAGCCTCACCCTGCCGCTTTCGATCATCCTGATCCTGCCGATGTGCCTGCTCGCCGCGATGGCCGGCGTGCACCTGCGCGGGATGGACAATAATGTGCTGACGCAGGTCGGGCTGGTCGTGTTGATTGCGCTTGCAGCCAAGAATGCGATCCTGATCGTCGAGTTTGCGCGCCAGGACGAGGCCAAGGGCATGTCGACGGTCGATGCGGCAGTCCGCGCCGCGCACGACCGGCTCCGGCCGATCCTGATGACCAGCTTTGCTTTTATCCTTGGCAGCGTCCCGCTGCTCCTCGCGACCGGCGCCGGTGCCGAGCTGCGCCAGGCGCTCGGCACCGCGGTTTTCTTCGGGATGGTCGGCGTGACCGGCTTCGGCCTGATCTTCACGCCGACGTTCTACGTCGTGTGCCGCGGTATCGGCGACCGCATCGCCAGACGCCGGCCGCGCCATCAACCGGCGCTCGTCCCCGCTGAGTGAGGGAGAGAAGCTCATGTTCGGACGTCTTCTCTCCGCGAGCGCCGCGCTGGCACTGGCAGCCTGCGCAACCGGACCCGACTATGTCGCCAAGCCCGTTTCCCCGTCGGCGGCGGCGCCGTTCGTTATGGCACGCGGCTCGACCTTGGTGTCGAGCGCGCAGCCGTCCAGAATGTGGTGGCGCCTCTATAAGGACCCGGTCCTCGACGGCCTCGTCAAGGACGCCCTCGTCGCGAACACGGATCTTCGCATCGCGATCGCGCACCTCGAAAAATCACGCGCGGGCTTGCGCCAGGAACGCAGCGCTCGCGAGCCTCAGCTCGGACTTGGTGGCAGTGCGCAATACGGCCATCTCTCCCGACCCGCCGAACCTGGCGAAAAGCGCACGGACGTCCATGTCGATGTGGGCCTGAACGTTGCCTACGAAGTCGACCTGTTCGGGCGCGTGCGCCGCGGGATCGAAGCGGCCAGGGGGGATGTCGGCGCGGCGCAGGCCGACGCCGATGCCGCCCGTGTGGCCATCGTCGCGGACACGGTTCGCGCCTATGCCGACGCGGTTTCTTTGGCCGAGCGTGTCACCGTCGCCCAGTGGATCGTGACATTACTCGACCATTCGCTCGCGCTCACCGAGAAACGACATCAAATCGGCCTTGCAAATGAGCTCGACACAGCGCGCATTGCGACATTGCGGGATCAACGCCGCGCGGAGATTCCCTTGCTCGAGGCGGACCGGCAGGCCGCGCTGTTCCGCCTCGCGACTCTCACCGGCCGGACGCCGAGCGAGCTTCCGGCCCAGGCTGCCGCCCGCACCAGCACATTGCGGCTGGAGCGGCCAATCCCCATCGGCGACGGCGCTGCGTTGCTCGCCCGCCGTCCCGATGTTCGCGCCGCGGACCGACGGCTTGCAGCGGCGACTGCGCGGATTGGAGTCGCAACAGCAGACCTTTATCCGCGCATCACGCTCGGCGCCTCGGTCGGCTCGAGCGGGGCAGGCAACGTGTTCGGCGCCAATCCGCTTACCTGGCTGGTCGGGCCCCTGATCAGTTGGACGGCCAACCGCAGCGCTGCCCGGGCCCGGGTCGTTGAGGCGCGCGCGGATACGCAGGCGGCGCTCGCGGCATTCGAAGGGACCGTCTTGCAGGCGCTGGAAGAGACCGAAACCGCCCTTTCCGCTTACCAGCAGGCGCTCAACCGCCGGGATGCGCTGCGCGCGGCACGCGACCAAGCCGAAATGGCGGCGCAGATCACGCGCGCCCGCCAGCGTGAGGGCCAAATCAGCTCGCTCGAGCTGCTCGACGCCGAACGCACGGCAGCTGAAGCCGAAGCTGCGCTCGCGGAGGCTGACGCCTCGATTGTGAACTCGCAGGTCGATCTCTTCCGCGCGCTTGGCGGCGGGTGGGAGACCTAGGCGAGGTTCCTCAGGGCTCGTCTAGCGCGGCGAGTGCCCGGAAGGCATCGAATGCAGATATGAGCCGACGGTCTACTAACGGCCAGAACCGTGCACATCGAAGATGCGAGCACTTCAGTGACCGCCTTCGACCCACGGCACGCCAGAAGCCAGGAACGCCTCGGCGAGCGCCGCTTCCAGCTCGAGCGATTCCCAGTCCATCATCGGATTGAGATGCTCGACTAATTCGGGGAGCAGACACACGCCAAATCGCTTCACGGCGCGACTGGCCTTGTAGCCAGCCTTGTGCTGGTCGAAGCGCCAGTCCGGGTCTCGTGAGGTCTGGCCGACGTAAAGGCCCCAGCGTCCATTCCCTCTCGGGTCATGCAACAAGATGACGTAGACGGAGTGGCGTGCGCCGCTTGCATTGGATGTCTCAGCGCGCAGTCGTAGCGCCGAAGACCTGGCTTTTGTCATCCACTCTGGTCTGGCCATCGTCATCGTATGGCGTGGCACTTCCTCGCACGCTTCGCAAATGAGGCGCTAGTCGCGCCAGCCGAAAGAACTGCAGCTTCACACAGGTCACCCACTGAAAGCGGTTGGACCGCATACGGCCAGTTCAAGCAGATCTTCCGCCTCGCAGTTTGCGACGCTCGAGTGGGGAGGGTAGAACGCGGACGTTGGCCCAGGGTGAGGCAACAACATACGAACCCCCCAAGATAATCAGCCTTGGGAAGGACATGATTGGCTGCTACGGGCGCGGCATGCTGACAATCAATGGCCTTACGGTTCGCCTCGGCGGACGCACGATACTTGACCGCGCAACGGCCGCAATCCCGCAGTGTTCGCGCGTAGGCCTGATCGGACGCAACGGCGCAGGCAAGTCGACCCTGATGAAGGCGATCATCGGCCTGATCGACCCCGACGAAGGGTCGATCGACATGCCTCGTCGAACGAGGCTCGGCTATATCGCGCAGGAGGCTCCGACCGGAACGGCAACACCGTTCGATACGGTTCTTGCGGCTGACGTGGAACGCGCCGCCTTAACGGAAGAGGCTGACACTTGCATCGATCCGCATCGGCTCGGCGACATTCACGACCGGCTGCTCGCCATCGATGCCTACACGGCTCCCGCTCGCGCTGCCCGCATCCTTCTGGGACTCGGGTTCGAGGAGGCGATGCAGGCGCGGCCGCTCGACAGCTTTTCGGGCGGGTGGAAGATGCGCGTGGCGCTGGCTTCCCTGCTGTTCTCGCAGCCCGACCTGCTGCTTCTGGACGAGCCGTCGAACCACCTCGACCTCGAAGCAACCTTGTGGCTCGAGAATTTCTTAAAGAGCTATGCCGGGACGCTGATCGTCATCAGCCACGAGCGGGACCTCCTGAACAACGTCGTGGACACGATCCTCCACCTCGAGAGCGGCAAGCTCACCCTGTACACCGGCGGCTATGACAGCTTCGAACGTCAGCGTGCCGAGCGAGCGGCGCAGATCGCAGCCGCGCAGGCGGCTCAGGATGCGCAGCGGGCGCGCCTGCAAGACTATATCGCGCGAAATAGCGCGCGTGCTTCGACCGCCAAGCAGGCGCAGTCGCGGGCCAAGATGCTCGCGAAGATGCAGCCCATCGCAGCTTTGGCGGACGATCCCGGTCTTAGCTTCGACTTCCCGAACCCCTCACAGCTCAAGCCTCCGCTGATCACGCTCGATATGGCAGCGGTCGGATACAACGACACGCCCGTTCTCAGCCGTCTGAACCTGCGGATCGATCCGGACGATCGCATCGCGCTCCTCGGCCGCAACGGCAACGGCAAGACGACCCTTGCACGCCTGCTGGCGGCGCAATTGCCTCCGATGACTGGAGGGCTCACGTCATCGGGCAAGATGCGCGTCGGCTACTTCACTCAGTACCAGGTCGAGGAGCTGCACGGCGACGATACACCGCTCCAGCATATGAACCGAGCGATGGGCGTGAGTACCGTGGGCGCAGTTCGCGCGCAGCTCGGTCGGTTCGGCTTCTCCGGCGACAAGGCCACCACGCTCGTCAGTAAGCTGTCTGGCGGTGAGCGAGCGCGCCTTGCCTTGGCACTGATCACTCGAGATGCGCCGCACCTGCTCATTCTCGACGAGCCGACGAACCACCTCGACGTGGATTCCCGCGAAGCCTTGGTCCAGGCCCTGAACGGCTACGATGGCGCGGTGATCATCGTCAGCCACGACAGGCATATGATCGAACTCACTGCCGACCGGCTCGTGCTTGTGGAGAATGGTGCTGCGACCGAATTCGCGGGAAGCGTCGATGACTACATCGAACTCGTCCTCGGGCGAGGCACGTCGGCCTCCGAGAAGCCGAAGCAGCAACGCCACGACCGCAAGGTCGCAGCGAGAGCGCGCGAAGATGCACGTGCCCTCAAGAAGGCGGCTGCCGAAGCCGAAGCGGTGAGCGCCAACCTCGCCGCGCAATGTTCGATGCTTGACCGTGCGATGTTCGACCCGACCAGCGCACCCAGTGAGCTCGCGAACTTGCCCATGAGCGAATTAGTCAAGCGCCGGGCCGCGATTACCGCCGAGTTGGCGGCGGCGGAGGCACTATGGCTCGAGGCCAATGAAGAGCTGGAGCAGCTGGCGGCCTGATCTGAGACGGTTTCACGCAGCCGCGGAATGTCACGGCCGCCTTGCGAACCAGATTGTGTGGCGTGGACCTTTGCCGTTCGCTCGTGCCCGAACCTCAACTTGGTCGACCGAGAAGCCGCTCTCATTCAGTCTGCGCGTAAAGGCGGGATCATTGTAGGCTGACCAGATTGCGAGGATGCCGCCGGGCTTTAGCGCGCGTTTGGCGCTGGCCAGGCCGGATCTCGAGTATAGCCGATCGTTCGCACCGCGGGTGAGGCCATCGGGACCGTTATCGACATCGAGCAGGATCGCGTCGTAAGCATCCTGGGCCTGGTCGATCAGAGCTGCGACGTCGCCTTCCGCAACATCCACCCGTGGATCATCGAGGCACCCCGCCGCGAGTTCGGCCATTGGCCCGCGTGCCCACGCGATGATCTCCGGCACCAGCTCGGAAACGGTAACGCAGGCCTGTGCAGGAAGCGTTCCAAGCGCTGCCCGCAACGTAAATCCCATACCATAGCCGCCGATCAGGACATGAGGCGCCAGACTGTTGCGCAGCCGAGCGCAGGTCATGACTGCCAGCGCCTCCTCCGATCCGCTCGTCCGGCTGCTCATCAGCTCGTTCCCGCCGAGCACGATCATGAAATCGCCGCCGCGCCTGAACAGGCGAAGCTCTCCGCCGCCACCGGGCACAATCGCGCTGGCGACGAGTTCGCGCGGCTTCATGACGACTCTCCCGCGCGCATGCCGCTGCGTTCAGGAGGCCGAACGCTGGCGCTACGTTGGCGGCGCAGCGCTACTTTCGCGCCTTTCGCGCCGCATAACGGGCATCTCGAGCGGCCTTGAGCTCAGCTTCGGTGCGCGGGGCTGCAGCCGTTGCCTTTGCTGCCGCTTCAGCTGACTTCCTGTCATTCAATGCTTGCTGCTCCGCTTTCTTGGCTGCGGCACGTTCACGATCTCTCGTTTCGCGCTCTAGCTTCCTCGCCTGCCGCTCGGCCGCGACCTTTTCATCGATCGGCGGACGAGAGCGCAGTTGCTCGAGCGCCTTCTTCTTCGCCTGGGCGGCGCTGCCAATTCTGTCCTGAAAGCTAGGCGTTTTAAATGAACTCACGCGATTGATCTCCGATTGTGGCGAGAGCAGACTTCTGCGTCGCAAGCTGCTGGAGCACGAAACAGCTACGCATGAAAGCTGAAGCCGTTCAGAATGAAGGCGGGGCTGCTGCGTTTGTTGCTCCCGCGGGGGCCAGCCCTGCTGTTCCATTTCAGTCCCGGCGATCCGGCCCCAACGGTTGCTTGATCTTCGTTGAACGACCGGCAGCTCGAGACGGCGGCGGCCTAACTTGCCGTCGAGCGGCGTGGCTTTTTCTTGGGCCTCGGCTTTTCATGCGGGAGCTCCGGACGATAGCTCGAACCCTGTTCGCGTGGCGGCGCAGGTTCGATAACGAGGCCCTGGTCCTCGGGGGCGATAGTCACTCGGCGGAGCGCCTTCATGAACCCACGCGTGGCCCTCTCGCTGATTTGGAAATAGCTCTCATTGGCGGCAATCCTGATGGCGCCGACGTCCCCCCGGCCCACGTGACCGTAGCGGCAGATGAGTGGGAGCAGCCATCGTGGATCAGCGTTGTGGCGTCGGCCCGCATTCAGTCGGAACCAGCTCGCTCCTTCGAACCCCGCACGTGAACCAGCATCTGACCCGCGCTCTGGCCGCTCGCCTGGTGCGAGTACATCCTCCGGTGCAGGCATGTCCCTGCGCAGCGACTTCACGAGCGCGGCGGCAATTGCTTCTGGCGCGAGTGTTTCCGCCAGTTCGCGCGCGAGTATGCGATCGTCTGGATCCAGATCCACTGGAGCGGACACCTCAGCAAGCAACCGCTCGCGGTCCTTGGCGTGAATGTCGGCGGGTGTCGGTGGCGAGATCCACTCCGTATTGATGCGTGCGCCGCGCATCATGCCTTCGACCCGCTTCCGCCGCTGGTACGGCACGATCAGGATTGCAGTTCCTTTGCGTCCGGCGCGGCCGGTGCGGCCTGACCGATGCTGCAGCGCTTCGGCGTCCCGCGGCAGTTCGACGTGAATCACGAGTGAGACCGATGGCAGGTCTATTCCGCGCGCCGCGACGTCGGTGGCAACGCAGACGCGCGCCCGCCGGTCCCGCAGCGCCTGCAGCGCGTGATTGCGTTCATTTTGGCTGTGCTCGCCCGAGAGCGCGACCGCATCGAAGCCGCGTTCAGCCAAGCTCGCGTGAAGGCGGCGGACGGCATCTCGTGTCGCGCAGAAGAGGATCGCCGTCTCGGCCTCGTGGAGGCGAAGCAAGTTGACGACGGCATGCTCGACATCGGTAGGTGACACCGCCACCGCCTGATAGGCAATGTCCTGATGCCCCTGACTGTTGTCGGTTGTTTCGATCCGCAGCGCGTCCGTCTGATAGCGCTTCGCCAGCGCCACGATCGGCCGAGGCATCGTTGCCGAGAAGAGCAGCGTGCGACGGTGCTGCGGCGTCGCGTCCAGGATCTCTTCAAGCTCCTCCCGGAAGCCCATGTCGAGCATCTCGTCAGCTTCGTCGAGCACCGCCACGCGCAGGGACGACAGGTCGAGAGCGCCGCGTTCCAAATGATCCCGCAGCCGTCCGGGCGTGCCGACAACGATGTGCGCGCCGCCTGCCAATGCCCGACGCTCTCTCATTGGGTCCATTCCACCGACGCAAGCAACGACGCGGGCGGCGGCGTTCGCGTATAGCCAGTCGAGCTCACGACTGACCTGGATTGCAAGCTCGCGTGTGGGCGCGACGACCAGCGCGAGCGGCTCACGCGAGAAGGGCAGCCGCTCGGCCTCAAACAGCTGCTGTGCCATGGCCATGCCGAAGGCGACGGTCTTTCCCGATCCGGTCTTGGCTGACACGATCAGATCGCGGCCGTCGGCTTCTTCTGCGAGCACGGCGGCCTGAACCGGGGTCAGCTGCTCATAACCGCGGGCAGCGAGGGCTTCGGCGAGCGACTCATGGATTCGTGGATGTTGCATCGGGGTCCAGTACCTGCGGCGGTCCGGCTTAGCGACGGCCTAAGGATCTCGAACCGCATTTCCGCGAGATTCGTGCTGCTCGCCAAGGTACCGAACGGCGATAGGAAGTGGGTGATTACGGTGCTGATCAACGAGGCGCATCACTTACCCGGTGAGCTGCTCAAATCGCTGACGTGGGACCGCGGCATCTGCATGCATCGCAAGAAGATCAACATCTCGCATGTGCTCGCCGGGCAGAAGCTCGGCATCAAAGAAGTCGACGATGGGATCTGGCTCGTCAGCTTCATGCACTACGATCTAGGATATATCGACTTGGAAAAGAGAACGTTACAAATCCTCGACAACCCGTTCGGCCCGAGGTTGTCACCCATGTAGCCGGAACGTTCTGTTACCGATGTGTCGAGAACGTACATGCACGAGAGTGGCGCGCCCGACATGACAATGATGGGCACTCGGATGATTGGGAAATTTGCGTGCAGCGAAGTCGTTGAGGTTCGCTTCGCGCCAATTCACGCTGTTCGAGGCACCATCGCCTGATGAGCATGCACCAGCTCGGCTTCTTCTTGAGCTGGCGAAAAAGTTGGATCTTGCACATCGATGCCTCCTTAGCTATCTAATTAGCTAAGGAGGCATCGATGGCTCAGTTCTCGGTACATGACGCAAAGACCAACTTGTCCAAGCTGATCGCCGAAGCGCTTGCAGGTGGCGAGGTGGTCATCGCACGCGGGAGCATCCCTGCGGTCCGTCTCGTGCCCGTTGCCCCTAGAAGGCACCGGCGCTTCGGCGCGCTCAAAGGAAAGATAGCGATCGATGAGCGCTTCCACAAACCGCTGCCTGATGGCGAGCTGGAAGGATGGAACTTAGGTTGAGACTTTTGCTCGACACGCATGCGCTGATCTGGTGGCTTGTGGGAGAAGAGGCCTTGAGTCACCGTGCCCGAGAGGCGATCGCCGACGAGGCAAATAGCATTGCTGTAAGCGCTGCCTCCGCGATGGAGGTCGCTACCAAGTACCGTATCGGGAAGTTGCCAAATGCTGCTTTGTTGGCGCGCGACTTCGAGGCGATCATCGCCGACCAGGGGTTTGCTGAACTGCCTATCACGGTTCACCATGCTCGGCTGGCAGGGGAAATGAGGATCGGTCACAAGGATCCATTCGACAGATTGTTGATCGCCCAAGCTCAAGCCGACGATATGACCCTCGTTTCCAACGAGACCTTGTTCGATAACTTCGCTGTCAATCGCCTTTGGTAGGAGCAGATATCAGCGGCTCTGGCGATTCTGGTGCCCTTCTCCATCCTGTCGGGCGCATCGAAGCGCCAGAATTCCGGGTTTTTGAGGTGATGGCGCGCCCGGTAGGATTCGAACCTACGACCTCAAGCTTAGAAGGCTCGTGCTCTATCCAACTGAGCTACGGGCGCCTGCGGGAATGACTAACCGCAATTGACGCCTAGCGGAACCACGCTAGGCCGTCGCGAATGAAAGCCGAAGGGGAGGGGCTGCGACATGTCGAGGCGCGCACGCTGCATGGCGCGCGCTTCCGGTACTTCGACTTCGTCATGGTCGCATTCGTGGTGGTCTTGCTGCTTTCGAACGTGATCGGTGCCGAGAAGCGCTCGTACATCGACGTGCCGGGTGCCGGACCCTGGCCGTTTGGCGCCGGCATCCTCTTCTTCCCGATCTCCTACGTCATCGATGACGTGCTGACGGAGGTCTACGGTTTTGCTCGTGCGCGCCGCGCAATCTGGGCGGGTTTCGGCGCACTGCTGTTCATGGCCGTGATGGAGTGGACGGTCGTCCATTTGCCCGTCGCGGAGGGATGGACGGGGCAACCGGCGTACGAGCGCGTGTTCGGGTCCGGTTGGCGGATCATTCTCGCGTCCATGACCGCATTTTTCGTTGGGGATTTCCTCAATTCTGTCGTGCTCGCAAAGATGAAGATCTGGACGGAGGGAAAACACCTCTGGACGCGGACCATCGGCAGCACGGTGGTGGGCGAAGGTGCGGACAGCCTGATCTTCTACCCGCTCGCTTTCTACGGCATGGCCGACTGGCCGGTCGCTGCCCTCGGAGCGGTAATGCTCAGCCAGTTCGTCCTGAAGGTAAGCTGGGAGGTGCTCCTGACGCCGGTCACTTACGCCGTCGTCGGCTGGCTGAAGCGCAAAGAAGGCGTCGACGTTTACGACGTTGGAACGGATTTCACGCCGTTCGCCGTCGACGATTAGGCGTTTACGGTCTCAATCAGGCCTTCGAAGAGCCGCCGCCCATCGGTGCCGCCATGCGCCGGCTCAATCACACGCTCGGGGTGCGGCATGAGTCCAAGGACGTTGCCTGCATCGTTGAGAATTCCGGCGATGTTCCGAGCCGACCCGTTGCACTGTTCGACGTAGCGGAAGGCGACGCGGCCCTCGCCCTCGAGACGGTCGAGTGTCGCGTCGTCCGCCTGGTAGTTGCCGTCATGGTGGGCCACGGGGAAAAGGATCTCCTCGCCGAAATCATATTGAGCGGTGAAGAGGCTCTGGCTGTTCTCGACGCGTAGGGGCACAGGCCGGCAAATGAAGCTGAGGCCTGCGTTACGCATCAGTGCGCCTGGAAGCATGCCGGCCTCGGTGAGCACCTGGAAGCCGTTGCAGATGCCGATTACCGGCACGCCGCGCGATGCGGCATCCTTGACCGCTTGCATGACCGGCGAGCGGGCAGCCATGGCGCCCGAGCGGAGATAATCGCCGTAGGAGAAGCCGCCCGGGACCCCGATGAATTCCACGCCGTCAGGAAGCTCGCTTTCGCGGTGCCAGACCATCGCCGGCTTGCGGCCCGTGACCTCTTCCAGAGCAACGGCGAGGTCGCGGTCGCAGTTGGATCCCGGGAATACGATGACGGCGCTCTTCATGCATTCTCCAGTCGCTCGATCCGGAAGTTCTCGATTACGGTATTCGCGAGCAATTTCCGGCACATATCCTCGATGTCGGAATTGCTGGTGTCGTCGGCAAGGTCGAGCTCGATCAGCTTGCCTGCGCGGACGTCGTTGACGCCCTTGAACCCGAGGCCATCGAGCGCGTGGTGGATCGCCTTGCCTTGTGGATCGAGGACCCCGTTCTTGAGGGTGATGAAAACGCGGGCTTTCATGGGCTTGCTGACCTCAGTTCAGTGAGTGCCGCCCCTATGGCTACCGTGCCGGAAAGGGGCAAGCTTTACACTCTGTTTACCCTGACGGTGGAGAATGGGCCATTCGCCGGTCAGTTCTTCACCGGCGCGGGGAGGAGTTCCACATGGTCGGCGGAATTGCGATCGCGATGTTCGTTGCCCTGGTTGGCTGGGGCGGCAAATATTTTGGCTGGATCGACCCGGACGGGAAGGTGCAGCTGGCGCTGATCACTTCGTTCATCCTCGGCATCATCGGCGGCTTCAAGTCACGGGGCTAGCTCGCCCAGACGCCGACCAGCGCCGCAAGGGCGACCATCAGCAGAAGCAAGTTCATCGGTACGAGCAGAGCCCGGGAAAGGGGCCGGATGTCCGGTGCCGCAGCCTTGTCGATGCCGTGAAGCTCCCGCCAGATCGCAGCGAGGAGACAGAAGCCGGCAAAAAAGATCAGTACTGACGCGGTGAGCTTGCCTACCCAGTCAGGCAGGATGTCCTTGCCCAGCGCCCTCGCGCCGATCCCGCCAGCAAGTGCGGCAAGAGCCGTTCGCACCCACGCCGCATAGGTCCGCTCGGCGGCAAGCAGCGACCGATCGCTGGCGAGGACCGTGCGCCTGTCAGCGCTGTCCATCAGCTCGGCAGTGCTTGTCTCGACTGCCTTTGCGCTGCGCTTGATATCCGCGGTCTGCTTCCTCAGTTCCTGCGCTTTGGGCGGGATTGGTTTGGCCATGGTCAATAACCGCTGAGATCGGCGACACGGTTGCGATGGTAATAAACATCGCCGAACAATTCCCCGAGCACCGCCTCGCGCTTCATGAACAGACCGATGTCGTGCTCGTCGGTCATGCCGATGCCGCCGTGCATCTGCACTCCTTCGCGGACGGCAAGGTTCGCCACGTCCGCGGCCTTGGCCTTTGCGACCGAAACATAGAGCTCTGCCTGCTGGTCACCGCAATCGAGCAGCTGGGCAGCCTTGAACGTGGCTGCCCGCGCCATCTCGATTTCCGAATAGAGATGCGCGGCGCGATGCTGGAGCGACTGGAACTCGCCGATTAGCCTGCCGAACTGCCTGCGCTGGCGGAGGTATTCGAGCGTCATCGAGGTCGCGCCCGAGGCGACGCCGACAAGCTCGGCCGCCGCCCCTAGGCGACCGCCGCCGAGCGCGCGCTGGAGCGGCTCCCAGCCCGCGTCGATTTCACCAATCACCGCATCGGCGTCGAGCTGGACCTCATTGAAGCTCAGCCGCGCCGCTTTCGAGCTGTCGACGAGCGCAACATTTTCCACCTTGAGCCCGGCAGCATCCTTCGGAACGGCAAACAGCGTCAGACCCGCTTTCTCGCCGGCTGAGCCCGCGGTTCGCGCGAGCGTCACGATCATGTCCGCCGACGCGCCCTGCACGACGAACTGCTTGGTGCCGTCAAGGACGAAACCGTTGCCCTGCCGAACGGCTTTCATTGCGGTCTGCTCCGGCGCGTGACGTGGACTCTCGTCAATGGCGAGCGCAAGCACAGCCTCGCCCGAGAGGATCGAAGGATACCAGCGCTCGGCATGCTGCGTCCCCCCGATGGCACTGGTGGCAACGACGGCGCTCACGAGGAACGGCGACGGCGTCAGGTTTCGACCGATTTCCTCGAGGACCAGCGCTGCCTCGGTCGCTCCTAGACCAAGCCCGCCATGGCTTTCGGGGATGCAGATGCCGGTGAAGCCGAGCTCGGCGAATTGCTTCCAGAGGCCGTGGCCGAAGCCATCCTTGCAGCCGATCTCGCGCCAGTGCCGGAGCTGCCTCGGGATTGCGCCTTCCTCCGCGAGAAAGGACGCCGCCGTTTCCTGCAACATCTTCTGGTCGTCGGTGAGCAGGCCCATGCGTCAGGCTCCCGGCAGGCGCAGGATGTGCTTGGCGACGATGTTGAGCTGGATCTCGCTCGTGCCGCCTTCGATCGAGTTGCCCTTGGAACGTAGCCACGACCGGGCGCCGCTGCCGCCACGGGAGCGCTCGCTGTCCCATTCGAGCGCGTCGCTGCCGCCGCCGGCCATGGCCAGCTCGGTACGGCGCTTGTTGAGCTCAGTGCCGGCATATTTCATCATCGAGGGCGAGGCCGGGTGCGCTTCGCCAGCCTTCCACATCGCCGCAAAGCGCTCGCTCATCGCTGCGAAAGCGAGGGCATCGACGTCGAATGCGGCAATCTCCGCACGGAGCAGCGGGTCGGACGGTTTCACGACAGGTCCGAGCGTCACGCTGGTGCCGCCGGTGCCAAGACCCATGCCGGCGATCATCTCGCGCTCGTGCCCGAGCAGGTATTTCGCAACGTCCCAGCCCTTGTTCACCTCGCCGACGATTTGCTCCTTCGGGACCTTCACATCGTCGAAGAAGGTCTCGCAGAAGGGGGATGACCCGCTGATCAGGAGGATCGGCTTGGTCGAGACTCCGGGCGTCTCCATGTCGAACAGGAGAAAGCTGATGCCGCCCTGCTTGGACTCGCTCGAAGTGCGGACGAGACAGAAAATCCAGTCCGCCTTGTCGGCGTAGCTGGTCCACACCTTCTGGCCATTGACGAGCCAATGGTCGCCCCTGTCTTCAGCCTTCGTCTGGAGACCGGCAAGGTCGGATCCGGCGCCCGGCTCTGAATAGCCCTGGCACCAGCGGATCTCGCCGCGGGCGATCTGCGGCAGATAGTGCCTTTTCTGCTCCTCGGTCCCGAACTTGAGGAGGGCAGGCCCGAGCATCGAGATCCCGAAGCTGGTGAGCGGCGTCCGTGCACCGATCCGCGCCATCTCCTGCTTGAGGACGCGGGCCTCCTCCGGCGAGAGGTCGCCGCCGCCATAAGCCTTGGGCCACTCCGGCACCGTCCAACCACGTTCCGCCATGGCTTCGAGCCAGCGACGCTGGGCGTCCGATCGGTAGGCCCAGTTGCGTCCGCCCCAGCAGATATCTGCTTCGGAGCGGATCGGCGTCCGCATCTCCGCCGGGCAATTTGCCTCCAGCCATGCGCGGGTTTGCGCGCGGAAAGTTTCAAGGTCACTCATCAGGCTCGTTCACAGCCCCCGAAATGGACGAAGTTGACGCATCTAGACGCGCAGAAGTTTCAGCGCACGGTGCGAGCCAAGCACGAACGATGGGAATAGGAAAGAGGAAGACTTCATGAGCGCCAGCCGGCGGCGGCGGACGAAGAACTGGACGCACGAATTCGCATGTCGTTGAGCCAGTCGGGACGAATACACCGGGTTCGATTGCGCGCACTTGCAAGCATGTCAGCAGCGGCCTAGCGCCGTTCGCCCGGAGACACGCCATGGAAGACGTGATGGACAAGCCGACGACGAGCCCGATTTCGACGCGCAAGCACGGCGACGTGCTGATCATCCTCAGCAACAACCCGCCGGTGAACGCCCTTGGCGCGGCCGTGCGCCAAGGTCTCGTCGATGCGATCGAGAAGGCCGAGCTCGACGACGGCGTGAAGGCGGTGGTGATCGCCTGCGAGGGCCAGACGTTCTTTGCGGGGGCTGACATCACCGAATTCGGGAAGCCGCCGGTGATGCCGTGGCTGCCGGCCGTCGTCGACCGGATCGAGGCTTGCTCCAAGCCCGTGGTGGCGGCGATCCATGGGACAGCACTTGGCGGCGGGCTCGAGGTCGCGCTCGGCTGTCATTACCGGGTAGCCGTGCCTTCGGCGAAGCTTGGAACGCCGGAGGTGAAGCTCGGCCTTCTTCCGGGCGCGGGCGGAACGCAGCGGCTGCCGCGCGTCGCGGGCGTGCGCAAGGCACTTCAGATGTGCGCAACGGGGAACCCCATCGGCGCCAGGGAAGCGTTCGACTGCGGGCTGGTCGACCGGCTGATCGAGGACGAGCTGATTCCTCACGCCGTCGGATACGCAGAAGAGGTCCGCGACGTGCGTCCGTTGCCGAAAAGTTCGGAACGACAGTACAAGATCAACGAGTGCGAGCCGGCCGTGTTC
Source organism: Sphingomicrobium sp. (assembly GCA_045811185.1). GTDB lineage: Bacteria > Pseudomonadota > Alphaproteobacteria > Sphingomonadales > Sphingomonadaceae > Sphingomicrobium. The sequence continues at coordinate 26,586 of JBJMUN010000071.1, forward strand.
GACGAGTTCCGCAAGGAAAATGGACGAAGGTTCCGCGGCTTCGAGGCGCCGGAGGCGAACATCCGGGCGGTGAGGTTCGCGTGCGAGAAGCCTTATGCCGAGGGCGTCATCGAAGAGCGAAAGCTGTTCATGGAACTGATGAGCGGCACTCAGGCGAAAGCGCAGCAATATTTCTTCTTCGCCGAACGCAAGGCCAACAAGATCGAAGGCCTGCCCGAAAACACCGAGCCGCGCGCGGTCCGCAAGGTCGGCGTGATCGGCGCAGGCACGATGGGCGGAGGCATCTCGATGAACTTCCTCTCCGCCGGCATCCCCGTCACGATCGTCGAGATGGGGCAGGAAGCGCTCGACCGCGGTACTGGGGTCATGCGCAAGAACTACGAGGCGACAGCTTCGAAGGGGCGGATGACGCAGGAGCAGGTGGAGAAGGCGATGGGCTATCTCCAGCCGACGCTCGACTTTGCAGCCCTCGCCGACTGCGACCTCGTCATCGAGGCCGTCTACGAGAGCATGGACGTGAAGAAGGAAGTGTTCGGCCGGCTCGACAAGATCGCCAAGCCCGGCGCAATCCTCGCATCGAACACGTCCTACCTCGACGTCAACGAGATTGCGGCGAGCGTCTCGCGACCGGGCGACGTCCTCGGCATGCATTTCTTTTCGCCGGCCAACGTCATGAAGCTGCTCGAGGTGGTACGCGGCGACAAGACGGCTCCGGACGTGCTGCTGACCGCCATGCAACTCGGCAAGAAGATCCGGAAGGTGCCGGTCGTCGCGCGGGTCTGCCACGGTTTCATCGGCAACCGCATGTTGATGCCGCGGCAGGTCGAGGCGACGAAGCTGCTGCTCGAAGGCGCGACGCCGGAGCAGGTCGACCGGGTCCACGTAGAGTTCGGGATGCCGATGGGGCCGTTTCAGATGGCCGACCTCGCCGGCGTCGATATCGGCTGGCACCGCGACCCCAATCGGATCGAGAACATTCGCGATGCGCTCTGCGCGATCGACCGATGGGGGCAGAAGAAGGGCGCGGGCTTCTACGATTATGACGAAAAGCGCCAGCCGGCGCCGTCGCCGCTGGTGCAGCAGATCATCGAGGATTTCGCGAAGAAGCAGGGAATTGAGCGCCGCGAGATCGGCGACGAGGAGATCGTCGAGCGCACTCTCTACACAATGGTCAACGAGGGCGCGAAGATCGTCGAGGAGGGCATCGCGCAGCGCGCGTCCGACGTGGATGTCGTCTGGGTCTACGGCTACGGCTGGCCGGTCTACCGGGGCGGTCCGATGTTCTGGGCCGATACGGAGGGGCTGCAGAAGATCGTCGACGGCCTCAAGCGACAGGAAGAGCGGATGAAGCCGCAGTTCAGCTTCTCGAAGCTGCTGCTCGAGAAAGCGGCAAACGGAGAGAAGTTCACCAAGTGAACCGCGGACTGTTGCTGCTGCTGGCGATCGTCGGCGGCGCGATAGCGGCTTATGTTGCAGTTCTGGCAATCGGCGGCGCGCTCGTCGGCGTGCTGTGGATCTACGTCTTTGGCGACGATCCCTGGCCGAATGGCTGGGAAGTTGCGGTCGGAATCATCCTCGCGGTTCTTGGCGCCCTTGCATGGATAGCAGCCGGGCGAGCTATCTGGCGGCGGTTCGCTCCTCCCGCAGAAGGCTGAGCATCGCCAGCGCAACGCCCGCGATCCCGGCGCTGGTGATAAAGGTGGCTGAGGCACCCTCGCGATCCCAAAGCCAGCCGGCGCCGAGGCTCGCGAGTAGAACGCCGATGCCGCTTACGAACCAGAAGGCTCCAAAGCTCGTTGCACGAAGGTGCTCCGGCGCGCTGTCGGCGATCATCCGCGAGAAGATGCCTTGCGTCAGCGCCATGTGAGCGCCCCAGAGCACGGCTCCCAGGACGACGCCGGCAAACGTCCCCGTCGAGGCCAGCACGAGATTGGCGCCGATGAGGACCGCCATGCCGGCCATCAGGATCGAGCGGGGGCTCATCCGGTCGCTCAGCGCACCGGCGGGATAGGCGAGCGCAACGTAGGCAAGATTGAAGATCGCCAGCGTCAGCGGCGACATGGCCTCGGTGAGGCCGACATCGATGCCCTTGAGGATCAGGAAGCCCTCGGAGAAGCGCGCCAGCGAGAACAGGAAGCCGACCTGGAGCAGCCGCTTCGTCTCCTTGTCGAGTTCGCGAAAGCCGCTGAAGAAGGGCGACTTCTTGAGCGGCGCGAGATGCTTCTCCGGCTCGCGTAGAGCAAGCCATGCCAGCAGGAATGAAATCGCGGCGGGGATGACTGCAATCCAGAAGACGGCGCGTATGTCGCTTGCGAGCCAGGCCATGAGGCCGATCGCGACGAGTGGTGCAAGAAGTGCTCCCGCGGTGTCGAGGGCCTGCCTAAGCCCGAACGCTCTGCCCCGTATCTCCTGTGGTGTTTCGTCGGCGAGCATGGCGTCGCGCGGAGCGCCGCGGATCCCTTTCCCGATGCGGTCGGCAAACCGCGCGGCCATCAAGGCCGGCGCGCTCGCGGCAAGGGGGAAGAGCGGCTTGGACAGGGCAGCGAGACCGTAGCCTGCCATGACCCATGGCTTGCGCCGGAGGCTTCTGTCCGAGAAGCGACCGGAAAAGAGCTTGGCGAAGTTGGCCGTCGCCTCGCCGACCCCGTCGATCGCGCCGAGCGCGGTTGCGGGTAAGCCCAGAACGAGCGTGATGAACGCGGGAAGCAGGGCGTGATATATCTCGCTCGACATGTCCATAAACAGGCTGACGAAGCCGAGGACCCAGACGTTGCGGGGGAGGCGTGGCCGGGAGTTCACTCTGCCGTCATTGCGGGCGAGCCATCGTGAACGCAAGGCGAACTGTCGTTTACGCAACAACAGCAATATTGCGCTGTCACGAACAATTGCTAGGCTGCAAGCATGTTTGGGGGATCAACACCGGAAGCGCTCGCCGCCCGTTTCACTGCCGTCGCGCACACGTGGGTCACAGAGGGTCCGCGCGAGCGGACGCAGCGCGCGCAGCGCAAGCTCCTGCAATCCATTGCGTCGAACGAACCGGCGACGCTGAACGAAGTGGCGAAGACGATCGGCCGAGGTGCGCCGGCCGTCAGCCGTTCGGTCGACGCATTGGTCCGCGCGGGCCTCGTCGAGCGAACCCAGGATCCTGATAACCGGCGGCGTCTCGCGCTGAAGTTGACCCAGAAGGGCCGCACCGAACTGGACACCCGGATTGCCGGTGGCGCCGGCCTTCGCTCGAAGCTCGAGCGGCTCGCCCACAGCGAATTGCGCGCGGTCGAGCGCGCGATCGAAATCATGGAACGCGGCGCTTAGGCCCTCAGCGGCCGGCGCGTCGCCGCCTTGTCTCCCAGCCTTTCTTCGCGGCCTCGCTGCGGCTGCGGGAACGACCTGATCCGGCGTTCTTGCCGCCCTTGTCCTGCTTGTTGACGGTTCGCCAGGCGCGCTCTTCGGCTTCCTCCTTCGACACGCCGCGCTTCTCGTAACCCTTCTCGATATGCTCGGCTTTGCGTTCCTGCTTGGCGGTATAGGCTCCGCGGGGCATCGCTACTCTCCCTCATGCGTTTGTCGTGAAATGAAAACGCTCAAGGTCAATGGCCGTGCCATGCTGCATTGCAACATGGGCATAGTTTCCCTATGTGGCCGCCACTCACTTCTTTCCGGAAAAATCGAATGAAACTGCGCAACGTCGCGATCATCGCGCACGTCGATCACGGCAAAACGACCCTCGTCGACCAGCTCTTCCGGCAGTCGGG
>JBJMUN010000072.1:0-6150 GCA_045811185.1 Sphingomicrobium sp.
CAATCTGGAGCGAATAAAGGCTGTCCCCGCCCACGGCCGTTTCGTGCTGGTGGATTCCGGTTCACAGCTCCTCACAATGTTCGACAACGGCCGGCCCGTCGATACGATGAAGATCATTGTCGGCACCAACGAGCTGCCAACCCCGCTCATTGCGAGCATGATGTATTACGTGACCTACAATCCGTACTGGCACGCACCCGATCATCTCGTTCGCAAGACGATCGCGCCGACCGTGCTGCGTCAGGGAATGGCCTATCTGAAGAGGCAGGGCTACCACGTCGTCGATCAGTGGACCTCTAGTCCAGTCGAAGTGGACGCGAGCACCATCGATTGGAAGGGCGCGGCGGCCGGCGACGTGCACGTGTTCGTCCGCCAGGATCCAGGGCCGCTGAATTCGATGGGTAGTCTCAAGTTCCCATTTTCGAATCCGGAGGGCATTTACCTCCACGACACCCCCAGCAAGGATCTGTTCGCGAAGGGCAGGCGCAATCTCAGCAACGGGTGCGTGCGTCTGGAAGATGCTAAGCGGCTTGGCCGCTGGCTTCTAGGCGAGGAGCCCGTCGCACCGGGCGATGAGCCCGAAACCCAGGTGCGATTGCCTGAGGGAATCCCGATCATCCTTACCTATCTTACTGCGCAGGTCAGCGATGGCAGGGTCGCATATCTCGACGATTTCTATGGTTGGGACAGCGGCAATTCCGGGCAGGTAGCCTCGACCAACTGACCCGTTCCTGGGCGGCCGGTTCCCGGCCAATCGTCAGTCGCGCGCAAAAGAAAACCGGCCCGGACTCTCGCCCGGACCGGTGTTTCTTTACCTCGCTTGCCGCTTAGAGGCCGCGCTCTGGAGCGGGCGGCGGCGGCGGAGGCGGAGGCGGCGGAGCCGGGCAGGTTGCCGTGGCCGGAATCACCGAACCGTCCGGGCAGGTCTGCGTCGCCGGAGGCGGCGGCGGAGGCGGCGGAGGCGGAGGCGGCGGCGGCGGCGGAGCCGACAGGTTGTATGCGAGGCTCAGCAGAAGGCTGTGCGACTTCCAGTGCGTCCGCGTACCGAACGAATGGATCGTCGTCACTGGCGGCGTGCCGGCCGTCAGCGCGAAATCGCCGTCCGCGTCGAGCTTCGGCACGTCAAAGTAGCGGTACTTGAAGCCCAGATCGATGTTCGGGCTCATCGCCCAGCGAGCGCCGGCAAGCAGCTGCCAGGCCATGCTGGTAGTGCCGCCCGAGATCCGCGACACGCCGTACGGCGGGATTGCGGCAGCTTCGATGGTGTTCTTGACGTTGGCAACGCCGATACCGGCGCCGACGAAGCCATAGAGATGGTTTTCGTCACCAAAATCGACGAGCGCGTTGAGCATGCCAGAGAGGGCCGTGCTGTGGCCATCCGCCTCGAACTTGTCGAAGGGAGTGACGAAAGAAAGCACGCCCGCACGCTTGTAGCCGATTTCTCCTTCGGCACGGATCAGACCGAAGTCATAACCAGCGTTCGCCGAGATGTCCCAACCGCCGTGATGATCGACTTTCAGGAGAGGGTTCGTGGCATTGTCAGTGATCTGGACACGCATGTCCTCGACGACCATGCCGCCACCATCGAGCCCAACGTAGAATGAACCGTCCCGAGCGAGCGCGGGGCTCGCGAGGGCGGAAGATGCGAGCGCCACCGCAATGGCCAGCTTGCGCATAATTGTCCCCTTTCAAATGCGTTCTAAGTTTGAACCGCGAGAACACATTATGAGAGCACCCGTTGCCGTGCAAGCTTGCGAATGGCCCGTGCTGTTGCCAAAAAGCATCAGTCTTAACCGTGCCCGCCAAAAAATATGTGCGCCAGACGACAATCACGTAGCAATGGGCCCGTGGCGCCTGCCGCCAACGACGCTTTTGAGGGCGATTAGTGCCTGCAGTCTTCCGCCCGTGAAGGATCAGAATCCTGCCGACGCCAAGCTCCCCGGCCGGCAACGGAAGGCCGCGAGGCCCTCGAGCATTTTCACATGAGAGCACATGCCGATTGGTGACACGGACGGCCGTCCGCCACGAGAACAAGCCGCCACAGCTTGTGACATTCCTGCCCATCCATGCCGTTCGAGCGGATCAACGATCGAAAGAGGGAGGCGGAGCGGGCAAATACGCGTGCTACCTCTTCAGCTGACCGGCAGGAATTACAGGGAAGCGCTACCGCCCGTGGCTATCTTTGGCAGGGACGCGATGCCTCTGCCCCCGCGCTCTCTCGCTTCACTCGCGAGCCGGTGGGAGCGACCGGCTGAAGCGACATATTTCAGTTTAGTGCCGCGTGCCGAAAACACACGATGCTTTTGTGAAGTTCTTGCCGATATGGTTCGTAGCGCCGTGCCGGCATCGACGCCGAGCTCGGGTTCGAGCCCGCGGGCCGCGCTGCTCGTTCGGCATCCGCAAGGGCGAAAACAACCGAGCTTCGCGCGCTAACGCAGGTTACAAGAAGGAACGAACCTCCAAACGTGTGCTTTGCCGCGATGCGCCACTACCAGTCCATTCCCCCCAACGACTGGCGCGCGCGGGTAACGCGTGGTTCCTTCGTGTCGCCGGCTCGCTGCCTAATGCGTCCAACGCCTACTTGAGGTTCGCCAATCGGAGGAAGAGCGACAAAGTGCTTAGGCGGCGAGTTCGCGTACCCTTGTGGTTCGCCTAGTCCGACACGGCGACGCGCAGCAGTAGTCGAGGTTGCCCCGACATCCTGCGGATCTCCAGCACCTCGGGCCGCGCTGTACCTGCCGCATGGCAAAACGAGCCTGTCTGGTCTTTGAAGTGGGTGCCACTTCAACCGACTGGAGCAGTCTGAGCCTGCCAAGTCTATGGCTTCTCGCCGAGCATGATGAGCGATTGAGGAGCGGCCCGATCCAGATACGCAGGATCGGGCCGCGGCCCGCTTAGCGTCCTCTGGTGTCCACCTGGCGGGTTAACGAAAGTATAACACCCAAATTGCTGTTGCGCGAGTCCGGAGCCTGCAGTCCTCCTGCGGCCGATCGTTATTCAGCCGCTCTTTGGACATTGCGCCCAGATAGAAGGCAAGAAATGCCGGCGAGCCCTCGCGGACATCAGAATCAAAATCCTGCCGAGGGAAAAGGGTCGTCCACCACTTTCAGGCGCCGTTGACCAGGCGCATTCCTGATCGCCGCTCCTCTGCTTCCAGTATTCGCGCTCGATCCTCGTAAGCCCTAGCGAGGTCGAGGTGAGTTTGCCGTGCGTTCGGATGCACCGCGCTGATTGCAGCCGTCCGCTCCTCCTCGGCGCGACGGCTGAAATAATCGCCATCCCCAGTCATTGTCGGAACCCCACTCGAGCGACACGCCCCGCGCGAGTCGCTTCAAGGACAAGTTATCCACATGAGACGGCCTGTCCTTGACGCACGTTAAGCATCTGGAATCGCTTGCACGATCGGCGGCGATTGCCGTTTGACAGAGCGGCCCGGCGAAAAGGGGTAAGCCGGGCCGCTCCGGTCCGGGCCTTCGAACGGCCCGCTTAAACCATGTGCTCGGGGTGTCCGTAGACGATCACCGACATGTAGCCTTCTCGTTCGGGCGCAGTGGCGTGGGCGCTTCCGGCGCTCGCCTCGAACCTCTCGGCGGCGGCCTCGTCGCAGCCATAGTCGGGGGTCACGCCGCCGGTCGTTGCAACGACCTTGCAGCCCTTGACCGCTCCGCGGCCATCGATCGCAAGCGCCATGACTTGACCGCCGAGCAAGGTCTCGCCCGGCTGGAGCGACTGCGTCTTCGGCGTAGCGCCCGGCGTGTACCGTCGCTCGAAGGTGATGCTCGTATATTCATCCTTGGAACCGCTGCCGCTTCCTGCCTTCGCGGCGACACCGTCGCCGCTCGCCGAGCAATCCTGTGGCGCGCCGGGCTGGAGGCTTGTCTCGTAGCGACAACTCTTGGGTTTACCGTCGTCGCCGACGGTCACGGTGACTCGCTCCCACCAGGGAAGCGTCGATGTCAGGGTTGCGGTGGTGGTGGAATGGGCGGAGGCCGAAGCCAGGGCAAAAGCAGCAATCGCGCGGAACACGTCTCACTCCTTCGTGCCCCGCCGCTCCGGCGGCATGATTGCCACCGCCACCTGATCGCTCAAACGCCGCAAATTGGATTTGGTATCCGAAAGATTGTTGAAGACGGCAAAGCAGCAGCAACCGATGCGACGGTCCGCTCCTAATCAGCGCTCGGCGATCAGTCGCTCGACCGTTCATTCGTGCCTCGCGATTTTGACGGCCGCCCAGCTCGGCAACCGGCCCGGGGCGGTGCGCTTCGCGCATAAGAAATGGGGGCCGGCATTGCTGCCAGCCCCCACTGCGCCGAGCGAAGGATCTGCCGGTGTTCGATCTACCTTGGTCCCGCCCCGTAAAACGGTTTGCGACCCCGCTTCTCGATCCTGGCTCACCAGCTCAGGCGTCGCTTCCAATCGTGCTACTCCCTCTTTCGAGGAGCCCGGCTGATCTACTGGACTGCGCGGCCCGAAGGTTCGCTGGTCTTTCGACTGGCCCGGCCTGGCCCTTGGGAGCCTGGTCGCCGACCGGAGTCTTTGACCTAAGTTCCCGGCCAAAACGGCCCGATGATCCGCGGCCCTTCTTGGGAAATCCTCTATCGTGTCCCGCTTCGCTCACCTCCCGCTTCCCCTCCGAAGAGGTTGGCGGTCAGGAGCCGCGTCGCATGACAGGAAGATTCCTCTTCCGGCGCCTCTTCCCGGCTGGCCCCGAGTAGAACCCGAAAGTTCTTCCCATTGCCTGCCGGCGGAGATCGGTCCTTCTGTCGCCTGCCGCGTCCTTGTTGCCGTTTCCGGCCTTCCGGGGAGGCGGGGACTTCCGTCCCGATCACCTGAGCACCATGCACCCCTCATCCGAGTCGCGGAAGCAAAATTTTCGGTAAGAAGCCTGTGGATAACGGGGATTTCGGGAACAACATTAGGAACATTCCCGGATTCACTTGCGAGCGCACGAAGCACGACTCGGGCGATGCGCCCGGAGTTGCCGTTCCGTTCTCCTCCGCCTACCTCAGCTGAGTGCCTGAATCGTCGGTCCCGACTCCCGAGCCCGCCTACCTTCAGGGCCTGAACCCGCCCCAGCGCGAAGCCGTGCTGACGACGGAGGGGCCGGTGCTGGTCCTGGCTGGAGCGGGCACCGGAAAAACGGCGGCGCTTACGGCGCGGCTTGCGCACCTCATCGCGACCCGCAAGGCATGGCCGAGCCAGATTCTTGCCGTCACCTTCACCAACAAGGCCGCGCGCGAGATGCGCGGGCGCGTCGGCGCCCTGTCGGGCGGTGCGCTCGATGGGATGCCATGGCTCGGCACCTTCCATTCGGTCGCTGCGCGCATGCTTCGCAGTCATGCCGAGCTGGTCGGCCTCCAGTCCAATTTCACCATTCTCGATACCGACGACCAGCTGCGCGTCCTGAAGCAGCTCATCCAGGCCGCCAACCTCGATGAAAAGCGCTGGCCTGCGCGCCAGCTCGCAGGACTGATCGATCGCTGGAAAAACCGCGGCTGGACTCCGGGCCAGGTTGACGCAGGCGAGTCCGAGGCCTTCGCCGCAGGCCGCGGCGGCGAGCTCTACGCGCAATATCAGGACCGGCTCCGGACCCTCAACGCGTGCGACTTCGGCGACCTGCTTCTCCACATGCTCGTCATCTTCCGGACGCATGCCGACGTACTGGACAGCTATCGCGACCGATTTCGCTACCTGCTCGTCGACGAATATCAGGACACCAACCAGTCGCAGTATGAATGGCTGAAGCTTCTCGCCGAGCCGCGCCGGAACCTGTGCTGCGTCGGCGACGACGACCAGTCGATCTACAGCTGGCGCGGCGCCGAGGTCGCCAACATCTTGCGCTTCGAGAAGGATTTTCCCGGTGCAAAGATCGTCAGGCTCGAGCAGAATTACCGCTCGACGTCGCACATCCTCGCCGCCGCCGACGGCCTCATCGCCAACAACGCAGGGCGCCTCGGCAAGACGCTGTGGACCGACGCCGGCGACGGCGACAAGGTCCGCGCCATCGGCGTCTGGGACGGCCCTGAGGAAGCGCGCCGCATCGGCGAGGAGATCGAATCGCACCAGATCCGCGGCGGCTCGCTCGACAACGTCGCGATCCTCGTCCGCGCCCAGTTCCAGACCCGCGAGTTCGAGGAGCGGTTCATCGCG
>JBJMUN010000073.1:0-6216 GCA_045811185.1 Sphingomicrobium sp.
CAGCCGGATCGCGGAAACGCAGCGGGTTCCGCCCAAATATCTCGAGCTCATCATGCTCGACCTCAAGAAGGCGGGGCTCGTGCGAAGTGCCCGCGGGCCAAAGGGCGGCTACCGGCTGGCACGGCCATCCGACGAGATATCCTTCGGCGAGATCGTCCGGACGATGGAAGGGCCGATCGCGCTGGTCTCGTGCGCCAGCGTCAACTTCTACGCGCCGTGCGGCGACTGCCAGGACGAAGCCACCTGCGCCATCCGCCGCGCGTTCGCGATCCTGCGCGATCAGAGCACGACAGTGCTGGATTCCATTTCGCTGGCAGAAGGCGCCGGTTGGGAGGAACGCCTCGGCAGCGAGAAATAAGGGAGCGCGAATTGGACGAACGATTTTCACCACGGCCAGTGGCGCGCTGGTACATGCCAGCGGCGGTCGTATCGCTATTGTTGATGAGCCTTGGCTGTTTCGCGCTCGTCATGCATGTGACCGCCGACCCCGCGAAACTCCCCCTTGATGAGCGGGCCTTGTTCGAAGCGGAGCCGCAGTGGGTGCTCGCCGCTTCAGCCTTCGGCTTCGTTGCAGGAGCGCTTGGCTCATTCTTGCTGGTGCTCAGGAACAAGGCGTCCGAGAGGGCAATGCTGGCATCGCTCCTCGGCATGCTCGTATGGCTTGGAGGAATGTTCGCGACACCTCAATTCCGCGACCTGCTTTCAACGAACCAGATCGCGATGTTGCTCGCCATTGTTGCGGTGACGTGGACGATCTTCTGGTTTGCGCGCCACTCGCGCCAGCGGGGCTGGCTGCGCTAGCCCAGAAGCGAGATCCGGCCGTCGCCGGGCAGCCGATCTGCCGTCGTGACCTTGACGCTCGCGGCAGGGGAGCGATCTTGGTCAGTGTGGGCTTGGGGCTGGGCGAGCGCGACGAGCGACAGTGCAAAAAGGACCGCAAGCGCGACGTCGCCAAGCCAGTGGCGATCGATTGTCATGTGAACTCCGATTCCATCTACACGCCGGCCTCGCCGACGAACTTGCGAGATGGACGCTTACGGCTGAAGGTAAGTTCCTAGAGTTTCGGGCCCGAAACAGGCTCGCACTAGCGAGGTTATCGCCCGGCCGTTAGAAGGCCGCGCCATGTCGACCTTCACTATCGACACCTCGACCAGTCGCGCGACGCCTTCGCCAGTGCCAGGCAAGCGCATGACCGCGCCGTCGATCCGTGGCCGCAAGGTCGACGGGAAGACCGAGCAGCCGATCGTGATGCTGACCGCCTACACGATGCGGATGGCGCAGCTGCTTGACCCGCATTGCGACATGCTTCTCGTCGGCGACAGCCTCGGCCAGGTGATTTACGGGCTCCCCTCGACCATTCCAGTGACGCTCGACATGATGTGCGCGCATGGCGCAGCCGTGGTGCGTGGAAGCTGGCATGCGCTCGTCGCCGTCGACATGCCGTTTGGAAGTTACGAGGCTTCGCCGCAGCAGGCGTTCGAAAGCGCTTCGCGGATCATGAAGGAAACCGGCTGCGCGGCAGTGAAGCTCGAAGGTGGCGAGGCGATGGCGCCGACGATCGAGTTTCTCACTCACCGCGGCATTCCCGTCATCGGTCACGTCGGCCTGACGCCCCAGGCGGTGAATATCCTTGGAGGCTACGGCGCGCGGGGACGCGAAGGGCAGGAAGCCGAGAAGATCCAGCGCGACGCCAAGGCCGTCGACGATGCGGGAGCGTTCTGCATCGTCGTCGAAGGCGTGCTCGAAGATATTGCCACGACCATTTCCAATAGCGTCTCGGCACCTGTGATCGGCATCGGCGCTTCAGCCGAGTGTGACGGCCAGGTTCTCGTCATCGACGACATGCTCGGCATGTTCGAGCGAACGCCGCGGTTCGTGAAGCGCTACGACGATCTTGCCTCGCGCATCGGCGAGGCGGCACGGGCTTATGCCGAGGAGGTCCGCGCCCGAAGCTTCCCGACATCCGAGCAGACCTATCGTCCGAAGGCCTGATTTTTTAACCTAGGTAAGCAGCATGGGATCCGGCAATCGATAGTGCAGGCTGAATGCCGCAGTATCGCGTCCACATGATCAACTCCGAGTTCGAGAGCAGCGACGAGGGTGAATATCCCTCGCCCGACGCGGCGATGGCCGCCGGCATCGGTGCGGCCGTCAAGGTTGCCGGCGAGGCGATCGGACGGGGCGAGCTGACTTCTGCCGTGGAGATCCGGGTCGAGCAGGGCGACGGGATCATTCAGCGCCGCATCCTTGCTTTCAGTGTGTCGGAGCTGGCGGTCGCCGAGTGGGGGGCTTCGTGATCCTAACCTGCATCAACTCCGGGCCTCCCATCGCGACCTAACGGGTTGGTGGGGCGGAAAGTGGAGTCTGTGCGCAATGATCGAAGTGCACCTGAAAAAGCTGCGCGCTCGAGATGAGATCAGCCACGCCGAGGAGCAGGAAATCCGCTCGCTCGTGTCGCAGGTCGTCGAGATTCCCGCCGACCGCACCGCCATCAGGCATGGCGAGCCCCTCAGCCAGTCGACGCTCCTGCTCGAAGGCTGGATGGCGCGCGCCAAGGACCTGCCGAGCGGGCAGCGGCAGATAGCGGAGATTCACGTCGCCGGCGATTTCACGGACCTGCACGGGTTTACGCTGAAGCGCCTCGATCACGACATCATCACGATCAGCCCGTGCCGGGTCGCTTTCGTGCCGCATGAGCGATTGAAGGACATGACGGAGCGCTTCCCGCACCTGTCGCGGGTCTACTGGTTCATGACCAACATGGACGCGGCGATCCACCGCGAGTGGACCCTGTCGCTCGGCCGCCGTTCTGCGATCTCGCGCATGGCGCACCTCTTTTGCGAGCTGAATGTGCGCCTCGGGATCGTCGGGCTGGCCATGAACGGCAGCTATGAGTTTCCCTTTACCCAGGTGGAGCTTGGCGAATGCCTGGGTCTCACCTCCGTTCATGTGAACCGGACCCTCCAGGAACTTCGTCGACTGGGCCTCGTCGATCTCCAGAGCCGGCGGCTCTCGATCCTCGACCCTGATGGCCTGAAGGCCATGGCCGACTTCGACCCCGCCTATCTCTATCTCGAAAAGCGGTCGCGCTGAGGCCCCTTTGCGTTTGGCGTCACAGCCGCTAGACGAAGCGCCGCCAGCTTTCGTTCATCATGGGTGGGGAAGTGGAAGCGACCGGCATTTGGACCCCCGATCGAGTGGATTGAGGCACTTTCTTGGCGCAGCCCCCTGAGGTTAACGAGACATTCCTGCGTGAGGTCGACGAGAACCTGCGCCGCGATCAGCTGCGCGATTTCTTCAAAGCCTACGGCAACTGGCTGATCGCCGCAGTCGTGCTGTTCCTTGCGGCGAGCGGCGGTCTCATCTGGTGGAAGCAGCATCGGGTGCAGCAGCATGAAGCTGAGGTCGAGAAGCTTGCCCAGGTCTACAAGGACGTCGGCACCGGCAACAACAGCCAGGCGCAGCAGCAGTTCGACGAACTTTCAAAGAGCGGCAGCAAGGCCGTTCGGGCGTCCGCATTGTTCGCACGCGCAGCGGTCGCCCTGCAGCAGAACGATACGAAGCTTGCGATCACGACGTTCAAATCGGTCGCCGAGGACAGCAGCCTGCCGAGGCCCTACCGCGATGCCGCGCTGATCCGTCAGACGGCGCTGGAGTTCGACCAGCTCCAGCCGCAGGACGTGATCGCCCGCCTCGCCCCGCTCGCGAAGCCCGGCGAACCGTGGTTCGGCACCGCGGGCGAGATGACGGCGCTCGCAATGATCAAGCAGGGGAAGCGCCAGGAAGCGGGACAATTGTTCGCCGCGATCGCGAAGGACAATGGCGTTCCCCAAACCATCCGCGCCCGCGCCGTCCAGGTCGCGGGCTCGCTCGGGGTAGATGCGAGCACCGCGTTTCAGCCCCAGGCCCAATAGGACCTAAAGCATGAGCAAACCGACGTATTTTCGCGTATCGATCCTGGTTGCCGCGGCGCTGGCCGCGAGCGGCTGCAGCGTGTTCAAGAAGGGGAAGGGACCAAGCACGCCCGTGCTTGGACAACGCATCGCGGTGCTGACCGGCGAAGGCGACGTGAAGGTCGACCCGGAAACGGCTGCACTGCAGATGAGCCTGCCCCAGGCAATTGCGAACAGCGTCTGGGCCCAGTCGGGCGGCAATTCGACCAAGTCGATGGGCCATCTCGCCCTCGGCACTGCTCTCAATCGCGCCTTTCAGGTGCAGGCCGGCAAGGGCAGCACGTTGACTGCCCGCCTTGCCGCGGCCCCGATCGTCGCGGCTGGCCGGGTCTTTACGATCGATACGCTCGGAACGGTCCGCGCATTCGACACGCGCAACGGCGGGCAGGTCTGGGCGACCCAGACTCCGACGGAAAAGGGAAACCAGGCGTCGCTCTACGGCGGCGGGATTGCCTACGAGGGTGGCCGCATCTTCGCGACCAACGGCCTCGGCTTCGTCGCAGCGCTCGACGAGCGCAACGGTGGCCTCGTCTGGAAAGTACGCCCCGGCGGGCCGCTGCGCGGTGCGCCGTCGGTAGGCAATGGCGCAGTCTACGTGATGAGCCAGGATAACCAGGTCTACTCCCTCAAGGAGACCGACGGCTCGACCAACTGGTCTGCGCAGGCGTCGCTCGAGGTTGCCGGCGTATTCGGCTCGGCCTCCCCCGCGGTCGGACAAGGCACCGTCGTCGCGGGTTTCTCATCGGGCGAGCTCAAGGGCTATCGCTACGAGAACGGGCGTGAGGTCTGGGAAGACACGCTCCAGCGCACCAGCATCCGTACCAGCGTCTCTTCATTGAGCGACATTGATGCCGACCCGGTCATCGACAATGGCCAGGTGATTTCCGTCGGCCAGGGCGGGCGCATGGTCGCGCTCGACCTGATCACGGGCCAGCGCCAGTGGGAACTCAACCTTGCCGGCATCTCGACGCCCTGGGTCGCCGGCGACTGGATCTTCGTCGTCACCGACGACGCCAAGGTCATCTGCGTCTATCGCCAGAACGGCCACATTCGCTGGATCAACCAGCTGCCGCAGTTTGTGAAGGCGAAGTCGAAGAAGGGCGAGATCGACTATTCGGGACCGGTCCTCGCTGGAGGACGGCTGATCGTCACCGGCTCGAACGGGGCGCTGATCTTCCTCGACCCGACTACGGGTGCGTTCCAGAGCCAGACGAGCATCGGTGCGCCGGTCAGCCTCTCGCCGGTCGTTGCGGGTTCCACGCTCTATATCCTCGACGACCGCGCCCGCCTCACGGCGTTCCGGTAAGGCCTCGCAGCGCCGGACAGGCGCTGCTATCGCGCGGCCATGCCAATCCCGACCGTCGCCATCGTCGGCCGCCCCAACGTGGGCAAATCGACGTTATTCAACCGGCTCGTCGGCAAGCGCCTAGCGCTCGTCGATGATCGACCGGGCGTCACCCGCGACCGGCGCGAGGGCGAGGCGAACCTGCTTGGCCTCGAGTTTCGCGTCATCGACACTGCGGGCTTCGAGGACGAGGATCCGCACACGCTGCCGGGGCGCATGCGCCAGCAGACCGAAGCGGCAGTGCGCGACGCTGATGCGGCGTTGTTCCTGATCGACGGGCGCGAGGGCCTTACCCCGCTCGACGAGGAAATCGGCCGCTGGCTGCGCGCCGGGGCGACGCCCGTGATCGTCGTTGCCAACAAGGCCGAGGGCCGTGCCGCCGAGTCAGGAATTCTCGAGTCCTACCGGCTTGGCCTCGGCGATCCGATCGCGATCAGCGCCGAGCATGGGGAAGGCGTTGCCGACTTGTTCGAGGCTCTACGGCCGCACGTTGAGCACGAGCATCTTGAACCTGAGGACGAGGACGGGGACGAGCGACCGTTGCAGCTCGCGGTCGTCGGGCGGCCGAATGCGGGCAAGTCGACGCTCGTGAACCGGATGCTGGGGGAGGAGCGGATGATCACCGGGCCGGAGGCCGGGATTACCCGCGATTCGATCAGCCTCGAGTGGCGGTGGGAAGGCCGGCCCGTGCTGCTGGTCGACACCGCGGGCTTAAGGAAACGCGCCAAGGTCGACGACAAGCTCGAGCGCCTGTCCGCCGCCGATACCCGCCGGGCGATCGATTATGCCGAGGTCGTCGTCCTGCTTCTCGATGCGACGCGCGGCCTTGAAGCGCAGGACCTCAAAATCGCGTCGCAGGTCATCGAGGAAGGGCGGGGGCTGATTATCGCGCTCAACAAGTGGGACGCGGCGGAGAAT
>JBJMUN010000074.1:0-22730 GCA_045811185.1 Sphingomicrobium sp.
TCACCTTAGTATAGCCGCGAAAGTCGGCTCCGGGCTGGAGATAGACGAGGTCCAGCCGCTTGGATTTGACCTGAACGAGGCCGTCCCATGTAGTCGGCGCCTTCGCTGCCGCGGACCCAAGGCCGAGCGCCAAGCTTGCACCCGCAACTAGGACAATGGCGAGTCTCATCGACACCCTCCTGGTGTGACAACCGATCCGTGTTTCGGACGAAAGTCCTACCGCGTCGATTAGCGTAACCCTGTAGAGCCGAGCGAAGAGACACCGTCGCCACGCCGTGGCGAGTCAGGGTTTTTCCGGGATATCGGACATTAACAGTGGCCGGAGGCGCGCGCCGCGAAACTCCAAGCCAGCTCGGATAAGCGGATTGCCGAGTTCGAGCCGGCGCTTTGCGGCCATTTTGGTCTTCACGATCGTGCAGATTTTGCGCCTGGTGTCCCCCAGGACCTCGTTCGTCGGATCTCACGACCGAACACGGATCATGTTCGGCCGTTCGTCGAACGTCTGCTTCACACATCCAGCGGCGTACGTGAGACGGACGAAACGCTACCCGTAGCCGGTCTCGAGACACCGCCGCGCAGACGCAAAGCGACAGCAAGCGGAGGTGGAACGCTGCGCCCCTTGTCTTCCCACGTATAATGCGGAGCCGTAACCGCTGAAGACCCGCCCGGGGTGGGGAGGGCAGAGGCGGGCCTTCAGGCCGGCCCATCGTTTTTCTCTCGCGTTCCATTCGCGAACAAGCTGTGGAGAGTCCCTACGGAATCTTTTCATGGACGAAAGGGTCAGGCCGTACCGCTTTCGTTTCTCAGCTCCTGAATAGTTCCAAAGTCGCAGGGGGTTTACCCTGATGGCTGGCCGCGGGCCCTGACCCTTAAGCTCCTCGTCCTGATTACACGACCAATCGAAGGAATTTGGAAATGGCCACTCTAGCCTTTCGTTGGCTGATTGCGGTCGCTTCGGCGACGGCCATCTATGCAGCGCCGGCACTTGCTCAGAACCAAGAAGTCAACGGAATCGTCGTTTCGAACCGCAACGGGCAACTCGTCATCAAGACTCCGTCCGGTGATCAGACGATCAGCTTGCCCGCAGATACTCGCGTTCGTTCGGTCTCTGGAGCACTCGGCGGACAGAAGGAGGTTGTCCCAACAACCTCGTTGATTCCAGGACTTCCGGTCAACATCGAGCTGGACGCGTCGGGCGCCGCTCATGACATCGAGTACAAGGCCAAGGATTTCAAGACTGCTGCGCAGATCCAGGCTGGCCAGCAGGAAATGCGAACCGCCTATTCGAAAATGGGCGAATGGGACATCCGCGCCGAGGAGAACGTATACTTCAAGTCGGGCAGCGCAGTGATCGCTGCCAGTGACAAGGAGCGGCTGAAGGAGCTGGCCTCCAAGGCGTCGACCCACAAGGGATACGTCATTTCGGTGCTCGGTTTCGCGGACCCGCGTGGCAACGCGGCCGCCAATGAGAACCTCAGCAATCGCCGTGCGCGCGCTGTGATCAACTACCTGAAGCAGAGCGGTAAGGTGCTGCCCGGCCGAGTGCTCGGTGCTTCGGCGATGGGAGAAATGAACATCCCCGTCGAAAAGCCGAGTGCAGCAGAATTGCAAGGTGCGCGCAAAGTGATCGTGCGGGTACTTACCAGTGCCGCGCACTTGCCACAGTAAGCTCGAAAGCCGGCGCGTCATCAGGCGCGCCGGCAGAACAGCGAACGCCGCATCTATCTCCTAAGCCTCAGGGTTTCCTTGCCCGCCGAGTGGGTCACAAGCCCGATGCAAGCCGAGTCAGCAGGCGGTTACGGGTCGCGCGCAAGCTCGAAGAGACCTCGGTGCCATGAAGATGTTCAGTGCACTCAGCATAGGCGCAATTGCAGCCGCGGCTGCGCTTACTGGCGCCGCGACGAGCTCTGAAACGAGTAATCAAGCAGCGCACCACCCGCCTCGGCGGCCAGCTCTCCTTGTCGTAGCTGGTGACCCTGTGGACCAAGGATTGCTACAACCGGGCTACGGGCCAGTGATCCTCATGAATACCCACTCTTCACGAGCGGATAACAGTGGTTGGCTCCAATTCGACCTAGGCACATGCGGCTTTCTGGAGCGCGTGGACAACAGGAATACTCTACTGCAGCAAAGCGACTTCGACGGAGACGATGACGATCCGTCGGCAGACGGACGGGCATTGCTTGGACTGTGGCTTTCGGAGCACGCCGAGGTTGCAGTACTTAATGATGCCGTCGACCGCGCATGCGACCATTACTGGTTCGGCGATGACGAGCTGGAAACAGACGTAATCGCCTGATCTGCCTTAAAACTGAGTTTGAACCCGTTTCGTCCGCGGCTACGAGTCGTCGGCGGTGACACCCGAGATGCACAAGCGGACGATATTAGACCTGCCGACACCGGCATTATTGCTCGATCGCCCGCGCCTGGAGCGAAATGCCGCGTGCATGCGCGACAAGGTGCGGCAGCTTGGCGTCAAGCTGCGGCCGCACGTGAAGACCTCAAAGTCGATCGACGTTCTGAGGGTGCTTTCAGGCCAAGCTGACGTACCCATCACGGTCTCGACACTGGCCGAGGCCCGCTACTTCTTCGAGCACGGCGTGAGCGATATCCTTTACGCCGTCGGCATCGCCCCCGTGAAGCTGCCGGAAGTCGCAGAGTTGATCCGGTCGGGATGCAAATTGCGCGTGATCCTGGACACGATCGAGGCCGCCGAGGCGGTCCGGGCATTTTTCGGCACCGAAGGCGTGGCCATCGAAGTGCTGATCGAAATCGACAGCGACGGGCATCGCGCAGGCGTGGGACCTGATGACGCGCTCCTGCTGCAGATCGGACAGCGGCTGTCGGGTAGCCTCGCGGGGGTCATGACGCACGCGGGCGCGTCATACGCCTGCCGCACGCGCGAAGAGTTCGTCGCGATGGCGGAACAGGAGCGCGCCATCACCGTGCGGGCAGCGGAACGCCTGCGCGATGCCGGTCTTCCCTGCCCCATCGTCAGCGTCGGATCGACGCCCACACTTCATTACGCGGAAAAGCTCGACGGGGTGACCGAGGCGCGCGCTGGCGTCTACGCTTTCGGCGACCTCGTGCAGTCAGAGCTCGGCACCTGTTCAATTGAGGATATTGCCATCAGCGTCCTCGCGAGCGTCATCGGCCACAACCGCCAGCACGGGCGCGTGCTGATCGACGCTGGCTTCCTCGCGCTCAGCCGTGATCGTGGCACTGCGGACCTACCCGTCGACTGGGGGTACGGTGCAGTCGCCGATGTTCAAAGCGGGCAGGTCATCGAAGGAGTGACCGTCTCGTCGACGAACCAGGAGCACGGGATCATTACGAGCCGCTCGGGCGAGGTCGATTTCGAGCGCTTTTCGATCGGAAGTCGCGTCCGGATTCTCCCCAATCACGCCTGCGCAACTGCCGCCGCCTACGACGGCTATTATGTCATCGACGGAAGCGAGCAGGTCGTCGAAACCTGGCACCGCGTGAATGGCTGGTAGTCAGCCGCGGCCATAGAGGCGATCCAGCGCGCACGCGGTCTCCAGCAAACCTGTCGTGCTTGAGGCAAAGCGCTCGCCAGCGGCGACTTTGCGCACCCACTCAGCCGCTGCGCGGCCGCCCCAATCATCGGGCGGCGAGGCGATGTGCAGGCGTTCGCGGCCTCTGAGCAAATCGGCGCTGAAATCAAAGAACGAGCCGTTCTCGTTCCACATCCGAGCGCCACCGCCGGTGCCATAGCAGGTCGCCTCGATGACAGCGTCGCGGCCGGCGCTGAGATTCCAAGAGCAAGCGATCCGCACGTTTACCCCGTTGGCGAGCCTCAATTCACCGACAGCATAATCTTCGACTTCACCTTGGCGCACAGCCCTGCCTTCGCGAAGCGCTGTGGCGTGCACAATTCTCACCTCGGGAAAATCGAACAACCATAAGATGAGATCGACAAGGTGCACGCCAAGGTCGATCATACATCCGCCGCCAGAAAGCCTTGGATCCCAGAACCAGCCGGCGCCAGGGCCGTACGCATTATGAAACATGAGATCGGCGGCAAAAACCTGGCCGAGCTCGCCTGCACGCACGCGATCCCGGATCGCCTGCATTGCCGCGGTATGGCGGTAGCTGAAATCGACGCCGAGCAGGCGGTCCGCGCGTCTCGCAGCGGCGAGTACGGCTTCGACCTCCGCCGCATTGCGGCCGAGCGGCTTCTGGCAGAAAACCGCTGCGCCAGCGTCAATTGCCGCGATGCACTGCTCGGCGTGGAGCGCGCTCGGCGTGGCAATCACCACGCCATCAAGGTCGAGCGCGAGCATTGCTTCAAGCGAGTCCACTTCGAGCGCGAGGGGCGCCAGGGTCTTGGCACCTGCAATCATTTCCGAGTTCGGGTCGCAGACGGCAACCGCGACGGCATCGCCCGTTGCAAGAATCGCTTCCATCCGGCTGCGACCAATCCAGCCGGTCCCGAGAAAGCCAAGACGGATCATGCCGGGACGATGATGGCTTTGACGAAATTGCCCGATCGGTCTCGCGCCGCGTCGAGCGCGTCGCCAAGCCGGTCGAGCGGATAGCGATGGGTGATCAGCAGCTTGGGATCGATGAGCCCGCTTTCGATAGCGGCCACGGCTTCGCGCATGCCGAGAACGGAAATTGCAGGGTCGCGTTCGTGCGCGTTCACCACGTCGAAGCCGCGCCAGTTCCACAATTGCATGTTCACCTGACGTGGACCGTCCTGGTGGTATCCGGCGATGATCAGTCGCCCGCCTTCCCGGGTCAGCTCGGCAGCAAGATCGAGCGGCCACTGCTTTCCCACCGCTTCGATTACCCGGTCGCAGAAGGTCCCGTTGGTGAGCTCGCGCACCCGCTCGATAATGTCCCAGTGATCATGCATCGGAATCGGATTGATGGGACCCATCAGGCGTGCAAGGTCGAGGGATTCCTGCCGCCGCGAGATAGCGATGACGCGCGCGCCAGCATTGCTCGCGAGAGCGACGAGGATCGCCCCAAGAAATCCGATACCAACGATCGCAACCGTCTGACCTTCGCGAATGTCACTTCGACGGAAGATGTTCATTGCGCAGCCGAACGGCTCCAGTGGTATTTCGAGATCCTTAAGCGCATTCGGAAGCTTCACCACCTGCGAAGCGTCCGCAACGTCATATTCGGCAAAAGCCTTTCCGCTGAGCATCGCCACTCGATCGCCGGGTTCAAGGCCGCCAACGCCCTCCCCGATTGCGTCAACGACGCCATAGCCCTCGTGCCCGAGAGCGCCGGGCTCGGTCGGGAACTGCATCCACTCAGGGCCCTCCCAAGGCGTCAGATTAGACGAGCAGACGCCGCACCCTTGGAGGCGCACACGCACTTGCCCGCGCTCCGGTTCGGGCATTGGAACGTCGAGGATCCGGTACTTGCCTGCGCCAGTTAGGATGGCGGCGCGCATTGTCTCCTCACCCATCTATTCGGCGGCGGTCGCGACCATCGGCGCATCGACGTACATCGGTTTCGCGACGCGGTTCTGTTTGTTCTCGAACCAGGCGATTGTGGCTTCGAGCCCGCGCTTCAGATCGACGGTAGGGCGCCAATCAAGCAGATCGATTGCACGGCTGATATCTGGCTTGCGCCGCCGCGGATCATCGACTGGCAACGGCTCGTAAATGATCTCGGAGCGGGTGCCCGTCATCGCCATGACGAGGTCGACAAGCTGACGGACAGTAAGCTCGTTGGGATTTCCAAGATTCACCGGCATGCCGACTGCTCGGCTGCTGTCCATCAGCATCATCAGGCCGTCGAGCATGTCGTCGACGTAACAGAAGCTGCGCGTCTGCGAGCCGTCTCCATAGATCGTGATGTCAGCGTCCGACAGTGCCTGACAGACGATATTTGAGATGACCCGGCCGTCGTCGCAGCGCATGCGCGGGCCATAGGTATTGAAGATCCGCGCGACGCGAACGTCGGCGCGGCGGGCGCGCAGGAAATCGAATGCCAATGTCTCGGCGGCGCGCTTGCCCTCGTCGTAGCAGGCGCGCGGCCCCGTGCAGCTCACCCAACCGCGATAATCCTCGACCTGCGGATGGACTTCGGGATCCCCATATACTTCGCTGGTTGAAGTAAGCAGCAAGCGGGCGCCCGTTTGTTCTGCAAGTCGAAGCATGTTGCGCGTGCCGAGCACGCTGGTCAGCATCGTATGCTCGGGATCGGCCTGGTAGTGCGGCGGCGAGGCGGCGCAGGCGAGATGATAGATGTGCGTGAACTTCGGGCTGCGGCCGCGAAGCCACTGCGGCAGCTTGTCGATGATATCGTGCTCGACGAGCTCGAAACGGCTGTTGCGCTCGAGCTGCGCCAGATTGTCGGTTCGGCCGGTCTGGAAATTGTCGACACAAACTACGTGAGCGCCCTCGGCGATCAGGCGGTCACAGAGGTTTGAGCCGATGAAGCCGGCGCCCCCTGTCACAAGCGCAATCTTCTCGTTTCGACGCTTCACCTGACGCTCCTTCTGACTGGACCCGTTGGTCTTCGCTCCCGCCGCTTCTTCAATATGCCGCTCGAGCTCCTCGGCCCGATGTGCCGCCGTATGGGCGGCCAAGATCCTGGTTCGCGCTGCGCGACCGATCTTCGAAGCCTCTGCCTCCGAGGACAGGCGATCGACAACCTCGCGCGTTGTGTCCGCCAGAATGATTTCGCGCGCCGGAACGAACAGGGAGTCGATCCCGTCCCACCGGTCGGAGATCACTGGCGTCGCGCAGGATGCTGCCTCAAAGAGCCGCACTGACGGTGACCAGCCGGCTTCTATCATATCGGCGCGAGTGACGTTCAGCGTATAGCGCGATGCGGCATAGAAGCGCGGATGTTCGGCGGGCGCCAGATGGTCGACCCGTTCAACGTTTGCGGGCCAATCAATAGGATCGGGATACTGGGGTCCGGCCACGCAGAACTTCAGCTGAGGGAGTTGCCGTGCGGGCTCGATCAGCAGTTTCTCGAGCGTCGGCTGGCGGTCCTGGCTGTAGGTACCAAGATAAGTGAGATCCCACTTTTTGGGCTCATTGATTACCGGGTAGGCTTCGGGATCGACTGAGCAATAAAGGGCACGCGCCTTCCGCGCACCGTACCGTCGCTCGATGCGCTTGAGGGTCGGTCCGCCAGTGAACGAGAGATACAGATCGTATCGCCGGAGGACTTCCGGCGAGAGATATTCGAAATCGCGCCGCTCAAGCTTTGCGAGCGTCACGGGCGTATCGATATCGTAGAAAGCGAGCACGCCCCGGGCGAGGCGTTTCACGAGATGAGCGACTTCAATCCCTTCTGGTACGTACGAACCGATGATCACGGCGTCGGCATTACGAATGTCATCATTCCAGTGCCTGAGCTCTTCAATCGAACGGTAGATTTCGAGCCGGCAGTAGTCCGGATCCGCGACGTCGCGGTTGTTGCCGTACCAAGGCAGGTCGCGCTCGAGAAAGAGGATCTCATGCCCGCGCCTGGCGA
This sequence comes from Sphingomicrobium sp., assembly GCA_045811185.1. Lineage (GTDB taxonomy): Bacteria > Pseudomonadota > Alphaproteobacteria > Sphingomonadales > Sphingomonadaceae > Sphingomicrobium. The sequence continues at coordinate 7,471 of JBJMUN010000074.1, forward strand.
ACGCCTTGAGCAGTGCGCGGAAGGTCGTCGCGTGACCGTTGCCCCATGACGAGGACAGGCTGAGGCCGAACACGACGAGCTTCATGCCGCGGCCTCTTCGAGGCGGGTCGCCATCTCGTGCCTGAGGAGCGCATCGACCTCCGCTCCCCGATGGGCATAGGTGTGTTCGCTCAGCACCCGGCTGAGGGCCGCCTCGCCGATGGCGCGCGCACGTTCCCCCGTCAGCGAGGTAAGATGTTCCGCAACATCCTGGCCGTCGCGGGCCACAAGCACTTCCTCGTTAGGCTTCAGGAACAGCTCGATTCCTTCCCACGCGTCGGTGATCAGACAGGCTGCCGCGCCAGCGGCTTCGAATACGCGAGTAGCGGGCGAAAAGCCGACGTTCGCCATGCTGTCACGTGCAACATTCAGAACGGCTAATGGCGTGCTGTTGAAAACATTATGCTCGTGCGTGAAGACGTGGCCGAGATGGCGCACATTGTGCGGCATGGATTTGGATTCCCATCCATTGCCACCGATCAGAAATTTGCGGTCAGGCAGCGCCGCAGCGGACTGAAGGAAAAATTGCTCGACCCGCGTCTCGCGGTCGGGGAGCCTGTTCCCAAGAAAGGACAGGTCGGCCGCGAAGCGCGGGTCAGGCTCGACGGGGCAATGCGTGGTGGGATCGAGCGCATTGTACACGGGTACGCAACGCGACGCTCCGAAGCCTTCATAGGCCTGGACGACCGGCGGCCCACCTCCGTAGGTCAGCACGATATCGAGAGCATTCAGCGCGCGGCGCACGGGATGGTTCCAACTTTCGCGCATCTCGTCGAGCGTGGCGGCGGCATCGACGTCCCAGAAGATCTTCAGCGCGCCGGGCCGAGCATGCTCGAGGATTCCCTCGAGAAGATCGCGGTCGAAAACACCGACTCCGCTTGCCTTGACGACGATGTCGGCGGCAGGAGCTTCGGCCAGAACGCTCCGAAGGCCGTCCGCAGTCGCCTGGTAGACCACGCAGCGCGCCCACCCAGGCGGCTCCATGTCCCGGTGTTGCTGACGCTCGTAGGCATCGGGTTCGTAGAACGTGATTTCGTATCCGCGGCTGGCAAGATCGCGGAGGAGTCCCCGATAATAAGTCGCGGCGCCGTTCCACCACGATGACAGGAGGCTTGATCCGTAAAAAGCAATCTTCACGCAGCACTCTCCAGCACCGGAGCGCGCAGCCGCTCCACGATCGACATCAATTCATCGACGCGATGGGCACATGTGTGCCGATTGGTGATTGTCTCGAGCCCATAGCGGGACAGCGCGGCGCGAAGATCCGAGTCCGCGGCAAGGTCGCCCAATGCTGTCGTCATCTCGGCGCCGTTGCGAACCATGAGGAAGTCCTGATCCGAGCGGAACAGATGTTCACAATCATCCCATGGGGCCGACACCAGCGGAATGCCGCAAGCGAGTGCTTCGAACATGCGAATGGTCGGAATGCCTGGTAGGACATGCGCGTAGAATTTGCGGGGAACGTGGACGGTAGCCAGATGCCTCGCGAACCTCTCAGGCACCGCGGCATTCGCGAGCCAGCCGTGATAACGGGCACCGAATTCAGACAGCTTACGCCGCGCTTCTTGAGGGTAACGGACGCCGTAGATGTCGAGCGCCAAGCCGGCATCGCGTGCCGGCTTCAACAGATAGTCGACGATCTCATCGCTGCGCTCGCCATCGCCCCAGTTGCCGATCCAGACTATGCCGTCCCGAGCACCTTCAGTGGCCGGCGGGCGAAACCGACGGGTGTCGGCAGCTTCGTGCCAGACAAACGCCCGTTCGCCCCATCCCAGGCGCTGATAGACACGCGCGAGAGTCGAGCCGAATGCAAGGATGCCGTCGTAAGCGCCGAGATCGAACGCGCGCAAGTCGTCGGGCGCAGAAACTGCGCGGTGGTGCGTATCGTGGAACAAAAGGGTGAAACGCCCGCCGCGGGCACGAAGCCGCCCCACCGCCGCTACCAGTTCGGGATCATTCCATTCGTGAACGATGACGAGGTCCGCGCCCCACGCATGTGCCGCACCTTCTTCCGGCCGCGCGTAGGTGCGCGAGCTGAGCTCCGGATAGGCCTTGCCAAAGGCTGCAAGCCCCGCCTCGCCATGGTCTTCGAGCAGGTTGGCAAGGCTCCATGCCGCATCGGGTTCGAACGCCCGCACGTCATGGCCGCGTGCGATCAGTTCGCTGAGCACCCCGCGCACGAAGTGCGCATTGCCGTGATTCCAGCACGAGCGAAGCGATTGCGTGAAATAAACGATCCTCATGCCGCACCGGCGATGCGCAGGGGTTGCGACGAGCTCGCGGTTAGCCGCGCATAGATGTCCGCCATTCCATGGGCCATTCGCTCAACGGTGTAGTGAGCCGCGCGGGCCCGGGCGAGTTGCCCTAGCTGCTGTCGTTCGTCGGGGTCGTCGATGAGGTCCTGGATTGCCACCGAAAATGCAGCATCGTCGCGCGCCGGCACGAAGATCGCCGCGCCGCCCCAGATTTCACGGTGCGTTGGAATGTCGGACAGCACGAGCGCACAACCGGCATGCGCAGCTTCGAGTACCGAAAGTCCAAACGGCTCGTAGAGCGCGGCCGACGCGTAGATCGGACGTGCCGCATACAGCCCCCCAAGCCGGGTTTTGCCCAGCTCTCCAAGCACTTCCACATGCCTGACGTTGATCGCGGCGCCATTGGGCCCGCGGACCGATCCGGCCGCTTGAAGCGGCACACGCATGCGCGAAGCGGCCGAGTCGAGGGTAGCGAGGTTTTTTCCTTCATCCCACAAGCGCCCTGCGGTGAACACGAAATCGCCTTGGGGGGCATCGCGCGACCGCATGCGCGTGCGCCCGTTATGGACAGCAGTGACAGCTCCAGTGACATCATAGGTCCGTGCCGTTTCAGCCGCGAACGAAATGCTCGGCGCGACAACCGCCGAGGCGCGAAGCAGCCCGCGCTCGACCAGGTCGCGGCGCCAGACGAACTCATGCGGAAGTGCCGTACCTTTCACCGCCGCCCACCAGCTTGCGACGCAGCTGTGCTGCATGGCTACGCAGGGCTGATTAAATGACGTGTCGGCGAGCAGCGCAGCGCTACTCGTCTGGACTATGTCGGCCCCTTCACGGTCCGCGAGCCCCGCCAATGCCTTCCCCGCGCGGCGAACCTCGCCGGGGTCCGTGGCAAGCCATTCGAGCGGGAGATGCGTATCGATAAGTCGAAAGCCGTCGGCCTGCTCGCTTTTCCAGCCGCAGGGCGAAGGGCCGATGACTGCGATTACCGTGTCGATGCCGAGTTGCCGGAGCGCCCGCGCGAGCTCCAGGCTGTAAACCCACACCCCACCGACTGCATCGGTGACGAGCAGCAGCCGCGCCCTCATTCCGCCGCGCTCACTAGTTCAGGATGAATCTGCAGGCCCCGCTCACTTGCGAGCCACTCGGCGAGCCGAGCGACACCCTCGCGCCAAGGGCGCGGCGTCGCCAGATGAAGAGCCGCTCGGGCGGCACTGGTGTCAGCCACGAACCATCGCTGGTCGCCGCGGCGCCAGTCCTCGAAGCACGTTTCGATGTCGCGACCGGTGATCGTGCGCATCTCACCGATAAGCTCGAGAAGGCTGATCGCATTGGCGGGCCCGCCACCGAGGTTGAATGCCCGCCCGGCAACGCGGTCGATTTGTCCGAGCGCTCCTGCATAGGCATTCACAGCATCGCCAACGTCGAGGATGTCACGGACCTGTCGCCCGTCGCCGTAGATCGTGATGGGTCTGCCCTCGAGAGCGCGGATCAGGAAGTGCGCGACCCATCCCTGGTCCTCCGTTCCCATCTGCCGCTGACCGTAAATGCAGCTCATGCGGAACACCACGCTTGGCAGGCCGAAGCTGCGTGCATAGTCGAGCACATATTGATCAGCGGCGCCCTTGGAGCATCCGTAAGGAGTGTGAAAGTCGAGCGGCCGTCCTTCGCCTATGCCGCGACGCGCAACATATGATTTGGGTTCGTAGCGGTCGTGCAGCGTGTCAAAATCGATATCGCCGAGGTCACCGTAGACCTTGTTGGTGGACGCAAAAATCACGGGCACCGGCTCGCCTCTCGCACGAATGGCATCGAGCAGGTTGATCGTGCCGCGAACATTGATGTCAAAGTCCTCGCGAGGGTCGACGAGGCTTGTCGTCACCGCGACTTGCGCGGCCATGTGAAATGCGGCCTTCACGTCAGCGGCGGCGCGCACCAGCTCGTCTTCGTCACGCACGTCGCCAGCGACATGCGTGATGAGCGGGCCGTGCCGGTCTTTGAGCCAGGCGAGATTGCGCTCGACGCCCGTGCGCGAGAGCGCATCATAGATGGTGATCTGGTGGCCCTCGGCCGCGAGGCGATCTGCAAGGTTGGACCCAATAAAGCCGGCGCCGCCGGTGATCAGGATTGGCCGGCGATCGGCGATCACGCGACGAGCCCCTTTTCCTCGAGTTCGGCGCGCGCCTCGTCGACGCGGTCCTGGGCTTCCTGCTGGGCCACCCATTCGGCAAGCTCGACGAGACCTTCATCGAAGTCTTTCTCGGCATAAAACCCGAGGCGATCAGCCGCCTTGCTGCCGTCGCAGAAGCAGTGGCGAATATCGCCGATGCGAGACTTGCCGACGATCTCCGGCTCGATGTCCTTCCGATTCATTGCCCGCGCGATCGACTGCGCAACCTGCCTGACACTCCGCTCCTCCCCCGAGCCGATGTTGAACACCTCGCCGACTGCATCGGGTTTGACGAGCGCCTCGCAAAAAGCGCGTGCGACGTCGCCGACGTAGACAAAGTCGCGGCGCTGCTCGCCGTCTTCGAAAATCATCGGCCGCTGCCCGTTGGCGAGTCGCGACGAGAAGATGGCCAGAACACCGGTGTAAGGGTTGGAGAGTGCCTGGCCCGGTCCGTAGACGTTGAACAAGCGCAGGCATGTCCCTTCCATGCCGTACGCCCGGGTCATGATGAGCGTCTGGCGCTCCTGGACAAATTTCCCGAGCGCGTAGATCGAGGCGAGGCTCGGCTGCTTCCACTCGGGGGTAGCAACCGGCGTGAGCGGCCGGTCATTGTCGTCGACAGGATCCCAACCTTGCAGGTCCGACGTGCGAGGCTTGCGCTCAGCGTTCTGAACCAGGTTTCCGTCAACGTCGCGGTACAGGCCTTCGCCGTAGATGCTCATCGACGATGCAGTGACGACCCGCCGCACCGGCTGGTCGATAAGCGCCTCGAACAGAACGGCCGACCCGGTTTCGTTTACCGAAGTATACCGCTCGACTGCGTACATCGACTGTCCGACGCCGACCTCGGCAGCGAGGTGTACGACCGCATCGATGTCTTTCAGTGAACGAGCAACCACGTCCTTGTTGCGGATGTCGCCCACGATGAGCTCGGCGCCGTCTGGAAAGTCGTCCGGTCGTTCGCGATCGCCATGCACTTGTTCGATGAGGCTATCGAGCACACGGACTTCATTTCCGCGTCGAAGAAGCTCGCGGCAGATTGCCCGACCGATGAAGCCGGCGCCACCCGTGATTAGAATCCTCTCCCCCAACGTAACCTGCCTTTCCTTCCGCGATGTGTATCAAGGAGCGCGATCACCTAGGCGCGTCGACCGTTAATGAGCAGAACAACTCCGCAACTGTTGTTGGCCTACTACTGTTGTTACTTTGTTCTAACCTATGTTATACAAGTACTGTTGATGCTTCTTCTTCTTGAACCCAAGAAAAGAAGCTTTGTTCCCGCGCCGGTTCGTTACGTTTTTCAATCAAACGAGGATTCCGGCCGATTCCTGCTGCAGTTCGCCAGAAGACGATCAAGCTGGCGGACGTACCGGCGCGAGCTCGCTCCACTGATTTCTGCCTCGCCCAGCCGGAAGGCGACGTAGGCGAGACGCAAGAAGCGCAGCAGTGCGGCATCGATCTCACCGCCGGTGCTGACGATGAGCCGCTCAGTTTCAGCCGCATCAAGATCAAACTCGACGATTGCCCCGGCGACGTCCCAGGCGATGTCCTGGCAGCCGATCAGATCGTGCGACTGATGGTGGTCGAGTGCATCGGTCTTGATCAGCCGACCGTCCGCAAGTCGAAGCCATTCTTCGCGATCCAGCTTATTATCCGTTCGCACACGAGACAGGCGAACGGCCACGCGCGACGCTTCCTCGATGTCTACCGATCGAATGACGTTTTCGCCGAGCGCGAGGCCGATGTTCCGCCGGCACATCGCGGTGAGCGTTTCAACGCTGGCGCCGCTCGCCTGCCTGGCTGGAAACAGTCTCGCCCGAGCGCCAATGTAGCGGCCGATCTCATCGAGAGGTTTCTCGATTGAACCAAGCGGCTGTGCGCCTTCGCACCATCGTTCGACCAGGAACCCATGGACGAGCCCAAGGGGCTCAGGCGTGAAACCCGAGTCATGCAGCGTGTGCGCCATTTCCAGTTTTCGTTCACCGATCGCTCCGAGGCCGGCAAACTTGATGAGCATCGCCTCGCCGCGCTGGTGGCTTCGGAACTTGAGCCGCTCGCCTGGCCGAGCAGTCGAGAATGCCTTCAGAGGGGCGAAGCGCTCGACCAGGAATTGAAGGTCGGGCTCGGCCGCGATCCGCTGCACGCTGGCCCATCGCTCGCGGTGCCGGCAGCTCGCCTGCGGACCAAGCTCGCCGCCATGGCTCGAAAGAAAGGCGATGCGTTCAGGCAGCACGCCGTGGTCTTCGAGCCAGTCGGCCACCGCACCGAACGAGCTCCCGGAAAGGCCGGGACCTTCATCGACAATTACATAGTGCGCGTCGGCGGCTATTATTTCGGGCTTCAGCTCGACACTGCGCGCAAAGGGATCTCCGAAGGGCCGGACAGTAAGCGCCGGCGCTGAACCAAGCGCGACGGAGACCACGGCGCCGAGCGTCGTTCCGATGCTCCGGACGCCGATCACGACCGGCTTCCCTCGCAATCTCAACCTGCGGGCGGCTGCCGCATAAGCCTCAGGGTAAACTGCGTAGAAGGCGAACCCTTCCGGCAGCCGAAGCTCCGCGCGCGGCGGCGAAGCGACGGAAGGAACGAGCGGGATATCGCCGAGCTCAGCGAAGCGGCTGTCCCAGGAACGGATGACGGCCGACGCGAGCTCGTGGACGAACCTGCCCAAGGATTCGGCCGGATAGCCCTGGTCCTCGACGCCTTGGAGCAGCTGCCCGGCCGAGATCAGCGCTCCGACGATTTTCCCGTGGCGATCGATGCCGGGTCTCATCCCAGCGATTGTCGCCAGCTGGCCCGTGATCAAGTCCAGCCACTCTCTCGGATCTACAGTCTCGCAATGATCGCCGTAGACGAGCACCCGTCAGTCTCCGGCAAGATGGCGGTACGCGACACATCCGAAGCTGTGGTAATCGGGCGCCGGAACCCCGCGGCTCGCGAGCCAGTCGGACCAGCCCTCATATTGCAATCGGCTGGGTGAAATAGCCTCACGACGGCTCTTTGCATGCGCGAGTGCCTCGAGCGGTTGCCACCCCTCGTCCACGAGCACGCACAAGGCCAGCAATGCGGAACGGCCAATGCCGTGCTGGCAATGAATCAGCACCTTGTGGCCGCGTCGGACATGCGCCTTCACAAACGCGACGCCGCGCTCCAGCTGATCATTGCTGGCGGGCTCAAGGTCGGGCGTCGGCAGGTGTAGGAAATCGATCCCTTCACCCGACAGCACCACTTCATCGTCGCAGGCCTCAGCCCGCAGGTCGATGACCGCGCGGATTCCATGCTCGTTTGCCAACTCTCGCGCGCGCTCCATCGGAAAGCACCCGCCGACGGCGACGTCGGGCGTGAGCCAGTGAAAGTCTCGAATCCACGCGGATGTCTTGGCCGGTTCTTCTACATCTTCCACATCATCATCTTCATCTTCTTCAGTCTCTCTGAGCGCGACTGCTATTTATACTGTTGTTATTGTCGGTGTTACTGTTGTTTTAGGAACCAATGATGGAACAACAAAGCTTCGTAACTGTTCCGCCTCCCGCATGATCTTTCATTCCAAACCCGAACCGATCCCCGCATGAACGTCGTGGAGCGCCGCCTTCGCGCTGTCCCGAAGAGCAACCTGAAAGAGCGCGTCGCCGCTCTGTCGCCGTGGTTCCACAACATCGATCTTGGCGGGGTCTGGACAGCGCCCGACCATTTCCTGGGCGATTATCCGGGTGACAAGTTCCGCAGGTTCGCGCCGCACCTTCCCGACGATCTTAGCGGCAGGACCGTGCTCGATATCGGCTGCAACGCCGGCTTCTACTCAATCGAGATGAAGCGCCGCGGCGCGCAGCGCGTGCTCGGCATCGATAGTGACGAGCGATATCTGGCCCAAGCGCGCTTCGCTACGAAGACACTGGGTTTCGACGACATCGAGTTCGCTCAGCTGGACGTCTACGACGTCGCCGCCCTCGGCGAGAAGTTCGACTTCGTGATCTTCATGGGCGTACTCTACCATTTGCGGCACCCGCTGCTCGCGCTCGACCTCATTCGCGAGCACGTCGCCGGCGACCTGCTCCTCTTCCAGTCGATGCAACGCGGCTCGAAGAGTGTCCTTCCGCTCAAGCCGGACTACAGGTTCAGCGAGATCGAGCATTTCTTCGAATCCGGCTATCCGAAGTTGCATTTCGTCGAGCGCGAATATTGCGGCGACTGGACAAACTGGTGGGTGCCCAACCGCGCCTGCACCGAGGCGATGCTCCGTTCTGCCGGGTTCCGGATAGACAAGCGGATCGAGGAGGAGGTCTATCTCTGCCGCGTCGGCGATCGACGTTTTGCGAAGCACGGTCCAGCCGCAGTCTATCCCGCCAGGGGAGCCGCTGAATGATCGAAGCGGCGATGATCTGGAACGAGCCCAACAACAAGTCGCACTGGGATCCGGAGCTCGATCCCGACTGGTCGATCTTCGCGGAAATGGCGATGCAGAGTGCCGCGGCCATCGAGCAGGCGAATCCGGACGTGAAGCGCGTGCTCGGCGGAATCTCGCCTATCGACCCCTTCTGGATTGACCGGATGAAGAAGTACGGCGTCCTCGACCATATCGACGTGGTGGCGCTCCATGGTTTCCCGCTCGACTGGAATCTCTGGCCGATCAACGAGTGGCCGCAACGCATTGGTGACATTGAGGCCGTCATCCCCGGTAAGGAAATCTGGGTAACCGAAGTCGGCGTAGGAAGTTTCGGCGCCGAGGAAGTCCAGCAGTTCGGCGTCAACCGCACTGCGGAGCTACTGCTCGGCAGGGTGCCACGCGTTTTCTGGTATTCGCTATTCGATCTGCCGCGAACGTGGGAAGCGACGACGCGGCACAAGGAAGCGGAAGGATCGTCCTACTACCGTCACTTCTACATGGGCCTCATCAAGGAGGACGGCACGCCCAAGCTCGGGCTCGACGATTTTCGCACGTACACGCCGGACATGGGGATCATGCAGTGGTTCCACTGGCAGGATCCCCGCCTCGACGATGCCGTCCGATGGCTAAGCGACCTCGGCGTTACGCACCTTCGTACCGGTCTTAGCTGGTGGGACAGCTACCGGGACGGGTGGGAAGACTGGTTCGACCGCCAGATGGACGCGCTGGAGCCATTCAGCACAACAGTGACTTTCTGCTTCACGCCGGATCATCTCGGCGTTGAGCCTCACCACACCAGCCCTCCGCGGGATCCCGCGATGTTCGCAGATTTCTGCGGGCGAATGATCGAGCGCTACGCGCCGCGCTCCTCGATGAAAGTTGCCGCCGAATGAGCCTCCACGACCCCAAGCGAACCGACATCAACGTCGCAATCGTCGGGGTGGGCAATTGTGCGAGCTCCCTCGTTCAGGGCATCTCACATTACTCCAACGGCGGCGCCAACGAGCAGGTCGGCCTCTTGCATTGGGATCTCGGCGGCTACCGCCCCAAGGATCTCAAGATCGTTGCCGCTTGGGACGTCGATCGCAGGAAGATCGGCCGCGATGTCGCCGAAGCGGTCTTTGCACGCCCCAACTGCACGACCGTTTTCTGTAACCACGTTTCCGAAACGGGCACCAGGGTGCGAATGGGCAAGGTGCTCGACGGCGTCGCCGAGCACATGGCGAACTTTCCCGATGACCGGACCTTCCTGCTTGCCGAGGGTGAGCGGGAGCCAAGCAAGGACGAGGTCGTTGATGTCCTGCGCGAAACCCGAGCGGACGTAATGGTGAACTATCTGCCCGTGGGTTCACAGCAGGCAACGGAGTTCTACGCCGAATGCGCGCTCGAGGCGCGCGTCGCCTTCGTCAATTGCATGCCCGTATTCATCGGAAGCGACGAGGCTTGGGCTACGCGGTTCGAGCAGGCTGGCGTTCCCGTCATCGGCGACGACATCAAGGCACAGCTCGGCGCGACGATCGTCCACCGCGTACTCACCGACCTATTCAGGAAGCGCGGCGTCACGCTCGACCGCACCTATCAGTTGAACACCGGCGGCAACACGGATTTCCTCAACATGCTTGAGCGCTCACGCCTCGCCTCCAAAAAGATCAGCAAGACCGAGGCGGTGCAGTCCGTGGCCGAGCACCGGCTCGATTCAGAGAACATCCACATCGGGCCGAGCGACTACGTCGCATGGCAGAACGATAACAAGGTATGTTTCCTTAGGATGGAGGGGCAGCTATTCGGCGGCGTGCCGATGAACCTCGAACTGCGCCTGTCGGTTGAAGATTCGCCCAACAGCGCGGGCGTGGCCATCGACCTCATTCGCTGCGCGCGTGTCGCTCTCGACCGCGGCATGGCCGGCCCGATCCACCCAGCGGCATCGGTATTCTGCAAGCACCCGCCGCGGCAGGTTCCCGACGACCAGGCGTTCGTCGAATTGGAGCAGTTCATTCACAGCTGACTGCTTGATTACCGCTAGGGGGATTGGCACCGCCGGCGGTAGACGTGCCGGAGGTCAGATTGAACACCATGCTCCTTACAGCGCTCGCTCCGCTGCTGATTGCCGCAACGCCCGCGTGGCAGCAGCAAACGCTGGCGGCCGCCGCGCCCTTCATCGACAAGGCGAATGACGATTGGACAAGTGCGATCGTTGAGCGCGACGTTAACGTGCTGGTGGCGCCCTATGATGCTGGCGGCATTTTCATCGGCCCGGATGGGTCGGTGAGCGTCGGCAAGGCGGCCGTCAGGTCCATGTATGCAAGCCGACCGACAGCGATCCGCGTGCTCAAAGCCAGCATCAAGAGCGACGGGCGCATCGCGCATGATCGCAACGACGTTTACGAATGGGGGACCGCAACGATGACGTTGCAGCGCGGTGCCGAAGTCAAGCAGGTCTCGGGCCGGTACCTGACCGTCTGGCACCGCACTGGAACTCGATGGCTAATTACCCGGAACATCGCATTTTAACGGAAGCCCAATGCTGCCTCGAGCGTTTAAAGCGCATCAGTCGAGAGGAGGCGCGTGTGCCGGCCAAGTCCAAGGCCCAGCAAATGGCCGCAGGTGCAGCACTGTCCGCCAAGCGCGGCGAGCGATCGAAAGGCTCCCTGAAAGGTGCGTCGAAACAGATGGCCCAGTCGATGAGCGAGAGCGAGCTGAAGAAAATGGCGTCGACCAAACGCAAGGGTAAGCCCGAGCACCGCTCAAAAAGCTCATAGGAACTTACTTCCAGCCGCGGCCCTTCGCCGCCTTTTCGGCAGCGGCGTCGAAGGGCTCGCCCGCCATGGTTGAATCCACCACGGCAGCAAGGTTTGGGTCCATGCCTGCGGCCATTCGGTAATCGCCTGATTGGCCTTCGGGCGTGCCGAACAAGGCTCTGATCTGCCAGCGGCCGCCCTCACGGCAAGCGAGCCCGCTGGAAACATCCTTTGTGAAACTTCGGCAAATCTTGCCCGCCTTGTCGAGGAAGGTGAGCCCAATGTGGACATCACCCGAGGGCGCGCTCGCAAGCTGCGTGTCGAGCGCATCCTTGATTGCAGACCCAGCGTAGAGCTGCCCGGCATGGACTTCGACAGGGTCTCCAGCGCGTTGCGGGAGCCCCGCTCCGATGACCATTCCAATGACCAGCGTGGCAGCCATTGCCGCCCATTGTGCAGGTTGTGGCAAAATCCGTTTCCGCTTGGCGGCCGCAAAATCCACGACCTTTGCCGTCGGCCGCAGCGTCGTCACGAGATGCCGGGGCACGGGTGCATCGGCAATCGGGCCGAATGCTGCAGTGAGCCGAGCCCCAAGCGCGCGATGCTCCCTTGCCAGGAGTTGCAGCGCCGGATCGGCGGCAACCTTGGCCTCCATTTCGGCTGCGTCCGCCTCTGCCAGCTCGCCATCGAGCCATGCGAAGAATTTTTCGTCGTCCGTCATCTTTCACCAACAATTGCCAACAGAGCGGTCCGGCCGCGCACCAGCCGGCTCGAAACCGTCCCTATCGGCAGGCCGAGCATTTCCGAGACCTCTCGATAGCCAAAGCCCTCTATCAGGATCAGCGCGACCACCTCTCGTTGCTCGTCGGGCAGCTGCGTCATCGCAGCCATAATCCGCTTCACGTCGAGAGCAGCGTCCATTGCCGCGCGGTCGTCCCTGCCAGCGTTCAGACCCTCCTCTTCTGGGACCTCGTGCACCGATCTGCGGGATCTGGACCGGGCAGTATCGATCCAGAGATTGCGCATGATCCGATAGCACCAGCTGTCGAGCCGAGTGCCTTCTTGCCATTGGTTGCGCGATTTCAGCGCGCGCTCGATCGTTGCCTGCGTCAGGTCGTCCGCGTCCGCCGGATCTCTGCTCAGTCCGTGGGAGAAGCGGCGCAGCCTCGGTAAGAGAGCAGCGAGCTGATCCTCGAACGATAAAGAAGGGTCCATCAAGCCTCATGAGGATGAAACGACGCACGCTGCTCGTTTCATCCCTCAATAGGCATGTAAAAGAGGTCGCTGGATGTCCAGAGTGGTGCATCATCTGTTCCTTGCCGCGTTAGCGGTGACGTCGCTGCCAGTGGCGGCAGGTGCACAATTGCTTGGCCAGGTATCTCTGCCGCCGATCAACCTTCCGGCGCCCGCCGGAAATCTGCCCGTAGCCGGGCCGCTGATGCAGAACCTCATGAGCCAGCCGGCTGCGCAACAGGCGATACGGCCAACGCTCGATACGGTCAGCGGGCTGACGGAGACGATTGCGCAGTCCGGTCCGCAGACTCTTCTCGAACTGCGGCAGCTTCGCCTAAACGACCTCATCCGCACCAACCGGACGACGGTCGAAAGTGACGGCAGGGGCCTGCCGGTCCGGCGCGGCATCGTAGCCGTTCTCGGTCCCGACGCGTCGGGACTGCAGGCAGCAATTCAGGCAGGATTTCGAATCGTCGCGGACGATCGCGACCCGCAACTGGGACTTCGCGTGGTATCGCTCGCAACTCCCAAGGGCATGAGCGCAAAGTCGGGGCTCAAGCTGCTGCAAAAGGTGGCACCGCAGCTGGACGCGGACTTCGACCATCTCTTCGAACCCGCCGGCGGCGCGCTCGCACCGATGAGCGCCGCGCTTGCCGCAAGTGCGGGCATTCGAGTCGGACCAATCGTCGGAATGGTCGACGGCGGTGTCGCCTCCCACCCGTCACTCGCCGGCAAGAGCATTGAGCAGAACGGCTTTGCCGGGGCGCCGCAGCCGACTGGACATGGCACTGCAGTCGCCTCGCTTCTGGTCGGCAGCCAAGGTCCCTTTCGCGGCGCAGCCGCCGGGGCACAGCTGCTCGTGGCGGACGTCTATGGCGGCAATCGCGCTGCGGGCTCGGCAACGAGCATCGTTCGGGCGCTCGGATGGCTGTCAGGCCACCATGCGCAGGTGATCAACGTGAGCCTGGTTGGGCCACCCAACAAGCTCGTCCAGCGCGCAATCCAGATAGTGCAATCGCGCGGGACCAGGATCGTGGCAGCCGTTGGAAACGATGGGCCGGCCGCTCCACCGCAATTTCCTGCGTCCTATCCCGGCGTCATTGCGGTGACCGCAGTCGACGCGAGCGGCCGCGCGCTACCGGAAGCCGGGCGCGCCGGCCACCTCGACTTCGCCGCGCCAGGCGCCGACATGGCCGCCGCCGTTCCGGGACAGGGCTATGCTCGTGTCCGGGGCACTAGCTTTGCTGCTCCGCTTGCCGCTGCACGGCTCGTCACTGCCGGTTCGCCGCAGGCGCTCGCAGCGGAAGCCCGACCGGGCAAGGGCCGTGTCGGCCGGGGCATCGTTTGCGGCTCGTGCCGCATCGATCCACGGATCGTCGGCGCAAAATAAGAGGCGGATGAAGTCGGCACCGCGTGTCGTTCTCAATTCAGGAGCCGCTCGAAGCTCCAGCGAAGTTCAAAAGGAGAATGACATGACAAAGTTTCTGCTGGCCGCCGTCTCGGCCCTCGCGCTCGGCGCGGCCCCGGCGCAGGCCCAATTGCTTGGCAATGTCGGCGGCACCGTAAGCGGCGCGCTCAATAACAGCGTTGGCGGCACCTTGAATGGCGCTGGGTCCCTGGGAGGCACGCTCAACAGCGTCGGCAACATTGGCGCCGGCCTTAATGGCGCACTGAGCGGTCCGGCGTCGATCGCCAACAGCGTCAGCGCGGTCGGCTCGGGTTCGGCGAACGGATCGGCGAGCGGTTCGGTGGACCGGCGCAGCGGCTCGGCAAGCGGCAATGTCGGCTTGGCCGGAACCGTCACGGGCGCCGTCAACAACACCGCGTCGACAGCAGTCGCCGGCACCAACCTCGACAGCAACGGCAGCGCGTCGGCGAACAAGAACGCCGGGTTCGCTGTCCAGGGCGTCGGGACGAACCAGGCAGGCGCGATATCCGGTCAGGTGGCGAGCACCGCAAGGACAGCCGCCAACGGTGCGATAGCCGGCACTTATGCGACGGGCGGTCAGGCGACCGGCGCGGCCAATGGCATGCTCAACGGCGTGACGCTTGGCGACGACAGCAGCAGGAATCTCAGCGCCTCGGCAAACGGGAATGCTCAGGGCTCGACACAGGCCCGTGCGTCGGCCCGCCGCCCGGGCCGAAACGACCGCTAGTCAGGCAGGCGGTCAACCCCTGCCCGTCGCGATCACGTGCTCCCTCGTGCGCGGCGGGCAGTTTCCTCTCCAAGGCGCAGAGCCGCGAGCGGAGCTCGGTGCTTAAAGCTTCTCGGTCAACTCCGGGACAATCTTGAACAGATCCCCAACCAGGCCGATGTCGGCGACTTGGAAGATCGGGGCTTCCTCGTCCTTGTTGATGGCGATGATGGTCTTGGAATCCTTCATGCCGGCGAGGTGCTGGATCGCGCCGGAAATGCCGATGGCGATATATACGTTCGGAGCGAC
>JBJMUN010000075.1:0-8094 GCA_045811185.1 Sphingomicrobium sp.
AACACGTTCCGCTACCTCCTGGGCGCGCTGGACGGGTTCGCCGACGACGAGCGGCTGGACGACGTCTCGGCCTATCCGGAGCTCGAGCGGTACATGCAGCACCTCACCGCAGTGCTCGACCAGCGGCTGCGCAACGCCGTCGATGATTTCGACTTTAATACCTACGTCCGCGCGCTCACCGACTTCTGCAACGAGGACCTGTCGGCCTTCTACTTCGATATCCGAAAGGACGTGCTCTATTGCGACGCGCCGTCGTCGCTGAAGCGCCGCGCCTACCGGACCGTGCTCGACACATTGTTCCACGCGCTCGCGCGATGGCTCGCGCCAGTCCTCGTGTTCACGACCGAAGAGGTGTGGGGCACGCGTTTTCCTGATGCGGGGTCGGTGCACCTGCTCGAATGGCCCGTCGTGCCACCGGTCGAGGCCGACGATGCCAAGTGGACAGAGCTTCGCGAACTGCGCGCGAAGGTGACCGAGCGCATCGAGCCCCTGCGGCGCGACAAGGTCGTCGGGTCGAGCCTCGAGGCCGAGGTCACGGTGCCGAGCAGCAGGGACCCCGAGCTATTGCAGGAGCTGTTCATCACCTCGACAGTCCACGACGGCGATTGGAAGATCGCAAAGACGGCTAACCACAAGTGCGGGCGCTGCTGGCGGCTGCTTCCGGAGGTGACGAGTGACGGCGATCTCTGCAACCGCTGCGACGAGGTGGTGAATGGCTAATCGCCGCCTGGGCTTCATCGTCGCCTTGCTGGTCTTTGCCCTCGACCAGTTGACCAAATGGTGGGTGACGACGCCGCTCGGCATCAATCACATCGGCGACCAGCTGGTGCTGCTGCCGATCTTCAACTTCACCTATACCGAGAACAACGGGATCTCGCTGGGACTCCTCAATGCGACGACCGAGATCGGACGCTGGATGCTGGTCGGCGTGACGACAGGAATTGCGTTGGGCGTCGCCTACTGGATGGGCCGGGAGAAGAACCGTTTCGACCAGATCGCTCTTGGAATGGTGCTGGGCGGAGCGCTCGGCAACATCCTCGATCGCACGCGCCACGGCTTCGTGGTCGATTTCGCCGACCTCCATTTTGGAGACTTCCGGCCTTTTTTGATATTTAACGTCGGCGATGCGGCGATTAGCATTGCCGTCGTGATCCTGTTGCTGCGCGCGTTCCTGAGCCGTAAGGATCAGGAAACGGGCAGTGACCCCGAGGAGACGATCGAACATGCGTAAAGCAATCACCGCTCTGGTTCTGGCCGCGGCCGTGACCACCAGCGGCTGCGCGGCCTTCAAGGGCCGGCAGAACGGACCCGACGAATTCGCAGTCGCGCGCAGTGCGCCGCTGATCATCCCGCCGGACTTCAGCCTCGCTCCGCCGGTTGCCGGAACAGCCGCGCCGGCGGCGAGCGAAGCGCAGCAGCAGGCAATCGACGCGCTCTTCGGCGGCCCCGCCCAGCGGAGCCCCGGCGAGACGAGCCTGCTCGACGCAGCCGGCCGCGACGACGCGCAGATGGGCATCCGGAGCCAGGTGTGGGATCCGGACACGCGGATCGTCGACAAAGGGTCGACGACAGTGCAGATCCTGACCGCGCAAAATACGAGCAGCAACATCGCGTCGGCACAGCCGGGCCAGTAAGGCAGCAGGGAGCGAACGGAGAAGAATGGCAGAAGCAACACTCCCCGCCCGCCTCGTCGAGATCGAATCGATGCTCGACCGCTCGCGCCGACGCTTCGAGGAAGGCACGAAGCTGGTCGAGGAAGCGCACAAGCTGCTCGCCGATATCCAGCAGGCGATCATGGGCAGCCCGCGCAGCGTGTCGCCCGAAGACAGCGAGGAAGCGGCGTCACGACTGCTCGCGAGCCTCAAGGCAACCGGCAGCGAAATGCCCGAGACCCTGTGCGGCGGCCGCCTCTCGGTCGACCAGGTCCAGCGCCTAATTCGCATCGACGGCCATCCGATCGGGATCACCGAGATGGAATATCGCGTGCTCGAGCTGCTCGCCTTCGCGCGCAACAACGTCGTCACTCGGCAAATGCTGCTGAAGCACCTCTACCGCCGCGCCGACGACCAGCCGCAGCCGAAGATCATCGACGTGTTCATCTCGAAACTGCGCAAGAAGCTCCGAAATGCGAGCGGCGGCGCGGAGTTTATCGAGACGATCCCGCAGCGCGGCTGGATCCTTCGCGACGTCGACGAAAAGAGCGGCGCTTAAGAAAATCCCACCCGCGAGGACCCACGTCGCGGGGACACGAATAGGATTCACGATTTGTTAGCCCGGTCTGGCCTACGCCGGGTGGATGCTGAACCTCATTCCGCAGCCCGAGGAGGAAGCGCCGACGGTTTACGCCGAGGCGGTGTCGCGGCTGGCAAGCGTTCGCCATGCGCTGCGCCTGGTCGACGGCGGCTTCGGCACCGGCCCTGAAGACGATCTGGATGACCGGGTCGCAGCTTCTTGGGACGAGGCCGGAGAGGCGAAGCAGCGCTGGTTCGAACGAAGGTCCGGCCGCCTCGTGGGCGCGGCCGCGGTGGGCATCGAAGCCCTTCTTGGCCAACGGCACCAGGGCCGCGAAACGCACGCTGCAGCGAGCCAGACCCTGGTCGAGGAAATCCGGCGCGAGCTGCGCGACGTCGCGCAGATCGTTCTCGCCTAAGCGGGGCCTAGCACCTTCGGCGTCGACGGGTCGGCGCCCCACTCGCTCCAGCTACCGTCATAAAGCCTGGCCTGGTCGTTCCCGACGAGGTGCGCCGCGAAGATCAGGCTGTTCGCAGTCACTCCAGAGCCGCAGCTCGCGACGAAAGGCTCCGCAGGATCGATGCCGGCATCGGCGAAGATCTCCTCGATTTCGTCAAGCGACCTGAAGCGACCGTCCTCGCGATAGAGCAGGCCGAACGGGAGGTTGCGCGCGCCAGGCGCATGTCCGGCAGCGACCCCGGCGCGAGGGTCGGCTTCAGTTCCCTCGAACCGCGGCTTGCCCCGTGCATCCGCCCACGGAAGGTCGAAGCCGCCAAGGAGCTGCTCCTTCGTGACGATGCTCGTCCGCTCCACGGCATCGAAGCGGGCGGGTCGCGGCGGGGCATCGCCGCTTTCGGTCGGCCGGGCTTTCGACAGCCATTTCTGGAAGCCGCCGTCGAGAATGGCGACGTGCTCCGCTCCGAAGTGACGGAGCATGAACCAGCCGCGAGCGGCCGTTCTTATCGGCGAATTGTCATAGATGACGATGCGGTCCGCGCGGCCGACGCCGAGCCGCTCCATCTCAGCGCCGAAGTCGGCTGCGCTCGGCAGCATGTGCGGGATGGGCTGGCTCTTGTCGCTGATGGCGTCGATGTCGAGGAACCGGGCGCCGGGGATGTGCGACTGCAGATATTCCTCGCGGCCGCTGCGGCCGCTCGCCGGCATGTGCCAGCTCGAATCGATGATCACGACATCCGGATCGCCAAGGTGGCGAGCAAGCCAGTCAGTGGAGACGAGCGAATCCATGAGGAGCGAAGGATAGGCTCGCCACGCGACTGCTGCTAGTTGGCAGGCATGGAGACCCGCCACCTTGGCCAGGCAAGCGCGCTGCCCTCTTCACCTGAAGAGGCGGCGCTCGATTATGTGCCCAACCCTCGGCCTGGAACGCTCTATCTCGTGCGCTTCGCGGCGCCGGAATTCACCTCACTTTGCCCCGTCACCGGCCAGCCCGACTTCGCTCACCTGGTGATCGACTATGCGCCTCGCGACATGATCGTCGAGAGCAAGAGCCTCAAGCTGTTCCTCGGCTCGTTCCGCAATCACTGCGGTTTCCACGAGGACGTCACCGTGGGCATCGGCCAGCGGCTGGTGGATGAGATGAAACCCGAATGGCTGCGCATCGGCGGATACTGGTATCCGCGTGGTGGAATGCCGATCGACGTCTTCTGGCAATCGGGCGCTCCGCCAGAAGGCCTGTGGCTTCCAGACCAGGGAGTGCAGCCGTATCGCGGCAGGGGGTAAGTGATGGCGGGGGGACCAAAGGTTGCGATCCTCGGGGCAGGATCGGTCGGCTGCTTCATCGGAGGCGCGTGGGCGGCTGCAGGAGTCCCCGTCACCTTCATCGGGCGGCCAAGCCTCTCCAAGGACGTCGACGAGCACGGGCTGACGCTCAGCGATTATGACGGCTGGCAGGTGCACCTTCCGCCAGGTGAAGTCGATTACCGCTGCGGGCCCGAAGCGCTCGAGGACGCACAGGTCGTCGCGCTGTGCGTCAAGAGCGGTGATACCGAGGCTGCGGCCGACGAGATCGCCCAGCACGCGAGGGCAGGCGCAACGGTGATCAGCTTTCAGAACGGGGTCAGCAACATCGATGTGCTGGAGCGGGGGCTGGGCGGGCGCTTCGAGGTTGCTCGCGGCATGGTCCCCTACAACGTCGCCTATCTCGGCAAGGGACGGTTCCACAAGGGCGTCGCAGGCGACCTTTACGCCGAGCGCCGGGCCGGCGTTCGCGCGCTCCAGGAGGCCGTCGGCGGCGGCCCGGCCGCGCTCAAGTTCAGCAACGACATGCTGAGCCTCGCCTGGGGGAAGCTTCTCATCAACCTCAACAATGCGGTGAACGCCCTCTCGGGCCGCACGCTTCAGGACGAGCTCAAGCGCCGCGACTATCGGCGCGTCTTCGCGGCGTCGATGCGCGAGGGTCTCGGCCTCCTGAAGCGCGCGGAGATTGCGCCGGCAACGGTCGGACCGATCTCGCCGACGGTTCTGCCTCGAATCGTCGATACGCCGGACTGGATCTTCAACAACGTCTTCATGAGCCGGTGGAAGATTGACGCCAAGGCGCGATCATCGATGGCCGATGACCTCGCCGCCGGGCGCAAGACCGAGATCGATTATCTCAACGGCGAGCTTGTACGTCTCGCCGAGCGGCTGCAGCGGTCCGCGCCCATCAACAGTGCGATCGTCGAGCTGGTCCACAAGGCGGAAGCCGGCGCCGGGCCACTTGCTCCAGTTGCGCTTCGGAAAGCCGTCCTAGGCCGCTGACGGCTTCGCCGCCTCGCGCTTGGTCCAGGCGTAAAAGCCGAGAACGATGACGACAAAGGCGAGGATGCTGATCGGCACGGCCCATGCATTTTCCTCGATCAGCGCGAGCGGCGCATCCTTTCCAGTCGCAGCAACGAGGCCAGCGAACACGACCCCGAACAGGCTTTCGCCGACGATTAGGCCGGTCGCGAGCAGGACACCCATTCGTTGCGCGAATTCGGCGTTGGACTGCCGGGCTGCCCACTTGTCGTAGAAATGGCCGAGCGCCGCACCAACAGGGATAAGCAAAGTCAGCGCCATCGGCAGGTAGATGCCCATGCCAACCGCAAGGGGCGGCAGCGCGCCGCGCTTGGTCGCTCGCAGGACTTCGTCGACGATGACGACGCCGACGCCGATCGCCGCGCCGAGCCCGATCAATCCCCAGTCGAGGTTTCCGCCGAGCACGCCCTGGGCGATTGCCGAGATCAGCGCGGCCTGCGGCGCCGCCAGCGAATTGGCAGTCGCGCCGGGAGCACCCTGGAAGCCGAATGCCGTGTTGAGAAGATCGAGGATTGGCGGAATGACCGCCGCGCCGAACACGACGCCAAGGACGAGCGCAACCTGCTGCCGCCACGGAGTTGCATCGACGAGCTGGCCGGTCTTGAGGTCCTGGAGATTGTTGTTGGCAATCGTCGCGACGCCGAAGATCACTGCTGTCACGAAGAGTGCGAAAGCGACCAGCGACGTCGAGGCATTGCCAGTGACACCCGGGAAAAGCAGCGCGAGGATGAGCGCAATGCCGAGAACGGACAGGATTCCGACGCCCGAGACAGGGCTGTTCGAGGCACCGATCAGCCCTGCCATATAGCCCGTCACTGCGGAGATCACGATGCCCGCGATGAGGATGTAGACGATGCTGATGAGGATCGTCGCCGTCGGGGTCGAGGCAATCGGATCGGTTCCGGCGAATGCGTAAAGCAGAACGGCGATCGGGATCATCAAGAGGAGGATCGAGGCAGCGACGATGCCGATCGGAATGTCGCGCTCGGTCAGGGGAAGGTCCTCGCCCCGCCCGGCCTTGCGGGCCCTGCTCGCTGCAAGCGCGTCGCTGATGCCTTTGATGATCGGCCCGATGATCTTGAGCAGCGTCCAGATCGACGCAACGCCGATCGTGCCGGCGCCGATGAACCGAACCTTGTTGCGGAATACGTCGTTGACGAAGGCGCCGAGATCCATGCCCGCGGGCTGGGCCGCGAGCGCCGTATAATGGGGGACGAGATAGACCCAGCTGATGAGCAGGCCCACGAACATGGCGATACCGACGGTGAGCCCGACCAGGTGACCAACGCCGATGAGGAGCATCGAGAGGGTCGTAGATGCAGCGCTCGCGCCGGCGCCGACCTTGAACGCCCTGGCAGCGTCCGCGGCAAGGATCCGGGTCTGTGCGAGCGCGGCGAATCCCGCCGAGGCGATGGAGCTCCAGACGATCATCAAGAGCCCGCGGCGATTTTCTTCCGCTCCGCCGACACCGGTGCCGACCTTCAGCACCTCGGCAGCAGCGACGCCTTCGGGGAATGGGAGATCGGTGCCGGTCACGAGAGCACGCCTCAGCGGCACCGAATACATGACACCGAGGATGCCCCCGATGCCGATCACGGCGACGGAGAGCCAGTATGGAAAGCCCGTCCACCATCCCACCATGATGAGGCCGGGAAGCACGAACACGATCGCGGAGAGCGTGCCGGCCGCCGACGCAATGGTCTGGACGATGTTGTTTTCCTGAATGGTGGAATCGCGAAAGTTCCTAAGCACGGCCATCGAGATGACCGCCGCCGGGATCGACGTCGCGACGGTCAATCCGATCTTGAGACCCGCATAGACGTTTGCAGCCGTCAGGATTGCCGTCAGCACCGCCCCGAGGACGATCCCCCGAAGCGTCAGCTCCTTGATCTCGCCGGACGCCCGAACGCCGGCGCCGGCCGGCTCCCGATCTGCCATTCCTATTCTCCCCTGAGCTTGCACGCGCCTGGCGGCGCCGGCGTCGAGTGGCGGCGGATCGCCTGCCAGCGCCCGTCTTCATTGACCCAGACGTCGGTCAGAACGACGCAATCCTCGATCGCCCGGCCGAGATACTTGAGCCGCCAGCGAGCGTGGACGGTGCCAATCATCACGTCCTTCACCGTGGTCGCGTCCTCGACCTCGATCTCGATCGTCTCGACGTCGCGGCGCTGGATGGCGTCGAGCCATTCGTTGCGCGTCATCATGAACGGTCCCGTCGAGCGGGTGCCGATCAGAACGAAGTCCTTGTGAACCAGCGCCTCGAGCGCCGCCATGTCCTTGCGGCACAGCGCGTCGCGCCATTCCCGTTCGAGTTCGTCGATCACCTGACAGTTCGGATCGGCCACTGAATCTCTCTCCCGGGCCCTTCTTAGGGCCGAACTCTGATAAAGCGAATCTCCCGGCCGAAACGGCTAAGGACAATATCCGGACCAGTCACCGCGAGCCGCTGGTCGTCGAACGCGGCAGTGCCGAGATCGTTGGCATGGAAGCGCAGCAACAGCCGGTGGCCGCGCTCCTCGCTCAATGGAAAATGGCCCCCGACGATGCCGTAGACGGGAACGAGCGGATCGACGGCGACGAGCGTATGACCGCCGAGGTCGACACGGCCCTCGCCATTGGTGGTCACCAGCCCTTTCTCGCCTGATGCGTCGGTGGCGAGGGCGTCCAGGCGGTAATTGCTTCCAAGGCCAGGTGCTTCGAGGTTGATCGTCAGCTCGCCCACGGGGGCCGGATCGTCCCGGACAAGCTCGAAGGCCGGTAACCTTGGCGAAGGACGTGTCGTCAGCCGAAGGTCCGTCCCCTCGAACGTCCAGTCGCCCTCGGCATGTTCCGATACCGCGCCATAATCGAGCTGGTACCGGAAATGGCCGTTCGGCTGCAGCTCGAGTGCGGCGCCGACTTCCATCACGTGCGCCTCGTATAACCCCGCAACCGCTGCGGCCGGTGCGAGGAGCATGGCCGCGGCAGCAAGCATCAGCGGCCGCGCATCAGTCCGCCAAGAATTCCGCGCAGCAGCTGGCTGCCGAGCTGCCGGCCGATCGAGCTTGCCGCCGCGCGCGTCGC
>JBJMUN010000076.1:0-4777 GCA_045811185.1 Sphingomicrobium sp.
GCATAGCCGCTGGTTTGCGGCGCGTCACCCGATTCAAAAGGAGCCTGACAGATGAGCGAGCATGTTCGGGTGCAATCCGAAAGTGGAGTGCTGGCCATCACGCTGGCAAGACCCGAGCGGCGCAACGCCATCACGGTTGCCATGTACCAAACGCTTGCCGATGCAATTGAATCCGCCGCAGCGGACTCCTCGATCCGCTTGATCACGATTTGCGGAGAGGGCCAGGATTTCGCTGCCGGCAATGATCTGGCTGACTTCCTCGAGGCCGCGCCGCGGCTCGATGAAGAGATTCCGGTGTGGCGGTTCCTGCGAGCACTTGCAACCTGTGAAACGCCGCTGATCGCTGCCGTCCATGGCAATTGCGTCGGCATCGGCACGACGATGCTGCTGCACTGCGACCTCGTCATAGCCGATGCGACGGCGCGCTTTTCCATGCCGTTCGTGGATCTTGGCCTGGTGCCTGAAGCGGCGAGCTCTCTACTTCTCCCGAGGATTGCCGGCCGTCGCCGAGCGGCCCGCTATCTGCTCCTCTGCGAGGCCTTCGGAATCGACGAGGCCCACGAAATCGGGTTGGTCAGTCACCGCGTCGAGCAAGGTGAACTCGATCAAAAGCTGGAAGAGCTGGTCCGCGGCCTTCTTGCCAAGCCGCCCGAAGCATTGCGTCAGACGCAGCAGCTGTTGCGGCACGCGGCGCGCGAAGACATTCTGCAGCGCATGAAGATGGAGAGCAGCCTCTTTGCAGAACGTTTGGGCTCCGCGGAAGTGAAGGAAGCGATCAGCGCGTTCTTCGCCAATCGCGCGTCAGCCTAGCCCTCGAGGAGCAGCTCAGGTGGTCGTGTAGATCGAGCAGGCGGGCGCTGGCGTCGCCGCCGCATCGCAGGCTGTCTTAGTCGGCGGCGTGTCGGCGAGGTACACGCGCTTGGAACGGCTGAGATTGATCGTCGGACCATCGAAGAAAGCAAACGACATCGTCTGATGGTACGTAACAGTGAGCGTGATGTACCCGCTCGACGCCGTAGTGGTATCGACGGCGGGATCATCCCAGGTACCGTTGAACTTGCCGAAAACGGCATTGTTTATGGCACTCTTTACCGTGCCCGCCGTCGGCAAGGTGCATCCGGCGCTCCCTTGTGCCGCGCAAAGATTGGCCTGGCGGGCCCCCTGGCCGAGCGCATGCTGAATGCCGGCATTCGCAAGGAACAGGTAGCCGATGCTGAAGATGCCATAGATCATCGTGACGAGGACCGGCAGCGCGATCGCCAGCTCGATGGCAGCAGCGCCGAACTGGTCGGCGCGGATTTTGAGCATGCGGCGGGTCACTGGATTCGAACCTCGGCATAGCCGGCAATCGTGATGTCGCCGTTGGAGTCGGCGTTCGGCCAGGCACGGTTCGGGAAGAACGGCGTGTATTTATGCGTGATCCTGACGCTCACGTATCGGGCAATGACGTCTCCGGCGTTGGCGCAGCTGCCAGTGAATGACTGGTGGGTCGTATCCGAGCCGCATTCAAGCCAGGAGTCGGGGGTGATGTCGCCATTGGCGACGGTGTACCCCGCATCGTTCATCGCGTTGGTTGCCTCGGTCGTGATTGCGGTGTTGTAGGCGGTCGCGACGGCCTTCTGGTTTTGAACCTGTTCGATGGTGCGCTGCGCGGCCTGTTCGACCTGAAGGGTCATCGAATAGGCGCTTGCAAGATCCGCCATCACGACGACGATCGAGGCCAGAACCGGTGCAGCAAGCGCCAGTTCGATGATGGACGCGCCGCGTTCATCGCGGCCGAGCCTGGTAAGTAGGCGCAGCTTCAAGATACGAGCCTCACGAGGCTGCCGTCGAAGGCGTGAGGGCCTGTCGCCGCGCAGGTGTTCTCGATCGATGAGTTGCCAGTGAAGGTGACCGTTGCGCCGACAATCTGGAGGCAATTCGACGTCATTCCGCCGTTGCCGCTGAACTGCACTTCCTGGTTAGGGATGTAGATCGCACCCGTGATCGACGAACTGGAGTTGCCGTTGATCGTGTTGCAGTTGTTGCATTCAGCCGTGCGTCGATCCTTGTAGATGACGATGTCCTTGTAGGTCCCTTGGGTCGGGGGCGTCATCACAACGGTCGCTCCGCCGTTGATCGAAATGGTACCGGCATTGGTGCCGTCGGACGATGTCATGACGAAGGTGCAGCGCGTGCAGTTCAGGGTTGCCCCGCCGTTGATCTGCATGGCACCAGCGTTTACGAGTACGATCGCATCGGTGAAGGTCGCCGATTGTCCGCTGGTGAGTTTCAGATCCTTGTAGCAGACAGTCGTGGGCGACGAGGACGACGAGCCAGTCACTGTCACCGAGTTTTGGCTACCCTGAAGCACGGACTGGTTGCAGCCGCTGGGGACCACTGGATTACCCGACACCTGCGTCGCGAATGGATCGTCCTGCTGCGGCGAAAACGGCTGGAAGACCGTTCCGGTAGCGAATCCGGTCTGGCTCGCAATCTGACCGGCGGCTGCCATGGGTGAAGCGGTGATGGACGGAGTTCCGTTCGGGTCGATTGCGCTTCCACCCTGGGCGTTCGTGTGCATTCCGCACTTGAGGTTGACGGTCGGATTACCCTGGAAGATCAATCCGGTGCCGACGAACTTTTTCAGTGCACGCACGCAATATTGGCCGCTCGATACCATTGCGGCCGTGGCCGACGTTGTGATCGTCGGAGCGCTCGTCATGAACAGCCCGGAAAAGGGCAGCGCGCGAGAAGCGGATATGGTGACCTTCACCGCATTGAACTTGGGAGCCGTCCAGGCGCCTGAAGTCGGGGGTGACTGCACCGTGCAGGTGGGGCTCATGCCAAGCCGCGTCGTCAGATTGCTGATCGTCTGGTTGCGCGAAACTGGCGTGCTGGAGGCACACGTGCCTGACGTTACCGTCTGCCCTGCAAGCTTCCCGTAGACGCCCGCGAGCGCGCTGCTGTCTGCCGCTCGCTGCATTTGCCGAGTCCAAAGCGCCCACTGGATCGTGTCGGTGGCGAAACCCGCTGAGCCGATCACCAAGGGAAGAGCGGCACCAGCAATCACGAGTGCGTTGCCGCGACGGTCACGCCAGAGCTTCTTCAGCAGGTTGATCATGTTGGCCGTATCCCGAAGGGTGAATGCGTTTGGAAAGTCGTCTAACGTTCACACGGTAAGCGAAGCGTTCAATGCTATGGTTAAGCAAAGGTAACCCTGTTCGGCCCTCCCGTCCTTGAACCCGCGTGTCTTAACTATATAATACAGCGCGAAGCTCCGCGGCGTTGACCGGTTTTCTCCACAGCCGCACAAGGACGTCGAAAGGAACTGATTGATGGCGACCGAACCCCAGACGGAAAGTGCGACGGCCACCGCGACCAAGATCAAGCTCGATCCGCCCGAAGTGCTGCAGCCGGTTACGCCTGCCGAGGCGGCCGGCCTTGTTCCTCTCAAGTCAGAGGAAACAACGGAGCTCGACAAGCGCGTCTCACAATTCGTCGACGAGCTCGCCGGTCTCGACTCCAATAGCCCCGAATTCGGCAAGAAGGTCGATCAGCTGACTGCAATGGGTCGCAAGGAGATTACCGAAGCGGCCGGTGCGTCGAACCGATTTCTCGATCGGCCGGTCAAGGCAATCGACAAGGACACCGGCATTGGCGCCGATCTCACCGAGCTTCGGCGCACCGTCGAATCGCTCGACCCAAAGGAAGCGACGAAGACCAAGAGACTGCTTGGCATCATTCCTTTCGGGAACAGGGTCGACCGCTATTTCGACAAGTACCGGAGCTCGCAGACGCACATTCAAAAGATCCTGGGCAGCCTCGCGAACGGCAAGGACGAGCTGCTGATGGACAATGCAGCGATCGATACGGAACGGGCGAACCTGTGGAAAACGATGCACAAGCTCGAACAGATGATTCACATCTCCAAGAGCCTGGACCAGAAGCTGGAGGACAAGGCCAACGAACTCGACGCGACAGACCCTGCGAAGGCCAAAGCGATCCGCGAAACCGCCCTTTTCTATACCCGCCAGCGAACCACCGACCTGCTGACGCAGATGGCGGTGACGGTGCAGGGCTATCTAGCGCTCGATCTCGTCAAGAAGAACAACGTCGAACTGGTGAAAGGTGTCGACCGCGCGTCGACGACTACTGTTGCGGCCCTGCGAACGGCGGTGACCGTCGCGCAGGCGATGACCAATCAAAAGTTGGTGCTCGAGCAGGTCAGTGCGCTGAACACGACGACTGCCGGAATGATCGATTCCACGGGCGAAATGCTGCGCACGCAGACCGGCGCCATCCACGAGCAGGCGGCGAGCTCAACCATCCCGCTCGAGACGTTGCAGCGCGCCTTCCAGAACATCTACGACACGATGGACCAGATCGATCAGTTCAAGCTTCAAGCGCTGGGCAATATGAAGCAGACGGTCGAAACTCTCGGCAAGGAAGTCGAGAAGTCGAAAGGTTACATCGCGCGAGCCGAGGGAGTGAACCAGGCGAAGCTTGAAAATGCTTCCTCCCCGCTGACACCGATAGACTCGAAGTGACCGAAGTCACCGAGAAGGTTGAGCGCGCGATCGCTCGGTTCGAGCGGGTCACCCACCAGCTCGACGAACGCGACGGCCCGGCCCGAGAGGCGGCCCGCCGCGAGCGCCAGCGGCTGAACGCCGGGCTTGGCCGAACGGCCGCCCGCGTCACTGTCACAGTCGCGGTGATTTGGCTTGCGACAATAGTCATTGGCCTCGTCCAACCCATTGGGATGTTCGGCTTTCTTGGGGCCCTGCTGCTCACGGGC
>JBJMUN010000077.1:0-18732 GCA_045811185.1 Sphingomicrobium sp.
GAAGGATCACGTAGGCAATCGGAAGGGCCGCGGATCGGTGGTTGGACATCGGGTACCACTCCAGTGAGTTTTATTGAATAGCGATATCATACATATCGTTATTCGGAAAGATCCTTGAGCCGGCTGCTACGATCGGCTCCCGCCGGCTTGCGGCGATTTGGATCGATCAGCCGTCGGAACCGAATCGCCATTCGACCGATTCGTTCGCCGGAGCGGGCGCAATGAGGTTGGTGCCTGTGTTCAAGACCAGATCTTTCGCCTTCGCCGCACTTGCATCGGCGGCGCTCGTCGGCACTGCCGATGCCAATTCGTCCTTTGCAGCAGCGAAAATCTTTACTGTCGCTCTGACCGGGCACGCGGAATCGAACTTTGCGCATCCCCACGGCGGGACTGGCGATCCGAACGGCAATGGGTTGGTCAAGCTGACGGTCATCCCTGCAAGACGACAGGTCTGCTTCGACTTTCGGGTATCAGGTCTCAAGGAACCGGTCATGGCGCATATCCACCGAGGAGCGCCGCTGCAGATTGGGCCGCCGGTGGTCACCTTGTTTACTGGGCCCGGGAGCAATCTCACCGATTGCGCGCCAAGCACGCAGAGCCAGCTTTCCGACATCGTCGCCAACCCTTCGGACTATTACGTCAGCATCGACACAACCGATTATCCCGACGGAGCCCTGCGCGGCCAACTCTAGACACCAAGGCGAATCTGACCGGGCTTCGGCTTTGTGCCGCCCCCAAGCGACGCCATATTGCCGTTGATCGGCGGGCAGCTTCCTTCCCGCCGCCACCCTGCTAAACCGACGCGCTCATGTCCGAAGCCGATCCTTCCGCACGCCCGCACCTCTATCTCGTCGACGGGTCGAGCTACATCTTTCGCGCCTATCATCGGCTGCCGCCGCTGACCAACCGCCATGGAACGCCCGCGGGCGCCGTCTACGGCTATACGACCATGTTGTGGAAGCTCGCGGACGGGCTGACCAAGGCCGACGGCCCAACCCACATGGCGGTGATACTCGATGCGTCGGAGCACACCCACAGAAACGAGATGTACGACCAGTACAAGGCGCATCGTCCGCCTCCTCCCGAGGACCTGGTCCCGCAATTTCCACTGATCCGGGTCGCTACGCGCGCATTCTCGATCCCGTGTATCGAGGAAGCCGGCCTCGAGGCGGACGACATCATCGCCTGTTACGTGATGGCAGCAAAGGCCGCCGGCTGGAGAGTGACGATCGTCAGCTCCGACAAGGACCTGATGCAGCTCGTCGAGGACGACCACGTCGAC
The DNA here is from genome assembly GCA_045811185.1 of Sphingomicrobium sp. Lineage (GTDB taxonomy): Bacteria > Pseudomonadota > Alphaproteobacteria > Sphingomonadales > Sphingomonadaceae > Sphingomicrobium. The sequence goes on from JBJMUN010000077.1 coordinate 1,283, forward strand.
ATGCTCGACACGATGAATGACCGTCGGATCGACGAGGCTGCAGTGCTCGACAAGTTCGGCGTTCCGCCCGGAAAGGTTGGCGATGTGCTCGCGCTGATGGGCGACAGCGTCGATAATGTCCCCGGCGTCCCGGGTATCGGGCCGAAGACGGCGACGCAGCTCATCCAGCAGTTCGGCGACCTCGACACCGTGCTCGCCAGCGCCGATCAGATCACGAAACCCAAGCTCAAGCAGTCGCTGATCGATCATGCCGGCGACGCCCGCCTCAGCCGCGAGTTGGTTCGGCTCGTTTGCGATGCGAAGCTGCCGGAACCGCTCGAAGGGCTGACTCTGAAGGGCATTCCTGCGGAGCCGTTGCGCGACTTTCTTGCGGACATGGGATTCAAGTCGCTACTCAATCGCCTCGACGGCGTGGCGGGTTCGCAGGGCCGCAGCAGCAGCGGCGGCGGCATCAACGACGTCATGGCGGCACTCGACAGAAAGCCTGCCGCCCCTCCACCTGCAGAGCAGATCGAGGTTGACCGGTCGAAATACGAAACCGTCACCGACGAAGCGTCGCTCGATCGGTGGATCGCGGAAGCGGCCGCACAAGGGCACGTCGCGCTTGATACCGAGACCGACTGCATCGACTGCATCATCGCCCGGCTTGCCGGCATCAGTCTTGCGACCGCGCCCAATCGCGCATGCTACATTCCCGTCGGCCATAGCGGCGTGGACCTTTTGTCCGACGCGCCCGACCAGCTGTCGACGCAGCTAGTTCTCGACAAGCTGAAGCCGCTGCTGGAGGATCCTGCGGTCCTCAAGATCGGCCACAATTTCAAGTTTGACTGGGTGATGTTCGACAAGCTCGGCATAGCCGTCGCGCCAGTCGACGACACGATGGTCATGAGCTTCGATCTCGACGCCGGTCGCTCGTTCGGGCACGGCCTCGACGAGTTGGCGAAGCTGCACTTCGAGCATGAGTGCATCCCGTTCAAGCAGCTGTGCGGGAGCGGAACCAAGCAGATCACCTTCGACAAGGTGCCGCTGGGGCCCGCGACAGAATACGCCGGGGAAGACGCGGACGTCGCCCTGCGGCTCTGGCTTCGCCTAAAGCCCCGCATCGTCGCCGAGAATGTGAGCCGGGTCTACGAGCGGGTCGACAAGCCGCTCGTGCCGGTCATCGGTCGGATGGAGCGGCGCGGCATCAAGGTGGACCGCGACTATCTTGCACGCTTGAGCCGCGATTTCGCGGAGGAGACGGCAAAACTCGAGGACAGGATCTATGAAGCGGCTTGCGGCCCCTTCACGATCGGCTCGCCGCAGCAACTCGGTGAAGTGCTCTACGGTCGCCTCGGGCTTAAAGGCGGCCGCAAGGGCAAGAGCGGACAATATTCCACCGACGTCAACGAGCTGGAGCGGCTCGCGGGCGAGGGCGTCGAATGCGCGACGCTCGTCCTCGAATGGCGGCAGCTGACCAAGCTCAAGTCGACCTATACCGATGCGCTTCAGGCGCAAATCAATCCCGAAACAGGGCGCGTCCACACCAGCTTCTCGCTTACGGGCGCGCAGACGGGGCGGCTGTCGTCCAACGATCCGAACCTACAGAACATCCCGATCCGGACCGAGCTCGGCCGCAAGATCCGGGACGCGTTCGTCGCCGAGCCGGGATACAAATTGCTGAGTGCCGACTACAGTCAGATTGAACTGAGGCTCGCCGCTCACATGGCCGATGTCCCGCAGCTGAAAGAGGCTTTCAACGCCGGCGAAGACATCCATAACATGACCGCCGAGGAGCTGTTTGGCGCGGTGGACCGGGAGAGCCGCAACAAGGCAAAGACGGTCAATTTCGCGATCCTGTACGGCATTTCGTCCTGGGGACTGGCTGGCCGCCTCGGCGTTCCCAAGGACGAAGGCAAAGCGATAATCGACCGCTATTTCGAGCGCTTCCCGGGAATCCGGGCCTACATTCACGGCACCCTCGGCTTTGTTCGCGAACATGGATTTACCCGGACCTTGTTCGGGAGAAAGACGCATTTCGAGCCGAACATCCGCTCCTCCAACCCGTCGATCCGCGGCGGCGCCGAGCGGGCCGCGATCAACGCGCCGATCCAGGGGACAAGCGCGGATCTCATCAAGCGGGCAATGGCCCGGATGGATGATGCGCTTGGTGCAGCGGGCCTCGATGGCGTTCGCATGCTGCTGCAGGTGCACGACGAGCTGGTGTTCGAAGTCCCGGATGGCCGCGAGGCGGAGGCCGCGGCGGTGATCAAAAAGGTGATGGCCGAAGCTGCAGAGCCGGCGATGAAGCTCGACGTGCCGCTCGATGTCGAGGTCGGCTGGGGCGAGCATTGGGGCGCCGCGCATTGACCGACGCTGAGCGGGTCGCCGCTGCCAGCGATCACGCGCCCGACGCTGACATGGCGACGCTCGCGCGAGGCGGGCGGCTCAACATTTTCGGGTTCGTGCTGCGCCTCGCGGCGCGCCTGCCCTTTTTGTTCATCGCCGGCCGGATCTATGGCGCCGATGCGCTGGGACGCTTTGCCTACGCAGTACTGACGGTCGAATTCGCGGCACAGCTTGCGGCGCTCGGGCTTCGGCGCGGCCTCGCGCAGCTGCTCGCCAACGCGAAGAAGCCGCAAGCCTGCGTCGTTGCCGACGCAATGCTGGTAGCGGCAATCGGATCGGCGATCGGCATGGCGATACTCTTCGCCTTCCCCAAAGCGATGTACCCGACGACGCAGGTGCACGGACTGGACCGGATGCTCGCGATCACGGTGCTGGCGATCAGCTGGACCGACATTGCCCTCGCCGCGCTCGCGTATCACCATGACGTTGCGTCGACCGTCCGCGCGCGCTCGATCGTCGAGCCTTGGACGATCAGTATCGTCGCCTTCATCTGGGCCTACATCTCGCTCGATGACGGGCTGATCATTTCCTACGTGTTCTCGATGGTCGCGGCGCTCATTGCAGCCCTCATTCCGCTGGTGCGCTGCTATGGCTTCCCCCACGGTTGGAAGCCGGATTTGGCAACGGCGTGGGGCACAGCCGTTCGAAACGTGCCCGTTGCTGCAGCCGACGCCGTCGAATGGGCCTCCCGCCGCATCGACCTTGCCGTTCTCGGTGCATTCATGCCCGCCGCTTTCGTCGGAATCTATTACGTTGCCCAACAGGTCGCGACGCTGCCGGCAAAGCTCAAGACGAGCTTCGAGCCGGTGCTCGGCCCGGCAATAGTGCGCAAGATTGCCGCCAACGACCGAGCCTCGGTTGCAAAGCAGGTGCGGCAGGTAACCTACTGGATCATTGCGGCGCAGCTCGGCATTGCGCTCGCGCTCGGCATTCCGGGCCGAGCGGTGATGGGTCTTGTCGGCTCCGGGTTCACCGGCGGTACGGCAATGCTCTCTTTCCTCCTTGCAGCGGAAGTCATTGCTGCAGCCGCAGTGGTGAGCGAGGCGGCATTGATCTACGTCGCTCGGACGCGCAACATGATCATCAGCCTCGTGATGCTTGCGCTGGAAGCCGTCCTTGCCGCCGGGCTCATTCTGATCATGAGGGATGAAGGTCTTCCGCAGGCGTTCCAGGCGACGGGCCCGGCCATCGGTCTGTGCGTAGCGCTCGGGTTCGCGTCGATCACCAAGTCACGACTGCTGTGCAAGAAGCTGGGCGCGCCGGTGTCGGGCTGGCGCTGGGATCTTGCCTGGGCGACTTCAGCGGGTCTCGTCGTCGGCGTTGCCGTTCGTTATTTCCTTCCGGAGATGCTCCAGCTGGTCATCGGCGTTCCGGCGATCATGGTGGCGTTCTTTGCCGTCCTGTGGACAAAGGGCTTTGGCCCCGAGGATCGGGAATTGTTCAGGCTGCGCAAGCATGAAGTGCGCGAGCTGCGCGAGGCCGAAGAAGCCGCCGAAGCCCGGGATCAGGTTCGCGACACTATCGTCTAGTGACGAAAGTGGCGCATACCGGTGAAGAGCATCGCAAGTCCTGCCTGGTCCGCGGCGCTGATGACGTCTTGATCGCGAATGGATCCGCCCGGCTGGATCACGGCAGTCGCCCCCGCTTCGGCAGCAGCAAGAAGCCCGTCGGCGAACGGGAAGAAAGCATCCGAAGCCACGGCTGAGCCGACGGTTCGCGGCTCGACCCAGCCGTTCGCCTCAGCCGCTTCACGGGCACGAATCGCGGCAATCCGCGAGCTGTCACGGCGATTCATCTGTCCGGCGCCGATGCCGGCGGTCACGCCGTCCTTCGCATAAACGATCGCGTTCGACTTCACGTGCTTGGCCACGGTCCACGCGAACAGGCAATCGCGGATCTCCTGCTCGGTCGGCTGCCTTTTCGTGACGCATTTGAGCTCATCGCGGGCAACCATGCCATTGTCCCGGTCCTGTACCAGCAGACCGCCAGCGATGAGCGCGAGACTCGTCCCGCCGCGCGCCGGATCGGGCAGCGACCCAGTGAGTAGAAGGCGGAGGTTCTTCTTCTTCGCGAACACCGCCCGGGCATGGTCATCGGCGTCCGGCGCGACCACGACTTCAGTGAAGATCTCCGTAATCGCTTCCGCCGTCTCGGCGTCGAGGGAGCGGTTGGTGGCGACAATACCGCCAAAGGCCGAGACGCTATCGCAAGCGAGCGCCTCCTTCCACGCTTCGAGCAGGCTTCCGCGAGTGGCAACGCCGCACGGATTTGCGTGCTTCACAATGACGACCGTGGGCTCGCTCTCACGAAACTCCGAGACCAGCTCGAGTGCGGCATTGGCATCGTTGAGGTTGTTATAGCTCAACTCCTTCCCCTGGACCTGCTCGGCCTGCGCAACGCCGTGCGCGGCCGGGCCAACAGGAAGGTAAAGAGCTGCCGTCTGGTGCGGATTCTCGCCGTAGCGGAGCGACATCTTCCGCGTTGTCGAGAGCGTCCACTTCTCGGGCCAGCGCTCTTCCTGATCGGCGAAGGCGAACCATTGTGAAATGGTCGAATCATACTCGGCAGTGAGTGCAAACGCCTTGGCAGCGAGGCGGCGGCGCAGCCCCATTGTCGTGCTGCCGTCATGCTCGTCGAGCTCGGCGAGCAGTGCGCCATAGTCCCGCGGATCCGTCACGATTGCCACGTGCTTGTGGTTCTTGGCGGCCGAACGGACCATGGACGGGCCGCCGATGTCGATGTTCTCGATGACAGTATCGCGATCGGCGCCGCTCATTACCGTGCTGAGGAACGGGTAAAGGTTGACCACCACGACGTCGATCGGCTCGATCTCGTGCGCTTCCATAGCCGCCGCATGCTCGGGATTGTCGCGCACTCCGAGGAGACCGCCATGAACCTTGGGGTGGAGGGTCTTGACGCGGCCATCCATCATTTCCGGAAAGCCCGTGAGCTCACTGATGTCGCGGACAGAAGCTCCGTTTTCACGCAGCTTGGCGGCGGTTCCACCGGTCGAGACGATATCGACACCGTGCCTTGCGAGCCCCGCGGCGAGCTCAGCGAGGCCGCTTTTGTCGGAAAGCGAAATGAGCGCCCGGCGGACGCGAACAAGGTCGGTCATCGATGGTCCCTTTGGTTAGCTGGCGCGGCGGAAGGTCCAGCCGATGTCGCCGCCCAATGCCGACACTTCACCGACAATGACAAGCTGAGTCGTGCGATGCGGCTGGCCACGGCCGTCCATCCATAGGCTTTCCTCGGTTGCGAGATTGCCTCCACGGCAGCGGAAATTCCACGGAGGCGCGCCCTTCGAGCGAAGGATCGCGCCCATGCCGTCGGCGGTGATGGTCGCTTCCACTCCCGGTGCGAGGTGGAAGCGCACCGCATAGGCCGCCGCCTCGCGGATCTTCTTGCGACCCTTCGCGATCAGCTGGTCGGCACCGCGCAATTCCTTTCCGTCATTGCCGAGCATCAGGCTTCGCTTGTGGATCAGGCCGAAGGTACGGACATAGCCATCATGGCTGGCTTCGAGCCGGCTTGCGTCATTGTCTTCGGTGCGGTCGATCGTAACGTCCTCGACGCCTTTTCCGAGCGATCCATCCGCGACAATGTTGGTCGAGTTGGTATCCGATAATACAAGCGTGCTGTGCGCCGCGGTCGTGCGAAGCCCCTCCACAAGTTCAACCGGAAGATTGGTCGGAAGAGGTCCTGGACCACCGCAATTGACGATCAGGCGCTGCCCACCGTCGGAAAGCTCGAAGGCGAGAGTCGATGCCGAACCCTGGTCAGCCATCTTCTGGGGCGGCGGCGGTGCTGCATCGAGAACAAGGACCGTTCCGAGCGCAGACATGCGCTGGTAGCCCCAGCCGCGCGCTTGGCGGAGCGGTCGGGCGCGAAGCCCGCAGCCGTCAATAAGGCCGGCGAGCCGCGCGGGCTCGCCGGGACCGCAACCCTGCCAACTCGAGAGGGCGCCATCACCCATCATGACTCCATGCAACGCAGCGAGCGACGCCTGCGCCGCCGCTTCGATGCCGTCGGGGATCGTCTGCTTGGCCGCGAGGTAGCAGGCTCGAAGCAACCCGAAGCGGTCGACCAGTTGGACCTGTTCGTAGGGTGAACGGCTGATCAGGCCGCCATCGTCGAACTGGGCTGAGGCCAGTGCGCGAGCAAGCCCGGCCTCGCCACGCGCCACCCGCGGGACCCCCCCTTGCACCAGAAGTCCGGCTGCAACGACTCCGCACCAAGCCGTGACCCGGTCGAGACCGGCGGCCGCCTTGTCGGCATTCGTGTCGAGGTAACGCGCGCCCCGCGCCAGCGTGTTGAGCAGCGCAGATCGGTAGCCGCCGTCACTGCTCGAGAGGATATAGGGTGCGTACGCGGTCCAGAAGAGGATTCGTTCACCCCAGAGGTGCGGCGCCCAGGCGTCATCAACCTTGGTCCCGTGGGCGAGAAGCCAGCGCCCGACGACGGCTTCGGCGAGCCTCGCGCCCTTCTCGCGCGATGCAGCCGCGGCAAGATCGCGCAGCCACGAAAATCCCTGGAGCTGTTCGGCCAACGTCCCTTTCGCGCCGACCGCGCCGAAATCGAGATCCTTCAGCGGCAGCGTTTGAGTGCCAACGCTGAATTGCCCGCGAAGGATCGTATCGCCACGTGAGCGCTCGCCGTGCACATGGTCACGCGGGACGGCGACAAGCTTCAGCGGCTGCCTGGATCGCCTGAGCCGGGAAAGCAAAGAGCCTCGCGCGAGCTTGCTGACGATAGCGCGCTCGGCGGCCGAGCCGTCTGAACTCAATGTCCGCCCCTGAGCGCCTTGATGTTACCGGCATAGGCCGCCGGTCCGCCACGGAAGGCGGCGGTGCCCGCGACGAGCGCAGTCGCTCCGGCGCCGGTCGCCTGCGCCGCGGTGCTGGCATCGATCCCGCCGTCGACTTCAAGCTCGATCTTGAGGCCCCGCTGCACGATGGTCTCGCCGATCTGCTCGATCTTGCCCAGCTGGCTCGAGATGAACTTCTGGCCGCCGAACCCGGGATTGACGCTCATGACGAGCACCAGGTCGAGCTCATCCAGAACATAGTCGAGCGCACTCGCTGGGGTCGCAGGATTTAGCGAAACCCCGGCTTTCTTGCCGAGCGCCTTGATGCGCTGGATCGTCCGGTGAAGGTGAGGACCTGCCTCGGGGTGCACTGTGATGATGTCGGCGCCCGCCTCGGCGAACGCATCGAGAAAGGAGTCGACTGGCGAGATCATCAGGTGAACGTCGAACGGCTTTGTGCTGTGCGGACGCAGCGCCGTCACGACAGCGGGGCCGATCGTAAGGTTGGGAACGAAGTGGCCGTCCATCACGTCGATATGGATCCAGTCGGCCCCGGCTTCATCGATTGCGCGCACTTCTTCGCCGAGCCTGGCGAAGTCAGCCGAAAGGATGGAGGGGGCAATGATGGGCACGAGGCTGATTAAGCGCGATTAACCGGTGCGGACAAGGCGGGCGATGAAGAACCCGTCGAGTCCGCCTTCGGCTTCGAGCAGGCCGGGCAGGATGCGGACCCAGCCTTCGCTCGAAACGGGGACAAAAGCGGGAATGCCAGACGGCGGATCGACCTTCAATCCGGACCCGCGCGCGAGGAACGCCCGGATCACGTCTTCGCCTTCCTCGGGTTCCAGCGAGCAGACCGAATAGACGAGCGCTCCGCCGGGCTTCAGCCACCGCGCGGCGCGGTCGAGGAGCCTCGCCTGAAGTTCGGCGCTCTGCGCGATGACCCGGGGACGGGCTCGATAGAGGACTTCCGGGTGACGACGGAACGTACCGGTTGCCGAGCAGGGTGCATCGAGAAGAATGGCGTCAAATTCCCTGCCCGGCTCCCACTTCAGCGCGTCCGCTTCGACCAGCTCCGCGTGAAGGTGGGTCCGCTGCAAGTTCTCCCGAAGTCGTCCGAGACGACTTGCCGACGCGTCCACGCTCGTGACGCGATGACCGGCAGCGGCCAATTGCATGCTTTTGCCGCCGGGGGCTGCGCAGAGATCAAGTACATCCCTCGACTCAACGCCAATCAATCGGGCAGGCAGCGAAGCAGCGAGGTCCTGCACCCACCATCGTCCTTCAACGAAGCCCGGAAGATCGGTGACGGCCCTGCTGTCGAGCCGGACATGCGTCGGTGCGCGCGAAATGCCGTCGTTGGCTTTCGCAAAAGCCTGAGCTTCATCATCGTTCGCGAAAGTTAGATCCAGCGGCGGCCGCCTGGCAATCTGGCGGCGTGCAGACTCAACCGTCTCGTTGCCCCAGGCGCTCCGCCACCGCTCTTCAACATCGGCAGGAAGGTTCGGCACATCCATTGGTGGGACACCGCGTCGCAGAAGCGTGCCGAGCACTCCGTGCACAAGCCGGCGTGGTCCGCCATCGACGAGGGGCAAGGCGGTCGCCACCAGCGCATGGTCGGGCGTCCCAAGGCCGGCCTTTTGCGCAAGCGCCAGGCGCAGCACCATGCGGGCCTTGCTGTCGTCGGGCAGGCGCTGGCGCGTCGCGCTGTCAACCAGAGCGTCGAGATCGGGTAACCGGCGAAGTGCTTCACCCGTGATCGCGATAGCGAGTGCGTGGTCGGGAGCCGAAAGGTTGCGGACACTTGCGCCCGCGGCATCAAGGGTCTGACCTCGCCGAAGCACGGCGTCGAGCATCTGCAGCGCCGCCTTTCGTGCGCCGAGACCTTCAACGCTTGGCATGGAGCTTGCCGATCATCATCTTGCAGTCATGAAACGCCCGAAGCATCTCGACGCCCCGGCTTATCTGACCCCGTCCCCGCCGGTGCCGGATCCCGAGCCTCTCGACCGTGCGGCCGCGCCCGTCGGCGAGGAAGAAAAACTCGATCCGACGCGCTACGGCGACTGGGAGAAGAAGGGTATCGCAATCGATTTCTAGTCTTCTTCATCGCGAGGCGGCCTGCTGAGCAGGGTCTGCAGCAGCTCGTCGATCCTTGTCCTGCCCTCGAGCAGTTCGACGACGGCGCCGACGATCGGCATGTCGACATCACGCTCGATCGCGATCCGGTTGACGACGGGCGCCGTGTGCGCGCCCTCGGCGACGGTGCGGCGATCCTTCATCAGCTCACCGACGTCCCTGCCCTCGCCGATCGATTTGCCGAGCGAGAAATTACGGCTGCTGGTCGACGAACAGGTCAGCACGAGATCACCAAGACCCGAAAGACCGGCAAGCGTCTCGCGGCGGCCGCCCATCGCGACCCCGAACCGCGTCATTTCGGCAAAGCCCCGCGCGATCAGCGCCGCGCGCGCGTTCTGCCCGAACCTTTTCCCCTCGACGATGCCGCAGGCGATCGCGAGGACGTTCTTTACTGCTCCGCCTGCTTCCGCGCCGGCGACGTCGTCAGTGCAGTAGGTACGAAACTCCACGAGGTTTATCCGTGCCCGAAGTTTCTCGCCGAGTTCCCGGTCCTCGCATGCAAGAGTCACTGCGGTCGGAAGCCCCGAGGCGACTTCGTGCGCGAACGTCGGACCTGACAGCACCGCGATCGGCGAAGCGGGGCAAATCTCGCGCGCAACCTCGTGCAGGAGCTTGCCACTGCTTGCCTCGATGCCCTTCGAGCAAAGGACGAGTGGGCGGCCCCCGTCGGGGGCCCGGTGAAGCACTGAGCGCATGTGCTGCGCCGGGGTGACGACAATCCAGCCATCGCACGCGTCGAGCTCAGCGAGGTCGAGTGTCGCGCGAATTGCGGGATTCAACGGGATTCCGGGGAGGTAAGCTGAATTCTCGTGCCGCGCGTTGATCGTTTCAACGACTTCCGGCTCAAGTGCCCACAACAAGGTCTCGCGGCCGCCGGTCGACACGACCTGCGCGAGCGCGGTGCCCCAGGCTCCGCCACCGATAACTCCCAGCTTCATGCTTTTACCCCGGCGCCGCGAACCTTCTCGGCGCTTTCGTCAAGTGGCCAGCGCGCTCGGGCCGGCACGTCGAGCGCGTCGCGGTCTCCTGCAGCGAAGCGCTCGGCCCCCGCCCACGCGATCATTGCCGCGTTGTCGGTGCACAGCCATGCTGGCGGTACGCTGAAGCGACGGTCCATGGCATTGGCGAGGACGGCAAGGGAGTTGCGAATCGCCTGGTTGGCTGCGACGCCGCCCGCGACGACAAGCGTCGGAGCTACGCTTGTGTTTAACGCCAATCGTGTCCGGTCGACGAGGCAGTCGACCACGGCTTGCTGGAAGCTTGCGGCAATGTCCTCCGGCCGGAAGTCGCCTGACGCCACCGCGCGCTGAACGGCGCTCTTGAGACCCGCAAAGGAGAAATGCGGCTCGCCCGAACCGACAAGCGGACGTGGCAGCGGGACCGCGCTTGCGCTGCCGTTGCGTGCCAGGTCCTCGATCGCCGGACCGCCGGGATAGCCAAGGCCAAGCAGCTTCGCCGCCTTGTCGAAAGCTTCGCCAGCCGCGTCGTCGATGGTCGTTGCGAGACGCCGGTAGTCACCTACGCCCCGGACCTCGAGAAGCTGGCAATGGCCACCGGAGACGAGCAGCAGCAGGTAGGGGAAATCGAGATCCGGCTGGGCGAGGCGCGGACTTAGCGCGTGACCTTCGAGATGATTGACGGCGAGCAGCGGTTTGCCGGCTGCAAGCGCGAGGCCTTTGCCGGCAAGAAGGGCAACCATCACGCCGCCGATGAGCCCCGGACCCGCAGTGGCCGCGACCGCGTCCACCTCGCCGATCGACATCCCGGCTTCGCCCAGAACCTGTTCGATCAGCGACGGCAAGATCTCGACGTGCGCCCGCGCAGCAATCTCGGGCACCACCCCGCCGTAGGGCTGGTGTGCGCTATTCTGCCCGACGACCGCCTGCGCGAGGATTTGCCGGTCGAGCGTGACCAGCGCTGCCGCGCTGTCGTCGCAACTGCTCTCAAGGCCAAGGATTACAGTCATTTCGTGTCCGGCCCTTTGCCTGATCCTCCGAAGATGCACTAGGGGTGAGACATGCAGGGATTAAGGCTTGGAACTCGCGGTTCACCGCTGGCGCTTGCCCAGGCGCGCAAGGTCGCGGCGGCGATCGAGACCGCGCAGCGCTGGCCGGACGGCTGGGTGCAGATCCACACCATAACGACCACCGGCGACAAGGTTCAGGACAGGCCACTCGCCGAGGTCGGCGGCAAGGGGCTGTGGACCAAGGAGCTGGACCGGGCGCTCCTCGAGGAAGAGGTCGATTTTTGCGTTCATTCGATGAAGGACATTGAAAGCCTCCGGCCACCTGAGATCCATATCGCAGCGGTGCGTCCGCGCGGCGACGTCCGCGACCGGATCATTGGCGCTGAATCGATCGAGAAACTGAAGGAAGGCGCGGTCGTCGGCACCTCGTCTCCGCGCCGAGCGGCGCAGCTGCGGCGGCTACGGCCAGACCTTCAGATCGTCCCGATCCGCGGCAATGTCGAAACCCGGCTGAGGAAGGTGGAAAATGGTGAGGTCGATGCGACCTTGCTTGCTGCTGCCGGCCTCAAGCGACTCGAGATCGATGCCGGGACCTCCATTCCCACCGAGATCATCCTCCCGGCTCCCGGGCAGGCCGTCATCGCGATGGAGTGTCGAACCAATGACACGCGTACCCAGAGCGTGCTGACCAGCGTCAACAACGGGATCACCTATGACTGCGTGATGGCCGAGCGCGCTTTCACGCGCGCACTTGGCGGAACCTGCCATTCGCCAGTCGCGGCCTTTTGCGTGCTTGAGGATGGCGACCTGCGCATGCGAGGGCAGCTGTTCAGCGAGGATGGGCGCGACATGGTCGAGGACCGCGCAGTGCTCGATTGCGGCGAGACAAAGCCGGCGGAGGAACTTGCGCACCGACTGCTAGCGACCGCTCCCGAATCCATTCGAAAGCTGTTCAGCGCTTGAGCAAGCGGCGCGCGCTGGTGCTTCGGCCGGAGCCCGGCGCGAGCATGACTCTCGCCAAGGCCCGCGAGTGCGGCATCGAAGGGATCGCGGTCCCGCTGTTCATGACCGAGCCCGTGGCGTGGCAGGCTCCCGAGCCGGCCGGGTTTGACGGGCTATTGCTGACGAGCGCGAACGCGGTGCGGTGCGCTGGAGCGCAGGTAAAACAGCTGCGAGGCCTTGAAGCCTATGCGGTCGGAGAAGCGACGGCAGAGGCCGCGCGCGAGGCGGGGTTCGATATTGCGGCAACGGGGGATGCCGGCGTCGATCGCCTGCTGGGCTCGCTCGAGCCGGGACTGAGATTGCTTCACCTGTGCGGCGCCGACCGTCGCAAGCCGGCGGGCGCAAAGCAGCGGATCACGCCGCTGGTGGTCTACCGGTCGAGGGCGCTCGAAGCCCCGGACTTTCGGGATGCCAGTGGAAGCATTGCGCTGATACACTCGCCGCGCGCGGGACAGCGTTTCGCGGAGCTCGTTCACAGGCGAAATGCCATTGCAATTGCCGCAATCAGCCCGGCCGCAGCGGAGGCCGTCGGTGACGGCTGGGAGTCGGTCGACATCGCTCTTCAGCCGAGCGATGATGCGCTGCTGGCCCTCGCCGCAAGGCTGTGCAACAACTCGCCCCCGAAATGAACGGGAGCGGGACCCGAGCTGGATTGGGATGGGGCGCACGGCTGCTCGTGGCGTTCACCCTTGTTCTCGTCGGCGCTGGCGCAGCCGTCTGGGGGCTTGCGCACTATGAACCGGCGGCGCGCTTCCTCGGTATTGCGCCGGCCACACCAACGGCCGTCACCGGACCGCCGAAACCTGCCGCGCCGTTCGCGGCTCCGCCGGCTCCTATGGAGGCTCCGACACAGGAAGCGAATCGCATTGCTGCGCTCGAAAGCAGGCTTTCGCAGGTCGAGAATGCGACGCACCGCGCGGAAGGATTTGCCGGTCGGGCAGATGCGCTTGTCGTAGCCTTTGCGGCACGCCGCGCAATCGATCGTGGCGTTGCGCTGGGCTACCTCGAAAATTCGCTCGTGGAACGTTTCGGGGCGCAGCACCAGGCCGCCGTGGCGACGATCATCACGGCTTCGCACCAGCCGGTACGGCTGAATGACCTGGTCGACCAGTATCAGGCGCTCGGGCCGGAGCTGAGGCGCGGCGGGCCGCAGGACAATTGGTGGAGCAACTTCAAGCGCGAGCTTGGATCGCTCGTCGAGGTTCACCGCACTTCGCGGCCGGCGATGAGCGCGGAAGCGCGCTACAACCGTGCAATGCAGCGGCTTTCGGCCGGAGATGTCGATCAGGCGCTTGCCGAAACGATGCGTCTTCCCGGCGCGGCGCGGGCCGGCGACTGGACGAGCAAGGCGCGCCGCTACGTCGTCGCGCATCGCGCGCTCGACGAGGTGGAGTCCGCTGCGCTGCTCACCGGTGCGAAACAGGGCGGCTGAGTTTCAAAAAGGGTTGGCAAGCGACTCGCGGTTTGCGAATCTATGGGCCACCGCGGGTTCAGGATGCTCGCGCTAAGCACCTGCAATGAGAGCGGAACTTCGGTGGGAGGCGAAGTCATGACGTCATTTTGGAAGCGGCTTGGATTAGCGCTGGCAGTCGTTGCGGCTGCCTCGGTGACAGCATCGGCGGCGACACAGAACGTCGTGCCGCAGCGCACCCGTCAGGCGGCTGCGCCAGTGCGGGTAGCTCCTCCGGCACCGCCCTACATTCGCAACCGGATCGACGATCTCGGCCGCTCCTTCAGCGGGCGGGTCGGCATTGCCGTCAAATCGATCGATGAAGGTTGGGCAACCGGTTGGAAGGACGATGAGCTCTACCCGCAGCAGAGCGTCAGCAAATTGTGGGTTTCGATCGCGGCGATGGATGCGGTCGACAAGGCACGTGTTTCGCTCGATGACAGGGTCACGCTGGACCGGAGCGATCTCACCGTTTTCCACCAGCCGATCCGCGCGTTGATCCTCGGCGGTGGCGGCTACACCACCACGCTCGGTGACCTGATGGTGAAGGCGATCACGACGAGCGACAACACGGCGAACGACAAGCTGATGCGATCGATCGGCGGGCCCGAAGCCGTGCGTTCGATGATCCGTAACAAGCGGCTCGGCGCGATCCGCTTCTACAATGGCGAGCGGGCGCTCCAGAGCCGCATTGCCGGTCTGATCTGGAGTCCGAGCTACTCGATCGGAAACGCCTTTTTCGAAGCGCGGGATGCACTTCCGCTGGCGGCGCGCCGGGCGGCCTTCAATCGCTATGTCGCCGATCCGTATGACGGGGCGGCTCCAAGTGCGATCGTCAATGCCCTGGCACGGCTGAAGCGCGGCGAATTGCTGTCCCAGGCTTCGACCGATCGGCTGCTCGACATTATGAGCCACACGAAGACCGGAGCGAACCGGCTGAAGGGCGGTCTGCAGGCGGGCTGGGTGCTCAACCATAAGACCGGAACCGGTCAGGAGCTTGGCGGCCAGCAGGCGGGCTACAACGACATCGGCATACTCACAGCGCCGGACGGCCGGAGCTATTCAGTCGCCGTGATGATCAAGCTGACATCCGTGCCGCTGCCGGTGCGGATGACGCTGATGAACAACGTGGTGCGTGCGGTGATTACGCAGCACGACATGCAATATTCGGCAGTCGCTCAACGTTAACTGCTGCAAACGAGCTGGCCTCATCGACCAGCAACCCGCCCAAAGCTTGATTCGTATTAATAGCCGTACCATGCTCGCTCCTCACTCGGAGGGGCGAGTACCATGCGAGATCGACGCTGTTTTGCCGCGCTGCTCATCGGCTTCGTGGCTGTTCCTGCTGCCGCGCAAGATGCGCAAACGCTGATCGCCAAGAACCTTGAAGCGCGAGGCGGAGCCGCCGCGATCGCAGCCATCAGGAACGTGAACTTTGAGGGGCGAACGATTTTCCCGGGCGATTTCGAAGTCACCTACAAGGAGACGCGGGCCCGGCTCGCCGGCTCGACCGCCGCGGACCGCGTCGATTACGGCATCCAGGGCCTCAACATCACCCAGGCATACGACGGACGCGGAGCGTGGCGGGTCAACCCGCTCCAGGGGCGTAAGGATGCCGAAAAGCTGTCGGCCGACGAGGTCCGCGCCATGGCCGATGCCGCTTCGGTCGATGGTCCCCTGTTGGCTGCGAAGGCCGATGGCAGCCGGGTCACTTATCTTGGCCGCGACGATTTCGACGGCACCCTCGCCTATAAGTTGAAGGTCACCCAGAAGGACGGTGACGAGTTCGTCTACTGGCTCGACCCCGACACCTATCTCGAGATCAAGGTCGACGAGACCCGCCGCATTCGCGGCGCTTCGCAGACAACCGAAACAGAACTCGGCGATTACGAGAAGATCGCCGGAGTTTATTTCCCCATGTCCGTCGAAAGTTGGCAAGAGGGCCAGCCCAGCCAGCGCCAGCGTACTATCATCGCCAGCGGGAGCGCGAACAGCGGCGTCAACGACAGCTTCTTTGCCGAACCGCGCGGCCCGGGCGCTGCGCCGACAACGGAGCCTCCGGACGCCTCGAACAAGCCAAAGGGCAAGCCAGCGAGCGACAAGCCGGCCGCGACCAAGAAGCCGCCGGTTACGCCGGTCAAGCCGTCGGAGGGGAAGTGATCATGGTTCGTGCGATCCTGCTTGCGTCCGCTGCAGCGCTTCTTGCCGGCCCCGCCCTCGCGCAGAGCTTCGACAGTGCCGCAGTCTCAGGTCTCGGCGTCCGCAACATCGGCTCCGCCACCATGTCCGGCCGCATCGCGGCTGTGGATGGCCGTCAGGGCAAAGACGGCAAGATGCTGCTTCTCGTTGGCTCGGCGTCGGGGGGCGTGTGGAAGTCCGAAGACAGCGGAACGACCTTCAAGCCGGTCTTCGACAAGGAGCCCGTGAAGTCGATCGGCGCTGTCGCAATCGACCCTACCAACCCCGACGTGATGTGGGTCGGCACCGGCGAGAGCTGGACACGCAACTCGGTCTCGATCGGCAATGGCGTCTATAAATCGACGGATGGTGGCGAGAGCTGGACCAATGTCGGCCTTCCTGCAACCGAGCGGATCACCAGGATCATCGTCCATCCGAAGAACGGCAGCATTGTCTACGTCTGCGCGCCCGGTCCCCTGTGGTCGGACTCGCCCGACCGCGGCCTCTACAAGACGACGGACGGCGGGAAGAGCTGGTCGCTGATCGTCAAGGGCGCGAACCTGTCCACGGGCTGCTCATCGGTGGCGATGGATCCTTCCAACCCTGAACACCTGCTCGCTGGCACGTGGGATTTCCGCCGCAAGCCCTACGAATTCCGCTCGGGCGGCAATGGGCCTGAAGCCGCTTCCGGCAGCCGCTTCGCCGAAAGCCGCGACGGCGGACGCACGTGGAGTGACCTCAACGCGGGCAATCGCAAGGGTCTCCCGCCGCAGCCATGGGGTCGGCTCGAGATCGCCTATGCGCCCTCGAACCCGAAGCGGGTCTACGCCTTCATCGAGGCGGTGCGACCGGCACTGTTCGTCTCAGACGACGGCGGCGCGAACTGGCAGGAACGTGACCGCAGCCAGGGCATGGTGTGGCGGCCCTTCTACTTCGGCCGGATCGTTGTCGATCCAAAGAACGAGGACCGCCTTTTCAAGATGGGCTATTCGGTCATCGTTTCAGACGATGGCGGCAAGAGCTTCGCCAATGCAGCCGGAGCCTCTCATGGCGACTGGCACGATGTCTGGATCAATCCGGCGAATACGAAGACGATCGTCGGCGGCGATGATGGCGGCCTGTGGACCAGCTACGATGGCGGGGTCCGCTGGGTGAAGAGCTGGAACCTGCCGGTCAGTCAGTTCTACCACGTCAGCACCGACGACCGCGATCCGTACCAGGTCTACGGCGGCCTCCAGGACAACAGTTCATGGGTCGGCGACCAAGAATATCCAGGCGGGATCACCAACAACCGTTGGGAGAATCTCTATGGTGGCGACGGTTTCTGGGCCTTCTCCGATCCGTCCGACCCGAATTTCGCCTATGCGGAATACCAGGGCGGCCACATCGGGCGAATCAATCGGCGTACTCTTGAGCAGCGCGATATCCGGCCAACGGCGCAATATAAGGAAAAGCTGCGGTTCAACTGGAACACGCCGATTGCGCTTTCGCCGAATGAAAAGGGCACCATCTACATCGGCTCG
>JBJMUN010000078.1:0-6339 GCA_045811185.1 Sphingomicrobium sp.
CTGAGCATCGATCTTCTGGCCGCTCAATGCGGCTTCGATGAGTGCCTGGCGCTGCTCGATCATGCGGGCACGGGCCTCGGTCGCGGCCGAGAGGCCGGCGATGGTCATGTGGGGGCGAGTGATGAGGCGGGCGGTCGCGTAGCTGGCCCAGGCGACGAGCCCGAGCAGGACGACGAAGAGAGCGGCTTGGATGGGGGCGGAAACGCGGAATCGACGAAGTTTGGAGCCGTCGTGGATGAAAAGATCGCGATCGCGGAAAAGACCCGTCGTCGCGGCCAATACGTGCGTCATGTGTCCCCGCTCCAAAGCTCCAACGCCACACGCTTGTTACGTGCCACGCATATCTACTTGACAGGAGCTCCCCAGCCCCCAGCCCGCACGCGTATTGCCCACCACGCCCCGGCGGAGAGAACCCTGATCTCGGATGGTTAACAAATTCAACCTGCGTTTCGGGAAGGCGGGACGAGTCGGCTGAGTCGTGCGGTGAAGCGTTACGCCGGACTCGTTTCGAGGGCGATTCGAGCAATTTCAATCTGTTGTGCACCGCAGCATCGCGAATCTTTCACCGTCCCGGTTGCCTTCCCGAGTCCAGCCGTTAGACCCGCCCGCGGGCCACGCCGTCCCAACGCGGCGCGAGCTCTCTGCAAGGAGAGTGAAATGACTGAAGCCGTTACCGCCGGCGCGCCTGCGCGCCTCGCAAGACCGAATACCCGTCCTGCGCGACCCCATTTCTCGTCGGGTCCATGCGCCAAGCCGCCGGGCTGGAATGCACAATCCCTCGACACCTCGGCGCTCGGCCGCTCCCATCGCGGAGCGATCGGCAAGGCCAAGCTGCAGGCCGCGATCGAGCGAACGCATGCGCTCCTGCGGCTCCCTCATGATTACAAGCTCGGCATCGTCCCCGCATCCGACTCGGGCGCCATGGAAATGGCGATCTGGTCGCTTCTTGGCAGCCGACCGGTCACCATGCTCGCGTGGGAGAGCTTTGGAGCGGGCTGGGTCACGGACGTTACGAAGCAGCTGAAGCTCGATGCGGAAATTCGAACGGCCGATTATGGCGGCATTGCGGATCTTGAAGGGATCGATCCCGCCAGCGATGTCGTGTTCACCTGGAACGGCACGACGAGCGGGGTCAGGGTGCCAAATGGCGACTGGATCGGTGATGACCGGACCGGACTCACGATTTGCGACGCGACGTCGGCAGCCTTTTCACAGGAGATCGACTGGGCAAGGATCGATGTCGGCTCGTTCAGCTGGCAGAAGGCGCTCGGCGGTGAAGCCGCGCACGGCATGCTGGTCCTCAGTCCGCGCGCGATCGAACGGCTTGAACGTGAGCCGCCGCCGCGGCCTCTCCCCAAGATCTTCCGATTGACGAAAGGCGGGAAGCTGATCGAGGGCGTCTTCAAGGGCGAGACGATCAACACGCCCTCGATGCTGTGCGTCGAGGACTGGCTGTTCGCTCTCGACTGGGCAGAGCGGATCGGTGGATTGCCTGCACTGATTGCCCGCGCGGACGCCACCGCGGCAGCTCTCGACCGCTGGGTCAGGAAGGCCGGCTGGATCGAGCATCTGGCGAAGGAACCGGGAATTCGCTCGAACACGTCAGTGTGCCTGCAATTCGCCGATCGTTCGGATGAAGACCTGAACCGCACCCGCCAGAAGGCTATCGCCAAGCTGCTCGAGGCGGAGGATGCCGCTTACGACATCGGTGCCTACCGCGATGCGCCTCCGGGCCTGCGCATCTGGTGCGGAGCGACGGTTGAGACGGCCGACATCGAGGCGCTCGGGCCCTGGCTCGACTGGGCATGGGAGATGACGGCATGAGCGGGGCGCCGGTCAAAGTCCTGATCGCGGACAAGATGGACCCGCGGGCAGCGGCGATCTTTCGCGAGCGTGGAATTATCGTCGATGAAAAGCCGGGCCTCTCGCCCGATGAACTGAAAGCCGTCATCGGCGAGTACGACGGCCTTGCCGTTCGCAGCTCGACCAGGGTCAACGCGGCAGCGATGGACGCCGCTCTCCCGCGATTGAAAGTGATCGGCCGCGCCGGCATCGGCGTCGACACGATCGACGTCCCGGCCGCTTCGGCGCGGGGCATCGTGGTGATGAACACGCCCTTCGGCAATTCGATCACGACGGCCGAGCATGCGATCGCCATGCTGTTCGCGCTTGCCCGCGAGATTCCGCAGGCCGACCAGTCCACGCAGGCCGGCAAGTGGGAGAAGAACCGCTTCATGGGCGTCGAGCTCGCCGGCAAGACGCTCGGGCTCATCGGCTGCGGGAACATCGGATCGATCGTCGCTGACCGCGCGCATGGTCTCAAGATGAAGGTCGTTGCCTACGATCCGTTCCTGTCGCCGGAACGGGCTGTCGAGCTCGGTGTCGACAAGGTCGAGCTCGGTGAGCTGCTCACGCGCGCCGATTTCATCACGCTCCATACGCCGCTCACCGACCAGACCCGCGGAATCCTCAGCCGTGAAGCCCTCGCGAAGACGAAGCCGGGCGTCCGCATCGTCAATTGCGCGCGCGGCGGGCTGATCGACGAAGCGGCACTGAAGGACGCGCTCGAAACCGGCCATGTTGCGGGAGCAGCGCTCGACGTATTCCAGCAGGAACCGGCGAACCAGAACGAGCTGTTCGGCACTCGGGGTCTCATCTGCACGCCGCACCTCGGCGCCTCGACGACGGAGGCACAGGTCAATGTCGCGATTCAGATCGCCGAGCAGATGAGCGACTATCTGCTTCTCGGGGGAATCACGAACGCCGTTAACGTGCCGTCGCTCTCCGCCGAAGAAGCG
This sequence comes from Sphingomicrobium sp., assembly GCA_045811185.1. Classification (GTDB taxonomy): domain Bacteria; phylum Pseudomonadota; class Alphaproteobacteria; order Sphingomonadales; family Sphingomonadaceae; genus Sphingomicrobium. The sequence continues at coordinate 2,799 of JBJMUN010000078.1, forward strand.
CCTCGTCTCAAGCCCTACATGGGGCTCGCCGAGAAGCTCGGCCGGCTCGTCGGCCAGATCGCCGGAACCGAGATCCGCTCGATCGACGTCGAGGTCGAGGGCGCCGCGGCCGAGCTCAACATCAAGCCGATCACCGGCGCAGTGCTGGCGGGCGTGATGCGCACATGGTCGGACACCGTGAACATGGTGAACGCCCCCTATCTCGCGAAGGAACGCGGCATTGCGGTGCGCGAAATCCGAAACGAGGGGGAAGGCGATTATCATACCCTCGTCGCGGTCACGGTCGGCACGGAGCATGGGGAAAAACGCGTTGAAGGCACCTTGTTCGGCAACCGCGCGCCGCGCCTCGTCAACATCTTCGGGGTGCCCATCGAGGCGGAGCTCGCCGGCCAGATGATCTACATCGTCAACACCGACGAGCCGGGTTTCATCGGCTCGCTTGGGACGAGGCTCGGAGAGAACCGGATCAACATTGCGACCTTTGGCCTGGGGCGCCGCAAGCAGGCCGGCGAGGCGGTTGCACTCGTTTCCGTGGACGACCCGATCACACCGGATGTCGCGCGGCAGCTCCATGAGCTCCCGGGGGTTCGGGAAGTTGTTCCGCTAGGCTTCTAGGCGAAGGAAAAGGGCGCTCCGAAAGTTGCCCCGGAGCGCCCTTCGGCCATCCCACCTGCGTGCTGGTGGGTGGACCCGAACTTGTTGATTAGTGAGCGCTGTTGCCGTCGGCATCCGCGCTGTTGCGCACTTCGTCAGCCTTTTGCTCGCCTTCGTTACGAACGGTGTCGGCTGCGTTTTCGGCATTCGCCTGCATCGTGTCGGCCGCGTTGTCGGCATTCGCCTCAATCGTGTCTGCCGTGTTCTCGGCGTTTGCCTCGATGTTGTCGGCGGTCTGCTCCTGCGGGTTCTTGTTGCACGCGGCCAGCGAACCGAGGCCGAGGGCAATCGCGAGTACGGTGGTGGTCTTCATGGGCTGCTTTCCCCTATTGTTCATCCTTCGCGCTCGCGCCGGGGCGCGTCGCGGAGAAGGCAATACGCGCGACATTCGATTTCTGTTCCGTTGGAGAAACGAGCTGCGATCCTAGCGAGGCAGCGAGATCGTGATGACCGCGGCCGAGACGACGGCGTGCGACCGCGCCAAAGCAACGCGCCCAGCGGCGCGTTGGATGGCGAAGATCATTTGCGGCCCGGCCTGGTACCACGCGCCTTGGCTACACGCCCGCATGTTCCGGTTCGCCAGAAGGTTAAGGCCATAACCGTCAGTCGCCGCCGTGCACATGCTCTCGATCGTGCCGCTTACTCGGGATTGAAGCCTTTGCTGGTCATGCGCGGACGACAGATCGAGATCGGCAAAATGGATCTGCCCGACGACGACCTCTTGATCGCCGCTGATAATGACATCCGCTCCAGACGCGCTTGCGGGTGCTGCAGCAGCGAACAGCGCTGACGCTACCAATGCGAACCTCGACTGCGTGAAACTGCTCGTGGAATAAGCCATCATAGGTTCCCATCGGATGTCGGAAGAAACTAAGTGGTAATAACCACGATCGAATCGGCAGGCACTTGGGTGAACTACCGACAATGCCCCAAGGGTTGCGCGAGCGCTTAAACAGCCCGTCCGCAGCAGCTGTCGAGTGGAGGGCCTCGTGCGCGCTCTATCGAGCGCTCCAACTCGGCAAACCTGCCCATCTGCTGGACGCGCCAGCGGTTCGCCCGTAGGAGCCTGCGGACCGCTCGAAATTAAGGATGCAACGTGGGTAACGTCACCGTCATCGGCGCCCAGTGGGGCGACGAAGGCAAGGGCAAGATCGTCGACTGGCTGGCGAGCCGGGCCGACCTCGTGGTGCGCTTCCAGGGCGGCCATAATGCCGGTCACACGCTCGTCGTCGGAAACCAGACCTACAAGCTCTCGCTGTTGCCGAGCGGTATCGTTCGCGGCACGCCGTCGATCATCGGAAACGGCGTGGTGCTCGACCCGTGGGCACTCAAAGCCGAGGTTGAACGCATCCGTGAACAGGGCGTCGAGGTAACCGCCGACGTTCTCCGGATTGCCGAGACCTGTCCGCTGATCCTACCGATCCATCGTGATCTCGACGCGATGCGCGAAGACGCCTCGGGCGCGGGCAAGATCGGCACGACGCGCCGCGGGATTGGCCCGGCCTATGAAGACAAGGTTGGCCGCCGCGCGATCCGCGTTTGCGATCTCGCTCATCTTGGCGAACTCGGGCCGCAGCTCGATCGCCTCTGCGCACATCACGACGCACTGCGTGCCGGCTTCAGCGAGCCGCCCGTCGACCGCCAGCGTCTCCTCGACGACCTCGCCGAGATCGCCGACTTCGTGCTCCCGTTTGCAGTGCCCGTCTGGCGGGACTTGGACGAGGCGCGGTCACGCGGTCGCCGCATTCTGTTCGAAGGCGCGCAGGGTGTCCTCCTAGACGTCGATCATGGCACTTATCCGTTCGTCACCTCGTCCAACACCGTGGCCGGAACGACCGGATCGGGCAGCGGCATGGGGCCTGGCGCCGCGGGCTTCGTGCTCGGCATCGTCAAGGCTTACACGACGCGCGTCGGCTCGGGTCCTTTCCCGACCGAGCAGGACAATGAGGTCGGGCAGCGCCTCGGGGAGCGCGGACATGAATTCGGCACCGTAACCGGTCGCCGCCGTCGCTGCGGCTGGTTCGACGCAGTGCTGGTCCGTCAGGCGGTAGCTGTGAGCGGGGTCACCGGGGTCGCGCTCACCAAGCTTGACGTTCTCGACGGGTTCGAGACGGTGAAGATCTGCACTGGATACCGCATCAACGGACAGGAGTTCGATTACCTGCCGCCCCATGCCGCCGACCAGGCGCGGGTCGAGCCGGTCTTCGAGGAAATCGAAGGCTGGCCCGGCTCGACACACGGTGCCCGCAGCTGGGCCGACCTGCCCGCGCGGGCGATCAAGTACGTCCGTCGTGTCGAGGAGCTTATCCGCTGCCCGGTAGCCCTTGTAAGCACCTCCCCGGAGCGCGACGACACGATCTTGGTGAGGGACCCCTTCGCCGGTTAGTGCCGCACCTCGAAGCTCTCGAAATCACAAGGGTCGGCATCCCATAGCCTGACGTCCTCAACGCGGGCAGCGGACGGACCCCGCCGAAGCTGCTGGACGATCGCGTCAACTGCGGTCTTCTCGCCCTCGACATGGGCATCAACGCGCCCGTCCGGGCAATTGCGGACCCAGCCGGTTATCCCGAGCTTTTCGGCCTGTTCCTTCGTCCACGCCCGGAAAAAGACGCCTTGCACTCGGCCGGTGACGCTGACGTGGCGAGCGATGATCGCCATCAGCGGCCAAGCTCCGGGAACTCGATACGATTGGCAAACTGCCGCGCCTCGTCCTCACCGCCGGCCGGAATGGCCTGCACGTGATGGTACGGGCCTCCCATCAGACCGTCGCGATGTCGGGCGCGTCCTCTGCCTTCATTCCGACCACATTGTAACCGGCATCGACGTGGTGGATCTCGCCAGTTACCCCGGATGAGAGGTCGGACAGCAGGTAGAGCCCGGCCCCGCC
>JBJMUN010000079.1:0-24775 GCA_045811185.1 Sphingomicrobium sp.
GCCGGCATCCCGGTGGGGATGATGGAGAAGGAGGGCCGGCCCGCAGTCGAGGTCGTGCTCACCGTCCTGCACGCCGGCGGCAAGTTCGGCGACGGTGGCGGCTACAAGGTCTCCGGCGGCCTGCACGGGGTCGGGGTCTCCGTGGTCAACGCGCTCAGCGAGTCGCTGATCGTCGAGGTGCGCCGCGACGACCATGTCTGGCGCCAGGAGTACGAGCGGGGGGTACCGCAGTACGACCTGCGCAAGGGCGACGCGACCAGCGACACGGGCACGACGGTCAGCTGGCTGCCCGACGCCGAGATCTTCGAGTCGCTCGAGCTCGACTTCTCGATCCTCGAGCAGCGCCTTCGTGAGACGGCGTTCCTGACGCGCGGCCTGAAGATCACCCTCACCGACGAGCGCTCGGGCGGCAACCGCGTCGAGTTCCAGTACGAGGGCGGCATCGAGGACTTCGTCCGGTTCCTCAACGAGAACAAGGAGCCGATCCACAAGAAGGTCATCTTCTTCGAGGGCGAGTCCGAGGAGGGCGCCGTCGAGGTCGCGATGCAGTGGAACGGCTCCTACCAGGAGTCCGTCTTCTCGTTCGCCAACAACATCAACACCCACGAGGGCGGCGCGCACCTCTCGGGCTTCCGCAGCGCGCTCACGCGCACCCTCAACCGCTACGCGCGCGAGAAGGGACTGCTCAAGGAGAAGGACGAGAACCTCTCCGGCGAGGACGTGCGCGAGGGGCTCACGGCGGTCATCTCGGCCAAGCTCGCCGATCCGCAGTTCGAGGGCCAGACGAAGACCAAGCTCGGCAACCCGGGCATGGAGGGCTTCGTCGCCACCATCGTCAACGCGCGGCTGGCCGAGTTCCTCGAGGAGAACCCGTCCGAGGCCAACCAGGTCATCCGCAAGGCCGTCCAGGCCGCCCAGGCCCGCTCGGCCGCCCGCAAGGCCCGCGACCTGACGCGGCGCAAGAGCGCGCTCGAGAACACGCGCCTGCCGGGCAAGCTGGCCGACTGCTCGGTCAAGGACCCCTCGCTGGCCGAGATCTTCATCGTCGAGGGCGACTCGGCCGGCGGCTCGGCCAAGCAGGGGCGCGACCGCAACACCCAGGCGGTGCTGCCGCTGCGCGGCAAGATCCTCAACGTCGAGAAGTCGCGGATCGACAAGGTGCTGCGCAACGAGGAGATCCAGGCGCTGATCACCGCCATCGGCACCGGCGTGCGCGACGAGTTCGACATCGAGAACGCGCGCTACCACAAGGTGATCCTCATGACGGACGCCGACGTCGACGGGGCGCACATCCGCACCCTGCTGCTGACCTTCTTCTACCGGCAGATGCGCGAGGTGATCGACCGCGGCTACCTCTATATCGCCCAGCCGCCGCTCTATAAGGCCTCGAAGGGCAAGTCGGTGCGCTACCTCAAGGACGACCCTGAGCTCGAGATCTACCTGATCGCCGAGGGCGTGGACGGGGCCGCCCTGGACCTCGCCTCGGGCGAGCGGCTGACCGGCAAGGACCTCAAGACGCTCGTCGACCACGCGCGGCGGATGCGCACGCTGATGCGCTACGCGCCCCGCAAGTACGACCCCGCGCTGATCGAGGCTTTGGCGATCAATGCGGCGCTGAAGGCCGACCTCGATAAGGACGGCAAGGCCAAGGCGGTCGCAAGGGTCGCCGAATGGCTTGATGCCGGCGATTTCGAGGCAAGCTGGTCGGGCGAGGTCGCGGCCGAGGGCGGCTATCTGCTGAGGCGGGTGTGGCGCGGCGTCACCGACGCCCACATCATTGAGCCTGCGTTCCTGGTCTCCGCGGAGGCCCGGAAGCTCGACTCTCTCGCGAAGGAACAAGCGGCGACCTACGCCAAGCCGTCGACGCTTCGAACGCTCAAGAAGGGCGCGCAGGTCGAGGCCGAGCCGGCGATCGGTTCGGGTGAAGGCGAGGAAGCCGCCGAACAGGCGGAGGCTGACACCAAGGGCAAGCCCGTCGGCGTCACCCGCCCGTCCGAGTTGCTGGACGCGGTTCTTGCCGCAGGCCGCAAGGGCCTGTCGATCCAGCGCTACAAAGGTCTCGGCGAGATGAATGCCGAGCAGTTGTGGGAGACAACTCTGGACCCGACCAACCGCTCGCTGCTTCGCGTCGAGGTAGCGCAGGCCGATGTTGCGGACGAGATATTCACACGCCTCATGGGCGACGTCGTCGAGCCGCGCCGCGAGTTCATCCAGGACAATGCGCTGAGCGTCGCCAACCTCGACGTCTAGGAACCATTCAGGGGCAACGGCTATTGGCGCTGGCGTGAGCGGCTGCATCACTCTCGCTAGCTACAACATGCACAAGGCCGTCGGCCTCGACGGCCGCCGCGATCCGCATCGTGTGTTGCGCGTCCTTCAGGAGATCGACGCTGACATCGTCGCCCTGCAGGAAGCGGACAAGCGCGTCGGAGGACGCGGCTCGACCGTGCCGCACGAGCTGATCGACAGCCACGGCATGTACAAGCCGGTACACCTTGGGGTTCGGCACAAGCGCGTGTTCGACAAGGCGCGCAAGCACGCGGACCGCTTGCTGAAGGTCAACACGCGCAACATAGGCTGGCACGGCAACGCGATTCTCGTGAAGCGCCACATCGGCGTGCTCGACTGCGCGGCGCTCGATCTGCCGACGCTCGAACCGCGCGGCGCCGTCATCGCCGAGCTCTTGATCGACGAGAAGCCGCTGAGGGTCGTTGGCATGCACCTCGACCTCTCCGGCCTGTGGCGCAAGCGCCAGATGCGGTCGATCCTCGAGGCGATTGACCGTCGTCCCCACAAAATGCCGACGGTGCTCATGGGCGACACCAACGAATGGCGCACCGAAGCCGGGTGCCTCCGCGACCTCAACGGCGTTTTCCAGATCGCGCCGACCGGCCCCAGCTTTCACGCCCGCCATCCAGTCGCGCAGCTCGACCGCATCATCGTCCACAAGGACCTGAACATCGAGGCAGCCGGCGTTCACATGAGCCCCGCCGCGCGACGCGCGTCGGATCACCTGCCGATCTGGGCTAGAGTGTCCGCTTAGCCGGCGATCTTGCGCAACCGCCGGCGCTGGATCGAGGAGCCGATCCCCATCGCCTCCCGGTATTTGACTACGGTCCGCCGAGCCACGTCGAACCCGCGCTGCTTCAGGAGAGCAGCAATGGCGTCGTCGCTGAGGATCTCGGTCTCGGCCTCGACCACTTCCTTGATTGCCGCCTTCACGGCTTCTGCCGCGGCTCCATCCCCTTCAGCCGACGCAACGCCGGATCCGAAGAAATACTTCAGCTCGAACAGACCCCGATCGCACAGCACGTATTTGTTGGACGTCACGCGGCTGACCGTGGATTCGTGCATACTGATTGCCTCGGCGACTTCTCGTAGCGTCATCGGCTTCATCGCCGACACGCCGCGCTCGAAGAACCCCTGCTGCCGCTTCACGATCTCGCTCACGACCTTGACGATTGTCCGCGCCCGCTGGTCGAGCGCCTTCACCAGCCAGTTGGCGCTTTGCAGGCATTCGCTGAGCCATGCACGCGAACCCTTGTCCTGTGGCCCCGATTTCAGCTCCTGATAGTAACGGCGGTTCACCAGCACGCGCGGCAGCGTGGCCTGGTTCAGCTCGACTGCGAAGCCGGCACGCGTGCGGCGAACGAACACGTCCGGCGTGACTTCCTCCGCACCCTGCGCGGAAAACTGACAGCCCGGTTTGGGATCGTAGGCGCGAAGCTCGCGAATCATGTCGGCAAGGTCCTCGTCGTCGACACCGCAAATCCGCTTGAGGTCCGCCGTGCGGCCCTTGGAGAGAAGATCGAGGTTGTCGATCAGGCGCGCCATTGCCGGATCGTAGCGATCTGCGGCTTTCGCCTGCAGCGCGAGGCACTCGGAAAGCGAGCGCGCGCCGACACCTGCAGGATCGAGGCCCTGCACAAGTTCCAGGGCCCTTTCAACGAGGGTCGGCGGCGCGCCGGTCAATTCCGCAATCTGCCCGACTGGGACCGTCAGATAGCCCGTCTCGTCGAGAGTCTCGGCAATGATGCGTGCAAGATCTCCGACCTGGCCGGACTGGCCATGAAGCTGGTCCTGCAAATGCTCAGCAAGTGAACTTGCCGAATATTGAAGACGGTCGAAATCGAAGGCCTCCTCGCCGCCCCCTGACGTGACGACGTCGGAGAAACTGTCCGTTTCCAGGGCCTCTGATTGCCAGTCGACATCGAGCGGCCGGTCGTCGTCGGCCTGGCCATTGATGATTTCGTCTGCGCCCGGATCGTCGGGCGCTTCATCGCCATCCTCAGGCTCGCCGGTGAAGTCGCCGACCGGCTGCTCGTCGCCGCCGCCTTCCTCTGGTCGCGCTTCGAGCAAGGGGTTCTTCGACAATTCCTCGGCGATGAAGGATTCAAGCTCGAGGTTCGAAAGCTGGAGCAGCTTGATCGCCTGCGTCAGCTGGGGCGTCAGGATCAGCTGCTGCGACTGCCGGATGCTTAGGGAGGGGCCCAGGCCCATCGAAATCTCGCTACAGCGCGAAGCTCTCGCCGAGGTACAGGCGCCGGACTTCTTGATCGGCGACCAACGCTTCGGGAGTACCGGCAAACAGGACCTGGCCATCGTAAATAATGCAAGCGCGATCGACGATGTCGAGCGTCTCGCGGACATTGTGATCAGTGATCAGCACGCCGATCTGGCGTTTCTTGAGCTCGCGCACGAGCTCGCGAATGTCTGAGATAGAAATCGGATCGATGCCGGCGAACGGCTCATCGAGCAGCATGATCGAGGGGTCGGCGGCAAGCGCGCGTGCAATTTCGCAGCGGCGCCGCTCACCGCCCGACAGCGCCATGGCCGCCGAATCGCGAAGGGCGGTCAAACCAAACTCGCCGAGCAATTGCTCCAGCCGATCGCGCCGCCTGTGCCGGTCAGGCTCGGCGGCTTCGAGCACTGCAATGATATTCTGCTCGACCGTCATGCCGCGGAAGATGGAGGTCTCCTGCGGCAAGTAGCCAAGGCCAAGAATCGCGCGGCGGTACATCGGCAGGTCGGTGATGTCGCTGCCATCGAGAAAGATGCGGCCGCTGTCCGGCTTCACGAGGCCCATGACCGAATAGAAACAGGTCGTCTTGCCGGCGCCATTCGGGCCGAGGAGGCCGACGACCTCGCCGCGATGGACGTCGAGGCTGACGTCATGGAGCACCGCGCGCTTGTCGTAGGACTTTGCGATCGACCGAACCTCGAGCCCGTCATCTCTCCGCCGTGCCTCCTCGGCAGGACGGGTGATGGTCGCGGTCTCGTTCACCTCAATCTACTTCTGCTGTTGCTGGCGCTGTGGCACTGTGAAATGCCCGGTCACGCGCCCGCCGCTCGAGTTCACTCCGGCGGGCCCACCGTCGACCACGGCGCGCCCCGAATCGAGGTCAATGACCAGCCTCGATCCGTTGACCCGGTTCTGATCGCGGTCGAGCTGGACGTTGCCGATCAACGTGATGAGCTTGCGGTCGAGATCGTAGATGCCAAAGTCGCCTCGAGCAGTCTCGGAGGGGCTTTTGACGACCACCCCGTCGGCCGCGTCGAGCCGTCGAATCTGGACGTTGCTTGCGCCTTGACCGCCTGAATAAGCGACAGTCAATCGCGGCGTGTCCAGAGTCAGCTCGGCCTGGGTGACATGGACGTTGCCGGCGAAGATGGCCCGGTCGGCACGGTCCTGAACCTCGATTCGGTCGGCCGTGACGTCGACGGGGGCATTGCTGTTGTGCCCTTTGAGTGCGGATACGGGTTGCGCCTGCTTCACTTGGGCAAAGGCCGCGGTTGCCGCAAATGCGGCCGTTGCAAGGATGATGCCAGCAGTACGCACGATGCTCATCTGACCGCCCCTTGGACGATTTTCAAGCGGACACCGCCGTTCAGCACCACCTTGTGCTCGTCGAGATCGGCGCTGATCTGGTTGGCTCGGAACTGCCCGAGCCGCATGGCGCCTTGCGCCGGACCCTGGCTTGCGAGCTGACGCTGCTTCAGATCGACCATGACGTTGCTGGTGTTAAGCCTGAAGCCGTCGCTTCCCTGAACCTTGACCGGCCCGTCGATCGCCACGCGCTGAGTATCGATGTTGTAGCGGCCCTCGTCGGCGGCAATCAGCACTGGGCCCTGCGCCTGGTTGAGCCGCGCCAGCATCCCGTTGATGTCGACGAGCGGCGTGTCCGAGCTGCGCTGGATAGCGCGATTGGCGACCATGGTGAATTGCTGGCCCTTGTCGTCCGTGCCGGTGTAGCGGGCGGCCTCCACCCGCATGCGCTCCGGGGCGCTCTGCACCTTCTTCTTGTCGAGGATGAAGCTGACGTCGCCTTTCTTGTCGAGCGGCGCCAATGCGAGCACGGCGATGAGGACCCCGACCGCGCTCGGTAGGGCGATCTTGGTCCACCGGACGACGCGGTCGTGCCCGCTGCCGGGCTCTGCCCAGCGCTGCTTTACGACTCGATCGGGATCTTGAGCGCTAGCCATCGTGAGCGAAAATGTCGTGCTCGGGCCAGCCGGCGAGATCGAGCAGGGCACGAGTGGGGAGGAAGTCAAAGCAGGCCTGGGCGAGCAGCGTGCGCTCCTCGCGAGCGAGCCGCTCGTCGAGCTTGGCCTTAAGCTGGTGGAGATAGCGCACATCGCTTGCCGCATAATCGCGCTGCGCGTCGCTCAGCTCGTCGGCACCCCAGTCGCTGGTCTGCTGCTGCTTCGACAGGTCGATGTTCAGCAATTCCTTGACCAGGTCCTTGAGTCCATGACGGTCGGTGTAGGTTCGGACAAGCCGGGACGCCGTGCGGGTGCAGTAGATGGGCGCGGCCATGATCCCCAGATAGGCTTGCATGATGCCGATGTCGAAGCGTGCGAAATGGTAGAGCTTCAGGCGCTGCGAATCGGCAAGAAGTGCCTTGAGATTGGGCGCCGAATAGTCGCTGCCGCGCCTGAATTGGACGAGGTGCTCGTCCCCTTTCCCGTCGGACAGTTGCACCAGGCACAGCCGGTCGCGTCCGGGAACCAGTCCCATCGCTTCGGTATCGATCGCGATCGGGCCCTCTGCGAATCGCACGTCCGCGGGCAGATCTTCCTCATGCAAATGGACGGCCATTCTCGCTCCTTCGTGAAGGGTCGAAAGCGCTTTAATCTGCTTGCGCCCCGCCTTGCCAGCCCTGTCCCAAACTGAGTCACTAGAGCAGGTGCGATTTTTCCTGTAAGGGCATGAACGGTGCGTGAGTGAATTACGCGTCATGACCGGTTGCGCCATTTGGCCCGAGCGCGTTGGTTTTAGGGGTTAGGCGGGCTCTTTTTAAGTTCGGACGGTGCATGGGTTTCGATAGAGGGCGCAAGGGGGACCGCGGCGGGCGCGGCCGCGACAAGCGTGAAGGTTTCGGTGACGAGCCAGCTTTTGGCGGAGAATTCGGCGGCTACCAGGAACGAGGCGGCTTTGGCGGCGGCGGCGGCGGTCGTGGCGGTTATGGCGGCGGCGGCGGCGGCGGATACGGTGACCGCGGCGGCTTCGGCGGCGGTGGCGGCTACGGTGGTGGCGGCGGCGGCGGATTTCGCGGCGGCGGCGGTGGCGGCTTCCGCGGTGGCGGCGCCGGCGGCGGCGGCGGAATGCCTCCGCAGGTCGTTGGCGAAGGCAAAGGCGTCGTCAAATTCTTCAATCCGCAGAAGGGCTTCGGCTTCATTGTCCGCGACGACGGCGGTGAGGACGTGTTCGTTCACATCTCAGCGGTCGAGCAGGCGGGCCTTACGGACCTTGCAGACGGGCAGCCGCTCGAGTTCACTCTCGTCGATCGTGGCGGCCGCATCTCGGCGACAAACCTTCGGATCGAAGGCGAGCCGATGGCGGTCGAGCGCAGCGGCGGCGGCGGCGGTGCCGCGGGCGGTGCAGGCGGTCCGCAGCGTCAGCTGACCGGTGAGAAGGCCAGCGGGACGGTCAAGTTCTTCAACGCGATGAAGGGCTTCGGCTTCATCCAGCGCGATGACGGTCAGCCGGACGCGTTCGTTCACATCTCGGCTGTCGAGCGCGCGGGAATCCCGACGCTCAACGAAGGTGACCGCCTCGATTTCGAGCTCGAGGTCGACCGCCGCGGCAAATATGCCGCGGTGAACCTTCAGCCGAAGAGCGAGTAAATTCCAATCTAGGGGGCGAAGGGCCGGCGGAGCGATCTGCCGGCCCTTTTCTTTTGGCTAGAGGGCACTCGCGTAGAAGCTTGCTAGATCTTCCTTGAGCTTACGTGCCGACGGCGGGTCGATGTACATCATGTGGCCCGCCGAATAATAAGTGTAGCGGATGTTCTGCTGCAGCTGCGGTTCCAGGGCCATGTGCAGGAACTCATATTCAGCCCCGTGGAACGGTGTCGCGAGATCGTAGATGCCGTTGACTGACAGCACCTTCATGCGCGGGTTCTGCCGCATTGCATCGGCAAGGTCGACGCTGGTGTCGGCGACCTGCTGCCGACCTTCGGGCGACTTGTGCTGGAAGTTCCAGTTTCCGCCTTGCGTCTCGGCATAATTGTTCGGGCGGTATGTGAGCTGCGTCCTGTAGCCAAGATCACCCATCAGATAGTCGTTGAGCGCGCCGACGAAGCCGCCCGTGATGGCGCTTCCCTGCGGATCATAGTCGGCAGATTCGCCCACGAGATCCGGCTCGGTGCCGAGATAACGGGAATCGATCCGCCCGATGATCTGGTGCCGGTCCCGGAGCAGTTCGCGCCGGAAACGCCCTGGATCGACCCGAAGGTTCGAGCGGACGATGTAATCGGCGGACAGGCCAGTGAGCTGTGCCATCTGCTGGGCAACCGACTGCTTCTCGGCATCGGTGATCAAATTGCCCTTCTGCAACGCTGCCGTGTACGGCCCCTGCGCGAAGTCGCGCGCCTGCTGCAGGAAGGTCTCGATTGCCGGCTTGCCGGGTATTTTGCCATGGTACCAGGCGTCCGCCGCATAGGTCGGCAGGAAGTTGATCATCGCCTGGTCGCCCTGGAAGTCAGCGAAGTTGAATATCGTCGACATGAAGGTGACGCCGTTGATCTGTACGCCGGCGTTCAGCAGCGAATCCACGAGGCCGGCTGCCCGCGTCGTGCCGTAGCTTTCGCCTATGATGAACTTCGGGCTGTTCCAGCGCTGATACTTAGTGAGGTAGCGCTGCACCGTCCGAGTGAAGACGTCGATGTCCTGGTCGACGCCCATCACATCCTTGTTTTCTGCCTTGCCGAGCAGGCGCGACAGGCCAGTTGTCGGGGCATCGATGAAGACGAGGTCGGTAACGTCAAGGAGAGTGTCGGGATTGGCGACATAGCGGAACGGCGGACCTGGAATCGTCTCGGGCTGCGAGGCATCCACTTTCATCGGACCGACCGAGCCCATGTGCAGCCACATGGTCGACGAGCCGGGCCCTCCGTTGAACAGGAACGTGACTGGGCGCGCCCGTCCGGTCGATGGAATTGTATAGGCAACGTAGAACATGCTGACCGTCGGCTCGCCTTTTTCGTTCCGGATTGTGAGGTGACCCGGAGTGACGGTGTAGGCGAGGGTCTTGCCCTTGAACGGGATCGAGCGGCGAACCGGCTGCGCGTCTTCCTCGACGCTTGCCTTCACGACATCGGGATCTGGCTTGGCGGCCTTGGTCTCCTCCTTGGCAGGAACGTCACCGGCCGGCGCGGCCTGGCCATGGAGTGGGGCGCTCAGCACGAGCGCAATCGCAAGCAAAGACGAGCGCATCATTGTCCTTTCATTGGAATTGGGCGGCCTTGGGCCATGACATAGCCGACCCGCTGCACGGCGGTCGGGTCCGTCAGCGGATCGCCCTCAACTGCAATCAGATCGGCCGACTTCCCGGGCGTCAGAGTCCCGGTCTCATTCGAAAGATTCATGAGGTCGGGGCCGCCCTTGGTGGCAGCGACCAAGGCGTCGCGCGGGGTCATCCCGCCTTTCGTCACCATGAGCTCCACTTCCTTGTTGGCTTCATTATGCGGGGCGACCGCGCTGTCGGTGCCAAGCGCGATTTTCACGCCTGTTCGATAGGCGAGATTGAGGCCCTTGCCCCAGGCGGCGAGCGTAATCCGGGCCTTTTCTTCCGAGGATGGCGGGAGCTTGCCGGTTCCAAGCAGCCGCTGAACTCCGCTAAGCGCAATGAGCGTGCCATCATAATAGGTCCCGTGCGCCTTCATCGCCCTGGCGCCGGCCTCGTCGAGGAACGTGCCGTGCTCGATCGAATCGACGCCGGCATTGGTGGCGGCCTCGATGCCCCGGGCACCATGGGCGTGGGCTGCGACCTTGAGGTGCATCGCATGGGCCATGTCGGAGATGCCCTTCATCTCCGCGTCGGTGAAATGCTGCTCAAGGCCCATCGCTCCGGGATCGAGTACGCCGCCCGTCGCCATGATCTTGATCACATCGACACCAGCGGCGGCGAGCTGCCGTACGACCTTCTGGCATTCTTCAACGCCGGTGCAGACCGACGGGTTGAGATGCGCTTCGTTGACCGCCCCGGCGAGCTCCGGCGGGAGGCCGGTCGCTTCGTCTGCATGGCCACCGATGATCGAAAGCGGCGCGCCCGAGACCTTGATCCGAGGACCGGGGAAGCGTCCTTCAGAGACGGCGTCCCGGACCGCGATGACCGCGCTAGTGTCGCCGCCAAGGTCGCGCACCGTAGTAAAACCGGCGCGCGCCATTTCGAGCGCGTGAGTGAGGCCCAGGGTCGTATTGTACGGGACCGAATATTTCTGCGTGAACTGGTTGTACCAGGGTTCGCCGCTGTTGCCCGTCAGGTGGACGTGAACGTCTGTCATGCCGGGCATGACCGTGCGGTTGCGCTCGTCGACCACGACCGCTCCGGCAGGTGCAGTGAAGCCCGGTTCGATCCGTGCGATTCGGCCGTTCTCGACGACGACAGTGGAATTGGCTCGCGCGGGCTGCGCCGCGTCAACGATCAGGCGCCCGGCCTGGATCGCGTAGGTTTCGGCATGCGCAGCTGCAGCTAGAGACAGCCCGGCCGCGCCGGCCATCAAAGTTTTCAACATTAAGGTCCCCTCCGAAGAGGAGGGAAGGCTTAGCGGCTGATGGCGGCGCTTCAAGTTACCAATGCTGCAAGCATCGCCAGTTGGTCGGCCTCGTTCGCCGGTTTGTCGACACGTATCCGGCTGATGCGCGGAAATCGCATCGCCAGGCCCGACTTGTGGCGCGTGCTCTTGTGGATGGAGTCGAACGCGACCTCGAGCACCAGGGTCTTCTCGACTTCGCGCACCGGCCCGAAACGCTGCAGCGTGTGGCCCCGGATCCAGCGGTCGAGCCACTTCAGCTCCTCGTCGGTGAAACCGAAATAGGCCTTGCCAACAGGCAGCAGCTCGCCGCCTTCCGTCCAGCAGCCGAAAGTGTAGTCGCTGTAATAGCTCGAGCGCTTTCCCGATCCGCGCTGAGCGTACATCAGGACGCAGTCGGCGGTCAGGGGATCGCGTTTCCACTTGTACCACAGGCCGGTGCGGCGGCCCGCGACATAGGGGCTGTCGCGGCGCTTCAGCATGATGCCTTCGATCGCGACGTCGCGGGCGTTAAGGCGCATGTCCTCGAGCTGTTCGAAGCTGTCGGCCTCGATTAGTTGAGAGATGTCGAAGCGCTCGGGGTCGAGGCGTGCGCCGAAGCTTTCGAGGCGCGCTCGCCGCTGCTCCCAGGAAAGCCCCCGCAAGTCCTCATCCCGATCGAACAGCACGTCGTAGAGACGTACGAAGGCTGGATACGAGCGGAGCATCTTCTGGCTGACGTTCTTGCGCCCGAGCCGCTGCTGCAGCGCGTTGAAGCTCGCCGCGGCTCCGCCGTGCATGTCGGAGAGGCCTTGGTCGGATCCGCGGACCAGCAGTTCGCCGTCGAGGACACCCGGAAGGCGAAACGCTTCGGCAACATCGGGAAAGCTCCCGGAAATGTCGTCGCCGGTCCGGCTGTAGAGGCGTGTCTCGCCACCGGCATGGACGAGCTGCACGCGGATCCCGTCCCACTTCCACTCGGCGGCATAATCGTCGAGCGAGACCCTAGTCTCCTCGAGCGGGTGGGCAAGCATGAACGGTCGAAACACCGGCACGTCGCGCGTACTTGGCTGCTCGGAGCGGCCCTCCGCCCAGTCGAACAGCTCGGTAAACGGCGGCGTCAGCCCGTGCCACACCTCCTCAACCACTTCGACCTCCAGCGCGAACGCGTCCGCGAGCGCCTGTTTGGCAAGTCGTGCATTGATCCCGACGCGAAGCTCGCCGAGCGCCAGCTTGAGCAGGGCGTACCGGCCAGATGCGTCGAGATGGTCGAGCATGGTCGAGAGCACACGCGGCGCATCGAGCTTCGAGGCTGAACGCAGCCTCTCGATGGCGTCGCTGATGCGGAGGGTCGCGTCGTCGACTTCCGGCGGCTCGCCGTCATTCTTGGGCCAGAGCAGCGAGACGGTCTCGGCCGTGTCCCCGACATAGTCGCGGCTCATGTAGAAGAGCACAGGATCGATACGTTCCTCGACGAGGCCGCGGACGGCGGCCGGCTTCACGTGCGGAATGTCGAGCGTGCCGGTCAGGGCGGCAAGGCCGTAGCCGCGGTCTGGATCGGGCGTCTCCTTAAGGTAATCGCCGATGAGCTTGAGCTTGGTGTTGCGCGAGCGCGTGTAGACGAGGTCGTCGAGCAGCTGCGAAAAGGCGCGCATGGCGCCTCAATGCATGAACGGCGCTACGGTGTCAGTGAAGGCGAACCGCGAGTGCTGCGAGGATGGTGGTGCGATCGTGATCCGATTGGCTGTCCAGTGCTTCCTCGACGTGCTCGAGGCAGGATCGCATCGCCACCCGATGGCCCGGCAGGAGCGCAAGCTGCGCGGAGTGACGGGCAAGACCTTCGAGAGCAGCGAGGCCGTTCACCGCAGCCAGCTGCCGAATGGCGTCCATCCGGGCATGGAGGTCAAGCGGGGAAAGACGTGCGCCGCGGTCGCGGATTTCAGCGACGCGCAGTCCAATCTCGTTGCGGATCGTCTTGAGCGCGTCTGTCGCCATCTGTCCCTCCTCGATTGAACGCAGGTTCACCCAAGAAGGTTAAGGGCCAGTTACAGCCCGGCGCGGCTTCGGTGCGGGGGCCATTTCGTCGATCGTCGCAAGCACGTCCTGTAGCGACCAGAGCGTGTCACTCACGCCCGCTGCCATAGCAGGAGCTGTCAGCAGAGAGCGTCAGCGATCTACAGGCCTACATCAATGTGTTCTTGAAAAAGGCTCGGCGCGAAGCTGGCGTTCAGTAGTTCAGGGCTTTTTTCCAATGCTTCTGTGCGGCCTTACGGGCAATCTCTGCGCGGGGCTCCGGCGTCATATCGGCCGCGCGAGCCTTACCGCCTTTGCTGCCAAGCTGAGTGGCGGCGCTGGTTAGCTCCTCGAGTTCATCCTCGGTTTCACCAGTGGCGATCTTGGCGACCATGATCTCGCGGGGAAATCGTGTCGGCGGGGCGCTTCTCTCCGTCTGGACCTTTAGGCATGGTCGCGCTTCCATTCGCTGCGTGCCCGAAACGCGCAGCCGATTGCCACGACAAACACCAATATTCCAGGCAAGATGTCGTGACGCGCTATTGCGGCAATGCCGATTAGCGTGAACATCCCCCCACCAAATGCGTAAGCCCGAAACGGGGCCATGCTGCTGCCTCCATGCTTTGCGCTGAGCATAACGTGGTGAGCGCAGGGCGCACCGTCAAAATTCAAACTGAGACACCACCCAACACTGCTTCGGTTGACAGAATCGGCTGCGTTCGTCATGGAGCGCGCCGCACGAGCGGCGAAAAGGCCGCTTTTCTTTTTTCAAGCATTTGGGACTGTCCGATGGCCAAGCCGGCAACCGTCAAGATCAAGCTCGTCAGCAGCGCGGACACGGGCTTCTTCTACGTGACCAAGAAGAACCCCCGCACCCAGACCGAAAAGCTGAGCTTTCGCAAGTACGACCCGGTCGCGCGCAAGCACGTCGACTTCAAGGAAGCGAAGATCAAGTAAGCGGCTGCGGCCGAGGCGCCGTTACGCTTCCTCGCCGCCCGCCTCGCTCGGGCCGCCGCCACCGCCGCCATCACTTTCATTTGCCCAGCTGTCCTGCGATTCTCCCGTCGGGTCGGAATCGCAGCCATCTTCCAGCAGCTGGTCGACGGTCTGTGCGAACTTCATCACCGAAATCGGCTTGGACACATAGGCCTGCGCCCCCGCGGCACGGATGCGCTCCTCGTCTCCCTGCGCCGAATAGGCGGTCACCGCCATAATCGGGACCTGGGCGAGCTTTTCGTCCTTGCGGATCATGCGAATGAGCTCAAGGCCGCTGACGTGCGGCAGCTGGATGTCCGTGATCACCAGGTCCGGTTCGAACTGCTTGGCTGCATCGAGCGCATTGCGGCTGTCGGTGACCGCCTCGGGCTGATGGCCGTGCGCGGCGAGGAGATCGCAGAACAGCTTGATGTTCAGCGCATTGTCCTCGACGATTAAAATCCTGGCCACGATGCTCCCTTTAACCCCTTTGCACCCGTTGTAGGCGTTGGCGCGCACAAACGACAATGATCCGGTGATTCTCGCCCTCGCCGCGCTCGCGGCAACGCTTGGGTGCGAGCGTCGGGCGCATCGGTTCATCGACCTGACCGGAATCGGGACCGACGAGCTGCGAGCAAGAGCGGGCGAACCGGCTCTTCTCGCCGCGCTGCTTCGGTTCCTCGAGGCGCATGAGCCCGACCTGGTTGCCATCGCGGAGGCGATTGGCGCGAAGCCGGAAGACCTCGTAGAGGCGCGCCGGCAGCTGGAAGAAGGGACGACATGAAGACCATTCTCATCACCGGCGCGACTGCCGGATTCGGCGAAGCGGCCGCGCGCAAGTTCGTTGCGGGCGGCTGGAACGCGATCGGCACCGGCCGGCGCGGCGAGCGCCTGAAGCGCCTGCAGGACGAGCTCGGCGATCCATTCCTGCCGCTCGAGATCGACATGCTCGATCTTGATGCCGTCGAGAGCCTGGCTAGGCTGGACGCGCCGTGGAGCGAAATCGATCTGCTGCTCAACAATGCGGGCCTCGCCCCACCGACAGACCCTCTGCCCAGCACCGACTGGGATCGAATCGAGAGAGTGATCGATACCAACGTTACCGGCCTCGTCGCGCTGACGCGCGCGCTGCTGCCCAAGCTCATCGATCGCAGGGGCCAGATCATCAACCTGTCGTCTGTCGCGGCCACCTACCCGTATAAAGGCGGTGCTGTGTACGCGGGGACCAAGGCGTTCGTGCGCCAGTTCTCGCTCGACCTGCGCTGCGACCTTGCCGGAACCGGCGTCCGCGTCACCTCAATCGAACCGGGAATGGCGGAGACCGAGTTCACGATCGTCCGCACCGGCGGCGACAAGGAAGCCTCGGACAAGCTCTATGCCGGCATGGACCCGATGACCGCCGAGGACCTCGCCGATCTCTTCTGGTGGCTTGCCAATTTGCCGCCGCACCTCAACATCAACACCATCGAGCTGATGCCGGTCTCCCAGAGCTGGGGCGGCTTCAGCGTTCATCGCGAGGGTTGATTCAGGAGCGCGCGAGTGCTTGGGGCATGTCCATGAGCATCGACCAGCGCCTGAGCGAACTCGGAATTACCCTGCCGCAGCCTGCGGCTCCCGTCGCAGCCTATGTTCCCGCCGTGGAGCAGGGCGGACTGCTGCACATATCGGGCCAGATCAGCTTCGCCGAGGACGGTAGCCTTATCAAGGGGCGCCTCGGAGATGACGTCGACCTTGAAGGTGGTGTCGAGGCGGCGCGGCGCTGCGGCGTTATGCTGCTTGCGCAGATGAAGGCGGCGCTCGGCTCGCTCGATCGTGTCGGCCGAATTGTGAAGCTCGGCGTGTTCGTCAACAGCGCGCCGCACTTCACGGACCAGCCGAAGGTCGCGAATGGTGCGTCCGAGCTGATGCAG
Source organism: Sphingomicrobium sp. (assembly GCA_045811185.1). Taxonomy (GTDB): domain Bacteria; phylum Pseudomonadota; class Alphaproteobacteria; order Sphingomonadales; family Sphingomonadaceae; genus Sphingomicrobium. The sequence continues at coordinate 15,914 of JBJMUN010000079.1, forward strand.
GATGTGTTCGGCGAGCCCGGACGTCATGCCCGGAGCGCAGTGGGCGTTGCAGTGCTCCCGCTCGGCGTTGCCGTCGAAGTGGATGCGATCGTCGCCGTCAAAGGCTGATCCGCTCGACCCCGGTCGAATGGGCTTTGCCCACCGCGGTCTTCATTATGGCGCGGCTTTGCCTGAGAACAGCGTCATCGCCTTTGCAGCTGCGCTCGAGATCGGGGCGGGCATCGAATGCGATCTCAGGCTCAGCGCCGACAATCAGATCGTCGTCTTGCACGACGCAGACGCGTGGCGGATGTGTGCCAGTCCGCTAAGGATCGGCCAGTCGACAATGAGTGAACTTGCGCGCCTTCGTGTCGGCGAGCATCCGATCCCCACTCTTCAGACATTGCTGAGCCTCGTTGCAGGTCGCGTTCCACTGCTGCTTGAAATCAAGGTCGACAAGGATGTGTGGCGCTGGATGCCGGCGCTCAGGCGTGATCTGGCCGGTTATGAAGGTCGGTTTGGAATCATGAGCTTCGATCCGAGGCTTCCGCGACTGTTGAAGACAAACATGCCCGAGGTCCGGCGCGGGCTTGTGGTGCGCGATGGTCTGACCTTGCCGCGCCGCCTGTTAGCCATGTGGCTCGCCGATCCGCAGTTTATCGCCGTGGACAAAGCTGCGCTTGGCAAGTCGTGGGTCGCGAAGGCACGCAGGGCGCTGCCCATTTACAGCTGGACAATAGGAACGGCAGGCGAGCGCGCTCAAGGCGAGGTTCATGCCGACGCTCTCATCTGGGAAGGCGATGGCCGACCGCGAAACTGACATCATCGCCAAGATCGCTTCGGGAATCTCCGGCCTCAACGCGCGTGCCTGGGATCGCCTCGGCGACGGCAATCCCTTTACCGGTCATGCGTTCCTCTCCGCGCTCGAGGATTCGAACAGCGTCGGTAGCGGCACAGGATGGACTCCGGCGCCGATTCTCGTCGAGGACGGTGAGGATCGGCTCGTTGCTGCCGCACCGGCCTATCTGAAGTCACACAGCCAGGGCGAATATGTCTTCGACCATGGCTGGGCGGACGCATGGGAGCGTGCCGGGGGCCAATATTATCCCAAGCTCCAGGTTGCCGTGCCGTTCACGCCCGTGCCGGGCCCGCGCCTCCTCGGTAGCCGTCCGCAGCAACTGCTGACGGCAATTGAAGCGGTGACCGTGCAAAACGAAATATCATCTGCGCACATCACCTTCATCGACGAGCATGGCGCGGCCGAATGCGCGCGGCGCGAATGGCTGGTCCGCCATGGCATTCAATATCATTGGTTCAATCGCGGCTACGCCAGCTTCGACGATTTCCTCGGCTCGCTGTCGAGCCGGAAACGCAAGACGTTGCGCAAGGAGCGCGCGGCTGCGAGCGAGGGCTTAGGATTCAGGGTCCTCAGGGGCGCGGAGATCGCTCCTGCCGACTGGGATGCGATGTGGGCCTTCTACCAGGACACCGGCTCGCGGAAGTGGGGTCGCCCGTATCTCACCCGCCAGTTCTTCGACCTTGTCGCCGACCGGATGGGCGATTCAGTGCTGCTGTTCCTTGCCTGTCGCGGCGATCTGCCGATCGCAGGTGCGCTCAACTTCATCGGCGCCGATACGCTCTACGGCCGCTACTGGGGCGCGGTCGACGAAGTGCCGTTCCTGCACTTCGAGCTTTGCTACTACCAGGCAGTCGAGTGGGCGATCGAGCACGGACTTGCCTGTGTCCAGGCCGGCGCCCAAGGAGAGCACAAAGTCGCCCGCGGCTATGAGCCGGTGATCACCAAAAGCGCGCATTTCATCCCGAACCGCAGCTTCCGAGACGCGGTCGCGCAATTTCTCGATGCCGAGCGCGAAGGGATTGCCGCCGAGCTCGAATGGTTGCGGCGGGATCTTCCCTACCGTTCGGATTCCTCGAAGTAGATCCCGACCTTCCGGCCGCTATCGTCGGCCATGCCGCGATACATCGCCGGTGTCGTGAAGCCCCAGGCTGCATCGCCATTCGGCGCGACAGCGATCAGTCCGCCCCTGCCGCCCAGCGCCTGAATATCGGCAAGCACCGCGTCGAGGGCCTGCTGAAGGGTCTGGCCACCGAGGCGCATGCGCGCCGCGAGCTCGTGCGCGGCGACGGCGCGGATGAAAAACTCGCCCGATCCGGTCGCGGACACTGCGGCGGCGCGATTGTCGGCATAGGTTCCGGCACCGATCAGCGGTGAATCGCCGACCCTCCCCCAACGCTTCGCGGTAATGCCACCCGTCGAGGTTGCAGCGGCGACGTTGCCGTGCACGTCGACGGCAACGGCACCAATCGTGCCATATTTGATCGGGTCGGCCCCGCCTCCTGCAGCCAGCGCTTCCTCGAGCTGTCGGCGTCGTTCCGGCAGAATGAAGAAATCATTTTGTACCTGCTCGATGCCCGCTGCTTGAGCGAAGCGGTCGGCGGCGGCTCCTGCGAGAAAGACGTGCGGTCCATGCTCCATCAGTCGCCGTGCCAGGCTGACAGGTGCGCGGGTCGTCTTGATCCCGGAGACGGCGCCTGCCCGGCGATCCCGACCATCCATGATCGCGGCGTCGAGCTCAACCTCGCCCTGCTCTGTAAGCACGCTGCCGCGGCCGGCATTGAAACAGGGATCTTCTTCGAGCACACGCGCCGCTCCTTCGACGGCGTCGATCGCGCTCCCACCTCGACTGAGGACAGCGGATCCGGCCTCGAGGGCGTCGTTCAATCCCGCGCGCGCCTTTGCTTCATGAGCGGGATCGTCATGCGCGATTCGCTCCGAGCCTGCGCCCCCATGCACCACCATTCGCCAACGCGTCTCGGTCATCGGAGCGCGCCTTAGCGAGCCTATTCGACGCGCGCCAGTTGACGCTGCCACGCGTTCCATATTATTATGATATCAGATTTATGGAGGCGAAAGTGGCAAACGACAAAGTCATTGCATTGACGGCAACGAGCGAGCGCCCGGCAATTACCTCCAGCGGTTATGCGATGCTGGTCGTGCTGCTGCTCGCGACCCTTGGTGACGTCTACGGCATCCAGCGCTTGGGCTCCCATGGCGGCGAGCCGATCGGCTTTGCAATCGTCACCGTGGCGACGCTCATGTTCATCGTGGTGATGCCAGGCTTCTACATGCTCCAGCCGAACCAGGCCGCGGCTATCACGCTGTTCGGCGAATATCGTGGCTCCGACAGAGCGACGGGGCTGCGATGGACATGGCCGTGGCTCGCGAAGAAGAAGCTGTCGGTCCGCGCAAACAACTTCATCTCCGAAAAGATCAAAGTGAACGACCTTCGCGGCAATCCGATCGAGATGGCGGCACAGATCGTGTGGCGCGTCGTCGACACGGCGCAGGCATTGTTCGACGTCGACGACTACAAGCAGTTTGTCCGCGTCCAGGTCGAAGCTGCAGTCCGCACCATCGGCTCGCGTTATCCGTACGACGATTTCACGCACCAGGAGGCCACGCTTCGCGGGAACCATGACGAAGTCGGGGCCGAGCTTCGCAAGGAGCTTATGGCGCGCCTCGCGGTGGCCGGCATCACGGTCGACGAATGCGGTTTCACGCACCTCGCCTATGCGCAGGAGATCGCCGGCGCGATGCTTCGCCGCCAGCAGGCGCAGGCCGTCGTCGCGGCTCGCAAGACGCTTGTCGAAGGCGCTGTCGGAATGGTCGAAATGGCGCTCGATGCGCTCTCCGAGAAGAACGTTGTCGAGCTCGACGATGAGCGCCGCGCGGCAATGGTCTCTAACCTGATGGTCGTGCTGTGCGGCGAACGCGATACGCAACCCGTCGTCAACACCGGCACGCTCTATCAATAGGCGAGCGTTATGCCCGACGCCGAACGCAAGGCGTATCCGCTACGCGTCGACGCGGCTTTGTGGGCCGCGGTCGAGCGCTGCGCCGCAGCGGAGCTCCGCAGCGTCAACGCGCAGGTCGAATGCCTGCTGAGAGAGGCTCTCGCCGCGCGCGGCGTGAGGTTGAAGGCGCCCGTTGCAAGGAAGCGCGGGAGGCCTGCGAAGGAGAGCAAGGAATGAACGATGGTCCCGAGTGGTTCGCGCCCAAGCGTTACGGCTATGGCGCAGGACTCCCGATCAGCTGGCAGGGCTGGGCGGTCACGCTCGCGTTCATCGGCATCGTCACGGCTGCCAGCCTCGCGTTCCGCGATCGTCCGGCACAGCTGATTGCCGCTTTGGCGCCTTTCGTGATCGCCTTCCTGATCATCTGCGCGCGCACGACGCGCGGCGGCTGGCGCTGGCGATGGGGAGAGGACAACTAGCCGACCGACAAATCGTGTTGCTGGTTGACCAGCCGCCATTCGTCGAGATCGGCGAGCATGATCCGGGCCGCCTGCTCCGCAAGGTCGGCCGCGCGCGAGAGCCCGACATTCTTGCGAAGTTCCTGCTCGATCTGCCTCAGCGTGTTGGCGGTGGCGAGCGAGCGCAGCGCGTCGCCGCCGAAATCACCCTGGAAGCGGATCCCGAAAACGGCGGTGCCAAGTGCCGGGAAGCCGGCTGACACAAGAGTGAACCAATTGCCGTAGCGGTTCACGAAATCGGATCCGACGGCGAGGCCCACGAGGGTCGCGACGGTGATGAGCACGGTCGCAGCAAAGAGCAGCATGCCGAATTGCTCGAGACGATGATCGAGCATCTGGATCAGCTTCGAATTGCGTTGGTGGTAGCTGACCTGCGGTTCGAGCTCGTGAACGGCAATCGCTTCGCCGAGACGAGCCGCGCACGCGCGGTCGATCGTGCCTGATGGACAGCCCATCGCCCGCCAGATGCCGCTTGCATACCAGTCGATCCAGCGCTTCGGCACCGGATTGGTGTCGGTACCCGGAGGGTCGGGCGCGGCGATGCCGAGGAGCTTGAGGCTGCGCATCGGCCGCAGTCGCTCGGCGAGCTGGCGGTAGTCGAGCCAGCGGCGGTGCCACTGATGACGGGCACCGATCACGGCGTTGAGGATGATGGCCAGCGTGATCAGCAGCTCGAGCGCAGCCTCCTCGAACTGGAGGTGCGGCGCCATGAACGCCGCGAGCCCGAGGCACACGGCGATGCCGCCGAGCACGAAGTTGAAAATGTGCCCGCTGCGGTAGGTCTGGGCGAAGTGCGTCGCGAGCTGGTCGGCCCAGCTGTACGATCTCTCGAGGAGATCGATCTCGGCCGAGATCTTGTGCGCTTCGCCGCAGCCAGCTCGGTAGCGCGCCCATTCGTCGCGGATTTGCGCTTCCGCATGTTTGGAACTGAGGTCACGCGTGGTCATCCGCCGAACGCCGGTCGCAGTCAGCAGGAGAGGATATTCGATCCGGGTGCGAATGAGGTGCAGTCGCTCGCTCAAGAACCCTTTGAGGAAGTCCTGTTCCTGATCTTCCGGTGGGGGCATCAACAGGGCGCGCAGCAGCCGATCAACGTCCCTCCGCTCGAGCGATCGAGCGACGCTTGGATCGTCGGCTACGGTGAGGACAGTGGGATCGAACGCGCTCCACAGGATGCGCGTGTCGCCGCCGGGCGTCAGCGGGACGTGGATGATCGCGGTGCCGCGGGTCAGAGCGAGCTGAACGACTTCGGCCGTGCCGCCCCGGCCGCGTGGCGGGAGACCGTCCCAGATGGCGATCAATACGTCGCAATGCGCGACGGTGGCGCGGCCCGTCATGACATAGGCGTCCAGCCCGTGCTCCGGGTCGCCCGGCAACTCCAGCAGACAGCTCGCGCGTCCGATCAGTGAATCGAATCGATCGCGCGAATCATCGTTGGCAAGACTCGCCCGGTAAGCGCTGCGGTCGAACGGAAGCACCACCTCAAGCTCCCACCCGAGGGCGAGCGCAGCCTCGGCTGCGATCTGGTCGGCACCATCTGCGATCGGGGAGACGAACCGCATCCGCGGCGTGAAGTTGCCGAAGCAATCGCGCTCGGTCTCGAACAGCGCGCGACCCGATTCCTCGACCTGCCGAAGCACGTCGCGGACGCGTTCCTCGATCCGCGGCACGGCTTGGGGCGAGAGCACATCAGAACGATGGCCCGTGACGCCGACGGCGAGCACGAAGGGAACAGACGGTGGGCCTTGCGTCGTAGCCCGCGCTACGGTGGGAACCGGATCGAGGATTGCCTTGTTCAGTTGGCCTCCTAACCGCCGCGACGAAGGAACGCGCGGACCCCGGTGAATAATAGCGCCAACAGCACGATGCCTCCAAGGATCGCTACCGTTGCGCTCGATGCAAAGCCGATCGTCGAGCCGCCGTTCTTGATCTCGGGGTCGATGGCCGTGACCTTCTTGCCGTTACTGTCGATGAAATTCAGGCGATAGTGGAGGTCAACCGCGCTTCCCTTGTTCTTGTCGTGGAACCTCAGCGTGGTCGTGCCGCCGCCGCTTTGCGAGGATATGTGACCGTCCGTCGCAAACTCCGACGGCTTGCTGTTCGCCTGGATCCATAGCGGCCCATCGTCCTTGCCGGGCGGGGAAGGCGGATCAGGGGCAAACACGATGCCGAGACCCGTTTGATCGTTGGTGATCGTAATTTCGAAACTATAGGTCTTTGCGAAGAAGCTGTGCGGCAGAGTGGTAACCGGATTTGATCCGAGTGTGCCGCAGTCGGTCGGCACCTTTGCGTCGCACAGCTTCCAGCTGATGGTGTCACCCGTGCCCTTGGTGGGCATGGCTTGCAGCTTCTCACTTGCCATTTGATCCTCCCCCCTCGAGGCGCAGCTGCGGACTGCGCCCCGTCAAAACAACCGGCGGACAGCCAGCTTACATCGTCGCGCCACCGCCATTCTTGATTTCCGGATCATATGCGTAGGGCGGGTACTGCTGACCGGTCGGCCCCGTGTAGGGATCGCCGTTGAAGCGCAGCGCATATTGGAGGAGGCATTCCGGACCGCTGTTCGAGTCCACGACCGAGAGCAGGTTCTGGGAGCAATTGGTGCCGCTCCCGCTATACTGGATCTGGCCCCCGTCGCCCGCGGCGCTCGGGCACTGCGGCGGGCTGGACGATGTTCCGCTCGTCACCCACATTGCGTTGGCGCCAGGGCAGGCAAAGGAAAGCTTGCGCGAGCTCCTGTCCTGGAAGTGGAATTTGAGGACATAACTGTCGTTCGCCGGCAGGTCGACGCGGCCCTTGTTGAACTGACCGGGAGCATCCTGGAATTTCCACTCGTGGCTGAATTTGACGCCCGAGTCTTCGCCGGAATTGTCGTCCGCATAGACGTTGATCTGGACGTTCACGACGTTGGACTGCGACTGCGGCTCCATCGTTTGTGATTGTTCATGTGGCACGATTTGTCTCCTCAAATCCTCATTTCAGGTACGCGGGGTGGCGGTATCCGATGGCAGCCAGCGCCGACATGAGCTGCTGAGCGCCGGCCCGGTCGCCGGTGCGCAGCTTCAGGCTCGCCATGCGTGCCTGCTCGCTTGGCCTAAGCTCGATGCCGCTCGGAAATGCTCGAAGTGCTGCCGACCACCATTTCAGCGCCTCATCGCGCCGGCCCGCAGCCGCGAGGGCGTCGCCGCCAACACTCATTGCGCGGGTCATCATCGTTGCGCGGTCGAGCGGATTGGGTGCCGCTCGCGCGGCCGCGAGCGACTGCTGAGCGACGGCAAATGCTTCCGCGGGTTGGCCCTGCGCAAGTGCGACGCGCGCGCGCAGCTCGAAACAGGCCGAGCGCAGGTTCGATCTCCAGTCGGCGACACTGCTGTCATGCTGCAAGAGTCGATCGACGATCTCGCATTGGGAACGCATGGTAGCCGCAGCCGCATCGGTCTGGCCCGCCGCAAGCTGGAGGTCGGCGAGATCGTACCGGCTGTTTGCACTGGCCTGCAGCCACTCGGTGTTTTCGGGTTCGATACCGAATAGCTTGTCGCCGATCGCCTCGCCTATGAGCAGCTCCTTGAGCCCCCCGGTGATGTCGCCACGCGACCCTAGCAGGCGCCCCAGCGCCCGGTGCGCGGTCAACCCGTCGCGCTGAACCTCGGCATCGCGCGCGTCGATCCGTTCAAGATCGTGGAGCACGCCGATTTGGCGTTCGCGATCGCCGATCGCCTGTTCAATGGCGCCAGAATATTCATGCGCGTCGGCGATCCATGCGAGGTTGCTGCTGACCCGTTTCCTGTAGTCGGGATTGTGAGGCTCGGCCGATGCGAGCGCCTCGGAGACGTTGAGCGAAGACTGGTAGGTAGCGGCGGCCGCTTTGTAGCGGCGTTCATCCATCAGGACAGTGCCGAGGTTCGTGTTCGCGTAGACCTGTTCGAGGCGATAATCCTTGTTGTCGGGCGCAATGGCCACCATTCGGTCGGCAAGCTGCTTGTACTCGCGAAATCGGGCCGCAGCGTCGCTGAGGCTTCCGCGCTGATAAGCGATGTAGCCGACGTAAAAGACATTCTGCGCGTGGTCGAACAGGCGCTGGGGATCATCGGGATAGCGCCGGACCGCCTCGGCGGTACTGGCCAGCGCCTCCTCGTAGCGCTTCAGCGCTTCGGAGGTATTGCCGCGGGTCTGCGCAATCTGGCCGATGAGAGTGAGTGCTTTGGCACGCTGCGCCAGCGCCTCGTCTGACAGGCTGCCCTTATCTTGGTGCCGGTAATAGGCGAGCGCGCGGCTGCCGACCGAATCAAGCGCGTCGAGGCGTCCGATCGGCTCCAGCTTGTCCTTGAGGTCGCCGAGCATGAACCCGACCAGCCCCTCGGCTTGGCGGCGCTGTTCGCGGGCCTCGTTTCGCGCCTCAAAGGCCGCGACCGAAAGCGTGCTGGTGACCGCCATTCCGCCAAGCGATGCCGCCGCCAGCCATGCGAGCTGCCGTTGCCGCCTCGTCGTCTCGCGCTGCACCAGCTCGTCGAGGCCGACGCCCAGCATTCCGGCGACGAGCTTGAGAAAG
>JBJMUN010000080.1:0-18127 GCA_045811185.1 Sphingomicrobium sp.
GAAAATGGCGCACCCGCCACTTTTAGATCGCTCATTTCTTGTCCCAAAAATGTATACAAAATTGGGACACGAATTCCCCCCCCCAACTGCCGGCCTAAAAACGCAACAAATGTCGGACACTTCAGGCTGCAGCGCGTCTGCTCCGTCGTATCCAACCACCGGCGTTCGCAGGTTCGGCGCGAAAATAGATCGAGAGCTGGCAAAAGCCGACCGTCCAATTACGACCAACTTGCCGAGTTCGCCGGACCGAAACCGGCACAATTCCGGGAATTGAGAAATGGCGCGCCCGAAAGGATTCGAACCTCTGACCCCCAGATTCGTAGTCTGGTGCTCTATCCAGCTGAGCTACGGGCGCGTGGTGCCGGGAAACGGCAGGGGCGCGACATAGGGGCATGAACTCGCGCGCGCAACCCTCATGCGCGGCGCCGAAGTGCGAACGAACCTCGCGCCTACTAAGTCCCGGTTTGGTGGGTTGCGCGGGGCTGTTCATGGAAAGTGAAAATCGGATTGCTCTCTCCGACCACACTGCCGCCGGTGGATTCGGCCTCCTGGGTTACGACTTCATCGGTTTCTGGCTCCTCTAGGTAGAGCGGGATTGAAATGACCACGAGCTTGGAGCCGCCCAAGCGCAGGAGCTTGGCTCTTAGACGGCGCGCCCGGTGTGTGTGCAAAAGATACTGCCACCAGTTCGTCTTCACGACCTCGGGAAGCAGAACGGCAATTGCCCGTGACGGAAACTCGTCCTCCAGCTCCTTCACGAGCAGCAGCAGCGGGGCGTACATCTCTCGGTACTCGGACCGGATGAGGATGATCCGCGGAGGTTTGATGCCTGCGCGTTGCGCGGGGCGTTCGACTTCGTCCCGCCACCGGCCAAGGATTTCTTGCTCGCTAGCGTCATCATCACCCTTGAGTGCCGTCACGTGCACCGCAAATACGTCCCGCGAGAGCTGCATTGCGAAGTTGAGGCCTTTGTCGGCGAGCTTGTTCCAGCGCTCGGTCACGACGAGGACCACGGGAGGCTCGTTCGCTGGAATGCTGACCGGCCCGGCGCGGTGCAGCATCCGGTCGAGCTCGCCGTAATAGTGTCGGATGGCCTTAAGCAGCAGAATTACGAGCGGAATTGCGACGGCAGTAATCCAGGCGCCTTGCCAGAATTTCGCGGCGATGATGATGACAAGGGCAATGCCGGTGGTGAGCGCACCGACAGCATTGACGACGAGATGCGTCCGATGGCGCGCTCGCGTCTTCGCATCAGTGCTGGAGTGCACCTCGCGGAGCCAGTGAACGACCATTCCCGTCTGAGAGAGCGTGAATGTGAGAAAGGCGCCGATCGCAAAGAGTGGAATGAGGCGATCGGTGATCCCACCGAAGGCAATCAGCAACAGCCCGGCGGTCACTGCGAGGTACAGAATTCCGACAGAGAAGACGAGGCGACGTCCGACCACGGCAAAGGGACGCGGAAGATAGCCGTCCTCGGCGACGATCCGGCACAGTCTTGGGAAATCCACGAAGCTGGTGTTGGCCGACAGGGCGAGGACGCAAAGCAGGCTTCCAATTGTGAGATAGTAGTGGATGCCATTGCCGACGACCGCATGAGTGAGCTGGGAAAGGACACTCTCGTAGCCATTCGATTGCTGGTTCGTGGCGAGAATCCCGTAGTGGGTGCAAAGGTAGGCGATGCCGGCAAGCAGCACTCCAAGGATCGCGCAAATCGCTGCCAGCGTCCGCCGTCCATAGGTGAGCTTCGGATCTTTGAACGCATTCATCCCGTTGCTGACCGCCTCGACGCCGGTCATTGCAGTGCATCCGCTGGCGAAAGCGTGGAAGACGAGCCACAGGCTCGCGGAGCCCGTCACCGCTTTGAGCGGGACAGGTTGAACGATGGGCGTTGGATGCCCGCCGGACTCGAAAACCTTCCATGCGCCAATGGCAAGGACCAGCATGAAGCTGCCGACGAATAGATATGTCGGGAGCGCGAACAGCCGGCCCGCATCAAGGGTACCCCTAAGATTGACTGCAGTGACCAGAAGGAGAATTCCGAGGCAAAGCGGCAGGATGTATGGATGAAGCGATGGGAGCGCGGAGACCAGTGCTCCCACCCCGGCGGAGATTCCAACCGCGACGTTCAGCACATAGTCGACCATGAGAGCTGCCGCCGCGAGCAGGCTGGTGTTCCGACCCAAATTGTTGCGCGAGACAATGTAAGCGCCGCCGTTATTCGGATAGGCTGCAATGGTCTGGCGGTAAGACAGGAACAGCACGGCCAGGAGGAGGACGATGGCCGCCATGATCGGGCTTATCCACGATAAGCCGGATGCGCCGAGCGGCATCAGGATCGTGAGCGCGGCTTCGGGTCCGTAGGCTGAGGAGCCGAGACCATCGAGCCCCATGGCGGGAACGGCTTCGAACGCGCCGATCCTGCGCTCCGGCCGTTCGCGGTTCGCCAGTCGCCGTCCGAACAAGATACTGATTAGGGACATGCTCGCGGACCAGTTCGTACGAGCGAACGGGGAGCAGCAGGGTTCCTACGGTCGTTGGTGCGAGAACATCATGCCGGCCCAAACTGATCGCGGGCGTTTGCCCCGCGCGGCCGGTCAACTCTTGGGGCGACTAGGCGTTTGCGGCCTGGGTGCAGACCGAAGCCGAATTGGCCATTGCGCGCTGGGCGAAATCCTCGGCCAGCTTGCTGTGCCACGCGCGGGCCGTTTCGGTCACTGCGCGCTGCGCCGCCATCCGCTCTTCTACCGCACGCCGCCGGTAATAACGCTCGTTGGATTCCACTTGTCCCTCCGCTCCGAGACAAGCGACCATCACCCGCGAATGACTAAACAACGGTAAATATCCACAGGCTCGAATGCAGATTGTCGCGGACCCGAAACGGCTCCCCGTGCTTTGTCCCGCCCCGGAACACCCCTGTGCTGCTGGGGTGACACCTTCGGGACAATCACGGACCATCGATGAAACCTAACGATTCGCCGCTCGTTGGTCGGATCGAATGGTTTCGAAGGAAAGCACCATGCTGAGTTCGATCGAGTCCCACCGTCCGGCCTTCAACCCGAGCACAAGGGGCTATCATGCCGTCTACCATGACGGTGAGGTCAATCACTGCCCCGGCTGCGGGCGCACGCACTGGATCATCGGCCGCATCTCGGCCGAATGTGCCTTTTGTTCGACGGCGATGCCACTGAAGGAAGCACTGACTCACGGGCCGGCACCGGCGCCGGTGTTCTGGAGCGGGACAAGGCCGAGCTACGCCGATCTTGCGGCCTAGATCAGCCCCGTAAATTTTTGATTTTTCGTTCATGCGCGCGGGTTTATGCTCGCGCGCATGTTTCGACTCGCCGCTGCAGCAGCACTGCTGGCCTCCACGTCTCCGGCGCTCGCCGGCGGCGCTTCCAACTTCACGCTCGTCAACGGCACTGGAGCGGGGCTGTCGGAACTCTCGATCCGCCGCGCGGGAACCCAGGACTGGAAGCCGCTCGGCTCAGCACCGTCGGCCGGTGCTCGAAGTGCGATGATGTTTAGCGACCCGGATTGCGCATTCGACATTCGCGCGACAATTCCTGGAGCGGGCCCCGTGACTTGGGCCGGCGTCAATCTCTGCGGCGCGAAATCCGTGACTCTGAACCGTGACGGGTCTGCAGGCGCGTGGGTCGATTACGACCAATGACGGTGCGCCGGCGCAATTGCGCCGCATAAGGTCCTGACGCGACAGCGGGAACGGGTTGTTTGACCGAATCCAGGAGCTTGCCGCCAGCGATGAATACGACGCCGGTGCACGCAACCGCGAGCAGCCAGCCGCCTGGTCCAGGATAGGCAGCAAGATAATGCTGGCCGCGCTCTACGGCGCCGAGCGCGATGGCATAGATTACCAGCCACGCCTCGAAGCGCGTCTTGATCTGGAAGAGCCTACCGATCTTGTTCAGCATTGCCATCGTTAACGCCTGAACGTCCTGACGGCAGTTTTGAGCCGAAAAATCGCTAATGAATAGGGTTAAAGTAACATTAACCCTTGTCTCGTACCGGGACTCACGCGAGTTCGGCCAATTGCAGCGTCTCCAGAAGCGCGACGCGCGCCCGCTCCATCTCGGCGATCAAGGCGGGCTCCTGCAGTTCCTCATGGTGGATCTGCTCAGGCCAATAGCGTTCGATGACCTCGGCAAGTTGGTCGAGCTTGTCTCCATCTACAAGGAAGCGCTGATCGACCGTTGCCGGATCGGCGACGACGCGCAGGCGAAGGCAGGCGGGACCGCCGCCATTGGCCATCGATTGGCGAACGTCTACGACCTCCACGCGGCGGATAGGTCCATTGCCGGCGACGTGCCGTTCGATCCAGTTCCAGACCGATGACGTGTCTCGCGCCTCGCTCGGGACGATCAGCGTCGGCTCACCCCCTGGCGGTGTCACGAGCTGCCCGTTGAACAGGTAGGACCGGATTGCATCTTCAAGCGGCACCTCGGCCGCCGCTACCTCGACAAATTCGAAGCCGGGCACTTGCGCTTCAAGCGCGCCGATCAGCGACTGCTTGTCCGCAAACGCGAGCTCATGAGCGAACAGCACTCGCTCGTTGGCGACGGCGACGACGTCGTTGTGGAACGCGCCCGCGGCGATCGCTTCCTCAGACTGCTCGGCAAAGACCACGCGATCTGGATCGAGCTGATGCAGCCGGGCAATGCCCTTGGATGCTTCGAGGTGTTGACGAGCCGGGAATGCGCCGCCCGATACGCCGTAGACGAACACTTCGACACCACGCTCCCCATGCGAGCCGGCCAATCGCATGTGATTGGCCGCACCCTCGTCTCCAAATGCCGTCGGTATCGGGGCATGGACGGCGAAAGCGTCGCTGCCAAACGCGATCCTCAGCTGCGCCAGCGTGCCGGGCCATTCGTGGCTGCGATGCGGCATTGTCCGCAGGTTGGCGGCCGTCAGGTGGCACCTTGCGTCGGCCGTATCAGGGGCAGGGGAAACGGTAGCGGCATTGGCTGCCCACATTGCCGAGGCGGACATCGCGTTGGCTGCGATAGCTGGTTCGGCCTGCTCGATATCGGTGCCAAGTTCGGCCAGCCATTTCCGGTCAGGACGACGGTGGGGCGCGAATATGCCCTGCGACAAGCCGAGCGCGAGATTGGCGCGCATCTTTTCAATGCCCTGCAGCGCGGCCGCGCGCGGCTGCGACACGGCTCCCGCGCTGCGCTTCGAGGCAAGATTGCCAACACTAAGCCCGGCGTAATTGTGACTTGGACCGATGATTCCGTCGAAGTTGATCTCGACCAGCGGCATTTAGCGTGGGACCATCACCAGCGTGTCGCCGACCTCGACCTCGAGCAGCTCGGCGGCTTCACGGTCGATGCAAATGCCTTTCCTCGCGAGGCGCTTCACGGATGCGCAGCAGGCGCGGAATTCTTTCAATCGGCCGGCCGCGACGAGCATCTTGGAAGCGCCGCCTTCGCCAATGTCGGCAATTGTCTCTGAGCGCGCCTCGCGCACGGTTCGGATGTTGTCCGTTTGCGCGGTGACTGTCGGTCCTCCGTCAAAGATGTCGATGTAGCGATCAAAGACAAAGCCTTCCTCCTCCAGCATCCGCAGCGCGGCTCGGCCGCTCGGATGCGGCAGGCCCATCACCGCACGTCCCGCTTCGGCGAGCAGCGAAACGTAAATCGGCGTCCTCGGCATCAGGTCCGCAATGAACTTGGTGCCATGTACGGCATTGAATTCGTCGGCTTCGGGAAAGGTCAGGCCGAAGAATCGACCCGCCAGCGCATCCCAGAAGGGCGCATTGCCTGCTTCGTCCATGACCCCGCGAAGCTCGGCCAGCGTACGATCCCCGAAACGCGCGCGGTGGAGCTTCATGAACAGATAGCGGCTACGCGCTAGCAACGAGCCCCAGCCGCCTGCCCGCAACTCGGGATGCAGGAACAGCCCGCCGACCTCCGAGGATCCCTCAAGGTCGGTGGTGAGGCTCAGCATCTGGTTACGGAAGGTCTTGCCCAGCTCCGGGCTGGTCTGCGTCAGCGTGCTGAGATGGTAGCTGAAGAATGGCTGCACCACGCCTACCTGGCCGAACACCTGGCAGGTGCCGCGGATCACGTTCGCGTTCGGATCCTCGAGAACGAAAACATAAAGGTCGCCTTCCTGCGTATCCTCGGGCCGCGAAAACGACTGATCGGACCGGGCGAGCTTCGCCACCAGAGTGCCCCGGTCGGCGGGCAGGTTGGTGAAGCCGCCGCCGGTTAGCTTCGCCATTTGGTAGATGGCGCGAAAATCCTCACCGGTCGCCGGACGGATGCGAAAGCTCATGACGCCTCCGAGGCCAAGCGCAGGACAGTCAGCGCGCTTAGTGCGGCGCGCTCGGCGAGGCTGTCGACGATCAGAAATTCCTCCGTGCTGTGGATCTTTCCGCCGCGAACGCCCATCGTGTCGACAACCGGTACACCGCAGGCAGCGATGTTGTTGCCATCGCAGACGCCGCCCGAAGGCTGCCATCCAATGCTTTGGCCGAGGTCGGCGCCGGCTTTCTTGACGACATAGAACAGCGCTTCCGCCTCTTCGGTCAGCGGTTTCGGCGGGCGGCCGAAGCCACCGTGCGCCTCGATGAAGACGTCGTGCGCGGCAGCGGTCTCGTTGAGGGCCTTGGCGATCAGCCGTGCCGCAATCTCCTGGTCATCGGTCGTCCGCGGACGGAAATTGACGCGCAGGATGGCGAGTTCGGGCACGACATTGTTGGGTGATCCGCCGTCAATCTTCGCCGGGTTGATCGACAGACCCGGTGTCTTCGACATGGACAGGCGAAGCGCTAGCTCGGCGGCGGCGACGACCGCGTTGCGACCGTCTTCCGGGTTTCGGCCCGCATGGGCTGACCGGCCTCTTACGACGAAATCGAAATTGCCGCTTCCCGGCCGCGCCCCCGCGAGGGTTCCGTCCGGAAGTGCCGCAGGCTCGTAGGTAAGTGCGGCTCGCTTTCCCCGGGCCGCTTCCGCGAGCAACGCTGCGGAAGCCGGTGAGCCGACCTCTTCGTCGCTGTTGATCACCAGTTCATAGCCAATGCGGTCGGCAAGCCTGCTGTGCTCGATGGCCTTGAGCGCCGCGAGCATGACCGAAAGGCCGCCTTTCATGTCGGCCACTCCAGGCCCGTTAAGGACGCCTTCCTCGATCTGCCGCGTCTCCTGGAACGGGTGATCGGCGCCATACACCGTGTCCATGTGACCGGTCAGCAGGAGCTGCACGGGCGCCGTTGGACGCACCGAAAGGTGAAGATGACGGCCATGCTCGATTTCGACCGCTCTCCCGGCGGTGTCGACGGTTTTGACGGGGGCAGGGCTCTTGAGCCTGATCAGTCCCGGCAGGGCAGCGAAGGCGTCGACCAGAAGGTCTGCCATCCGCTCGAGCCCCGCAAGGTTTCTCGACCCGCTGTTGACCGCGGTCCAGCCCAGCACCTGATCGAGCATCGGTTCGGCGACCGCGCGTTCGATGACCGCGCGCTCGCCCGACGATAATTCCGCCATGGAAACGGCTCTAGCCGCGCCGCTTCAGGAACGCCACACCGCTAGACGGTTGCAATCACCGCTTCGCGGCCGAGTGTCTGCGCCAGCCGCACCAGCCGTCGTTCGACCTGGTCGCCGATCAATGCTTCCTCGCCGCGGCGGACGCTCAGTTGTACGGCGCCGTTCACATGGCCGAGGCTGGTTCGTTTCAGCACGGATCCGACGCCGCCGGAAAGCCGTTGCCCAAGCCGCATCGCCGCTCCCCAGCAATGGGCGCGGACCAGGTCAGCCTCCCTGCACAGCTGGGCCAGCCGGCCGTCCGGCAGGCGATCGCGTCCAAAATTCGCGCAGAGGGCCTGCGCCATGATGACGCGGCCCGCGGGATCTACGGCGACCCAGTTGCCGTGGAGCGCCATCTCGATACCTCGATCAGCGCGGAACGCCGGGTTAGCCTGCCAGGCGACGTCGGCAAGCAGGCATGACGCGAGCCGCAGCCGGCGCATCGCGGGTTCGTCATCACCGAACAGCGGCGCGATCCAGGCATCGAGGAGGTCGCCGTGCTGACCGAATCGGTGCTCGCCGCCACCGGCTTCGCGCGCTTCCTCGATCAATGGGTCGAGACGGCGCACGCCTTCTTGCAGCCTCGAGTAGAGCAGCCCCTCGCGGATCCCGTAAGACGAGACAACGAGGTGGGAGGGCTCGAGTTCTTCGACAAGCAGATCAAGCAGCATCGAGGAAACCGGCGCGGCGGCCATGCGCGCCGGGGCTGCGGCACCGGCCAGCCGTGCGTCGAGCGTCCGCACCAGCTTTCGAAGGTCCTTCGCGCGGGCCGCCTTCATTCGGTACTGATGCGTGATCGGAAGCGGGAAATTGGTCGCCAGCATGTCGATCCGCGCGAGCGCGCGCCAGGAGCCGCCGACCATGTAGAAGCAACGGCCGCGTGCGCGTTCCTTGATTGGCGACTTCTTCAATGCCGACTTCAGCAGTTTGCGCGTGTCGCGCTCGCCTGCCGCGCTTGCATCGAGCCGCAGCACTCCAAGCGGCAAAGAAATGCCCTCGTTCGCACGTCCGCCGGCAACGTCGACCAGCTCAAGGCTGCCCCCGCCGAGGTCACCGACGATCCCGTCCGCGGCCGGAATGCCCGACAGCACGCCTTCGCCGGCGAGCCGCGCCTCTTCCTCGGCGGCCAGAACTTCGCAATCGAAACCTAGGCTCTCGACCTCGCGGACGAACTCGTCTCCGTCCGCTGCATCGCGGATCGCGGCAGTCGCGACGACCTGTGCCTGCTTTACCTTCATATGATCGAGGAGCAGCCTGAACCGACCGAGGGCGGCATGCGCCTTGTGGCGGCCTTCCTCCGGCAGCAAACCTTCACGCTCGAGCCCAGCTCCGAGACCGGCGAGTACCTTTTCATTGAAGATCGGAGTGGGGATCCGTTGCGGCCCGGCGTAGACGACAAGTCGTACGGAGTTCGACCCGATGTCGATTATTCCTTTAGGTTCGGTGTACTTCAGGGCTTAACGTCCGCGGTGGAAGCGGAGTTTCGGGACTCGGCGACCCTTCTTGAGAGCCTGGCCGCGACCCGAAAGGCTAGGATTCGCCATAAAATAATCGTGCAAGTTGAACTCCTGCCCGGCCTTGGGCTGGAGGCGCGTGTAGCTGCCGTCCGCGTTCAATCGCCAGCTCTGCTCATTGTCGATGAGATTGGCCACCATCACTTGGTCTAGGATTTGCGCATGCACCGTCGAATTGTCGATCGGGAGCATATATTCAATCCGGCGGTCGAAGTTCCGCGGCATCCAGTCCGCCGAACTGATGTAGACCTTCGCTTGCGCGTGCGGCAGCTCTTGGCCGTTGGCAAAGCACCAAAGCCGTCCATGCTCAAGGAAACGGCCGACGATCGACTTGACGAAGATGTTGTCGCTGAGGCCGGAAACGCCGGGCCTCAGGCAGCAAATCCCGCGCACGACGAGGTCAATCTGCACTCCCGCTTTGCTGGCCTCATAAAGCTTGTCGATGATCGCCGGGTCGACCAACGAATTGAGCTTGGCCCAGATGCCGGACGGCTTGTCCGCCTTGGCGCTGGCGATCTCTGCGTCGATCAGCTTGATCAGTTCGGCGCGCATTTGGGTTGGCGAGATAACCAGCTGCTTGAGGCTCCGCGGCTCGAGATAGCCAGTGATATAGTTGAACAGCTTCGCGGCATCCCGTCCGATCTGGGCATTGGCGGTGAAGTAGCTGAGGTCGGTGTAGATCTTCGCGGTCATCGGATGGTAGTTGCCGGTCCCGAAGTGGCAGTACGTGCGAAGGCCCTTTTCCTCGCGGCGCACGACCATCGATACCTTGGCATGCGTCTTCCAATCGATGAAGCCGTAGACGACCTGGACGCCGGCGCGCTCGAGCGCATTGGCCCACATGAGGTTCTGCTCTTCGTCAAATCGCGCCTTGAGCTCGATCACCGCCGTGACCGACTTGCCGGCTTCCGCAGCGTCGATCAGCGCCCGGATGATCGCCGACTGCTTGCCGGCTCGATAGAGAGTTTGCTTGATTGCGACCACGTCGGGATCGGCGGCCGCCTGCTGGATGAACTCGACCACCACTTCGAAGCTCTCGTAGGGGTGGTGGACGAGGATGTCCTTTTCCTTGATCGCAGCGAAGCAATCACCGCCATGCTCACGGATGCGCTCGGGAAATCGGGGGTTGAAGGCGATGAATTTGAGGTCGGGCCGGTCCTCGTCGACGAGCTGCGAAAGGTCGTTCATCCCGAGGAAGCCGCGCGTCTCCGAAGTGATCGCATTCAGCGCATCGAGGCCCTCCTTTACCTCGTTCACCAGGCTCTCGGGCATTCCGGGCTCGAGCTCGAGCCGAACTACGCGGCCGCGGCGGCGCCGCTTGATTGCCGTTCGGAAGTAGAGGGCGAGGTCTTCTGCCTCCTCCTCGACCTCGATGTCGCTATCGCGGATGATTCGGAACGCTCCGCCCCGCAACACCTCATATTTCGGAAACAGATAATCCGTTTTGCGGCGGACCAAGGTTTCGAGCGCGATGTACCTCCCGGATGGACCTGGGATCCGGATGAAGCGTGGCAGCGCACCCGGCGCCATGATCAGCTCGCGGACGCTGGACTTGCCCTTCTTGAGCTCGAAGATGAGGCTCAGGCCCTTGTTCGGGATGAAAGGGAAGGGGTGCGCCGGATCGATCGCCTGCGGAGTCAGCACCGGAAAGATTTGCTCGCGAAAATGCTGGTCGAGCCACGACTCCGCCTCTGGATCAAGCGGCTCCTCGCCCACGACCTGCATGCCGGCCTGGTCCATCTGCGCCTGCAGTTCGCCCCAGACTTCGTGCTGGCTCGTCACTAGCCGATCCGCTTCGACGATGATCGCGGCGAGTTGCTGCGCGACCGTCATGCCCTCTGGCGAGACTTCCTCAACGCCGAGCGCCTGGTGAGCCTTGAGGCCGGCTACGCGGACCATGAAGAACTCGTCGAGATTGTTCGCAGATATCGAGAGGAAGCGGACCCGCTCGAGTAGTGGGTGCTTGGAGTTGCATGCCTCTTCGAGGACTCGGCGATTGAACGCGAGCCAGCTCAGCTCACGATTGAAATATCTCGCTTCAAGCTGCGGCGCTTCGCCCGGTTGAGCGGACGGGGGCGCCGGCACGGGCGCCTCGGGTACGGCGTCCATTACCTCGCCGGGGCTCGTCGGGATGCGCGCTTTCTGATCCACAGCATGTCGCCGAACTGAAACAGAGCCCTGTTACAGAGATGTGACGAAAAATGGTATGGTGCGCGTTTCCGCGATTACGAAAAGGGAAGGCCCGTGTCCAAGGACAAGAAGAGCAAGAAAGACAAAAAGGGTAAAAAGGCAAAGAAGGGCAATGGCTCGGTCCTGACGAAGGCGCCCAAACAAGCGGTAAGCAGTCTCGAAGCGCTGTCCAAGAATCCCCTTGTTGCCGACGTGGTCGCGGCCGCGCTCGTATCGATGGCCGCCGCTCTTAAGGATTCGGACAAGGCGCGGCGGCTCGCGCAGGATGCGGGCGATGAATTGAGCGCATTGTCCAAAAAAACGACGAAGGACGGGAGCGCCATGTGGGACCTCGCGCTCGACATAGGCCGGCGAACGATCGAGACTCTGGCCGGCGACGAGGCGTCGCGGACGTCTCCTGGACGCTCCAAGTAGCAATCTCTTGTCGCAAGCCGAACGCCTTCACCTGGAGGACGTGTATGTCGGTCAGCGGTTCGAAAGCCGGCAGCACTTTCTGGACGCAGATCAGATCAAGCGCTTCGCTGCCGAGTTCGATCCGCAGCCGTTCCACCTCAGCGACGAAGGCGCCCGGGGAACGATGTTCGGCACGCTCGCGGCGAGCGGTTGGCATACGATGGCGCTCACCATGCGGCTGCTCGTTGACAGCGTTCCTCTCGCGGACGGACTGATCGGCGCAAGCACTGAGGTCGCTTGGCCTAGGCCGACGCGGCCCGGCATGACCCTCCAGGTGTATAGCGAGATCGTCGACATCAAGCCGTCGCGCTCGAAGCCCGACATGGCGATCGTCACGATCCGCAGCGAGACACGCAGCGAGGAGGGCAACGTCCTCCAGATCTTCACGGCAAGGATGCCGGTCTACAAGGGCCGCAAATCCGCTCAGAGATAGTCGGCAAACTCTCGCAGCAGACGTCGATAAAGATCGCGCTTGAATGGCACGATGAGCTCGGGAAGCTGCTCAGGCTCGATCCACTTCCACTCCCGGAACTCCGGATGCTCGGTGTGAATGTTCACGTCTTGATCGCGGCCGAGGAAGCGAGCGAGGTACCAGTCCTGGTCCTGTCCCTTCCACTTGCCACCCCACAGCTTCCCGCGCAGTTCCTCGGGCAAGTCGTACTTCAGCCGTTCAGGGCAGTCGGCGACCCGTTCCACGAGATGGGGCGGAATGCCCGTTTCTTCTTCGACCTCGCGAAGGGCCGTCATCCACGGCTCGTCTTCGCCTTCGTCGATCCCGCCCTGGGGCATTTGCCATGCCTCGTCCGTGTTATCGATACGGGCGCCGACGAACACCTTCCCGTCGGTGTTGAGGAGCATGACGCCGACCCCGCGACGGTAGCCCCGGGGATCATCGCTCATCGAACTCGCTCCACCCATGGTTTCAGATAGGTCAGGCATCGCCGAAAATCCTCCTGGCCGGATGGAATCCCCTTGCGCAAATTGAGGAAGCCGTGAACGGTTCCCGCAGCTTCGAGATAAACGGTCTCGACACCGGCTTCAGCGCACCGCGCGGCATAGGCGCGGCCCTGGTCGCGGATGGGGTCGAGGGCGGCAGTGACGACGAATGTGGGCGGAAGTCCGGCCGCGCCTGCGAGCAGCGGACTGTAGCGCCAGTCGCCCTTCGGGCCCGAATAACTGTCCTCGAACCAGTCCATGCTTCCTTTGGTGAGCAGGTGGCCCTCGCAGAATTCATCGTAGCTCGGATATTCGACGGTAGGGTCGCAAGCGGGGTACAACAGCCATTGGGCGGCCACCGGAACCGCCGCAGGATGGTCGCGAAGCGCTGCCGAAACGACGGCGGCGAGATTGCCGCCTGCGCTATCCCCGGCCATGAACAGGGATGTTGCCACCCGTCCCAGCTCCGCCGGACCCGAGGCGATCCACCGCGCCACTGCGATCGAATCCTCGACAGCGGCAGGAAAGGGATGTTCGGGGGCAAGCCGGTAATCGACGGCCACCAAGGGCACGTCGAGTTCGATCGCGACATCGATGCAGAACGGTTCATGCGTGTCGAGGCCGCCGATGACCCAGCCGCCGCCATGGATGAACAGAAACATGGGCCCAGGCTTCCGTTTCTCGCGCGCGTCGTAGAGGCGCAAGGGCACCGGGCCTGCGATGTCGCGAACGACCGCGATGTTCCGCGCAGGCAGCTCGAAAGCCTGGCGGGAAGCCACCATCATCTGCCGCGCGGCCTCGGGTCCGATCTCGTAGCCTTTCGGGCGATTTAAACTCTCGAGATAGTCGATGAACTGCCGGACGTCCGGCCGGATGAAGCGATCTGCCATGGAAAAGTCATCGCCCACGCCGATACCGCGACGCAACCTTGAAACAAGAAAGTGGCGAAACGGTCGTCAGGAGCCTAAGGACGTGGCAACCCGAATTCCATTGCGTTTGTGAAGGACTCGTCTCGTGGCGACAGCCACCCATCTCCTCACCGAAAAAGAAGCTACGGCGCATCCGCCCGGTGAAGCCGTTGTCGTCCGCTTTGCGGGTGATTCCGGGGACGGCATGCAGCTGACCGGCGGCCAGTTCACACTCTCGACCGCGCTTGCCGGCAACGACCTTGCAACCTTCCCCGATTTCCCGGCCGAGATCCGCGCGCCCCAGGGTACGACCTTTGGAGTCTCGGCATTCCAGATCAATTTCGGTTCGACTGCGATCGAAACGGCGGGCGACGAGCCCGACGTCCTCATCGCGATGAACCCCGCAGCGCTCAGGGTGAATGTCGGGCAGCTTCGCGAGGGTGGCCTCGTCATCGCCGATGAAGGCGAGTTTACTGCGCGCAACCTCGCCAAGGCGGGCTACGAGCAGAACCCGCTCGAGGACGGCAGCCTCAACAAATGGCAGGTCGTCCACTTTAACATCTCCCAGCTGACGCTCGATGCCGTGAAGCCGTTCGGCCTTGGCAACAAGGAAGCGCTGCGCTGCAAGAACATGTGGACCCTCGGGCTTGCGCTCTGGATGTTCGACCGCGATCGCCAGCCGATCGTCGACTGGCTTAAGCAGAAATTTGCAAAGGCGCCCGAGCTTGCAGAGGCGAACATCGC
Organism: Sphingomicrobium sp.; assembly: GCA_045811185.1. Lineage (GTDB taxonomy): Bacteria > Pseudomonadota > Alphaproteobacteria > Sphingomonadales > Sphingomonadaceae > Sphingomicrobium. The sequence goes on from JBJMUN010000080.1 coordinate 14,287, forward strand.
TGCGCTCAATGCCGGTCACGCCTACGGCGAGACCGTCGAAATGGGCGCGCCCTTCAAGCAGCACCATATCGCCGCGGCGCCTGCCGAGCCTGGCCTCTACCGCACGGTTACCGGTGCCGAAGCGCTTGCTCTTGGGCTGGTTGCCGGTTGCCAGCTCGCGGGCGTGAACATGTTCTTCGGTTCCTATCCGATCACGCCTGCGAGCCCATTGCTGCATCATCTCGCGCGCCTGAAGGAATTCGGGATCACCACCTTTCAGGCAGAGGACGAGATCGCTGCCGTCTGCGCCGCGATCGGCGCAAGCTATGCCGGTCAGCTTGGCATCACGTCGTCGTCAGGACCGGGCATCGCGCTTAAGACCGAGGCGATCGGATTGGCAGTGATGACGGAGCTGCCGCTGGTCGTGGTCAACTCACAGCGCGGGGGACCTTCGACCGGCCTGCCGACGAAGACCGAGCAGTCCGACCTCTATCAGGCCGTCTATGGGCGCAACGCCGACGCTCCGTTGCCTGTGATTGCCGCTCGCTCGCCAGTCGACGCGTTCGACTGCGCGATCGAGGCCTGCCGCATCGCAACCAGGTTCATGACCCCGGTCATGCTGCTGACCGACGGCTATATCGCCAATGCCGCCGAGCCATGGCGGGTGCCGGACATGCGCAATTACCAGCCGTTTCCGGTCACCTTCTTCGACACGCCGCCCGCCGAAGGACAGGGCGTGATGCCCTATGCCCGCGGCGACGGGCTTGCGCGTCCCTGGATCAAGCCCGGCACGCCTGGGCTCGAGCACCGCATCGGCGGCATCGAGAAGCAGCCGGGCACAGGCAACATCGATTATTCACCGGCCGCGCACCAGGAGATGACCGATACGCGCGCAGCCAAAGTTCTTGGCATCGCCAACTCCATCCCTGATCAGGACATTTGCCTCGGTCGCGAAGGCGCCGAGCTCGCAGTCATCGGCTGGGGCTCGACCTTTGGCCCGATCCATCAGGCCGTCCGAAGGGCGCTCGCCAAAGGCGAAGACGTCGCGCACGTCCATGTTCGCCACATTTGGCCGATGCCGAAGAATATGTCTGCCTTGCTCAAGGGCTTCAAACATATCCTGGTTCCCGAGATGAACATGGGCCAGTTCAAGACCGTGCTGCGCGACCAGTTCCTCGTGGATGCGAAGTCGCTGACGAAGGTTTCGGGACATCCGTTCCGAATCGCAGAGATCGAGGCTGCGATCGAGGCGGCACTAGCCGAGAAGCCGCGCTTGACATGACGCTTCAACCTCAACTTGCGAGGCTGCGCCCGTGAAGCAGATCAACGTCTTCCCGATGGTGATCATGCTGATCGCGATTGTTTTGATCATAATCTGGCTGAGGCCGCACTGATGAACGAGATGACAAGCGTCACAACCGCGAAAGACTGGGCAAGCGACCAGGAGGTCCGCTGGTGCCCTGGTTGCGGCGATTATGCCGTGTTGAAAGCCGTGCAGCGGACGATGCCCGAGCTTGCCGTCGCCAGGGAGAAGACAGTCTTCATCAGCGGTATCGGCTGTTCAAGTCGCTTCCCTTATTACATGGCGAGCTATGGCTTCCACACAATCCATGGTCGTGCGCCGGCTATCGCTACTGGGGTCAAGCTCGCCAATCCCGAGCTCGACGTGTGGATCATCACCGGCGACGGCGACGCGCTCAGCATCGGCGGCAACCACACGATGCACGTGCTGCGCCGCAACCTCGATTGCCAGATTCTGCTGTTCAACAATGAGATTTACGGCCTCACCAAGGGGCAGTATTCGCCCACCAGCCGCGTCGGCACGCGGTCGCCCTCGACGCCTTTCGGATCGGTCGACCGCCCGGTGACGCCGTGCATGTTTGCGCTGGGCTCGGGCGCCCGCTTCGTCGCGCGCGGCATCGATGTCCACAAGAACCTGCCCGACGTGCTGAAGGCGGCGCACGCGCACAAGGGCGCGAGCTTCGTCGAGATCTACCAGAATTGCGTCGTCTACAACGACGACGTCTTCGCCGGTTTCACCGAACGAGATGTCGCGGCGGAGAAGCAGCTCTGGCTCAAGCCGGGCGAGAAGATGCTTTTCGCTGGCGGCAGCAAAGGGCTGGCGCTCGACGTCGAGCGGCTATGCCTCAAGGTGGTCGATGGCGACGATCCGTCCGTCATCGTCCACGATCCGACGAACAGGGGCATTGCCGCGATGCTGATCCTGATGCCGGAAAGCTTTCCGGTGGCGCTCGGCGTGATCTACGAGAACCCCGCGCCCACGTTCGAGAGCGCGGTGATCGAGCAGAACAAGGCCGCCGCATCGGGCAAGACGGCCGACCTCCAGGCCCTCGTTTCGAAGGGACAAACCTGGCAGGTCGAAAAGGAGCCGCACCAGCTCTGACCCGCCCGGCCTAAGTGGACAACCTCACCCATTCGCTGGCCGGCTGGGCGCTGGGCCAGGCGGGTCTCAAGACGAAGACGCGCAAAGGCCTGGCCGCGCTGATCCTGGCTGCGAACATGCCCGACATCGACGTGTTCTTCGGCAATGCTCCGTGGGACCCGCTGGCGATCCATCGCGGCTTCACCCACGGGCTCGTGGGTGGGGTGTTGGTCATGCCGCCGATGCTCGCGGCTCTGCTCTGGCTGCTGGATCGATGGCAATTGAGCCGGGGGGCAACGTTCAAGAGCGGCCTCGCAATGCACTTCGGATGGCTGATCGCGCTGTCCTATCTGGGCGCGATCACGCACCCGCTGCTCGACCTGCTGACGACCTATTCGGTCCAGCTCTACTCGCCATTTTCGAATGCGTGGTATCACGCGGACGGCCTTTTCATCATTGACGTCTGGATCTGGCTGGTGCTGGCGATCGCAATCGGTGTTTCAAAGCGGCGTGAGCAACACGGGCTCGAGTGGCGCCGCTTGCCTCAAATCGCGATCGGCGTGCTGCTCGCCTACATCGGTTTGAACTTGTTGATCAGCGCGCGCGCCGATGCTGCGGTCCGGTCGTTCGATCCGCAAGCGCAAGCCGTCTTCGCATCCCCTCGGCCGGTGATCTTCTGGCGCCGCGACCTCGTGTGGCGCGAGGACGGTTGCTACCGCCGCAGCTCGTACGACCCGCTGGCCGGCGGCTTCGTTCAGCCCACCGCGTGTGTCCCGTCGAACATGTCGGATCCGCTGGTACGCGAGGCGATCCGGCGCGATCCGCGTCTTCAGAAGTTCCTCAAATGGTCGATCCTTCCACAGGCCGATGTGATCCGCGGCCACTGCGCGGCCCGTGTCACCATCGGCGACGCGCGCTACGGCGAGGGACGCCGATCGCGCTTGGCCCGGGAGACGGTCGTCCCGACGCACGGACCGGGCTGTTAACTTCTGAATGCTCGACAATCGGGATGCGAATTCATAACTGCGCCGTCATGAGCACGCGCGGCGAGCATCTGCTGCACGCCGACCGCCGTTTCGCCACCGGCGGCGGAACGCTGGCGCGTCTCACGGCTCCTGCCTTCGCGAAGGTGCTCGACGAAATCGACCGCCGCCTTGGCGCGGGCGGAATCGAAGTCATCCAGCCGGACGGATCGAAGCGCCGGCTTGGATTTCGCGAGCCCGGGCCCGTCGCAATCGTCCGGCTCAACAGCTGGCTCGCCTTGGTCCGTCTCGCGACCTCCGGCTCCGTCGGCTGGTACAAGGCATGGACGCTGGGCGAATGGTCCAGTCCCGACCCCGTTTCGCTGTTCGAATCCTTTTCCGCCAATGGGGTGGCGCTCGGCGACGTCGGCCGCGCGAAGGGTGCGTTCCGGTGGATTAATGCGATTGCCCATCGGCTGCGCGACAATGCCCCGCATAAAGCCAAACGAAACATCGA
>JBJMUN010000081.1:0-67319 GCA_045811185.1 Sphingomicrobium sp.
TTCAATTATCGGATGACCGACATCCAGGCGGCGCTCGGCCACAGTCAATTGCAGCGGATCGAAGCACTCGTCGAGCGGCGGCGCGAGCTCGCCCGACGCTATGATGAAGCGTTTGCTGGATTGCCGCTGACCACCCCTTGGCAGCACCCCGACAGCAGATCGAGCTTCCATCTGTACGTGGTCCGCGTGGACCCATCCGTGCACGCTTCGGCCTATGCCGGGCTTCGCGAGGCAGGAATCGGCGTCAATCTCCACTACATGCCGGTCCCCCGGCAGCCTTATTATCGCGATCTCGGATTCGATCCGGCGGACTGGCCCGAGGCGGAACGTTATTATGCCGAAGCCATCTCCCTGCCCCTCTATTCGGACCTTGGCGAGGAGAAGCAGGACGTGGTGATCGCGGCTGTCAGGGACGTCCTGCAGTGCGCGTAGCGATCCGCGTCGATGCCGGTGCGCTGATCGGCGGCGGCCACGCGATGCGCTGCCTGACGCTCGCCGATGCGCTCGCGGCGCGAGGGGCCGACGTGAGTTTCGTGACTGCGGCAATGCCCGAATGGCTCTACGATCGGATCGAAAGCTGCGGTCACAAGGTCGTCCGCATCGCCCCCCTTCCAAGCCTGCGGCGTGAGGGCGGCGACTGGCACGAGCCACCGCTGGTTCAGGAGGATCAGGCTGCAGATGCGGCAGCCTCAGGCGCGGCCTGCGGCAACGTCGATTGGCTGATCGTCGACCATTACCTCTTGGATGCACGATGGCATTCGGCGGCGCGGAGCTTCGCCCGGAACGTGCTGGTGATCGACGATCTCGCCAACCGCCAATACGATTGCGATCTGCTGCTCGATCAAACGTTCGGACGAAATGCTGCAGATTACGCTGAGCTGGTTCCGGCCACCGCGCGCGTGCTCGCCGGGTCGAACCATGCGCTTCTCCGGCCGGAATTCGAGCAGGAGCGGCGTGCTGCGCTCGATCGCCGCAAGGCAGAGCCCGATATCGAGCGCGTCCTTGTCTCGATCGGAACGGCCGATCTCGGCGGATCGACGCTGAAGATCATCGATCAGCTTCTCGCTGTCGCACCTCAGTGTGAGATCGGCGTCGTGCTAGGACCGGATGCATCCAGCCTGCAGCACGTGAGGCAACTCACGGAGCGAAACGGAAAGCTTCGCCTGCACGTGGACACCGGTGAGATGGCGCGGCTGATGCGCGATGCAGACCTGGCAATCGGGGCTGCCGGGACGACGAGCTGGGAACGCTGCTGCCTCGGCCTGCCGACGATCGCGCTGGTCCTCGCGGAAAACCAGCGTGCGAGCGCGACGGCTCTTGCCGCGGCCGGAGCAGTTATTGCGTTGGAGCGGATGGAAGATGTCGGCCCTGCCATTCGCCAGCTGCTCGATCATTCCGAGTGCCTTCCGCAGATGAGCGCCGCCGCTTTTCCGATCGTCGATGGCCAGGGTGCGGAGCGTGTCGCTTCGACGATCTTCGGTGACGAAGCACGGCAATCGAAGATCGTGGAGCTGAGATCGGCGACCGAAGCCGACATGGAATTGCTGTGGCTCTGGCGGAACGATCCGGTCACGCGCGCGCAATCAAGGAATACAGACCCAATCAGCTGGAAATCCCACGTGTGCTGGGTGACCGGGGCGCTCGCCGATCCCTCGCGCAAGATCCTGATAGGCGAGCGGGGCGGCATTCCCCTCGGCAACGTCGGGCTCCATCAGGTGAACGGCGAAACGGAAGTGAGCATCGTCGTCACTCCAAACGAGCGGGGAACCGGCGTCGGCGCTGCAATGCTGCGTGCCGCCTGCGCGGCCAATTCCGCTCAGGACGTGTTTGCAGCGGTCCGCGCCGGCAACGAGGCCTCGCGCCGGCTCTTCGAATCCTGCGGCTTCACACCTGTCGAGAGCAGCGAGCCGGGCTTCATGCGGTATGTGCGCCGAGGCGAGCATCGCCACAGGAAGCAGGCATGAGAAGCTCCATCTCCATCGCCGGCCGGCCGATCGGGCGCGATCACGAGCCGTATGTGATCTGTGAGCTGTCGGCGAACCATAACGGCAGCCTGGAGCGAGCGCTCAAGCTCCTGGAAGCGGCGGCAGCGACGGGCGCCGACGCGATTAAGATTCAGAGCTACACGCCCGACACGATCACCATCGATCATGACGGACCCGGCTTTCGCATCGAAGGCGGGCTGTGGGACGGCCGAACGCTCTACGATCTCTACGGCGAGGCGCAGACGCCGTTCGAATGGCACGAAGCTCTGTTCCGGCGCGCGCGCGAACTCGGGATGACGCTGTTCTCGACGCCGTTCGACGAGAGCGCAGTCGATCTGCTCGAGCAGTTGGCGGTCCCCGCTTACAAGATCGCCTCGTTCGAAGCGATCGACCTGCCGCTGATCGCTTACGTGGCTGCCAAGCGGAAGCCGATGATCATCTCGACCGGCATGGCCAATCTCGACGAGATCGGAGAGGCGGTTCGCACCGCGCGCGAGAACGGTTGCGACGAGATCGTGCTGCTGCACTGCGTCAGCTCCTATCCTGCGCCCGACGAGCAATCGAACGTGCGCACGGTGCCGGACCTCGCGGAGCGCTTCGGGGTGATCTCGGGCTTGTCCGACCACACATTCGGCTCGGCGGTAACAGTCGCGTCCATCGCGCTTGGGGGCTGCGTCGTGGAGAAGCACTTTACCCTCGCACGCTCAGACGGTGGCCCCGACGCCGCATTCAGCCTGGAGCCGGAAGAGTTCAAAACGCTCGTCCAGGACTGCAAGCGCGCCTGGCTATCTCTCGGGCGTCCGACCTACGATCTCCAGGGCTGCGAGAAAGGTTCGGTGGCGTTCCGCCGGTCGGTGTACGTGGTGCGCGATGTCCGGGCAGGAGAAGAGCTGACGCGCGAGAACGTACGCTCGATCCGCCCCGGCCACGGCCTACCCCCGAAACACCTGCCCGAGGTTCTCGGCCGCCGCGCCGCGCGCGACCTGAAGCGCGGCGAGCCGCTCGCCTGGGACGCTCTGGCCTGAACGCATGAGCGCGATCGCGATCATCACCGCCCGCGGCGGAAGCAAGCGCATCCCGCGCAAGAACGTCCGGGAATTCGCCGGCAAGCCCATGATCGTATGGCCGATCAGGACTGCGCTCGAGTCCGGCCTGTTCGACCGCGTGATCGTCTCCACCGACGATCCCGAGATTGCGAGCGTCGCGGGCGATGCGGGAGCGGAAGTACCGTTCATGCGCCCGGCCGAGCTTGCGGACGACCGAGCGGGAACGCTCGAAGTCGTCGGCCACTTCGTCGATTGGGCTCGCTCGCAAGGGTGGCAGTTCGACCAGGCGTGCTGCCTCTACGGGACGGCCGCCTTCACCACCGCCGACGACCTGGCGAAGGGGCGCGACCGGCTTGACGAGTGGGACTATGTCTTCGCGGCAGGGCAATTCGCTCGGCCGCCGCAACGAGCGTTCGTCAGGCAGTCCGGAGGGTCAATGCGGCTCTTGCGGCCCGAATATTCCCTGAGCCGTTCGCAGGACCTGGAGGCGGCTTATTACGACGCCGGCCAATTCTACTGGGGCACCGCCGCCGCCTGGAGCGAGCGGCGCCCCATCTACGGCGAGCGCACGACCTTCATCGAGCTGCCGCCCGAGCGCGCCATCGACATTGACACACTCGAGGACTGGGCCATGGCGGAGCGCCAGTTCAGCCAGTGGAAGCAGGCTCGATGAGCAAAAGCAGCGGTTACCCGACGCCGCAGGAGCAATTCTGGGCCGGCGAGTTCGGCACGGACTATATCGCCCGCAACCGCAGCGAGGCGCTTCTGGCCTCCAACCTGGCTTTCTTCTCGAAAGCGCTGGAACGCGCAGGATCGATCGGGTCGTGCGCGGAAATCGGCGCCAATGTCGGTATGAACCTGAAGGCGCTGCGCTTGCTCTACCCGGGCCTGCGTTGCTCGGCGGTCGAGATCAACGCGGACGCCGCGCGCGAGCTTGGGAGCCTCATCGGCGAGGAGAACGTCTTCAACGGCTCGATCGCCGACTGGCATCCGCGCAGCCCCGCCGATCTCGCGCTCAGCAAGGGCGTGCTCATTCATCTCAAGCCGGGGCAGCTGCCGACAGCCTACGACCGGCTGTACGCCGCGTCGCTGCGCCTCATCCTGATCGCGGAATATTACAGCCCCGTCCCAACGGCCGTACCGTATCGCGGTCACGAAGATCGTCTGTTCAAGCGCGACTTCGCGGGAGAGATGCTGGACCGCTTCTCCGACCTGCGCCTGATCGATTACGGCTTCTGCTATCGGCGCGACCCGGCCTTCCCGCAGGACGACATCAATTGGTTCCTGCTCGAAAAGGCGCGCGCCTGATGCTGCGCTACTGCGTCCGCTGCGTCATGCCGGATACCAAGCCGGACCTGCTGATTGACGAGGAAGGCGTGTGCAGCGCCTGCCGCGCCTATGAACGCCGCGACGCGGTCGACTGGGATGAGCGCCATCGCGAGCTGGACGAGATCCTCGGCCGCTATCGGAATCGCGGTGGCAACTGGGACTGCATCGTTCCTGTCTCGGGCGGCAAGGACAGCACCTACCAGGTCGTCCGCATGCTCCAGATGGGCCTCAACCCGCTGTGCGTCACCGCGACCACCTGCGACCTGTCGGCGATCGGGCGCAGGAACATCGAGAATATCAAGCATCTCGGCGTCGACTATGTCGAATTCTCGCCCGACCCGCTGATCCGCGCGAAGCTCAACCGCATCGGCCTCACCGAAGTCGGGGACATCAGCTGGCCCGAGCATGTCGGCATCTTCACCATCCCGGTGCGCGCCGCGGTCCAGTACAATGTCCCCCTGATCGTTTGGGGCGAGAACAGTCAGAACGAATATGGAGGACCGGCCGTAGCGCAGGATTCCAACGTGCTCACCCGGCGATGGCTTGAGGAATTCGGGGGCTTGCTGGGCCTACGCGTCTCCGACCTGACGGAGGCTTACGGCATCCCGGCGCACAAGCTTCTGCCCTATGAATATCCGACGGATGAAGAGCTCAGCCGCGTCGGTGTAACTGGCCTGTTCCTCGGCCATTACATCCCGTGGGACGGCCTCTCGAACGCACTGATCGCCAGCGCCAACGGCTTCACCACGTTAAGCCACGCGGTCGAGGGTTCGATGGTTAACTACGAGAACCTCGACAACCACCAGACCGGGATCCACGACTATTTCAAGTTCCTGAAGTTCGGCTTCGGCCGCGCAACGGACATTGCCTGCCTGCACATTCGTCGAGGCCGCATTTCTCGCGAGGATGGGCTTGCGGTCGTGCGCGAGCGCGACGGCAAGTTCCCGTGGACCTATCTCGACAAGCCGCTCGACGAGATTCTCGCACCGCTCGATATGGGCGTGGATGAGTTCGTCGAGGTCTGCGACAGCTACACGAACGGAGCGATCTTCGAGAAGGCCGCCGGAGGAAGCCTGAAGAAGGACCGGATCGGGAACCTGACCAAGGTGAACTACGACAATCCATGAACGTCGGGATCGTCAATTACGGCATGGGCAATCTCGCCTCCGTGCAGAAGGCGGTCGAGACGCTGGGCCACTCGGCCTTCGTCACCGACGATCCGGCTCATCTGACGAATTGCGAGCGGATCATCCTCCCCGGCGTCGGCGCATTTGCGGAAGGCATGGACCGGCTCGAGGCCGGCGGCTGGCCGGACGCGATCCGCCACGCGGTGAAGGCTGGCACTCCGGTGCTCGGAATCTGCCTCGGGATGCAGTTCCTCGCCGACCGCGGCGACGAGGGAGGCGAGCGACCAGGACTTGGTCTCGTTTCCGGCGAGATCGTTTCGCTGCGTTCGATGGAGTGCGGGGAACGCGTTCCGCACGCCGGGTGGAATGAAGCGCGTAGAGCTCGGGCCGACCCTCTGTTCGACGGCCTGCCCGAGGTCGCCGATTATTACTTCGTGCATAGCTACGCGTTCCGGCCCTCGCGCACCGAAAATGTGCTCGCCACCACTGACTACGGCTGCGAGATCACCGCCGTGGTTCGCAATCGCCGCGTGTGGGGTACGCAGTTCCACCCCGAGAAGAGCAGCAAGGCGGGCCTGCGTCTCTTGCGGAACTTCATCGAGCTTGGAGAATGCTGAAGGTTCGGGTGATCCCGACCTTGCTGTGGAAGAACCCCGGGCTGGTCAAAGGCGTTCGGTTCGACAGCTGGCGGCGCGTTGGGACGATTCTGCCCGCGGTGAAAGTCTATAACGCCCGCGACGTGGACGAGCTGATCGTGGTGGACATCAGCGCCAATCAGGAAGACCGCTCTGCGGACGCCCATTGGGTGAGCGGCTTTTCGCCTTTCTGCTTCGTTCCGCTGACAGTTGGCGGCGGGATCAGGGACGCAAACCAGATTGCCGCGCTGCTCCGTGCCGGGGCGGACAAGGTGAGCATCGGGACGGCGGCTTATGAGGACCCGCGGCGGATCGAGGCGGCAGCGCGGCGGTTCGGCTCGCAGTGTGTCGTCGTCAGCATCGACGCGACTCGGTCTGGCGGCGAGCCGCTTTGCGTCGTGCGATCGGGCAAGGAGCCCACCTCGCGGAAGCCGGTCGAGTGGGCCCGCGAGGCGGTCGAGCGTGGAGCCGGGGAGATCCTGCTGACCTCGGTCGATCGGGATGGAACCATGGAAGGCTACGACCTCGACCTGATCAGCGACGTATGCGGCGCAGTCGATGTACCGGTGATCGCCTCGGGCGGCGCGGGTGACTACCGGCATATGGTCGAGGCGGTTCAGGCTGGCGCATCGGCCGTGGCCGCGGCGAGCATGTTTCACTTCACCGAGCAGACCCCTGCAGAAGCGAAGAAGGCGCTCGCCGCTGCCGGAATCCCCGTCCGCCGCAACGTTCCGGTCGAGGTTTGAGCGTGACGCGGGTCCTCATCGCATCGTCCAATCCCTGGTCGTTTTGCATGGCCGTCGAGCGCGATCTCGCTCGACAGAACCGGGATGCACGAGTCGACGCCGTCGACCTTTTCGAGCTCTGCAGCCGCGCCTCTCCGCACTGGCGCAAGCGCGACAGGCTGATCGAAAGGATCAATCGCAAGATCGATCGGTTCGTCATGCCCGTCATCGACGGCCGCGACATCACGAGCGACCTTCGGATCGATGGCAGCGAAGTCCCGCCGCTCCCCGAAACCTACGACGCATTGAGAGCTTACGAGCTGGACGGCGCGAAAATCGGCCTCGCAGTGCTTAGCTCGGTCTCAAGCCTCACGACGATCCAATATCCGTCGAGTCTGTCTGAATTCGGCCCGGTGCTGGCGCCGGCATGGCGCTCGGCTCACCTGTCGCTGCGAGTGGGCAAGGCCGTGCGCGCGCTTGGCTATGATCGAGTCATTATCTTCAACGGCCGCCACTGCTACTCGCGGCCGTTCTGCGATGTGCTTGAACCGAACTCCGAAGTCATTCGCTATGAGCAGGGATCGGCGGGCAGCCGGTACATCTGGAATGCCGGCTCGGTGCATCATCCCGAGGCGCTGAAGCGCATCATCGAATCGCATCCGTTCGACCGCGAAGCCGGTGAAGCCTTCTTTCGAGCGCGCCTGGAAAAGCATCCCGGCACGGAGGTCGGGCTGATGACTGCACGGCAGCAGGCCGGCGTCCTGCCCGCGGGCATGAGGCAGGGTCGGGCGGTAACTTTCTTCACCTCGGCGCCGGACGAGATGTTCGCGGTTACCGACGATGCGCTTTACGGCAGCTTCCGAACGCAGAACGACATCGCGCTGGCGCTCGCGGATATCTGCGCCGCACAGGGGCTACAGCTCGTCGTTCGTCTCCATCCTCATCTTCGCTTCAAGCATCCGGCGTGGGAGTGCGAATGGGATTTTGCCGAGCTGGAGCGCCGGGGCGTGATGGTCCTCGCGCCGGAAGACTCCGCCGACAGCTACGCGATGCTTCGAGCATCGCACTCGGTGATCACCACGGGTTCGACCATCGGCCTCGAAGCTTCCTACCTCGGCGTTCCGAACGCAATCGTCGGAACCTGGCTTGGCGGATGCCTCGGCGCCTCTGTTGTCGCCAACACGCCTGATGAATTGGCGCGCTTCGTCGCCCAGCCTCGGCTGCCGGCGGACGCGCGCGAGGCCGCCCTCCTGTTCGGCTCCTTCTATCGGACGGGCGGCACGCCCCTGCCCGAGCTGGACGTCGGCATTCACCCGAATCTGGCGCGTATCGGCGGCCGCATCGTCGATCCGGTCCGATATGCGGCGCAGAAGCTGCGCTTCCTGCTTCGCTCGCCGGGCGATCCCCGCGCGCTCGACATCAGGTCCGGAATGCAGGGGGGACGCGTATTGCTTCCCCCCGGCACCGATTATTCCTCGGCTTACGGAAAGGCGGCGACGTCCGGCGGCACGAATGCACGCCGCGCTTCGACCGAGAAGAGCTTGGCGGGCGAATAGAAGCGCAGCGCCCAGTCGCGGCGGCCCATTGGCGAAAGCAGCAGCTCGTTGACGAGCTCGTGCAGCGGCTCCGACGGGTCCGCCTCGGACAGGAACAGCCGGACTCCGTGCAGGAACGCTCGCGTGATCGTCTCGTGATAGCCCTCCGTATCGCTGTTCACGCCGCCGACGCTCTCGTTGAAGCGCCGGATGATGCCAGGAAGCTCCTTGTCGATCTCGACGTCCGGCCGCCGCAGCAGCAGGTAGGTTGTCGCTGCGAGATGCGCTTCGTGGGTCCATTCGGCTCGCGAAAGCGTGCGCGCGAGAAGGCCTTCGCCGGTATGCTCGATCTCGGCGGCGGAATGGAAAAATCGCGGTCTGTATTCGGTCATCGATCGGGTCCTTGTGGTGGGCCCGAACAGCGACCGGGCCTCAAGCAGCGGTGGGTTGCGTCTGGCTTTGTTGCGCTTGTTGTTGCGCGTGCCGGGGCGCCGCTTGCCGGACCCCCTCGTCCACCTGGTCAGCGAACTGGGCGAAATTCTCGACGAACAGGTCGACGAGCTTCGCGGCCATCGCGTCATACTCCGCAGGATTGTTCCAGGTCCCCCGCGGGTCCAGGATCGATGTGTCGACCCCTGGAACCGAGACCGGCACGTCAAAGCCGAAATTCGGGTCCTTGCGGAACTCGACGTTCTTCAGGCTGCCGTCGAGCGCGGCGTTGAGCAGCGCGCGGGTTTCCTTGATCGGCATGCGCTTGCCGACACCGTACTTGCCACCGGTCCAGCCGGTGTTCACCAGCCAGCAGTCGACTCCGCCCTTGGCAATCCGCTCCTTGAGAAGGTTACCGTACATCGACGGATGGCGCGGCATGAAGGGCGCACCGAAACAGGTCGAAAAGGTCGCCTCGGGCTCAGTCACGCCGATCTCGGTACCGGCGACCTTTGCCGTGTATCCGGAAAGGAAGTGATACATCGCCTGGTCGGGCGTGAGCTTGGCGATAGGCGGCAGCACGCCGAACGCGTCAGCGGTCAGCATGACCACGTTCTTCGGCAGCGGCCCCATGTTCGCTTCCGACGAGTTCGGGATGAAATCAATCGGATAGGCGCCGCGGCTGTTCTCCGCGAGAGTCGCATCGTCGAGGTCGAGCTCGCGGGTCTCGGGGTCGATGACGACATTCTCGAGCACGGTTCCGAACCGCTTGGTGGTCGCATAGATCTCCGGCTCGGCCTCGGCTGAAAGGCGGATCATCTTCGCGTAGCAACCGCCTTCGAAGTTGAAGACAGCCGTGTCGGACCAGCCGTGCTCATCGTCGCCGATGAGCGTACGGTTCGGGTCTGCCGACAAAGTCGTCTTGCCGGTGCCACTCAGGCCGAAGAAAATTGCCGTGTCGCCGTCGGGGCCGATGTTGGCCGAGCAGTGCATCGGCATGATGCCCTCGACCGGCAGGATGAAGTTCAGGAGCCCGAACACGGACTTCTTCATCTCGCCCGCATAGCGAGTACCGCCGATCAGGATGATCTTCTTCTCGAAGTTGACCGCGATCACCGTCTCGCCACGGCAACCGTGACGCTCTGGACTGGCGCGGAAGCTCGGCAGGTCGATGATCAGATATTCCGGGTCAAAACCGGGCAAATCATGTGCCTCGGGCCGAACCAGCAAAGTCCGGATGAATAGATTGTGCCAGGCAAGCTCATTGACGACGCGGACCCTGACGCGGTGCTCGGGCTGCGAACCGCCATAGAGGTCGGCGACGTAAAGCTTGTCCTTGCCGGCAAGCGCCTGAAGGAAGTCGTCATAGAGGCGATCGAAAGCAGCGGGGTCCATCGACTTGTTGGTCTTGCCCCACCAGACGGTGTTTTCAGTCACCGAGTCCTTGACGATGAACTTGTCCTGCGCGCTTCGGCCCGTGTGGGGACCGGTGCGCACGACCAGCGGTCCGTCCTTGGCGAGCAGTCCCTCGCCGCGACGCACGGCATGCTCGACTAGCGGAGCGGTCTGGAGGTTCCATAAGATCTCGGCGGATGTCGCGATACCCTGCGCATCCAACCCGCGGTACGGGACCCGGTCAGTCACTTGGACGAATACCCCTTTCTCAAAAACTCGAAGCGGCGGCGGCCAGTCGGGCCTGCCGCCGCGTATGTGTGTGGATATTTGTCGCCTATAACCCCGAAAAAGTTGCCGGGTCAAAGGCGCTTGGCGCCGCCTTGTCTCGCGCCGGCACGGTGGCTATCCCTCCGGCGACAACGGGACAGGGGCGCAAGAAAAGCCGAATGAGCCAAGTGATCGCCCTCGTCGATGACGACCGCAACATCCTCACTTCGGTTTCGATCGCGCTTCAGCAGGAGGGCTTCGCGACGCGCGTCTACACGGACGGCCTTACTGCGCTCAAAGCGTTCGGCGACAATCCGCCTGACCTCGGTGTGTTCGATATCAAGATGCCCGGCATGGACGGGATGGAGCTTTTGCGCAGGATCCGCGAGTTCAGCTCGGTGCCGGTGATTTTCCTCACCTCGAAGGACGACGAGCTCGACGAGGCGCTCGGCCTGGCGATGGGTGCGGACGACTATATCTCAAAGCCTTTCTCGCAACGCCTGCTGATCGCGCGCATTCGCGCGATCCTTCGACGTCAGGAACTTGAGCGCGGCGAAGTGGCTGCGGCCGCTACGGAATCCGACCCGCCGCGGCTCGAGCGTGGCCGATTGGTGATGGACCCGGCGCGGCACAAGGTAGTCTGGGATGGTCGTGACGTCAGCCTCACCGTGACCGAATTCCTGATACTGGAAGCGCTCGCCCAACGTCCAGGTGTCGTCAAATCGCGCAACCAGCTGCTAGACATCGCGTACAATGACGACGTCTATGTCGACGATCGAACCATCGACAGCCACATCAAGCGGATCCGACGCAAGTTCCGCACTGTGGACCAGCAATTCGACTCAATCGAGACACTCTATGGCGTCGGATATCGATTCGACGAGCAGTGAAGACGCCGACCTCCGGCTGAAATGGTCGGGACGGTGGACGCTCGCCCACCGGATCCTGGCGCTCAACCTGATCACCGTCCTTCTCGTTGCGCTCAGCACGCTTTACCTCGACGTCCTTCGCAACCGCCTCAGTAAGGAACGGGTCCGGCAGACGCGTATCGAGGCGACTGCTACTGCGGTCGCAATCGATACCGCGGGGCCGGAAGATCAGGAAGCAATCCTCGCCAAGGTGTCCAAGGCGACCGGCACCCGGATGAGGTTGTTCGGGCGCGACGGAAAGCTGTTGGCCGACAGTTGGCACTCGACCGGGCCAACTTACGAATTGAGGGATCCCAGCACCCAGAAATGGACAAAAGACGTCGCGAGGGCGCTCGACCGCGGCTTCAATGCACTTGTCGGGGCGGATCCACTCGATGAGTTCGTCGAGCCGCGGGTAGACGAATTGGAGTCCTGGCCCGAAGCGAAGGAAGCAAGGACCAGCGGAAAAGCCGTTACAGCCGTCCGCAATGCGCCTGAAATGACACCCGTCATCTCGGCAGCCGTACCGGTCGATAACGGCGTTCTGCTGGCGACCAAGAATGACCGCGCCTTCACCAAGACGGTAAGGACGCAGCGCACCGTCATCGCGGCCGCCATGCTGTTCGTCGTCGGAGTGTCGGTCTTCCTCTCGCTATTTCTGGCTCGAACGATCGTTCGCCCGCTGCGCCGGCTTGCAATTTCGGCCCACCGCGTCCGGCTCGGCCGATCGCGCGAAGTCAACGTGCCTCGGCTGCCATCGCGGAGCGATGAGATTGGCTTGCTCGCCCGTGCCCTCGCCGACATGAGCCAATCGCTGAGGCAACGCATCGATAATATCGAGGCCTTTGCGGCCGACGTGACGCACGAGCTCAAAAACCCGCTTGCCTCTCTGCGTTCCGCCGTCGACGGACTCGACAAGGTCGACGATCCCGCGCTGCGGGAGAAGCTCAAGACGATCGTCCGCGAAGATGTTCGGCGGCTCGACCGGCTGATCAGCGACATCAGCGAAGCGGCACGTACTGATGCAGAGCTTGCGCGGGCGACCTTTGAACAGGTCGATCTCGGGCCGCTTATCGAGCAGCTCGTGCATAGCTGGGAAAGCCGCCGCGAAACGGGCGACGCTCGCCTCGCCTTTGCTCGGCCGCGCAAGAACACGGCAGTTGTCATGGGTAAGCCTGACCGGCTTGCACGAGCGATCAACGCGATCATCGACAATGCGGTGAGCTTTTCTCCGCCCGGCGGCCTCGTGGAGATCGCAGTGGCGCGCGTCGGAGACGAGGTCCGAATCCGCATCGACGACGAAGGTCCCGGCGTTCCTCCCGAGGCGCGTGAGGCGATTTTTAACCGCTTCCATTCAGTGCGGCCCGAGGGCGAGAATTTCGGTCGCCATTCCGGCCTTGGCCTTGCCATCGCCCAGGCAATCGTGAATGGCCATGACGGGGAGATTGACGTGCAGGATCGCGATGACGCCCCCTCGGGCGCCCGCTTCACAATCCGGCTTCCGGCGGCGGATCGCGAATGAATGTGATGAAGCCGACGGCCGCACCGCGTATCAGTGCCGAGACCGTTCATGCCAGCACCGTTGCTCTCGATGGGCGTGCGGTGTTGATCACCGGGCCATCGGGCTCGGGAAAATCCGACCTCACCCTGCGTTTACTTGATCGTGGCTTCACGATGGTCAGTGACGACCGAACGATCGTGAAGCGTGACGGCAATCGGCTGATCGCTTCGGCTCCCTCCACGATCGCGGGCAAACTCGAGGTCCGCGGCATCGGCATTATCGAGATAGAGCGGACCGACAACGTACCGGTCGCGCTGCTTGTCGAACTGACGAGCGAGATCCAGCGTTTGCCTGACGATAGTCGTCAGCGGCCAATTCTCGGAATTTCCCTGCCCCTCGTCACCATCGACGCGATGACAGCCTCGGCGCCGTCGAAGGTTGCCCTCGCTCTCGACCGCATGGGCCTCAACTTCTGATGGCGGAGCGGCGGCCTCATCGGCTGCCGCGCCTGCTGCTCGTCACCGGCATGTCCGGCGCCGGCAAGTCGACGGTTCTCGACGCGCTCGAGGACATGGGCTGGGACGTCGTCGACAACCTTCCAGCCGACCTTCTTACGGGTTTCGTCAATCAGCCGAACGAATGCCGGACTGCCAACGTCGCCGTCGGCATGGATGTCCGCAGCCGGGGCTTCGATGCTGAAACACTCTACGGGCTCATCCATTCGGTCGAGGGGGTGCAGCCCGAAATTCTCTATCTCGACTGCGCAGAGGTCGAGCTCCTCCGGCGCTATGATGAAACGCGCCGCCGGCATCCGCTTGCGCCGGACCGGCCGGCTGAGGACGGTATTGCGCGAGAGCGACGTTCGACATTTCCTCTTCGAGCTGCCGCCGATAGCGTGCTCGACACCACCGACTTGTCGCCAGCAGAGCTACGCGACGAGCTGAGACGCCGCTACGGCAACGAATCGGACCAGCCGGTGCTGACAATTGCGTCCTTCGGCTTCGCTCGCGGAATTTCCCGGACGGCAGACCTAGTGTTCGACATGCGCTTTCTTCCGAATCCACACTGGATCGACGAACTTCGGCTCCTGACCGGCAACGATGTGCCGGTGCGTTCCTATCTGGAACAGCAGGTGGGTTGGGCGGAGGCGATGGACCGCATTGAATCGCTTCTCAACGACTGGATTCCCCGCTACTGGGCCGCGGGCAAAAGCTACGTAACCGTCGCATTTGGATGCACTGGGGGGCGTCACCGATCGGTGGCTGCAGCAGTAGAAATGGCGGAACGGTTGCGTGGTGCCGGATTTGCACCGAATGTGCGTCACCGTGACCTCGCCTCAGCGCCATGGGACACGATCGAACCGCATCCCGGGCGAGCTCCGGAGAGCGAGGACGAGTTGAGTCGATGATTGGATTAGTGCTGGTGACCCATGGCCGCCTCGCGGCCGAGTTCGTCACCGCAATGGAACATGTAGTTGGCCCCCAGGATGCAATCGAGGCGATCTGCATCGGCCCCGACGACGACATGGAAGGCCGGCGCAAGGACATTGCTGCGGCGATTGGCCGGGTCGATCAGGGTCAGGGCGTCATCATTCTGACGGACCTGTTCGGCGGTACGCCCTCGAACCTTGCGATCAGCCTCATGAAGACTGAAAATATCGAGGTGATCGCCGGCGTGAACCTGCCAATGCTCATTCGCCTCGAGGGCGCGCGCAAGGTGATGCCCGTGCACGCTGCTGTGGCGGCCGCACGCGAGGCCGGGCGCAAATACATCTCCGTCGCCAGCGAGATCCTCGGCGAGGCTGCTGCTTGACGGCACTCAGCCGCCAGGTCGCGATCACGAACAAACGCGGGCTGCATGCGCGGGCGAGCGCCAAATTCGTCAATCTCGCCAGCGAACTGCCGGAGATTAAAATCGAGGTCGAGAAGGACGGGAACCGCGTCTGCGGCACCTCGATCATGGGCCTGATGATGCTCGGTGCCGCATTGGGCGACTCGATCGTCATTCACGTCGAAGGAGACGGCGCCGACGATGCACTCACGAGGCTGGTCGCGCTCGTCGAGGAGCGGTTTGGCGAAGATTGATGGTTCGCCAGGTCACTGCTTTCTCCAATCCGACAGTCAAGCTTCTGCGCTCGCTGCGGGACAAAAAGGCCCGGCGCTCGGAGGGCCTGTTCCTGGCGGAGGGGCTCAGGATTATCGCCGAAGCACGGGATAGCGGCGAGTTGCCCAAGATCATTGCCTTTGCAGCCGACGGAGCGAGGCATCCGCTCGCCGCCGACATCATCGCGGCGACCGAAGCTGCGGGGGGAGATGTGATCGAAACGACAGGCGAAATCCTCAGCAAGATGAGCGGTAAGGACAATCCGCAGATGCTGCTCGGCGCATACCGCCAGCCATCCACGTCGATTGAGCAGATCCATCGTGAAAAGTCGCCGCTGTGGATGGTCGCCCAGGCGCTCCGCGACCCCGGCAACATCGGCACGATCCTCCGCACCGGCGATGCTGTTGGCGCAGGTGGCCTCATTCTGATTGACGATAGCGCCGATCCCTTCTCCGTCGAGGCGGTGCGCGCTTCGATGGGAGCAGTGTTCACCCAACGGATAGCGACCGCCCGATGGCCCGAGTTCATGTCGTGGCTTCGAAGCGGAGAAAGCCAGCTCGTTGGCACTAGCCTCAAGGCCACCAAGGACTATCTCGACGCCGAGTACCGCCAGCCCTGCTTCCTGCTGATCGGCAACGAACAACAAGGATTGCCCGCCGACTATGAGCGTGAATGCGACCTGCTCGTGAAGATCCCGATGGCCGGCCGTGCCGACAGCCTCAACGCCGCGATGGCCGCTGCCGTCATGGCTTTCTCGATCAAGGCAAGTTGGCGCTGACGGAGCCCGTTTTGGACGTTAGTCTTGCCGGATGAAACCTCGCGCCATTCTCCCTGTTCTTTCGATGCTTGGAGCATGCATGCCGATCCCCGCGCCGCCGCCCGCTCCCTATCATGCCGTGGGAACGGAGCCGTTCTGGGACGTACTGATCGATGGTCACGACATTATGTTCACGCTCTCGGGAACGCCGCCAATCAGGCAACCTACCCCGCAAGTGGTCCATGGGATCGCCGGAGAAATCTATCAGACGCCACGAATCAACGTGAACATCGTCCACGGCCAGTGCAGCGACGGCATGAGCGACAGAGCTTATCCCGACAAGGTGCAAGTCACGGTGGACGGTCGCCGGTTCAACGGTTGCGGAGGTCTCTAGACGCGGCGGAGCGAAAGCCTGGGTGATCGTTCAGCGTCGCCCTATTGCATCCTCGATGCTGTTCGGCGCCCCGACTGCGCTGCGATAATTGCGACTGGCTCCCAGAAGACCTGCACCTGAGATTACTCCACGGGTAACGGAAAGATCGTGCGAGCGCACCCGTGCCAGACTATCAATGGCCTGTGAGCAAGTGCCGATAACTCACTGGTTCTTTTGATAAAGTGAGCCAAATTCCTATTCGGCCGCGATCTGTGTCAAGTCCTCGTCGCCATAGCGTGGAAGCGCTTCGACGGCCGGCACGACCTCGATCTCACGCTCGCTGGGCTCGATGTTGAGATCGCGGAACTTGCGAGCTGTGACGAGTGATCGGCTTTCGAAGCTAGAAACGAAAGCATTGTAGTTGTTGACGGCGCTCGTCAGGCCGGCGCCGACCTTGCGCATGTCCTGAGCGGTCTTCGCGAGGCGATCGTACAGCTCCTTGCCAAGCTCGCCGATTCTCCGCGCTTCCTTGGCGAGCTTCTCCTGCCGCCATACCGCGGCGACAGTGCGAGCGATGGCAATGAGATTGGTCGGCGTTGCGAGTAGCACCCGGCGCTCGAATGCGTAGTCCCAGAGCTTGCTATCCTGCTCAAGGGCGGCGGAGAGGAAATGCTCTCCCGGGATGAACATCACGACATAGTCGGGCGCGTCATCGAACTGCGCCCAGTAGGCCTTGTTGCCGAGCGTGTTCACGTGAGCCTTGAGAGCTGCGGCGTGTGCAGCGAGGTGAATCGACCGCTCTTTTTCATCGACCGCACCGAAAGCGTCCTGGTAGGCATTGAGACTGACCTTTGCGTCGATGACGAGGCATTGACCGCCGGGCACGCGGAGAGTGACATCGGGCCGGACGCGGCCATTTTCGTCGTCGGAACGGCTGACCTCGGTTTCGAAGTCACAATGCTCGGTAAGGCCGCAGTTTTCGAGCACATTGCGAAGCTGCTGCTCTCCCCACCGGCCACGCGCCTTGGGCGCATTCCGAAGCGCGTTCACCAGCTTCGCTGCCTCAGCCGAAACGCGCTCGGTACCGCTCCTCATGGCTTCGATGTGCCCGGTAAGAAGGCCGAAATCCTTGCGGCGCTCCTCTTCGACCTTTGTAACGCTCTCCTCGTATCGCTGCAGGCGCTCATGAACCGGTTGCAGCAGCGCCTTGAGATTGGTGCCGGCTGATTCTTCCGATTGTCGGAAGCGCTGGTCGGCGCGCTCGAGGAATTGCTTCTGTGCGCCTTCGAGGAGCTTGCCTCCAACTTCCGCGAATTGCGCCGTCAGCGCCTCTCGGGCAGCAGTGAGCTCGGCGAGCCGCTCTTCGAACGACCGTTCGCGTTCCTGCTGCACCGCCTTGAGAGCGGCGAGTTCGTTTGCCGCAGTGCGATTGACGTCACGCTCCCTGACGACCTCGTCGAGCTGCAGGCGCAAATTGGCCAGGGCCTGCTTTGCACCGGCAGCGGACCGGCTGCCGATAAGCCATCCCACCGCGCCGCCAATCACCAGCGCAACGAAAATAAATGCCAGAACGGCCGCATTCATGACCGTGACTCCCCCGGAACAGAATGCGAACTTACGCTGCGAGAGTTGCAGCGACAAGCGGAACGCGAGCGCCTATCCACAGGTTTGCCAGCCCGAGGAGAAACGCATGTCCATCCGCAAGATGATTTCGCTCCACCCCGACGTCGGCGGCCACGTCAATCAGCCGCTGGGCGATGCCGCGCATCACCTGATGTATTGCGCGCGGATGTGCCTCAGCTGCGCGGACGCCTGCGCGGCCGAGAAGATGGACATGTCCCAGTGCATCCGGACGTGCCTCGATTGCGCGGATGTCTGCGAGACGAGCGGCAAGCTCGCAGTGCGTCGGACGGGATCAAATCCCCAGGTACTGCGCGAGATGCTGGAGCTGTGCGCGAGAGTCTGCGACGAATGCGCGGCCGAGTGCGAGAAGCACGATCACGAGCATTGCAGACTTTGTGCCCAGATGTGCCGAGAATGTGCTGCCGACTGCCGCGTTGCGGCCGAATCGATCGCCTAGGCGGCCTTAAGCGACTGATCTTTCCGCCACTTGGCGAGCTTCTTTAGCACCATGTCGCGCTTCAGACGCGACAGATGGTCGATGAACAGCACGCCGTTCAGATGGTCCATCTCATGCTGGAGGCAGACGGAGAGTAAGCCGTCGATCTCCTCCTCGAAGCTGTTGCCCTCGACGTCGCTCCAGCGGGCGCGGATCTTGTCGGGACGCATGACCTCGGCGTACTGCTCGGGAACCGAGAGGCAGCCCTCGGTGTACGGCACGTCGTGATCCGAATGCCACAGGATCTCGGGATTGATGAACACCCGGGGGTCGCGAACCGGCTCGCTCTCCGGATCCTCGGGGTTCGCCGGCTCCTGGAGGTCGATGACTAGCAGGCGAATGGGCACGCCGACCTGCACGGCGGCAAGGCCGATGCCAGGAGCGTCGTACATCGTGTCGAACATGTCGGCGACGAGCGTTTTCAGCTCGTCATCGAACGTCTCCACCGGCTTACTGGTTTGCCGGAGTACAGGATCGGGTGTCTCGTAGATGCGGCGAATGGCCATGGGTCAGATTTAGGCTTTCAGGTCAGAGGCTTCAAGCAATGGGCCGCCGAGCGCGCAAGGCTTGAGCGAGTGTTCCTTCGTCGAGGTAGTCGAGTTCGCCGCCTACGGGAAGTCCATGGGCCAACTGGCTCAAACGGATAGGAAATCCTTCAAGGCGCTCGGCGAGATAATGGGCGGTCGTCTGGCCCTCGAGCGTCGCATTCATCGCCAGGACGACCTCGTCGATGCCGCCGCCGGAGACTCGGCGGACGAGCTGGTCGATGCTGAGATCCTCGGGTCGAACACCCTCCAGAGCCGAAAGCCGGCCGCCGAGTACGTGATAGCGGCCTGGGAACAGGCGCGACCGGTCGAGCGCCCAAAGGTCAGCGACATCCTCGACGACGCACAACATCTTCGTGTCACGCCGCGGGTCGCGGCAGATGCTGCACGGGTCCGATGTATCGACGTTGCCGCAGATCGAGCAGGTCGAGAGCTTGTCGGCGACGTTTCCGAGAGCGGCTAGGAGCGGTTGTAGTGCGGTCTCGCGCTTCTTCATCAGGTGAAGCTCTGCCCGCCGAGCGGACCTCGGGCCGAGGCCTGGCAGTCGCGCCAGTGCTTGTGACAGCGCTTCGATCTCCTGTGACGCCATGGTGCTCAATCCTTGACCGCGCTTGAGCGGCCTCGCAAGTGCGGCGCGATGCGCATCGTGTTCATGGGATCGCCGGACTTCGCCGTTCCGAGCCTCAACGCGCTCGTCGACGCCGGGCATGACGTGGTCGCGGCCTATGCGCAGCCGCCGCGGCCGGCGGGGCGCGGCAAGTCGGAGCGGAAGACCGCGGTGCACGAGCGCGCTGAGGAGATCGGGATAGAGGTCAGGACGCCGCGAACGCTGCGTGATCCCGACGAGCAGCTGCTTTTTCGGGCACTGAAGGCAGATCTCGCTGTGGTGGCGGCTTATGGGCTCATCCTGCCGAAGCCCATTCTCGAAGCACCCAGAGCGGGCTGCGTGAACGTCCATGCCTCCCTTCTTCCGCGCTGGCGCGGTGCGGCGCCGATCCAACGGGCTATACTCGCCGGAGATGAAACCAGCGGCGTGACGCTAATGCTGATGGACGAGGGTCTCGACACGGGCCCGATGCTGGCTCGGCAGGCGCTCGACATCCGTCACGGCACAGCAGGGCAAATCACGGAAGAGATGGCCAGCGTCGGCGCACGGATGCTCGTCGAATGGCTGGACCGCCCGACCCCTCCCGAACCGCAGCCGATCGCCGGCGCGACCTATGCGTCAAAGATCGACAAATCAGAGACGCGAGTCGACTGGACGAAGCAGGCAGAGCAACTCCAGCGACAGGTGCGCGCGTTCAACCCCTTGCCCGGCGCCTGGTTCGAGGCGAACGGCGAACGAATCAAGTTGCTCGACGTCGCTGTGGGCAGCGATGCATCGGGGCAGCCAGGCGAAGTGCTCGACGACAGGCTGACCGTCGCATGCGGAACGGGATACATCCGGCCGCTCAAGGTGCAGCGAGCCGGGCGCGGCCCGATGACCGCGGACGAGTTGCTGCGGGGGTTTGCAATCCCGAAAAGTACAATCCTGCCGTGACCCGCTGGCGGCTGACGATCGAATATGACGGCGGGCCCTTTATGGGTTGGCAGCGCCAGGACCACGGGCCGTCTGTTCAGCAGACGCTTGAGGAAGCCGTGCAACGGATGACGGGCGAACAGCCGCAGTTCATTGCTGCGGGGCGGACCGATGCCGGCGTGCATGCGCTCGCGATGACGGCCCACGTCGATATCGAACGCGAGCTGACGCCGCACCGCCTTCGCGAAGGGTTGAATGCGCTGGTAAGACCGCATCCGATCTCCGTGCTGGAGGTCGAGAAAGTCGCCGATGACTGGCACGCACGGTTCTCGTGTATCGGGCGGCGTTATCTCTATCGCATCCTCAACCGCCGTGCACCTGCCGCACTCGATAGCGGACGCGTTTGGTACATTGCCGCGCCGCTAGAGCTCGAAACGATGCGCGAGGGCGCCACGCATCTGATCGGACGACATGACTTCACCACCTTTCGTTCAGCTCAGTGTCAGTCGGATAGCCCCGTAAAGACGCTCGACCGGCTGGAAGTTAGCAAGCTCGACGAGGAGATCCACGTCAGCGCCACAGCGCGAAGCTTCCTCCACCACCAGGTGCGTTCGATGGTCGGTTGCCTTGCGATGGTCGGCCGAGGTCAGTGGCAGCCTGAAGATATGCGCAGGGCGCTGGTAGCCCGCGACCGCGCGGCACTGGGGTTCAACGCGCCGCCTCACGGTCTCTATTTCGTCGAGGCGACTTACCCCTAGACCAGGATCTCGCGTGCAAGCGGCCGACTTTCCCACGCCTGTGGGCTGGCGCTGAGACCGTAGGCGCCCGCGCAGAAAACGGCGATGAGGTCGCCTTCCTCGGCCCGCGGGAGCTCCACCTCGTCCCCAAGCAGGTCAAAGGGGGTGCAAAGGCACCCGGTGACGGTGACTTCCTCGTCCGGTCGATCGCCGAAGCGGTTGGCGACAGCGAGCGGAAAGTTGGACATCCCCCGTTCGCCAAGTCCGCCCGTAGCGCCGATCAGGTGGTGGCCGCCGCCATCTGTCGTAAGGAAGGTCTTGCCGCAGCTTTCAGTGCGATCAAGGACGCGTGTGAGGTAGACGCCGGACTCACCGACGAGCCAGCGACCAAGCTCGATCGTGAAGCGCGTCGTCGCGAGGAGCGAGTGGGCGTTGCACAAGGTGCGGTTGAGCTCCGCGGCGACCCTGTCGATGTCGAGCGGCTCGTCTCCTGGACGGCAGGCAATGTCGAAGCCGCTGCCGAGGTTGAGCTCGGGGATCGGCGCATCGATTGCCTCGGCGATCTCTCCTGCATGGGCGACGGTCAGTCGATGGACCTCCGCAAGGGCTTTTGCATCGAGGCACTGGGCTCCGGCAAACATGTGAAGGCCGCGCCAGTCTACGTCCGCTTCGATCAGTCCGTGCACGACGGCTGGGACTCGCTCGGCATCAACGCCAAACGGGCTCGCCGAGCAGATCAAGGTCACGTGCCCGCTTTCTATGCTGAAAGGCGGCGTGACGCGCACAGAAATCTTGGGCTTCACGCCTACCCGCTCGGCGGCGCGGATAGCCCGAACCGCTTCGCCCTCGCTCTCGATGCTTATCGTTGCGCCGGCGACAACAGCGGCTTCGAGCTCCACGTCGAGCTTGCCGGGACCGGCGAAGTTCATCGGAATGCCGTCGAGACGGGCCTCCTGCAGGTGTCGCAGCTCACCCAATGAGACAATGCGGAAACCGTCGACATACCGCCCGAGAAACTCAAGCAACGGCTGGTAAGGGTTTGCAGAGACGGCATAATTGAGCGCAATGCCATCGGTCATGGCGCCCTTGAACCGAGCGATCTGCGCGCCGACGATGTTGTTGTCGTAAGCGAAGAGCGGTGTGCCGCCCGCTTCCGCGACCAGCTCTTCGGCACGGTAGCCGCCAATCAGCAGATGGCTGTCACCCGACGTCGTGAAATGGGACGGGATCGGTCCGACTGGCTTCAAATCCCCCTCCCCCCTGACGCCTACTCGGCGGCTATCGCGTCATATTCCTGGGCCGCAAGATACTTCTCCGCATCAAGCGCCGCCATGCATCCGGTCCCCGCCGCGGTCACCGCTTGGCGGTAGATCTTGTCCATGACGTCACCGCAGGCGAACACGCCTTCGACGCTTGTCCGGGTCGTTCCGGACTCGACAACGATATAGCCTTCCTCGTCGAGCTTGAGCTGGCCGTTGAACAACTCGGTCGCGGGCTGATGGCCGATTGCGACAAAAGCACCGTCTGCCGCGACGCGGCTGACCTCGCCGGTGCGCTTGTTACGAATGTCGAGGCCGACGAGAGCCTCAGGCTCGCCGCCCCCCACGAACTCGACGACTTCGCTGTCCCAGATCACGTCGATGTGCGGGTTCGCGAACAGCCGGTCCTGAAGAATTTTTTCCGCACGAAGCGAATCCCGGCGGTGGATCAGCGTGACGTCATGGCTGTGGTTGGTAAGGTAGAGGGCTTCCTCGACTGCCGTGTTGCCGCCGCCGATGACCGCAACCTTCTTGCCGCGGTAGAAAAAGCCGTCGCAGGTTGCGCAGGCCGAAGCGCCCCTGCCCTTCATATGCTCTTCCGATGGAAGCCCCAGCCATTTGGCTTGAGCGCCCGTGGCGATGATTAGCGCGTCAGCGAAATACTGGGCTCCGCCGTCACCGCTGAGCCGGAACGGACGTCGCGAAAGATCCACCCCGGTAATGTGGTCCCAGACGATCTTTGTACCGACATGTTCAGCCTGCGCCTGCATTTCTTCCATGAGCCAAGGGCCCTGGATCACGTCACGGAAGCCGGGGTAATTCTCGACGTCTGTAGTCGTGGTGAGTTGGCCGCCCGGCTGGATACCTTGAATGACAACCGGGCCGAGGCCTGCGCGCGCCGCGTAAATTGCGGCAGTAAGGCCGGCCGGGCCGGAGCCGAGCACGGCCACGCGCGTCGAAATGCTGTTAGTCATGCCAAGCATCTAGGGCGGGCAAACGCGGCTCGCAACGCTGGCATGACGAGCGAAGTTCAAACGACGCGGCGACCTGCGACGAAGTTCCAGATCAACACGATGACGCCAATGATGAGCAGAAGGTGGATGAGACCACCAGCCACGTGAAAAGCGAAGAAGCCGAGCGCCCACAGGATCAGCAGGATGATCGCGATCGTCAGAAGCATGATAATCTCCCTTAGTGTCGGGCGCGTAACGGACGACCTGGGGACGCGTTCCTACAGCTGGTTAAAGCAGCTCGCGAGCGCGACCACCTGCTCTTGGTAGGTCACACCAATCGCGACTGCTTGACCGCGGCCTCGATGAATCCCGCAAAAAGCGGGTGCGGCTCGAATGGCCGGCTCTTCAACTCAGGATGGAACTGGACACCAATGAACCAAGGGTGCTCCGGCCGTTCGACAATTTCGGGCAATTGCCCGTCGGGCGACATACCGGAGAAGATCAGTCCTGTTTTCTCGAGCGCATCGCGATAGTGGATGTTGACTTCGTAGCGATGGCGATGACGCTCGCTTATCTCGTCCGAGCCGTAAAGCGAGCGGGCACGGCTGTTGCCGTCAAGCTTGGCGGGATAAGCGCCAAGACGCATCGTGCCGCCGAGATCTCCGCCCGCCGCGCGCTTTTGGAGCCCCTCCTCGCTCATCCACTCAGTGATCATGCCGACAACGGGTTCAGGCGTGTCACCGAACTCTGTCGTCGATGCCTTCGAAATGCCGGCGAGGTTCCTCGCGCCTTCGATGCACGCCATCTGCATGCCAAGACAAATACCGAAGAAGGGGATTTCACGTTCGCGCGCGAACTTGACGCTTGCGATCTTGCCTTCGCTGCCGCGCTCACCGAAGCCGCCCGGCACGAGGATGCCGTGAAGCGGTTCGAGCTCGGCGACGATGTCGGATTCGGGATGCTCGAAGATCTCGGCGTCAATCCACTCGATCTTGACCTTGGCGCGATTGGCGATCCCGCCATGAACGAGCGCTTCGCGCAGGCTTTTGTAGGCGTCCGGAAGGCCGACATATTTGCCAACGACGCCGATTGTAACCTCGCTATCATGATGATCGATGCGATCCATGATCTCGTTCCAGCGGCCGACATCAGGCCGCGGCGCATCGGTAATCCCGAAGGCATAGAGCACTTCGTCGTCGAGGCCAGCTTCGTGATACTGAAGCGGCACGTCGTAGATATTGCGCGCATCGAGCGCCGGAATCACCGCCGATTTCCGGACATTGCAGAACAAGGCGATCTTCTCGCGCTCGGATTCGGGTAGCGGTCGGTCGCAACGGCAGAGCAAAACCTCCGGCTGCACGCCCAAGCTGGCGATCTCGCGCACGGACTGCTGCGTCGGCTTGGTCTTGAGCTCGCCTGCGGCGGCGATCCAGGGAACGAGCGTCGTGTGAACGCTTACCGAATTGCCGCGTCCAAGATCGTTCCTGAGCTGACGGATCGATTCGATAAACGGTAGACTTTCGATGTCGCCGACAGTCCCGCCGATCTCGCAGATGACGAAATCGCAATTGTCAGTCTCGGCGAGCGCAAATTCCTTGATGGCGTTGGTCACGTGCGGGATGACCTGCACAGTAGCCCCGAGATAGTCGCCCCGCCGCTCCCGCGCGATGATGTCCCTGTAGATACGACCGGTCGTTATATTGTCCGACTGGCGCGACGAAACGCCGGTGAAGCGCTCATAGTGACCAAGGTCGAGGTCGGTCTCCGCGCCGTCATCGGTCACGTAGACTTCACCGTGCTGATACGGGGACATCGTCCCCGGATCCACGTTGAGATAGGGATCGAATTTCCTAATGCGGACCTTGTAGCCACGCGCTTGGAGAAGCGCCCCGAGGGACGCCGAAAGGAGGCCTTTTCCAAGCGATGAGACCACGCCGCCGGTGACAAATATGAACCGCGCCATGGGAGTTGAGGCTTAGGGGGACAAGCGCCGCGGGCGCAACCCACGGCGGAAAAAAATTCAGTTCAGCTGGTTATTGCGCGAGCGGAACGGAGGGTGCCTGCTGATTCTGGTCAGGCGTCGCCGGCGCCGGCTGAACCGGCTGCGTCTGCTGCGCAGGCGCCGTCTTTCCGGCGAGGGAAGTGTCGATCTTGGTCGGCTCTCGCGTGGCGCCGGCGATCGCGGCCATCACGATCGACAGGACAATGAAGAGACCGCCCAGAACAGCGGTCGAGCGAGTAAGAAAGTCCGCCGCACCCCGCGCCGTCATGAAACCTGACGAACTGCCGCCAACACCGAGCCCGCCACCCTCCGAGCGCTGCATCAGTATGACGCTGATGAGAGTGACAGCGATAAGGGTCTGAACAATCAGCAGGAAGGCGAACATGTCGGGCTTTCAAAAAAAAGAGTGCGCGGCGCGACTTAGTCGGCGCCGCGCATCCTTTCAACTGCGCTTACTTGGTCTCTTCCTTAGAAGCGCTACCATTCACCAGTGCGTCGAGCTGCTCGGCACTGTAACCGATCGATACCGTCCCGTCGGCGTTGCCACGAAGCGCGGTGCTCGGCAGCTGGATACGCTTGCCCGAATTCAGCGAAACCGTGACCTGGCCGCCGTCGACGGCCTCGATCTTGCCCAGCGCGGCACCGGCGGAGCCGTTCACGGTCGCGCCCGCAACCACCGCCTTCTGGGAGGAGGCCGCGCTCTCTTCGATCTTCGCGTTTAACTGCGCCTGCGTCATGCCGAACAGCAGCTTGCCATTGCTGAGGGTGAAACTCGCCTTGGGCAGCAGCGCTTCGTGCTTGTCCGTCTTGATCTGGACGTTCTCGCCCTGAATCGCAGTGACCGTGCCGACCGGAGCGCCGGCGGTATCCACGATCTGCATGCCGACGGACTGAGCCGCGCCAGGAGCGGCAACTGCAAGGCCGAGGGCTCCGAATGTACAAAGAATCAGTCGCATAGGTCCTTTCCCGTGTTGGATCTGCACTTTGCCGAATCGATGGTGAGTCGAAACTGAATGACTGCTTACCTGCCCGAAGCGGCAGCGACGATCGGAATGAAATCCTCGACGTTCAGGCTCGCGCCTCCAACCAGTGCGCCGTCAACGTCAGCGATCGCGAATATCTCTTTCGCGTTCGACGCCTTGACCGACCCTCCATAGAGAATTCTGATGCCCGCTCCGGCGCTGCCAAAGCGTTCGCGAAGCTTACGGCGGATCGCAGCATGCATTTGTGCGATATCCGGGGCGGTTGGGATCTTGCCGGTACCGATAGCCCAGATCGGCTCGTACGCGATCGCCAGCTCGGCTTCGCCTTCGAGGCTCCGTGGGAGCGAGCCGTCCAGCTGACCCATGACCGTTTCAACGGCACTGCCGAGCTCGCGGATGTCGAGGCTCTCGCCGACGCAGACGATGGCGTTCAGTCCCACCGAGAGCGCCGCTTCGGCCTTGGCTTTCACCTCCGCATCGCTTTCACGCTGCGCGTCACGCCGCTCGCTGTGTCCAACGAGCGTGAGGCTCGCACCGGCATCGAGGAGCATGAGCGCAGAGGTGCAGCCCGTATGCGCGCCCTTTTCGGCATGATGGACATCCTGTCCTCCAATCGAAAAGCCAGGCACGGCCCGCGCCGCACGATCAATCAGGATCGTCGGCACGCACAGCGCGACGTCAACGTCCTCATAGCCTCGGGAGGCCGAGGCGATGGCCCGGATCTGGTCCAAATCCGCAGACACGCCGTTCATCTTCCAATTGCCGGCAACCAGTTTCTTCACTGACATTCCCGCTCCCTTTTCAGCGCCCCTAGCGACGCGGCTTGATGCATGCCAGCCCGCCCCCTAAAGCACGGCCAACTTCCATTCGCACCGGGATCCCGATGCTCTCCTTCTTCCGTCGCGTTTCCAAGTCAAAGATCGGCACTGGCGTCATGGCATTCGTGCTGATCGCCATTCTCGCCGGCTTCGCCATTGCCGACATTTCGAACTTCGGCTCGGGCCAGATCGGGCTCGGCATGGGCAGCGGCACCCTTGCGGAAGTCGGCAATCAGGAAATCAGCGAGCGTGAAGTTAGCGACGCGATGCAGCGCCGCCTGCAGGAAGCGCGCCAGCAGCGGGCTGAGGCGGATTATGCGAGCATCATCGGCGACTTTCCCGCGATCCTTGACGCGCTGATCGACCAGCGCAGCTTGATCGCTTTTTCCGACAAGTATGGATTCCCGCTCTCCAAGCGGCTTGTCGACGCCGAGATTGCGCAAATTCCCGGCACCAAGGGGTTGAACGGCCAGTTCAGCGAGCAGGCCTACCAGCAATTCCTGGCGCAGCAGAGGCTGACGGATTCCCAGGTACGGCAAATCCTCGCAGGAGGCCTCCTGCAGCGGCTGCTGCTCACTCCGGTCGTCACCAATGCCCGAATCCCGGTCGGAATGGCGACACCCTTTGCGTCGATGATGCTGGAGCAGCGTGAGGGAGAAGTGGCGATTGTCCCCACCGAGCTGTTCAAGACTGGCCTCAAGCCAACTGATGCGCAGTTGCAGCAATACTATACAGCCAATCGGGCCCGCTACACGATTCCCGAACAGCGCGTGATCCGCATTGCGCGCATCGGGCCGGAGCAGGTCGCCGGTGCTTCAGCGTCCGATCAGGAAATCACGGCCTATTACAACGCCAACAAGGCGACCTATGCGCCGAGCGACATTCGCTCCCTCAGCCAGGTGGTGGTGCAGGACCAGGGGACGGCGAACGCGATCGCCAAGCGCGCCAATGCCGGAGCCACCTTGCAAGCGGCCGCAGCCCCCGCTGGAGCGAACGCTGCGGTCACCACTCTGAAGGACCAGACTCGAGCGGCATATGCGGGAGTTGCGGGTGACAAGGCCGCCCAGGCGGTATTCGCGGCCCCTTCCGGTTCCGTAGTCGGCCCGGTTCAGTCCGATTTCGGCTGGGTCATCGCCAAGGTCGATTCGATCAAGGCCGGCGGTGGCAAGAC
The DNA here is from genome assembly GCA_045811185.1 of Sphingomicrobium sp. Lineage (GTDB taxonomy): Bacteria > Pseudomonadota > Alphaproteobacteria > Sphingomonadales > Sphingomonadaceae > Sphingomicrobium. The sequence goes on from JBJMUN010000081.1 coordinate 28,222, forward strand.
GCTCGAGCAGGCACGTAGCGAGATTGCCGCGAAGCTCAACGCCGACAAGCGCAGGGGAGCGATCGAGGACCTCGTCGACAAGGTACAGAATGCGGTCGACGACGGCAGCAACTTCACCGAAGCGGTTGCCGCTGCCAAGCTGACCGTCAGCAGTACCCCGCTGATCATCGCAAACGGCACCTCGAGGACCAATGCTTCGTTCAAGCTGCCGCCCGAGCTCGCTCCCGCGCTGAAGACGGGCTTCGAGATTGCGCCCAACGACCCGCCCGAAGTTGTCGCTCTTACCGGCGATGCCGGTTACGCCGTGGTGTCACCGGCTCAGGTGGTACCAGCCGCGCCCGCGCCGCTTGCAAGCATACATGACGAGGTCGCGGCGGACTGGATCAACGAACAAGCAACACAGCGCGCTCGCGCGGCCGCTACGCAGGTCGCGGCAAGAGCCACGGGCACTGTAAGCTTGGCCGACGCGATTAAGGCCGCGGGCGTCGGGATTCCACCTGCTCGCGCGATCGCTGCCCGGCGGATCCAGATTGCCGACGCGCAGGGGAATATTCCGGGGGCGCTGAAGCTGTTGTTCACCGTTGGCGCGGGCAAGAGCCGCATGGCGCCCTATCCGCAGGGCGGCGGGTTCTTCGTGGTGAAGGTAAACAAGATCACGCCCGGAAACGCGCTCTCGGCACCAGGGCTCATTACCCAGATGCAGAGCGAATTGAGCCAGGCTGCGTCGCAGGATTATGCCCAGCAGTTCATTGCCGACCTGAAGCGCGAGCTGAAGGTCAAACGCAACCAGGGCGCGATCGAGGCCTTCAGGACTCGGCTCCTTACCAGCGGCAGCTGATCGGCCGCTTGACCAAGGCAGTTTTGTTGCCTAAAAGTTCTCCGTTCGTTCTTTTCGGGGGAGTGACGGCCGATGCTCACCGCCAAGCAGCGTGAATTGCTGCTCTTCATCGACGAGCGCCTTAAGCAAGGCGGCGTCAGTCCCAGCTTTGACGAGATGCGCGAGGCGCTCGACCTGAAATCGAAGTCCGGGGTGCACCGGCTGATCTCGGCACTTGAGGAGCGCGGGTTCATCCGTCGGCTGCCGAACCGCGCGCGTGCGTTGGAGGTGGTGAAGCTTCCCGAAACACGCCCGTCGACGACCGTCACGTCACTTCGCCCAGCTATCGCGGCACCGGCTAACGACACGATGGAAATCCCGCTGCACGGCCGCATTGCCGCCGGCACGCCGATCGAGGCGTTGCAGGGCACGGAGTGCTTTGCCGTTCCTGCGGCGCTTCTCGGCGCCGGAGAACATTACGCGCTCGAAGTCTCCGGCGATTCGATGGTGGATGAGGGGATACTCGACGGCGATTTTGCGCTGATCCGAAAGGTCGACAGCGCCCGGGACGGCGAGATTGTTGTGGCCCTGATCGACAATGAGGAAGCGACGCTCAAGACCTACCGCCGCGAAGGTCGAATGATCCGGCTCGATCCGGCGAACAGCCGGTACGAACCGCAGCGCTATGACGAGAGCCGGGTGAAGATCCAGGGACGCCTGGCCGGGCTCATCCGCCGCTACTGAAACGAGGCTCCCGCCGCGGAGATGGACGCCGATATGCCGTACTGCGCCGGACCGGCCTAGAGCGCAGCGGCCAATAGGCGGCGTTCGCGCTCGCGCTCGAGGAGGTTTTCCCGCTCCTCGTTAAGAACCCAAAATCGTCATGTTCCAATAACCTGAACACGCTGTGGAAGAGGCGCTTCCCCTATGTTAGGGGCGCTCGTCCGTTGCATTGCAGCATGAACAGATGAGGACAGCGCGCACCAGCGCAAGCGGAGAAACTTTGACCAGCGCAAGTGAAACGTCGCGGCCCGTCGTCACGCGGTTCGCCCCCTCGCCCACGGGATACCTGCATATCGGCGGCGCGCGGACTGCGTTGTTCAATTGGCTCTATGCGCGCCATACCGGCGGCAAATTCCTTCTGCGCATCGAGGATACCGACCGAATCCGCTCCACGAAGGAAGCAATTGACGCGATCATCGACGGAATGCGCTGGCTCGGCCTCGATTGGGACGGCCATGAATATTATCAGTCGCAGTTCTGGGCCCGTCATGCCGAGATTGCTCACCGCCTGCTGGAGCGTGGTTCGGCGTATCGCTGTTACATGACGCAGGAGGAGCTCGCCGGGCAGCGGGAGAAGGCGAAAGCTGAACGCAAGCCATTTCGGATCAACAGTCCGTGGCGCGACGTCTCGGACGAACAGGGCGACAAGCCGTTCGTCATTCGCCTCAAGGCGTCGCACGAGGGGGAAACGGCGATCCTCGACGAGGTCCAGGGCCGAGTGACCGTCCAGAATGCCGAGATCGACGACTTCATTTTGCTTCGCTCCGACGGCACGCCGACCTACATGCTTGCGGTCGTCGTGGACGATCACGACATGGGGGTCACTCACGTGATCCGCGGCGACGACCATCTGAACAACGCTTTCCGGCAGCTGGCGATCATCCGCGCCATGGGCTGGCCCGAGCCCACTTATGCCCATGTGCCGCTGATCCACGGGCCTGACGGCGCCAAGCTCAGCAAACGCCACGGCGCCATGGGGGTGGACGCGTATCGGGACGAGTTGGGACTCCTCCCCGAAGCGGTTAACAACTATCTTCTGCGGCTCGGGTGGGGACATGGCGACGACGAGATCATCAGCCGCGAGCAGGCGATCGAATGGTTTGATCTAGCGCAGGTTGGCAAGTCGCCGTCGCGGTTCGACTTCAAGAAGCTCGAGAATCTTAACGGACATTACATCCGGGAGGCCGACGACATGCGCCTCGCAGACCTCGTCGCGCCGTTACTTGGCCTCGCTGGTGAGCAGCAGGCCTTGCTTCTTCGCGCCATGCCTGAGCTGAAGGCCCGGGCGCACACGCTTAATCAGCTCGCCGACGGAGCACGCTTCCTGTTCGCGGCGCGTCCGCTCGACGTTGATGAAGCGTCGGCCGCGCTGTTGACCGGCGAGGCGCGCCAAACGCTTCGCTCGGTGCATGATCGCCTCAGCGCTCTTGCAGAGTGGGACGCAGCGTCGTTAGAGGCGGCCATCCGCGAGGTCGCGGAGGGCAGCGGCGTGAAGCTCGGAAAGCTTGCTCAGCCACTTCGCGCTGCCCTCACGGGGCGCACGACATCTCCGGGGATTTTTGATGTGCTCGCGTTGTTGGGCCGGGACGAAAGCCTCGCCCGCATCGCCGACCAGATGGAGCCGAATGAATGACCGACAATGTAGCGACCCTGGGTGTCGAGGGATCCAACCACCAATTCCCCGTGCTCGACGGCTCGGTCGGTCCGGAAGTCGTTGATATCCGCAAGCTATATGCCGAGACCGGCCTGTTCACCTACGATCCTGGCTTCACGTCGACGGCCAGCTGCAAGAGCGCGATAACCTATATCGACGGTGAAAAAGGCGTCCTCCTCCACCGTGGCTATCCGATCAACCAGCTTGCGGAGAATTCGACCTTCATGGAGGTCGCCTACCTCCTCCTTCACGGCGAGCTTCCGAGGAAAAGCGAGCTCGACACCTTCGTCTACACGATCAGCCGCCACACGATGGTCCACGAGCAGCTCGCCACCTTCTTTCGAGGGTTCCGGCGTGACGCACACCCGATGGCGATCCTGTGCGGCGTTGTCGGCGCCCTGTCGTCTTTCTACCACGACAGCACGGACATTACCGATCCCGAACAGCGGATGATCGCATCGCACCGGCTGATTGCGAAGATGCCGACGCTGGTCGCGATGGCCTACAAATATTCTGTCGGTCAGCCGTTCATGTATCCCCAGAACAGCTTGTCCTACACCGGCAACTTCCTGCGAATGACGTTCGGCGTCCCGGCGGAGCCCTACGAGGTCAACCCGATCATCGAAAATGCGATGCGTCGCATTTTCATCCTGCACGCGGACCATGAGCAAAACGCGTCGACATCGACGGTTCGTCTGGCGAGCTCGTCGGGAGCGAACCCGTTTGCATGCATTGCGGCGGGCATCGCGTGCCTGTGGGGTCCCGCGCACGGCGGCGCCAACGAGGCAGCGCTCAACATGCTGCGCGAGATCGGCGACGTGAAGCGCATCCCCGAATATATCGCCCGGGCGAAGGACAAGGACGATCCGTTCCGGCTGATGGGATTCGGCCACCGGGTCTACAAGAATTTCGACCCACGCGCGAAGGTGATGAAGGCGACTGCCGACGAGGTCCTCAAGGAGCTCAACATCTCCGACCCCGTGCTCGACGTCGCCAAGGAGCTTGAGCACATTGCGCTCAACGACAATTATTTCATCGACAAGAAGCTCTACCCGAACGTCGATTTCTATTCAGGCGTCATCCTGAACGCGATCGGCTTCCCGACCGACATGTTCACCGCCCTCTTTGCGCTCGCGCGCACCGTCGGGTGGGTCGCGCAGTGGAACGAGATGATCGCGGATCCCGACCAGAAAATCGGCCGCCCGCGCCAGCTCTACACCGGCGCGACGCAGCGTGATTACGTGCCCTGCGATCGACGTTAGGCGGCTGGCAAGGTCAAGGTAAAGCGCGCTCCCTCGCCAAGGGCGCTGTCGAGCGTCACATCGCCGCCCATCGAGCGTGCTAGCCGGCGGGAAATGGCGAGACCCAGGCCGGTGCCCCCTTCCTTCGTGTCGGCGCGCTCGAAGCGTTCGAATATTCGTTGCTGGTCGGCAGGCGCGATGCCTGGACCTTCATCGGTCACGGTGACTGAGGCCGTGCCCGCCGTGCGCGAGAAGACCAGCCGAACCCTTGCGCCCTCGGGAGAGTGGCGGATGGCGTTGCCGATCAGGTTCACCAATATCTGGATGACTCCACGTTGTTCGCCCCTCGCCGGCAAGTTCTCGTTGCCTTCGGGCTCAATGCGGACGCCTCGCTCGCCGGCGGGAGCGTCGAGCATCACGACCGCTTCCGCTGCGAGCGCGGCAAGGTCGATCGACGAACCGGCCTGGGCCGGCTCCTCGCTCATCGAGGTGAGCACGGATAGCAGGTGCCGGGCGGCCGCCGCGATGTCGTTACCGTAGCTCGCATAATCGCTGCGAAGGGGCCCTTCGGAACGTTCCATGATCCGTTCGGCGCTTTCGATGATGCGGTCGAGAGGGGAGCGAAGCACCTCGTCGAGGGCATGGTCGAATGCTGCCGTGCGAGCAGTCGGCGCTGGACCTGCCGTCCCATTAGCGTCGACGGATCCGCGGAAGCCGGCGAAGCTGCCATCGGCGCCTGTGACAACCTCTCCGCTCAGGATCACGCTTCGGGTTTCGTCCGCGCGGCTGCGGGCGTGCTGTCCGGTGAAACCACGACGAGCAGCAAGCGCGCTGATCAGTGGCATCTCGCCCGCTTCATCTTCCTCAAGGCGAACGACGCGAGTCAACGCCTGCCCGGCAACGCTGTCCGGCTCTACTCCCAGTAACTCGGCAAGGTCTGCCGACAGCGAGATGATCCGCAGCTCCTCGTCGGCAGCCCATTCATTTCGGGAGCCGCCAGTTTCCGTCTCGACGCCGCCGCCGAGGATCGCTGCGAGCCGCGGACCGGCGGGCGCGCGCTGCGTCCAACCATGAAGCGAGAGCGAAATATCGTCGCCTTCGGGCTTGGCCTCGACCCAAAGCTCGATGTCGTAATCGGTCGAAGCGGCGAGAGCCGGACGTGAAACGGGCGTTCGCAGCTTGCGAGCGAGTTGGGCGACGGCCGCAATCTGTGGCAACGCAAGTGGCTGTCCGAGGCTTGATCCTGCCTCGCGCTGTAATGCCTCGAGCTCCGCGTCTGCGGAAACCAGTCGGCCGGCCCGGTCAAGGCGGCCCAGTACCGGCCGTGGCTCAAAAGGCGCGCTAGCCACGACCTTGGCCCAATCGATCGAGGGCGGCGCGGTAAGCCGGTGTCGTCAAAAGCCAGGACCGCGCCGTCTGGACTTCCGCGTCGGTCATCCTGTCGAAGATGGAGATAGCAGCGCCAGCGTCGGCGATACCGAGCAAATCTCCTATGCCACCAAGCAGGCCCGCACCCAGCTCGCGCGATATTCCGGCTGCGCGGAGCAGGCCCATGACATGCCCGGACACGCCGGAGAGCAGTTCGTCCAGCGCCGAATCAGTCGGCACCCCCGCTCGCCGCGCCACGACCTCTGCGACAAAGCCGATCTCTCCTTCATTCGCCGCAGCCAGGATTAGTTCGTCAGTAAGTCCCCCGGCTTCGTCCAGGAAATGAACGAGGGCGGTTGTCAGCGAATCAGTGCCACGTTCTTCGTCGCGCTGCTCGAGCACCTGATCGGCGGCCTCGGATAGTTCAATATCGGCGACAGATGCACCGCGCTTAGCGGCCAGCTCCGCTCTCAAGCCCGCGGCAACCGCCTGGACAAGCGAGTTTGCGCTCGCCTCGGAAAGGTCGTCGAATGCAAGAAGGCACTGGCCAAAACGGTCTCGGCGGCGGCCCCGTCCTAGGATCAGCGCCATCGCCGCCGCGGCGACTGCGCCATAATCGTGGCTGACCAGTCCCTGCAGCACGCGCGCCTCGCGCCTTCCACTGCGTGCTCGCGCCGCGGTCGAAATTCGCTCCTCGTCGGCGCGACGGAGAAGGAGCGTCATAAGGCCGGGTTCGTCCAGCAGCCCGGATGCGGTCAGCGTCGCGATCAGCGCCGTGTCGCTCTCATCATTCGCAGCGACCCGCCCGCCAGGCAGCGCAGCACGAACTGCAGCCGCGACATCGCCTACGAGGCAATGAAGCATGGCAGTCATCAATGCCCGCTCCTGCTCAGTCAGGCGCTTCGCCGGGTTGAGGAAGAAATCGCGGCGGACCGTGGCCAGCCGCCCTCGGCCCACAAAGCGCGCGGGCGCGTTGTCGTCCGCTGCAAAAGCGGCGATCGGCCATTCCTCGGGCATCATCGCGCACGGGTTATCCGATTTGAGTTAACTTCGCGTCAACTCGGCCGGCGAATGGCGGACTCGCTGGACGATGAAGAAAGACAGCGCAGCATAGAAAAGCAGCGCGATCAGATAGGCGGTCCATACTCCGCCAAGCGCAAACGGAATCGCGAGGAAAACAGCATTGCGGCGAGAGAAGAGCCAGAGCTCGCCACCCCGGGGCATTGCCGCTTTCTCCAAGCGCATCGCCTCGCCAAACGCGCAAGCGGCCGCGGCCGTGATCAGCGAGCCCCAGCCAGTCCCGTGCCGTGTCTCCCAGAGCCCGATTGCAAGCAGCGCAATGCCGCCCGCGGGCCAGAGCGCGATTCGCGATATCATCCGGGTAGGAAGCGGTCGCAGTCGGATCGTCGCGAGGCGTGCCGCGATGAGGTCGAGCGGTGTTGAAAGAACGAGAAGGACAAGGCCAGCGCCGAGCCAGCCGCGGGTAAAGCAGATCGCGCCGACAATCGTCAGGATGAGCGCCGCCCAGACCAGCCATGCCGGCCGCAGCTGCGTTTCCATAAGCTGTTCGGTCGCCATGTCTTCGGCCCACGGAAGGACGAACCGGCTCGCCGCATCGTTGCGGCCACCTCGCGAGGAGTGAACGAGCCGTCGCTGGAAATCGGCGAGCTGGTCGGCGCGCTCGGCAAGCAATGGCTCGCCTCCTGTATCTTTGGCGACTAGCCTTCGCGCGCCTTCTTGGATGGTTCGGCGCAGCAAGGTCGACTGAACGTCCCAGTCGCCCAGCATCGCTGCGGTCGATCCGAGCAATTTCGCATTGACCACCGCAACACCGGCCCATCGAGAATGGGCATCGATCCGCTCGAACGCTTCGTGCTGCTCGTCATCCGGGACGATCCCGACGGCGGAGTCCGGTTCAGCGGCAAGGGCGGCAACGAGATCGACAGGCGGAACGATCCCGTCGCCGACCAACAGGATTGCCGAGCCTGCTTCAAATCGGCTCACTGCTTCATTGACATCGCTGACAGGAAAGACGCCGATGCCGTCGAGCCGCAGTCGTTCGAACGCATCCTGAAGTGCCTGCGGGACTCGTTCCACGACGACGACGACCGGGGCCGCCCCGGCAGCCGCTGCACAGCGGACCTGATATTCTAAGAGCGTGCGGCCGGCGAGCGGGAGCAGCGCCCGCAAGCCGCCGCTATCGTCTTCCTGATAAGCCCCGATCATCGCGCCAATGGCCATTGAAGCGAACACCCCTCCCCCGTTCGTCGCCTATCCTCTCTAATCGCTTTCGCGCACCGTCAAAGATGATAAACTGCTAGTTGCGATGACACCCACACCCAAGCGCGCCGAACGTTTGCGGCAAGCAAACGACCAGGCAGAACCCGTCGAGCTGCTGAGCGCGGCCGCCGATTTCGTCGAACCGTCCTTCGACGAAGGGCAATGGCGCGAGCAGACAGCTGAAGAGCGCGGAAGCGGCGGCCGGCAAGTGCTAGGTACGGGGCTCGTCATCCTTGCTGCATTGTGGATGGCCTATGCGGCATGGTCCGCAGGCCGAACGCTTGGCGGACAACCGCTGACCTCGCCACTCATCGCGCAATGGGTTGCGCTAGCCACCGGCCCGCTTGCTCTGATCGGTCTCGTATGGCTGATGTTCGGTCGCACTCGCCGCAAGGAAGCGGAACGTTTCACGCGTTCAGTGGTCGCCATGCGCGGGGAGACGCGCGGCCTCGAAGCGCTGCTTCAGGTTCTGTCGCAGCGGATCAATGACAGCAGGACCGAGCTGACGATGATCTCGAAACATCTGATGCAGCTCGGTGATGAAGCGACCGGCAAGCTTGGCGGAATTACGCGCGAGTTCGACAACAGCACCGAGAGGTTGCGCTCCCATGGCGAAGCGCTCGATCGTGCAGCCGAATCAGCTCGGAACGACATTGCCGTCCTCCTCGATGACTTGCCGCGAGCGGAACTGACTGCGAGGTCCGTGGCGGACCAGCTGCGCTCGGTGGGAAGCGAATCGATCGGCAAGGCCGAAGCTCTCGGACAGCAGGTCAGCGACCTGGCCGAGCGCACGCAGAACACCGACGTGATCATCACCGAGGTGACGGGACGGCTCGCCTCGCGGCTTTCGGAAATCGAAGCAGGTAGCGCGGCCGCCGCGACTCGCGTTGGCGAAGCCGAGGCGGCCTATTCGGGCACGCTCGACGCTCTTCTTGGCCGTACGTCCGAGACGCTCGACCAGATCAGGATCGGTATCGACGTGCAATCGGCGGCCGTAGCGGCGCTTGTTACCCAGGCGTCGGCCGGTATTGGGAAAGCCGGCGCGGATGCCGCCGAATCGCTCGCTGCCAACATTGATCATGCGACTAGTTCGCTTGATGGCCTAACCGCACGTGTCGCTGAGCAGGAGCGTGCTTCCCAGTCCATGATTGCGGAAATCGAGCGCGGGCTGGCGCTGATCGACCTGCGCTTCACCGAGCTTGCAGAGAATGGCGACGAGCGCGCCAACCGGTTCCTTCAGTCGTTGACACGCGCCCGCACCGAGCTCGACACGCTGGCGTCGCAAGCAAGCACGCAAGATAATGCCATTGGCTCGATTACCGAACGCACCGCCGCCCTTCGCGACAGCATCGAACGACTCGCGACCGAAATCCGCGAGAACGTTGGGCCGGCGATCGGAGAGGCACAGGGCAGTGCAGACCTGCTCGCCGAAGCGGCGGCAGCTGCGAAGCCGGATATCGGATGGCTGCGCGACGCCGCTGCCGAGGCGAATCAGAAGCTGTCCTCGACAAGTGCGGAAATTGCACAGCAGCACGAGCGCTTCACGTCGCTTCTCTCGAGTGTCGACGGCGGCGTCGAGGATGCGCAGGCCAAGCTCGCGCTGCTCGCGACGACACTCGCACAGGTTGAGCGCGAGGCTGCAAGCCTCAGTTCCGAGACGGGACCCGCGCTGATTGCTTCGCTTGTGCAGGTCAAAGAAGCCGCCGCCCATGCCGCCGAACGAGCGCGCGAGACAATACAGGGCATCATCCCCGAAACTGCCGGAAAGCTGTCCGAAGAGACTGCCCAGGCACTCGAGCGGGTCATTCGAGAGAGCATCGAAGACCGGCTGCGCGAGGTTGAAACGGTTGCAGCGAAGGCCGTTGAGTCTGCGCGCGTCGCTTCGGACCGCCTGACCAGCCAGATGATCAATCTGGGGCAGACTGCCTCGGCGCTCGAGGCGCATATTCAGCAGACGAGCAAGGAACAGCGCGAAAAAGACAGCGAAGTCTTCGCCAAGCGCGTCGCGCTATTGATGGACTCGATGCACTCGGCTGCGATCGACGTCGGCAAGATCCTTTCCGATGAAATCGACGACCGCGCGTGGGATTCGTACCTCAAGGGTAACCGCGGCGTATTCACCAGTCGCGCCGTGCGCCTGCTAGGCGGCAGCGAGACCCGCGCGATCCGCGCTCACTACGAAGGCGATGGCGAATTCCAGCGGTCGGTCAATCGGTATGTGACTGATTTCGAGTCGATGTTGCGCCGGGTGCTCGCCGAGCGTGACGGTGGAATGATTGCGGTCACTTTGATGTCGTCGGACATGGGCAAGCTCTACGCGGCCTTGGCGCAGGCGATCGACAAGCGTCGCTAGCGACTGTGATAGAAGTCGAGATCGTCCGGTGTGATCCACCCGTAGCTCCAGTTCGCATAATAGATCGCAAACAGGACGGCGCCGAGCACAGCCGCCTTCAATAGATGACGCTTGAGTTCGAAGCGGTGCGGTGCACTATCCGCCTGGCCTGGGATCCTCGCCGTGCCGGCTTCCTCGTCAGTCCTCACTCCGAAAGGTAGCAGCAGGAACGCGCTGAACGCGAAGAACAGGAAGTAGATCGCAATAATCGACGATAGCTGCATGGACTGTCAGGCGACCTGCAGCATCATCACTTCGACGAGGGGCTTCTTCCCGGTCCAAAGCGTCGCGCAGCGACGTACGGCAAGTCGAACGGATTCGCGGACAGCATCCTCGGCGCCGCCAGGACTGTAGGCGCGCCGCGCGGCATCGGTTGCGTCGGCAATGAAATCATCGCGATCCTCCTCGACCGGCACCCCGAAAGGCCGGATGAGCGGCGTGCCGGCGAGCTGGCCGTTCTCACCTACGGGCATTGCGACCGTGATCAGCCCGCCATAGCCGATCCGGCGGCGCTCGTTCACGGTCGATCCGTTTGCGGGAAGAATGACATCGCCGTCGAGCACGAGCTGACCAACGCGGACCTCATCGACCTTCTTGGGCTCACCTGGCGAAAGACGGATCACGTCACCGTTCTTCTGGACGACCGCGTGCGAAATTCCGTGGCCCAGAGCAAGGCGCGCATGCTCGGCAAGGTGGCGGGCTTCGCCATGGACCGGAACGACGGTGTCCGGCCGAACCCATTTGTACATCTCGAGCAGCTCCGGACGGCCAGGGTGCCCTGACACATGGACATGGGCCTGCCGCTCCGTGACGATGCGGATCCCGAGGTCAGAAAGCTGGTTCATGATCCGCCCTATGGCGATCTCATTCCCCGGAATGATTCGCGAGGAAAAGATCACAGTATCGTCCTCGCTGAGCTTGAGATCGTGAGTGCCGCCGGCGATTCGGCCGAGCGCGGCGCGAGGCTCCCCTTGGCCCCCCGTTGCGATGATCAGCAGGTTTCGCTTGGGAAGCCGCATCGCCTCGTCGAAACTGACGGGCGGCGGAAAGTCGAGAAGATAGCCCGTCGACTGCGCCACGCGAAGAATCCGATCGAGGGATCGGCCAGCAATGCACACCTGGCGGCCAGTCTCCCGTGCGACGCGACCGATCGTTTCAAGGCGCGCAGCGTTGGACGCGAAGGTGGTGACGAGCACGCGCCCCGTTGCTTCCGAAACCTTGGCGAGCAAGCCGGCTTGAACGCTTTCCTCGGATCCGGAGGGTTTGTCCTGGAACACGTTGGTAGAATCGCAAACCAACGCGAGAATGCCTTCGTCGCCGATGGCGGTCAGCGTCCCGGTATCGGCTGCCTGTCCAATCACCGGCGTATCGTCGATCTTCCAGTCACCGGTATGGAAAACGCTTCCAAAAGGTGTTTCGATCAGCAGGCCATTGCCTTCGGGAATCGAATGCGAGAGGGCCACGAACGTGACTCGGAAGGGCCCCAGCTCAATGCTTCCGCCCCGCTCGACGACATTGAGATTTACTTGCCCCGTCAGTCCCTCTTCCTCGAGCTTCCCGGCAATCAGACCCGCCGTGAACGGCGTCGCGAACAGCGGGGCTTTCAGCTCCTCGGCAAGGTAGGGAAGAGCCCCGATGTGATCCTCGTGCCCATGTGTGAGGACGATGCCGGCAAGCCGCTCCTGCTGGTTCTCGATGAACTCGAGGTCAGGGAGGATTAGTTCGACGCCGGGATAGCTGGAATCGGCAAAGGTGAGGCCGAGATCGACCATGATCCACTGGCCGCGGCAGCCGTAGAGATTCACATTCATGCCAATCTCGCCCGAGCCTCCAAGGGCCACGAACAGCAATTCCTCGCCTGGAGTCATCTCGCGCCGCGCACCGCAATGTCGTACAACAGGTTCAACCCCTGGATTGTGAGATCGGGTTCAATGGCGTCGAACACCGAGGTGTTCTCGTCGAACAGGCTTGCAAGGCCGCCTGTTGCAACCACGGTCACGGGTCGCCCGAGCTCGGCCTTGATCCTCTCGGTCAAGCCTTCGAGCATTGCGACATAGCCCCAGTAGATGCCGATGAGCATCTGGTTCTGCGTCGTTCTGCCGATGACGCTGCTCGTGTCTGGTGCCTCGATGGCGATGCGCGGCAGCTTGGCAGCAGCGCTCACGAGCGCGTCGAGCGAAAGGTTGATGCCCGGCGCGATGATGCCGCCGCTGTAAGCGCCACTCGCGCTCACGACGTCGAAGGTCGTCGCAGTTCCGAAGTCGATTACGAGCAGGTCGCCGGGATATTTGGCGTGGGCTGCAACGGCGTTGAGCGCACGGTCGGCACCCACATTCTGTGGCTCGTCGACATCCAGTTGCAGCGGCCAGGAAGCGGCGCCCTGCCCTGCCACGACCGGGGTCTTGCGAAAGTATTTTTCGGACAGGACCTCGAGGTTGTGGAGTGCCCGGGGCACTACGGTGCCGATGATGACTCCCTCGACGTCATCACGCGAATAGCCTTCGAGCTCGAGCAGCTGGTGAAGCCAGACCGAATATTGGTCGGCAGTGCGGCGCGGATCGCTTGCGATGCGCCAGCGAGCCTTGATCTCGCCCTCGTCAACGAGAGCGAAAACCAGGTTCGTATTGCCGACATCGATCGCCATGATCATGGCCGCGCCCTAGCTGTGTCGGCTGCCGTTCACAACTTACACTAGCGGCACTAAGGACGATCACGTGACCGTCACCGGCGAAGCGCCTTACCATGCGCACATCTATGTACAGCGCGGCGAGCGCGCGGTCGCGAAAATACTGCGTGAACGGCTAAGAGCGGAACCGTCGGTTCTCTTTGTCGGACGGCTGACCGACGGCAAGGCGGGGCCGCATCCAATCCCGCAATTCGAAGTTCATTTCCTGCGGCGTTCACTCGGCCGGCTGCTGCCAATCGTGGAGGCGTCCGGGCTCCGAGCACTTGTACATCCGCTGACCAATGATGATCATGCGGACCACACCACCCTGGCGCATTGGATCGGCGAGCCGCTCGATCTCGATCTCGCCACCCTCGACCCCCCAGGCACCAACCAGGGCGTTGCCCGCTTCGGGAAGAGCGACTTTTAAAGCTCGACGTCGCCTGCCCGGATTATGGTGGATGACCCGTCATCGCAGCGAAGCCGAAGCGCGCCATCAGGCTCGATCCCGTCGAAGCGCCCGGTCGCGATTTCATCCGCCGAAGAATGGACGGTCAACGGCGTTCCGAGCGGGTGAGCGCTCGCCAGCCATGCCTTCGCGAGCGACGCGGGGTCGCTCTGTCGCCACAGCTCGAGCAGCCGGGCAAAGCTGCCGGCGAGCAGAGGCGCGAAAGCCTGAGGAGCAATCGCGCCGCCAAGTGAGGCGCTCTTGCGGTCTGGCAAGACCGGCGCACCGGCAAGATTGACCCCGAAGCCAACAGCAATGCGCTCGCCGCTGCGCTCGAGCAGGATTCCGGCGAGCTTCTTGCCCGACAGCATGATGTCATTGGGCCATTTGAGCATGAGAGGCTGGCGAGGCAGGGCAATGTCGATCGTCTCGATGAGTGCCAGCCCGGCGGCCAGTGACAGTGTTTGAGCCGGCGGATCGCTTTCTCGCAGGCGAACAAGGGTGCTTCCGTAGAAATTCCCAGCCGACGAGATCCAGGCTCTCCCTTGCCGGCCCCTGCCCGTCAGCTGGTCGAGCGCCACCAGCCAGTCGCCCTCGACCGCGTCCCCATCAGCGATGATGTCGGTATTGGTCGAGCCGGTGCGCTCGACGATCCGGATGCGCGTCAGAAGAGGCTTCCCGCAGCCCGCTCAGTGAGAGCGCCGATCGGGCCGATGAGGAGATAACCGAGCGGAGATACGAAGAGCGCGGAAACAAGGATCAGCGCCCCCTGGAGGGGCTGGTCAGCGCGCGCGTAGGGCTCGGCAGGCTCGTCCATGTACATGACCTTGACGATCCGCAGGTAGTAATAGGCGCCAATCACTGTGCCAACGATCGCTGCGACCGCGAGCGCGATATAACCGCTTGCAACGGCCGCATTGAATACCATCAGCTTGGGCCAGAAGCCGAACAGCGGCGGAATGCCCGCCAGACTGAACATGAAGGTCGCGAAGGCGGCCGCGAGCCCCGGCCGTGTCTGAGACAGGCCTGAAAGGCTGGCAATGCTCTCGACCGGACGGCCGTCCGCATCGCGCATCCAGAGCACACAGAGGAACGCTCCGAGCGTCATGACGATGTAGACGCTCATGTAGAACAGGACCGATGAAGCTCCCTGCGGGCCGGCGGCAGCAAGGCCGACTAGTGCAAAGCCGACATTGTTGATGGAAGAGTAAGCGAGCAGCCGCTTGATATTGGTCTGTCCGTACGCGGCGATAGCCCCGAGGAAGATCGACGCAAGCGAAGCGAAGATCACGATCTGCCGCCAGGCATCCGTCGCCGGCCCCAGCCCTTCAAGGCATAGCCGCGTTGCAAGGAGCACAGCGGCCGCCTTGGGCGCCGTGCCGAAGAACATTGTGACCGGCGTCGGGGCACCCTCATAGACGTCGGGCGTCCACATGTGGAACGGCACCGCGCTCGCCTTGAAGGCAAGACCGGCGAGGATAAAGACGAGGCCGAACAGCAGCCCGAGTGACGGCGCGCCACGGCCGAACGCCGCGGCGATACCGTTGAAGCTCATCGTGCCAGTGAATCCGTAGAGCAGCGAAATGCCATAGAGCAGGATGCCGCTCGCGAGCGCACCTAGAACGAAATATTTGAGGCCCGCTTCGGCGGAACGCTCGTCAGTACGGCGATACGACGCGAGCACGTAAGCGGCGAGGCTTTGAAGTTCCAGGCCGACATAGAGCGAGATCAGGCTCGTTGCCGAAACCATCACGCTCATGCCGACGGCGGCAAAGACGATCAGCACAGCATATTCCGACGAGTGCTCGGCATCGCGCTCGAACCAGCCGTGTGCCGCGATGACGGCTACGGCAGCCGCCGGGAACATGATCGCCTTGCCAAAGCTGGCAAACAGGTCGGCACTGACAAAGCCGTCGAACAGCGGTCCTGCATGCGAAGGAGCACCAATGAGTGCGACAGTAGCGGCAATCAACAGTGCAACCGCGAGCCAGCTGGTGATGCCCGAGCCACGACGACCCGTGAATGCCGCGACCATCATCAGGATCGTGCCGCCGATCGACAGGATCAGTTCGGGCAGAAGAGGCGCGAAGCGGCCCATCAGTGCGTGGCTCCATGGTCCATGTGGACGGCTCCCTTGCCGAGCGTCAGGGCTGAGTCGCCCTTCGGTGCAACGCGCTCGAGGCGCGTTACGACACGTCCCACATCGTTCCGCATCGGCCGCAGGAAGCTCTCCGGATAGATGCCCATCCAGAAGACGGCGACAGCGATCGGCCCGAGCAGCCACCATTCGCGCATGTCGAGGTCGGGCATCGCGGCTGCGTCAGCATTGCGTTGAGTGCCGAAGCAGATACGCCAGTAGAGCCACAGCATGTAGGCAGCGCCAAGGATGATACCCGTCGTCGCCACCACGGCGGCCCAGCTGGACGCATGATAGGTGCCGATCAGGCTGAGGAATTCGCCCACGAAATTGCTGGTTCCTGGCAGGCCGACACTGGCCATGGTGAAGACCATGAACAGCAGTGCGTAGGCGGGCATATTGTCCGAAAGGCCCCCGTAACGCTCGATCTCGCGAGTGTGCAGGCGGTCGTAGACCACGCCGACGCAGAGGAACAGCGCGCCCGAGACGAGGCCATGGCCGAGCATGACCATCATTGCACCCTCAATTCCCTGCCGGTTCATGGCAAACAGGCCGAAAGTCACAAACGCCATGTGAGCGACCGACGAGTAGGCGATCAGCTTCTTCATGTCGCGTTGCACGAGGGCAACGAGGCTGGTGTAGACGACCGCAACCCCGGAGAGGACGAACATCAGCGGGATGAACTGCGCCGACCCTTCGGGAAACATCGGCAGCGAGAAACGGATGAAGCCGTATCCGCCCATCTTCAGCAGTACGCCGGCGAGAATGACGGAGCCGGCGGTCGGAGCCTGAACGTGAGCATCCGGAAGCCAGGTGTGGACGGGCCACATCGGCATCTTCACCGCGAAGCTCGCAAAGAAGGCGAGCCACAGCCACTTCTGCGCCCCAACCGGGAAGTCGTAGGCCATGAGGTCGGGGATGAAGGTCGTGTGCGCGGTGAGCACCATGTACAACATGGCAATCAGCATCAGCACGGAGCCGAACAGCGTGTAGAGGAAGAACTTGTAGCTGGCCTTGATCCGCTCGGCGCCGCCCCAGATACCGATGATCAAATACATCGGGATGAGGCCGCCTTCGAAGAATATATAGAAGAGGAACAGGTCCTGCGCGGCAAAGACGCCCAGCATCAGCGCTTCCATCAAGAGGAAGGCAGCCATGTATTCCGGCACGCGCTTCTCGATCGCGCGCCAGCTCGCCCCGATGCAGATCGGCATCAGGAACACCGACAGCATGATCAGCACGAGCGCGATGCCGTCGATGCCTAAAGCCCAGCTGACGCCGCCGCCAAGGCCGACGTGTTCAACGAACTGCCATTGCGGCCCGTTCGGATCGAAGTGCAGCCACAGATAGGAGCCGACGGCGAGGTCAACGAGCGTCGCGAC
This sequence comes from Sphingomicrobium sp., assembly GCA_045811185.1. Classification (GTDB taxonomy): domain Bacteria; phylum Pseudomonadota; class Alphaproteobacteria; order Sphingomonadales; family Sphingomonadaceae; genus Sphingomicrobium. Next base: position 45,389 of record JBJMUN010000081.1, read on the forward strand.
AAGCGCGATCCAGCGCGCGCCATTGGCACTAAGGAACAGCGCGATCGCGCCCGCAATCAGCGGGACGGCGATAAGAACCGTGAGCAATGGCAATCCCGTCACTGTGCCCACCAGATTGCCCAGCTGGCGGCGCCGATCAGGCCCAGCAGCATGACGAGCGCATAGGAATAGAGATAGCCCGACTGGATGCGAGCGGTGATGCGATTGCCTATCCCGACGGCATAAGCGGCGCCGTGCGGACCGAAGCGGTCGATCGTGCCCTCATCGCCGCCCTTCCAGAGCAGTCGGCCGAGCCAGAGCGAGGGCCGGACGAACAGGAAGTCATAGAGTTCGTCGAAGTACCACTTGTTCGAAACGAACCGGTAGACGGCAGGAAACTGGCGGACGAACGCAAGCGGCGCTTCGGGCGTCCGGATGTAGTTGTTCCACGCGATCCAGAGCCCGATCAGCATTACGATCGTCGGCGTGAGTTTCACCCACAGCGGAGATTGATGGGCGGCATGGGCGAGGTGCTCGCTGAAGGCGATCGTCCCGCGCCAGAATTCCTGCGCACGCTCGGCATCGACAAAGACGGTGTGAAAGAGCTGACCGGCAAGGAGTGCGCCCAGTGCGAGCAACGCGATCGGCACGAGCATGGTGAGCGGGCTTTCGTGCGGATGATAGCCCGCCGTTCCGGCAGGCGGCAGACCTGCTTCGTGCGCGCTGTCCCCATGCTCCTCGTCGGGAAACTCGTGCACGTGGTGAACCGCATGCTGGATATGCTCGGACGCTCCCCAGCGGGCTTCGCCGAAGAAGGTCAGGAAGATGAGGCGCCAGCTGTAGAAGCTGGTCAGAAGCGCTGCGAGCGCGCCCGTCCAGAATGCGATCGTTCCCGGTACCGAGCCGCTTGCCCAGGCGCTCTCGAGAATTGCGTCCTTGGACCAGAAGCCCGCGAACCCGACCCCTTCGACCCCGACACCGGTGATTGCGAGGGTACCGATGACCATCACCCAGAAGGTGATCGGGATCTCCTTACGCAGCGCACCATAATAACGCATGTCCTGCTCGTGGTGCATGGCATGGATGACGGAGCCCGCGCCGAGGAACAGCAGGGCCTTGAAGAAAGCGTGGGTGAACAGGTGGAACATCGCGGCGCCGTATGCGCCGACTCCCGCGGCAAAGAACATGTAACCAAGCTGCGAACAGGTCGAATAAGCGATGACGCGCTTGATATCGTTCTGGGCGCAGCCGACCGTCGCCGCGAAGATGCAAGTTGCTGCGCCGACCCAGGTGACGACGTGCATCGCGGTCGTCGACGTCTCGAACATCGGCGACAGGCGGCAAACCATGAACACGCCGGCAGTGACCATCGTCGCTGCATGGATCAGCGCGCTGACGGGAGTGGGACCCTCCATGGCATCCGGAAGCCACGTGTGGAGGCCGAGCTGGGCCGACTTGCCCATCGCGCCGACGAACAGAAGCAGGCAAAGCACCGTCATCGTATCGACGCGCAGGCTCGCGAAGCCGATTGTCGAGCCGGCCATTCCCGGCGCCGCAGCGAGAATCGCGGGAATGGAGACGGTGCCGAAAACGAGGAACGTGCCGAAGATACCGAGCGAAAAGCCGAAATCGCCGACGCGGTTCACGACGAAGGCCTTGAGTGCGGCCGCGTTCGCCGAAGGCTTGTGATACCAGAAGCCGATCAGCAGGTACGACGCGAGGCCGACGCCTTCCCAGCCGAAGAACATCTGCACGAGGCTGTCGGCCGTCACAAGCATCAGCATCGCGAAGCTGAACAGCGACAGGTAAGCGAAAAATCGAGGCTGGCTCGGGTCCTCCTCCATGTAGCCCCAGCTGTAGAGGTGCACGAGGCTGGAGACAGTCGTGACAACGACGAGCATCACCGCGGTGAGCGCGTCGACACGCAGCGCCCAGTCGACCGTCAGCGTGCCCGAGCGGATCCAGTCAACGACCGGCAAAACCACGGGTCCGGCGCTTCCGCCGATGTACGACAGGAAAACCGGCCAGCTGAGGATCGCGCCAACGAACAGCGAACCGGTCGTGATGACCTTGGCAGGCGTCTTGCCGATCCAGCGGCCGAACAGGCCGGCGATTATCGCGGCGATCAACGGCAGGAAGACGATGAAGATTACTGGGTGCATCAGCCGCGCATCCGGTTGACGTCGTCGACGGCGATCGAGCCGCGGCGACGGAAAAAGATGACAAGGATCGCTAGGCCGATTGCGGCCTCGGCGGCGGCGACGGTGAGTACGAACATCGCCAGCACTTGGCCGGTGAGGTCGCCAAGATAGGCGGAAAAGGCGACGAGGTTGATATTCACCGCAAGCAGGATCAGCTCGATCGCCATCAGCATCAGGATGACGTTGCGGCGATTTAGGAAGATGCCGAGCACGCCGATCGTGAACAGGATCGCGGCAACGGTGAGATAGTGAGCGAGGCCGATCACAGCTTCATCCCCTCGCCAACGCCCGGATTGGTGTTGCGGATCGCTTCATCCGGTCGCCGGGCGACCTGTTTCCAGACCTTTTGCGGCCGAGTGTCGCGGCGGCTTCGGTGGGTGAGCACGATGGCGCCGATCATGGCGACCAGCAGGATGAGGCCGGCAAGCTCGAATGCGAACAGGTAGCGGCTGTAGAGCAGCTGCCCGAGCGCGACGATGTTCGGCGTTGCAGCCGCGGGGATTTCACGGCCGCTGAACGCGGGGCCCGCCTTCCAGGCACTGATCGCAACGATCACCTCGGCAAGCAGCACCAGAGCGACGATGATTCCGAATGGCAAGTTCCTGGTGAAGCCCGACCGAAGGGACGCAAAGTCGATATCGAGCATCATCACGACGAACAGGAACAGCACCGCGACGGCGCCGACGTAGACGATCACCAGGAGCATTGCGATGAACTCGGCGCCGACGAGCAGCATCAGTCCCGCCGCGTTGAAGAAAGCGACGATCAGCCACAACACGCTGTGGACCGGGTTGCGCGCGAAGATCACCGCCAGCGCACTGCCGATGGTGAGCGTCGCGAACAGATAAAAGGCGATGGTGGCAATCAACTGAGGAACCCTGTTGCGGGGCGCTTATCGGTAGGGCGCATCGGCGGCAAGGTTCGCGGCAATCGCCTGCTCCCACTTGTCGCCGTTGGCGAGCAATTTTGCCTTGTCGTAGAGCAGTTCCTCGCGTGTTTCTGTCGCGAATTCGAGGTTTGGTCCTTCGACGATCGCATCGACCGGGCACGCTTCCTGGCAGAGACCGCAGTAAATGCATTTGACCATGTCGATATCGTAACGGGTCGTGCGACGGCTGCCGTCCTCGCGCGGCTCGGCTTCGATGGTGATGGCGAGCGCCGGGCAGATCGCCTCGCATAGCTTGCACGCAATGCAGCGCTCTTCCCCGTTGGGGTAACGACGAAGCGCGTGCTCGCCGCGAAAGCGCGGCGAGGTTGGCGCCTTCTCATAGGGATAGTTGATCGTCGCCTTGGGCTTGAAGAAATACTTCAGCGTGAGCGCGTGGGCTCGCAGGAATTCCCACAAGGTGAAGGCTTTGAGGCTGCGCGCGATCATGCGGCGGGACCTCCGTAACGCGTCAACATCAGCCACCCGGAAACGAGGACAACGAAAATTAGCGACAGCGGCAGGAAGATTTTCCAGCCAAGGCGCATCAGCTGGTCATAGCGATATCGCGGAACCGTCGCCTTTACCCAGCCGAACATGAAGAAGAACAGGCTCATCTTGATGAACAGCCAGATGATGCCCGGGATCAGGTACAGCGGCGCCCAGTTCACCGGCGGGAGCCATCCGCCCCAGAAAAGGATGGCGTTCAGCGCGCACATCAAAAGAACGTTAGCATATTCACCGAGCCAGAAGAGGGCGAAGGCCATCGACGAATATTCGGTCTGGTGTCCGGCCACGAGCTCGCTCTCCGCCTCGACGAGGTCGAAGGGCGTTCGAAATGTTTCTGCCATCGAGCTGATGAAGAAGACGACCCACATCGGGAACAGCAGCAGGTTGAACGCGAACGCATTCACGACGCCGAGACCGAAACCGGTTTGCCGCACCACGATGGCACTGAGATTGAAGGTGCCGGCGTAAAGAACGACGCAGATCAGCACGAAGCCGATCGAGACTTCATAGCTGACCATCTGGGCTGCCGCGCGCAAGGCCGAAAAGAACGGATATTTTGAGTTGGATGCCCAGCCTGCGACGATCACGCCGTAAACTCCAAGCGAGCTTGCAGCGAGCACGTAAAGCAGGCCCACATTGACATCGGCAAGCACGACACCGGGCTGGAACGGCACTACCGCCCAGACGATCAGCGCGACGGTAAAAGTGACGATCGGCGCGATCAGGAAGAGGCCCTTGTTCGCACTCGTCGGGATGATGGTTTCCTTGAGGAAGACCTTGAGGCCGTCGGCGAAGCTCTGAAGCAGTCCCCAGGGGCCCACCACGTTGGGACCTCGGCGCAGCGCAATGGCGGCCCAGATCTTGCGCTCGGCATAGATGATCATTGCCACGGCGAGCATGAGCGGGAGCGCAATGACGAGGATCCCGATGAGCATCGAGAAAAACCACGCCCATTCGTATGTCGCGCCCCAGTGGTGGAAGGTCGCGGTCACTCCGCTGCCTCCTGGAACTGGACGCCGCGTACCAGCTCTTCCGAGCAGCGCTGCATCGTCGGGCTGTTCCGGCAGATCGCATTGGTAAGGAAAAAGTCGGCGATCGGGTAGCGGATCGGGCCTTGCGCCTTGGCAGCAAGCTTCGGCGGGGACCAGGACAAGTCGACGAGGCCGTTTCGGCCAAGCTGCGGGAATTCCTTGATCATGAGAGCCCGAAGCTGGTCGTAGGTGTCGAAGGGCAGCTTCCTGCCGGCAATTTCGGAAACGGCGCGGAGGATGGCCCAGTCCTCGCGTGCTTCGCCAGGAGCGAAGACCGCTCGCTCGCTCCACTGCACCCGGCCCTCCGTGTTGACGTAGGTGCCGTGCTTCTCAGCATAGGCGGCGGCCGGCAGAACGAGGTCAGCCTGCTTCGCGCCCTTGTCGCCGTGATGGCCGATGTAGATCTTGTAGGCACCATTGAAACGCTCGGCGGCGACCTCGTCAGCGCCCAGCAGCAGGACGACCTCGGGCGAGGCGGCCTCGACGTCGGCGATGCCGCCGGTCTGCGCGTAGCCAAGGATGATGCCCGCCATCCGCGACGCCGCAGTGTGGACGACGTTGAAGCCGTTCCATCCGTCACGCACGAGCTTGAGCGGCGCGGCGAGCGCGATTGCCGCGCCGAGCCCGCCGGCGGCCAGCGCACCGGGGCCGACGACCACCGCGGGACGCTCGGCAGCGACGAAAGCGTCCGTTACGTGCTTGGGCAGCTTGGCGAGAAGCTTGAGGTCATCACCGAGCCACTCGACTTTCATGCCAAGATCGACCTCGGGCCCGATCGCAAAGATCTTGCCGCCGTTCCGGACGACCTTTCGGATGCGAGTGGCGATCAGCGGCGCTTCCCAGCGAATGTTGGATCCCACGAGCAGGATCACGTCGGCGCTTTCGATGCCCGCGATCGTGGAATTGAATGCGACGGCGCTGAGACTGCTCGTGTCGTAGTCGAGGCCCGTCTGGCGTCCTTCGAGCAGGTTCGAGGCCCCGAGCAGCTTCTTGGCCGCATACATGGTCTCAGCGTCGAGCAGGTCGCCGGCAATCGCGGCAACCTTTTCGCCGGCCTTCTTCAGCCGATCCGCGAAAATGCTCAGCGCTTCGGGCCAGCTCGCTTCGCGCAGCTTCCCCTTCTCGCGGATCCATGGACGGTCGAGCCGGTTGCGAACGAGCGCATCGACGTGGTGTCGCGTCTTGTCGCTGATCCACTCCTCGTTCACGTCCTCGTTGATGCGCGGAAGGATGCGCATCACCTGACGCTGGCGAACGTCGAGCCGGATGTTGGAGCCGACGGCGTCCATGACATCGATGCTGTTGACTCGTCGGAGCTCCCACGGGCGGCTCTCGAATATCTGCGGCTTCTGAAGAAGCGCGCCGACCGGGCAGACGTCGGCAAGGTTGCCGGCGAGCTCGCCACCCACAGCATGCTCCAGATAGGACGTGATCTGGCTGTCCTCGCCGCGGTAGAGCATGCCGATCTCGTTCACGCCCGCCACCTCGGAGGAGAATCGGACGCAGCGCGTGCACTGGATGCAACGGGTCATCGCGGTCTTGATGACCGGACCCATGTACTTGTCGTCGATCGCGCGCTTGTTCTCCTCGAAACGGGAGAAGCTGCGACCGTAGGCCATGGCCTGGTCCTGAAGATCGCATTCGCCGCCCTGGTCGCAGATCGGGCAGTCGAGCGGGTGATTGATGAGCAGGAACTCCATCACACCCTCGCGCGCCTTCTTCACCATCGCGGTGTCGGTGCGGATCGTCTGTCCGTCCGCTGCGGGCAGCGCACAGCTCGCCTGCGGCTTTGGCGGACCCGGCGCGACCTCGACGAGGCACATGCGGCAGTTGCCGGCGATCGACAGTCGCTCGTGATAGCAGAAACGCGGGATTTCCTTGCCGGCAAGCTCACAGGCCTGCAGCACCGTCGCGCCCTGCGGAACATCGATCTCGACGCCGTCAACGGTGACCTTAGGCATCGTTCGTGTCCTTCTCCCTCCGGACGGTGCGGTCGATCTGCGTCACACGAGGACCGCTTCTGGAAACGACAGCGAGCACGATGGCGACGATGACGGCCACGCTCAGGAGGATGATCACCGACGTGCTCATTCGGCCGCCTCCAGCATGCGGCGGCCGGAGCGCTCGGCGATGCGGCGCTCGAGCTCGGGCCGGAAGTGACGAACCAAACCCTGAATAGGCCAGGCGGCGGCGTCCCCCAGTGCGCAGATGGTGTGGCCTTCGACCTGCTTGGTGACGTCGAGCAATTTGTCGATGTCGGCGACCTCGGCGTCGCCCTCGCGCAAGCGCTCCATCATGCGCCACATCCACCCGGTACCTTCGCGGCATGGCGTGCACTGGCCGCAGCTCTCGTGCTTGTAGAAATAGCTGATGCGGCTGATCGCGCGGACGATGTCAGTCGACTTGTCCATGACGATCACTGCAGCGGTTCCGAGGCCGGAGCCGAGGGCCTTCAGCCCGTCGAAGTCCATTGGAGCATCCACGATCTCTGCCGCCGGGACCAGCGGAACCGACGACCCGCCGGGGATCACCGCGAGGAGATTGTCCCAGCCGCCGCGAATGCCGCCGGCATGGCGGTCGATCAGCTCGCGAAAGCCGATCCCCATGCTTTCCTCGACGACGCACGGACAATTCACATGTCCGCTGATCTGGAACAGCTTGGTGCCCTCATTCTTGGGATTGCCGAAGCCGGCGAACCATTCGGGGCCACGGCGCAGGATCGTCGGGACGACCGCGATGCTCTCGACATTGTTGACGGTGGTTGGGCAGCCGTAGAGACCCGCACCGGCCGGGAACGGCGGCTTCAGCCGTGGCTTGCCCTGCTTGCCCTCCAGGCTCTCGAGCATCGCCATTTCTTCGCCGCAGATATAGGCGCCAGCGCCGCGGTGAACGAACAAGTCGAAGTCGTAGCCGGTCCCGCACGCGTTCTTGCCGAGCAGGCCCGCTTCATAGGCCTCGGCAACAGCGCGCTCCAGCACGCGGGTTTCCTGAATGAATTCACCGCGGATGTAGATGTACCCGGCGCGTGCCCGCATCGCATAGCCAGCGACCAGCGCGCCCTCGATCAGCTTGTGCGGATCGTGGCGGATGATCTCACGGTCCTTGCAGCTCCCGGGCTCTGACTCATCAGCGTTGATGACGAGGAAGTTGGGCTTTCCGGGCTTGGGCTCCTTGGGCATGAAGCTCCACTTCATCCCGGTCGGGAAGCCAGCACCGCCGCGGCCGCGCAGCCCGGACGCCTTCACCTTGTCGATGATCGCGTCCTGGCCGATGGCGAACAACGCCTTGGTGTCGTCCCAGTCGCCGCGCTGGCGGGCTGCCTTCAGCCACGGCTCCTGAAAGCCATAAACATTGGTGAAAATGCGGTCCTTGTCCGCGAGCGGTCCAGTGTAGCCCATTATCTGATCCGCTTCGTTCCGAACTTGTTCTGAGCAAACATCACGATTCCGACCGCGAGCGCGATGATGATCGCGATCTTGGCGATTTTCAGCACGATCCCGATCAGGAGAATGCCAAGGACGATGGCGATGATCAGGCCAATCATTGTGCCCCCTCCTCGACCGTCGGGCTTCCGCCCCACTGCGAGCGATAGTCGTAATTCCGCTCAGCCATCTTCTTCAACACGGTCGGGCCGCCTTCCGGACAGCTCGTCTGCCGCTCGACCTGCGGGCCAGATTTCGGCGTCTTGCCTGCGGCGAGCGCGTCGAGGATCGCGCCCATGCTCTCCTCGCTCAGATCCTCGTAATTTTCGTCGTTGATCTGCACCATCGGCGCGTTGGCGCAGGCACCAAGGCATTCCACCTCGGTCAACGTGAACAGCCCGTCTTGGGTCGTCTTGCCCTTCTTGAGCCCGCGTTTGTAGCAGGCGCTGAGGACATCGTCCGAACCTCGCAGCATGCACGGCGTCGTACCGCACACCTGGACGTGGAAACGGCCCACGGGATGCATGTTGAACATCGTGTAGAAGGTCGCGACCTCAAGAACGCGGATGTACGCGCTGTCGAGTTCCTTGGCGACGAACTCCATCACCGGAATCGGGAGCCAGCCCTGCGTCTTCGTCTCTGCTCCGACCTGCCGCTGGGCGAGGTCCAGCAACGGGATGACGGCCGACATCTGGCGACCTTCAGGGTAACGCGCGATGATTTCCCGCGCCCTGCGCGCGTTCTCCGCCGTCCACTGGAATCCCTCCCAACGGGCGCGCTGCCCCGGGTCGTCGACGAATGAGCCTTGCCCGGCCATCAGCGGTCCACCTCCCCGAACACGACGTCGATGGCGGACAGGACGGCGGTGGTGTCCGCGAGCATGTGGCCCTTCATCATGAAATCCATGGCCTGCAGGTGCGAGAAGCCGGTCGGGCGGATCTTGCAGCGGTATGGCCGGTTGGTACCGTCGGCGATGAGATAGACGCCGAACTCGCCCTTCGGACTCTCGGTCGCGACGTAAACCTCCCCGGCAGGCACGTGATAGCCCTCGGTGTAGAGCTTGAAGTGGTGAATGAGCGCCTCCATCGAGGTCTTCATCGACGCGCGGCTCGGCGGAAAAACCTTATTGTCGGCGCCGATTGGGCCGACCGGCATTTCCTTGAGGCACTGGCGTGCAATCTTCCAGCTCTGCCGGACTTCCTCAACACGAACCATGAAACGGTCGTAGCAGTCACCGTTCGTTCCGATCGGAATCTCGAAATCCATCCGGTCGTAAACTTCGTACGGCTGAGCGCGGCGGATGTCCCACGGAATGCCCGAAGCGCGGATCATGGGGCCCGAGAAGCCCCAGGCGATCGCGTCGTCCTTGCCGACCACGCCGATGTCGACGTTGCGCTGCTTGAAGATGCGATTGTCGGCGACGAGACTGATTGCGTCCTCGAACAGCTGCAGGCGGTGGTCGAGGAACTCGCCAATCTTGTCGAGCACGGCTGGAGGAATGTCCACGCGCACCCCGCCGACGCGGAAGTAGTTCGCATGCATGCGCGCGCCCGAGACATGCTCGTAGATCTGCATCAGATCTTCGCGCAGCTCGAACAACCACAAGTTCGGCGTCATCGCACCGACGTCCATGATGTGGCTTCCAAGGTTCAGCATGTGATTCTTGATGCGGGTCAGCTCCGCCATCAGGGTGCGGATGTACTGGGCGCGGATGGGGATCTCGAGGCCGAGCAACTTCTCGATCGCCAGCACGAAGCTGTGCTCCATGCACATTGGCGAGACGTAATCGAGCCGGTCGAAATAGGGCAGCGCCTGGGCGTAGGTCTTGTACTCGATCAGCTTTTCGGTGCCGCGGTGGAGCAGACCGACGTGCGGATCGACGCGCTCCACGATCTCGCCGTCGAGCTCAAGGATCAGCCGCAGGACGCCGTGCGCCGCCGGATGCTGCGGGCCGAAGTTGATCGTGTAATTGTTGATTTTTTCGACGCCCGGATCGCGCGCGATGCCGAGCTCCGCGCCTTCGCCGCCCGCACCAAGACTGACTTCGACCCGCCGCGGGCTCTTAGGGCGCGCGCCGGTGCCTCCGGTTTCAGTGCGCAGATCGGTACGCGTATCGGTCATGCAGCGCCTCCACCGGGCCTGCGGCGACCCGAGCCCCTAGGCTTCGGGTCGGGCTTGTCGCCTGCCTTGCCGACCTCGCTCGCCGCCTTGGCTGCGCGCGGCTTGCGCGCTTCCTTCGTCGCCTGGGTGTCGGCCGGCTTGCCCGCTCCCGTGTCAGAAGGCTTGTCGGTCGTCTTCGGCGTTTTGGCGGGTGTTTTGCCATTCTGGGGCTGCGAACCGGCAGGCGCCGGTGCCGGAGAGGGTGCGCCGGCCTGCTCGGGCGAAGCCTTCTCGTCGCCGGGGAGGACGTACTCCGCGCCCTGCCACGGCATCAGGAAGTCGAACGACCGAAAATCCTGCGGCAGCGCGACCGGTTCGTAGACGACCCGCTTCTCGGCCTCCGAGTAACGAAGCTCGACATGACCGGTCAGTGGGAAGTCCTTGCGGAATGGATAACCCTCAAATCCATAGTCGGTAAGGATGCGCCGAAGGTCGTCGTTGCCGCTGAAGGCGACGCCGTACATGTCGAACACTTCGCGCTCGAGCCAGCCAGCGACCGGCCAAAGCGCCGTGACGCTTGGCACCGGCGTGCTCTCGTCAGTGGTTACCTTGACGACAATCCGCCGGTTCCTGCTCAGCGACAGCAGGCAATAGTTGACCTCGAAGCGTTCCGCGCGCTCGGGATAATCGACCCCGGCGATCTCCATCAGCTGCTGATATTCCAGACCCTGAGTATCGCGAAGAGCCCGGCAAACATCGACGATCGCTTCACGCTCGACGACGAGCGTGATCTCGCCGACATGCTCGCGCGCCTCGATCAACGCGTCGCCGAGCACAGCCTTGGCCGCATCGATAACGCCGTCATTCGGCGCCATTTTGGGCACATGGGGAGCAAGGTTGACGGCCATCAGCGCTCGATGGTCCCTTCGCGACGGATTTTCCGCTGCAGCTGGAGGATTCCGTAAAGTAGCGCTTCCGCGGTCGGCGGACAGCCGGGAACGTAGATGTCGACCGGAACGATGCGGTCGCAGCCCCGCACCACCGAGTAGCTATAGTGATAGTAACCGCCACCGTTGGCGCAGCTGCCCATGGAGATCACGTAGCGCGGCTCCGACATCTGGTCGTAGACCCGCCTCAGTGCCGGTGCCATCTTGTTGCAGAGCGTTCCGGCGACGATCATCACGTCCGACTGGCGCGGGCTCGCGCGCGGCGCGACGCCAAATCTTTCAAGGTCGTAGCGCGGCATGTTCACATGGATCATCTCGACTGCGCAGCAGGCGAGACCGAAGGTCATCCACCACAGCGAGCCGGTCCTTGCCCAGGTGAACAGGTCCTCGGCAGTCGTGACCATAAAGCCCTTCTCGTTCAGCGATTGCTGAACCTCGAGCAGCTTCCGCTGATCGACTTCACCCGGCACCAGGCCTGCGAGCCGCGCAAGCTCTTCCTCGGTCGGCATCCGGTCTTCGGGGCCGCGGAGCATCACTCCCATTCGAGCGCCCCCTTCTTCCATGCATAAGCAAGGCCAAGGCCAAGCTCGATGAGGAAGATGATCATTGCCGACCAGCCGGTCCACCGCGTGAAATCGAGGCTAACCGCCCAAGGGAAAAGGAAGGCGGCCTCGAGATCGAAAACGATGAAGAGAATTGCGACGAGGTAGAAGCGGACGTCGAACTCGGCCCGGGCGTCCTCAAACGCCGGAAAGCCGCATTCATATTCGGAAAGCTTTGCAGGATCCGGCTTGTGCACTCCCGTCAGCCGCGCGACCAGCATGGGCAGCACGACGAACGCTCCGGACAGACCGAGGGCGATGATCAGGAACAAGAGGATCGGCAGGTAGCCTGCGGCGACGCTGGCCAAAGGGGATACTCCAGGGGGCTTTGAAAACTTGGCGGCGCTTTAGGACAGGGATCTGTACGTCGCAACCTCGTCTGAAGTGCAAAAGCGGTTGTTAGCGCCTGCAACCATCGGGAAGGCGGATTTCGATGATCTTCGCGCCATCCTTGCGTGTCGAGCCAAGCTTGCCCGCTGCCTCCCATCCAGAGTTCGAAACAATCAATAACCTCTTGCCATCGAATGCAATTTGGGTGGGATCGTACAACTCGAGGCCGGGCACAACCTCTCGCACCTCAATGCCGCTGCCGCGGAGCGAGATCGACAGCACCCGCCCGGGCGCAGACCCGTTGTAGATGCCGAAGTAGCCCTCGCCGCAGCGAACGAGCCCGTCGATGCCCCTCAACAGCTTGCCGTCCTCACGGAACAGCCAGCTCGTCGCTGTCGTCTTCATGTCAATCCTGCCGATGCCGCGCGAATAGTCGGCGACAATTACGGACGTCCCATCCGGCGCGAGGGCGGTTCCCTGGGCGCTCTTGCCGTCACCTGGTCGATTGACTGCGCGAAGACCGGCCCGGCGTGGAACGAGGCCGTAGACGAGACCGCTTCGGCTATCGCTGACGAACACCGCGTGCAGCGACACGGAGACATCACCCGGGTGGAATTCCTGCCGCGGAGCCAGCGACCCGACGATTTCGCCGGCTCGATTGACTGCGACGAGAGCGCCCTTCGCGCATTTGGCGATGCCAGGAAGTTGCGGGCAATCGGCCGCAACCCAGATGAATTGGCGGCTCCAGTCCCATGCAATGCCTAACGGATGCAAACCAGCGGGCAAGGTCGCGAATGTCCTGCATGTCGTGGTGCAGGCGAGAATCTGGCGGTCAAGGACACTCGAAACAAAGATCGTGTGGCCGTCGCTCGCAACGCCTTCGACGATGCGATGCTTGGGATCAATGCCAAGCACGACATTTGGCTGGCCCGCTGCCGCTGCAGCAAGTGCCAGCAGCCCGATCAGCGTAGCGCCCCGGCGATCAGCTTGTGAAGGCGCGAATGAATCTCGCCATTCGCAGCGACATATTCGCCTCTCTTAAACATCTGGTCGGATCCGCGGTAATCGCTCACGAAGCCGCCGGCCTCACGCACGAGCAGCACGCCCGCAGCCGTATCCCACAGGTCCAGCTCGTCCTCCCAGAAACCATCCATTCGACCAGCCGCAACCCAGGCAAGGTCGAGGGCCGCCGAGCCGAACCGCCGAATGCCTGCCACGCTGGGAGCAACGGCCGTGTAGATCTTCGCCCACTTCGCCGGACTGCCGCGGCCAAGAAAGGGGATACCCGTTCCGATCACGCTGTCAGCAAGGTCCCGACGGGCCGATACGCGAAGACGGGCATCCTGCAGCCACGCGCCCCTTCCCTTCTCTGCCCAGTAACTTTCGTCCGTCAGCGGGTGATAGACGAGGCCCTGCGTGATCTCGGTTCCGCCTCCGGGTCTGCGTTCCTCAACAGCGATCGAGATCGAGAAATGCGGGATGCCGTGGAGGAAGTTCGTGGTCCCGTCGAGCGGGTCGACGATCCATCGCGGCTTGTCGGGATTGCCCTCGATCTCTCCGCCTTCCTCAAGAAGCATGCCCCAGTCCGGCCGCGCATTGCGCAGCTCCTCGACGATCGTCCGCTCGGCCCGCGTGTCGGCCATCGAGACGAAGTCCGCCGGCCCCTTCCGGCTGACCTGCAGCTGCTCGACCTCCCCGAAGTCGCGGCGAAGGCGCGGAGCCGCCTTTCGCGCCGCGCGCTGCATGACGGTGATGAGGCCAGAGTGAGCTACCATGGCTTAGTCCGCGCGGCGGACATATTCCCGGTTGTAGACATCGACCACAATCTTCGTGCCTGCCGTGATGTGCGGCGGGACAAGCACCTTTACGCCATTGTCGAGTACCGCCGGCTTGTAGCTTGACGATGCTGTCTGGCCCTTCACGACCGCATCAGCCTCCACGATCGTGGCTTCAACCTGGTCGGGCAGCTGAACGCTGATCGGTCGCTCGTTGTAGAGCTCCATTACCACGTCCATGCCGTCCTGGAGGAAGTCGCCGGCCTCGCCGAGGAGATCCTGGGGCAGCGACACTTGCTCGTAGGTGTCCTTGTCCATGAACACGAGCATGTCGCCGTCGTGATAGAGGAACTGGAAGTCCTTGGTGTCGAGACGGACGCGCTCGACGGTCTCGGCGGAACGAAAACGGACGTTCGTCTTGCGGCCGTCGATGAGGTTCTTCATTTCCACCTGCATGTACGCGCCGCCCTTGCCGGGCTGGGTGTGCTGGATCTTCACGGCGCGCCAGATGCCGCCCTCATATTCGATGATGTTGCCGGGACGGATGTCCACGCCGCTGATCTTCATGTCGGTCTCTTGGGATTGAGTCTTGAAAGAGCGCGCAGCCCCTAGCCGCTGGCCCTTTTCCCGGCAAGCAGCGGATAGGGGTTGATCGCCCTTCCCTGCCACCAGCGCTCGCCCGGCTCCATGCGGTTGATCGCGAAGTGCAGGTGCGGGCCCGCCGCACTGGCATTACCGGTATGGCCGACGCGGCCGATTAGCTGGCCCCGCTTCACCTGCTGCCCCTCCGCGAGCCCGGGCGCGTAGCTCTGCAGGTGCGCGTAATAATAGGTCCAGCGTTGGTCGGGCGATCGGACATAGACGGTGATCCCGCCGCCGCCTTGCGAAAAGAACAATTTCTCAACTGTCCCGTCGGCGGCGGCCATCACGGCTGTTCCTTCCGGGGCCATGATGTCGATCGCGTCGTGGGTGCGCGCGCCGCCGGCGCGTGCCTGCGTGTAGGTGTCGGTGAGCTCGTTGGGCTTGACGCCCTGAACCGGGATCGAGAGGCCGGCCGGGCCCACGACAATGCCTTCCGCGAGCGTGACCGGCGGCTGCGCCTTGGGATCGACTGTGATCTTCTCGCCGGCCGCGGTAACCCGGTGAGCCTCGGCTCCGGTGCCGGGCACGAAATTGTAGAACCAGATCCAGAACATACTGGTCACGAAAGCGGTAAGAAGCGCCGTTCCGATGACCTTGAGCATGCCCCCTTATGCCGGAAAGCTCAGGCGACGAAAACAGCCGTGAAGCCCGGCTTCATCATGCGCGACAGGCGCATCACGTCCCAGTTGGTGAGACGCAGGCAGCCGTGGCTCTGCGTCTTGCCGATCGTCTGCGGCTCGTTGGTGCCGTGGATCCCGTAATGCTCCTTCGTCAGGTCGAGCCAGGCGACTCCGACGGGACCGTTCGGACCGGGCGCAAGCTTCTGCTCAGCCTTGTCGTCGGACACATCCCAGAACAAGTCGGGCTGGAAGTTGAACGGTGGGAGGAAAGAGTAGGTCGTCGCCTTCCACGTGCCGAGCGGGAGCGGATCGTGCCTCGATCCGGTGGTCACGGGGAATTGCGCGACGAGGTGCCCAGACGGCTTCGCGCCCTTCGCTGGCGGCGACCCCTGATAGACCTTGAGCGTGCCCTCGCTCTTGTCGACGACGACGAAGTCGCCCTTGGGCTGGTTGCCATCGATGTTGAACTGGGCGAGCAGGCCGCGCTGCTTGTCGTTCACGGCGCCGGAATAGTCGCGCGAGCCGGGGAGCACGTTGGGCAGTCGGAGCGTCTGGCCCGGCCCAATCAGCTTGTCGGGGCCGTTCAGCGCGACCACCGTCGCGGGCGTGGTGTGGTAGCGCTCGGCGACCTTTTCCAGCATGTTCCGGTAACCGAGGAATTTCAGCTTCGCCTGGTCCTCATACTTCTTCGGGAAGGGATAGACGAAGGGGCCGGACACGTCGTCAGGGCCGAGCTTCACGCTCCGGGTCGACGGCCGATTCTGCTGCAGCAGCGCCTGGCGCGTCGGGTTGTCGAGCGCCCCGTTGACCTTCAGCCCGTGCGCCTCCTGGAATCCGCGGACGGCCTCGGTCAGCGAGGAGCCCTTGCGGCCGTCGATCACGCCCGGCGAGAAACCCGCCGCGTCCAGCAGTACCTGCGCATGGAACAGCTCGCCCTTGATCGGCGACCCGGGCGTTCCCGGCGGCACCCAGGCCTTCTGCCCGGCGGAGCCTGCGCTCGGCGGTGGCTGCTGCTGGGCTTTCGCGGACCCTGCAGCGACGATGCCCAGTGCGACGGCGGTCAGATAAGGAAAACGCAACGCAACTCTCCTTGGGAAATCAGGTTTTCCGCGTTGCAACGATGCAGAGTTCAACTGTTTCCAACGGCCTCCGCCCCATCCACGTCGGCTGCTCGGGCTGGGTGTACAAGCACTGGCGCGGCATCTTCTATCCGGAAGGGCTTCCGCAGAAGCGCTGGTTCGACCGGTACGCCGAAGAGTTCGACACGGTCGAGATCAACGCGAGCTTCTATCGCTTGCCGCTCGCCGCCACCTTCGACGGATGGCGGCAGAAGGCGCCCGAGGGCTTCCGCTACGCGATCAAGGTCAACCGCTTCATCACCCATATGAAGAAGCTCCGCGATTGCGAGCAGGCGATGAACGATTTCGCCGCGCTCGCGCGCCGGCTCAAGCATACGCTGGGACCTTTGCTCTACCAGCTCCCGCCCAGCCTCAAGCTCGACCTGGAGCGCCTTGAGAACTTTCTGAAAATGATTCCGCGTGACCTCGTCAACGTGTTCGAGTTCCGCAACAAGGACTGGTACGGTCCCGAGACCTACGCATTGCTGGATCGCTACGGCGCGTCATTCTGCGTCCATGACATGCCGGGCTCCAGGAGCGAGCGGATCGCGGTTGGACCGATCGCCTACGTCCGGTTCCACGGCGGCGAAGGCAAATATTGGGGCCGCTACTCCGACGAGGGGCTGCTGGAGTGGACCGATTGGATCGTCGACCAGTCGCGGCAGGGCCGCGCTGTCTGGTGCTATTTCAACAACGACATTCACGGCCACGCCATTCACGACGCGCAGACGCTGAAGTCGATGGTCAGGCAGATGCACCGCTGAGCACGTCGCCAAACGCCTTCACTGCCGCATCCGGATGGTCCTTCCCCCACACCGCCTGGCACACGGCAAGGAAGTCCGCGCCGGCCTCGACCAGCGGCCTTGCATTCTCCGGAGTGATGCCGCCGATCGCCACGCACGGGATTTCAAACAAGGCCGACCACCAGGTGAGGATCGCCGGGTCGGGACGGTAGTGCGAAGGCTTGGTCGTGGTCGGATAGAAAGCTCCGAAGGCGACATAATCGGCCCCCGCCTCCCCCGCTTCCATCGCGAAGTGCCGGCTGTCGTGGCAGGTCTTGCCGATCTGCGCCGAGGGCCCGAGCAGCGCCCGCGCGTCGCGAATTTCCCCGTCGCTCTGGCCGAGATGCACCCCGTCGGCGCCGATCCTTTTGGCCAGGGCCATGCTGTCGTTGACGATGAACGCCACATCCGCGTCCGCGCAGATGCGCTGGAGCGGCTCGGAAAGACGCGCAAGCTGATGCTCGTCCGTGTCCTTGACCCGGAGCTGGAATGCCGACGCAAGTCCCGGCTCGACCGCCGCCTTCAGCCGGTCCGGAAACGCTCCGCCGACCTCCTGCGGGCTGATCAGGTAGAGGCTGCACGGACCCCGCCTGGCGGCCGTGAAGACATCGGCGAACTCCCGGGCGACCTCGTCCACGTCCACGGCGCGATATCCTAGCGCGAAGCCCGCTCGAGGTTCAGCGCCACGGCGGCCCGAATTAGCGCTTTCAGCGCCTCCTCGTCGATCTCCTCCCCTTCATGAAGATCGATCGCGCGCCGAGTGCCGCCCTCGAGACTGGCGTTGAACAGGCCGGACGGATCGTCAAGCGCGGCCCCTCGGGCGAAAGTCAGCTTCACGGCGGTCTTGTAGGTCTCGCCGGTGCAGATGATTCCGCCATGCGACCAGACCGGCACTCCGGACGGATTGCTTGGCTTGGCCCACTTGCGCTCTTCCACGGCGCCCGCATCGGCCGCGCGGATGATCCTGCGCACCTTCTGAAGCGTCTCGACGCGCCAGTCGCGCTGCTCCCCGCTCAAGCGGGCACCTTCTCGGTCGACGCCTCGTAGATCTCGTCGATCGCGGTCCCGAGCGTTCGATCGAACTCCTCATCGCTCTGGTCATGACGCAGGTCGGCCAGCAACGCGCGGCTGAAACTGGCGATCATGCCCGGGTTGCGCGCGAGCTCGCGGCACGCTTCCTCACGGCTGAAACCACCGGAGAGAGCGACGACGCGCAGGACCTTCGGATGATCGACCAGCGGCGCGAACAGGTTCGCCTCGGCGGGGAGCGAAAGCTTCAGCATCACGCGCTGGCCCTCCGGAACTGAGTCGAGGTTTCTGAGGATCTCGTCGAGCAGGATTCGGTCGGCGGCCGCGCGCTCCGGGCTTTTGATGCTCACCTCGGGCTCGATGATCGGAACCAGGCCGTGCGCCAGCACCACGCGGGCCACGTCGAACTGCTGAGCGACGACCGCTGCAATGCCTTCCCTGTTGGCGAGGTTGATCACCGACCGCTCCTTGGTGCCGAACACGCCGAGCTGTCTCGCGCGCTCGAGCAGCCCGGTGAGCTCGGGCATCGGCTTCATCAATTGGACGCCGTTCGCTTCGGCTTGGAGGCCCTTGTCGATCTTGATGAACGGGACGACGCCCTGGTCGATCAGCGCCTGCGGGGTCGGCTTGCCGGCGACCTCACCGTCCATCGTCCGCTCGAACAGGATCGCGCCGATGACCTTGCCGCGGCCGAAAGAGGGCGCAGTGATTATCCGCTCGCGCATCGCGTGGATGAGCGCGAACATCTCCTCGTCGCTGGACCAGGCGCCCTCCTCGATCCCGTAGCCCTTCAAAGCCTTGGGAGTGGAGCCGCCCGATTGGTCGAGCGCGGCGATGAAGCCGTTGCCATGTTCCATCTTCGCCATCATGGCGGATCGATCCATCATGCTTGTCCCTGTCTGAGGTGATCTTTCGGAGCGGCTGCCGCGCCTCGTGCCCGGCTGATAATCGGCTGACGCGGTGCGCGCAACGAACCGAGACCATCAAATCACGTCGAACGCCACGCTCATCCGCTCTCCAGCCGAGAACGGCCGCGTGCCGTGGTAGAGATAGCTCGGAAACAGCACCAGGCTGCCCGGCTCCGGCTCCACCATTAAGAGCGGTTCGAGATCCATCTGGAGGTCGGCGGGCGGACGCCCGAGCTCGAGCCACCCCTCGCGCGACGACGGCTCGAGTTTCGGCACGCGCACGTAGAATGCCGAGCTCAGCACGCCGGCATGATGCAAATGCGGGACGTGGAACCCGGCCGAGGTCAAGCGCACCGACCATCCGCCATCGATCTTCAGCTCGCGGTCGCGGTGCCTCAGCAGGGGGTGCCGGCTGTCTGCCGGCGGAAGCTGCCGGCGATATTCGTCCACGGCCGATTGAAGCGCGGTGCGAAGTGCAATCAGCCGCTCATCGCGGCGATCCAGCAGGCGCCCGCGCGTTTGCGTCCCGCCGCGAACGCTCTGACCGACGGGCTGTCGTTGCTGCCGGTGGAGGCCTCGAAGGGTGGCGGCGAGGGTCTCCAGCTCGTCGGCGGTAATGGACAGTTTCGCCTTCACCGTGAAACGGGCATCACCCGTCAGCCAGGGCCAGCGCGGATCCGACACTTTTCGCCAGAGGACTTCCGCGACCGCCCAAGCGGAAATGTCCGCCGTGCGGGCGTTCAGCATTCGATCGACAATGCGACTGGCTGCGTCCCACTCGCCGAGGCGAATTCGATGGCGGACCTCGACCTGGTCACGCTCGGCCGACGCCGGTACCGAAGCGATCAGCGTCTCGACGGCCTCGTGGTCACCGATCAAACCGCGATTTGTCGCTTCAATCAGCGTCAGCACGGGATCGGCGAAGTAGCGCCGGGCTTGCGCCGCCGCACTCGCCGCCGAGGCATAGTCCCCCACCCCGGCCAGGGTCTGGAGATAAGCGTTCCAAAGCCCCGCGTTGGCAGGATTGTCTCGAAGCGCCTGCTCGAAGAGCTCGCGATAGTCGGCCGTCGAGCCGAGCTCCCACCGGAGCGCAGCGAGTGCAGCTTGACCTTCAGCCCAGTCGGGGTGGCGCTGGACCGTTGCCCGCAGCCTCTCGCCAGGATCGTCGGCTCCGGCCATCATCAGGGCCTCGGCCTCGGCGAGGATCAGCGACGCGTTCGATGGATTAGCGCTGATCGCCTCTTCGAACCGGGCGGGAGCGTCGGCGTCCCCGTGCCTGAGAGCCTCGTAAGCAGCTTGCGCAAGATCCTGCGGGCTAGCCATCGAGCATTGCTGGCGCGCGCTCCAATGCTGCGACGCCGGGAAGCGTGCGCCCTTCCATCCATTCGAGAAACGCTCCACCGGCGGTCGAGACGAACGTGAAATCCTGGGTGACGCCGGCGTGGTTGAGCGCGGCTACGGTGTCGCCTCCGCCCGCCACCGACACCAGCGATCCTTCCTTGGTGAGCGCCGCGGCGGTCTTCGCCAGCGCGACGGTCGCGGCGTCGAACGGCGGCATTTCGAAAGCGCCGAGCGGGCCGTTCCACACGAGCGTTCGGCAGGTCTTGAGCACGTCGGCGAGCGCCTCGACCGCGGCCGGGCCGACGTCGAGGATCATCTCATCGGGCGCGACCTCGTGGACATTGACAGTGCGAAGCCCGGGCGGGTTCGGGGCGAGCTCCTTCGCGACGACCACGTCGTAGGGCAAATGGATGGTGCAGCCCGCCTCCTCGGCGCGCTCGAAGATCGCGTTCGCCTCGCCCGTCAGCTCGTGTTCGCACAGGCTTTTGCCGACGTTCACTCCGCGGGCGGCGAGGAAGGTGTTGGCCATGCCTCCCCCGATGATCAGGTGATCGACCTTGCTCACGAGGTGACCGAGAACGTCGAGCTTGGTCGAAACCTTGGCTCCGCCGACCACCGCCGCCACCAGCCGTTCGGGGTTGCCGAGCGCGCGTTCCAGCGCCTTCAGCTCGGCTTCCATTGCCCGCCCGGCATAACTCGGCAGGAAATGGGTGATGCCTTCGGTCGAGGCGTGGGCCCGGTGCGAGACTGAGAAGGCGTCGTTGACGTAAGCATCGCCGAGCGCGGCCATCGCCTGTGCGAGGGCCGGGTCGTTCTTCTCCTCGCCCAAATGGAAGCGCGTGTTCTCGAGGATCCCGATATTGCCGGGCAGCATGGTCGTAATCGCCCGCTCCGCCTCGGGGCCCTGGCAATCCTCGATGAACCGCACCGAGCGCCCAGCCAGCCGATGCAGCGGCAATGCCAGTTGCGCGGTCGACATATCGGGGCGCACCTCGCCCTTGGGCCGGCCGAAGTGCGAAAGGAGCAGGACGATGGCTCCGCGGTCGCTCAATTCGAGCACCGTGGGCAGCATCGCGCGCAATCGCGTGTCATCGGTGACCTTCGCGCCGTCCATCGGCACGTTGAGGTCGACCCGGACCAGCACTTTCTTGCCGGTCAGGTCGTCCGGCAGGTCATCGAGGGTCCTGAAACGGTTCACTTCGCCTAGAGCTTTGCCATCACAGCCGCGGTGTCGACCATGCGGTTCGAGAAGCCCCATTCATTGTCGTACCAGCTCACCACGCGCACCAGCTTGCCCTCGATCACGGCCGTTTCGAGGCTGTCGATGGTCGAGCTCTGCGGCGTGTGGACGATGTCGACCGACACCAGCGGCTCGTCCGAATAGACGAGCACGCCCTTCAGCCGCTCGCTTTCCGAAGCCGACTTGAGGATCTGGTTGACCTCGTCGCGCGACGTTTCACGTCCCGGCATGAACGTCAGGTCAATCAGGCTTCCGTCGGGCACCGGAACGCGGATCGCCGAACCCTCGAGCTTACCCTTCAGCTCCGGGAGAACCTCGCCAACCGCGCGCGCGGCGCCGGTCGTCGTCGGGATGATGGACATGGCCGCCGCGCGGGCCCGCCTGAGGTCGGAATGGATCTGGTCGAGGATTTTCTGGTCGTTGGTGTAC
>JBJMUN010000082.1:0-60850 GCA_045811185.1 Sphingomicrobium sp.
ATGGCCGTCAGCAGCAGCCCGGGCACCTCCGGAGCGGGCATTGCGCGGCCCTCCCCGAGCGGGATCGCCCGATCGGCATAGGCGAGCGGCCGCTCGCTCTCGGGCACGAACAGCTCGCGCGGAACCAGCGACATCGCGGCAATGACGGCGGGATCGTTCACGCCCTGCGGACGAAGCTGCGAATCGACCATTGCCTGGCGCGCGGCCGCATAATCTGGAACAGGAGCGTGGACGGTCATGGCTGTTATATTATGCTAATACACCTTGGATGCAACCCGCTCTTATCTGGCGCATCCTACATCGCCAAGGCCATGAACAACCATTGGTCGAAAGTTAAGTGGGCCTCGTGGAGCGCTCTTGCGCCCCGGCGGAGGCTTGACCATGTTGAAAAAGGCGGGGAAAGGCTCCGCTTCCGGCCCGATGGCGGAGTGGTTACGCAGAGGACTGCAAATCCTTGCACGCCGGTTCGATTCCGGCTCGGGCCTCCACTCCGTCAGTTCTTGCGTCCGTCGAAACCGGCGAGACGAAGCCGCACCAGCTGGTCCGCGCTCAACCGCGGCATTCCCGCGCGTTGAAGTGATTGGACGTAGTCAGCAGTGACGCCGTGAATGCTGAGCGCGACAAGGTCATCGGCGGACAAGTTGCGATACCCAAGCGCCGCAAGAGCGTTGATGAATTCCGGCGTGACGCCGTGAATGGCCATCGCGACCACTGCGTCGGGCTCGAGCCGACGACCGTTGGCCTCGACATAGGCTCTGGCGAGAGCGGGACGTACACCGTGAATTGCAAATGCCACGAGATCGTCGGCCGAAAGGTTACGGAACTCGGGACCGATGGCGGCGAGTTCTCGTACATAATCGGCGCGAACGCCGTGGATCTTCAAAGCGACGAGGTCGGAGGGGCCGATATGCTGCAGCCGCGGGCCCATCGCTCCGAGCTGCCGCACATAGTCGGGCTCCACTCCATGGATCTTGAATGCAACGAGGTCATCGGCTGACAAATGATATCCCGAGCCCGCTAGCGCGCGCACGTATGGCGCCGTAGCTCCATGGATGCCCATCGCCGTCAATTGCTCAACGCTCGGCCGCTCGAAGCCGCCCTTTTCGAGTGCGCCAACGAGATCCCGGCCAACGCCGCTCATTGCCAGCGAGAAGGACTGCTGAGCACCAGGCTGTCCGATCCCGCGGGCCGCGAGGAAGCTCGCGAAGCCCGCATCGGGCGTGAACACACAAGAGCCTGAGCCGCGACCGCTGCCCGCGGTCCCAATGCAGTCGAGCCGGCCGGCTTCGCGTGCAAAGGTGAAGCGGACCGGTTGCGAAGAGCCTGTGACTTGGGCGGGACTCAAACCGATTTCCGAGAGATTTCGGTCGTTCGACCAGGTGCTCCGGCTATTTGGCGACCATCGGCTGTCGATCGTCAGCTGGACGTCATGGCCGTCGAATCGTGATCCTGGCGTCTCGATCGACCATCTGATGTTCGATGTCGGTTGGGCTGCGGGGCTCGCCGGAGCGAGAGCGCCGAACGCTGCTGCCAAAAGAAGTGCCCTGTACATCGATACTCCCTCTAAACCGGCGGCGATTACGGTTGGAGCGCCGCGATGATCATCCGTTCGAGCGAGAGCGCAGTGGCGCCGCCTCCCGCGGTGCGATGTTCGGTGTGTTGCTTCTTGGTTGGTCGTGGTTTCTCACGCGGTGGAGCCGCGGCGGCTGGGGTCATCGCGGACGCAAGCACAGCAATTGCGCCCGCGATGACCGCCACGCGCCTGGAAGGGGACTTCACCAGCGCGTTCACTCGTACCTCAACGCATGGATCGGATTGGACCGGGCTACTTTAACCGCGTGTCCAACCACGGTCGCGATCGCGATTCCAAGTGCGATGGCTGCCGCGATCAGAAACGGAATGGGAGTCAACGGAATGCGCTGGTCGAAATTGTTCAGCCAGTCGCGCATCATCCACCAGGCAATCGGCCACGCGATAATGTTGGCGACAATCACGGGCCGGCTGAACTGCCAGACGAGCAGCCGCACGATATCGCGGGTGCGCGCGCCAAGCACCTTGCGAATGCCGATCTCCTTGGTGCGGCGCTCCGCGGTGAAGGCGGCCAGCCCGAACAGCCCAAGGCAACCGATGATGACGGCGAGCAGAGCGAAGGCTGCAAAGGTCTGCGCCCGCGCATCCTCCTTCTTGTAGAGCTCCCCGATGATCTCCTCGCTGAACTTCGCTTTGAACGGGACTTCGTTCGTGATCTGCTTCCATTGCCGTTCCAGACCGGCTTTTACTGTCGCCGGGTCGCCCTGGTAGCGAACCATGAGCCAGGTTGGCCCCGCCCTTACCTTGCGGAACATGATCGGATCGATCGGAGTTCGGACGGTTCGGAAGCGAGAATCCGCGACGACGCCGATGATGTTGATGTTCACCATCCCGTATTCCGGACCGATGAGCTCGCTCTTCACGACTTTCCCGACCGCGTCCTGCGGCGACTTGAATCCGAGCTTTTTCACTGCATACTGGTTGAGGACGACGTCGACGCCGCGGTGTGCGATCGCAGCTTCCACGGCCTTGTCCCGCGGATAAGGCAAGGTCATGTCATCCAGCGGCCGGTTCGGATCGAACCATCGTCCGGCAACCAGCTTCAGACCCATCGCATCGAAGAAGCCGACACCGACATTGTACTGGCCGATGTTGACCAGCTTGTTGCTTCCAGGGGGGATGATGCCGGTGTTGCTGCTGCTGTCAGTGCTGATGCCGATATCCGTCAGCCCCGCGGCCTGCACTCCCGGCACGCGCTTCATCTGCTCAACGATGCCTTCGGCCTTCGAGAAAAGCTGCGCGCGGCCGAGCTCCTCGACCTGAACGATGTGATCGCGGTTGTAGCCGGGATCGACCGAGCGCGCGTAAACCGTCTGTCCGTAAATTACGGCGGTGCAGATGATCAGCCCTATCGAGACCGCAAACTGGAACACGACCAGCACTGCACGCACACGGCCTGAGCCCGGCGTCTCGGCTGCAGACCGATTGGCCTTGAGCACCTGGGCCGGCTGGAAGCGCGAAAGGAAGAAGGCGGGATAGAGGCCGCTGGTGATGCCAACGATGAGGGCAAGCGCAACGGCTGGAAACAACACACCATCCGCGCCAAGATAGTTAAGCGTGATGTCGGCATCGAGGAACGCGGCAAACGGCCTCACCAGAAGCTCGACGAGCGCAAGGCCGAGTAGCATCGCGACTGCCGAGATCAGCACGGACTCGGCGATAAACTGAACGACGAGCTGTCGCCGGGTCGCGCCCAGCACCTTCCTCAAGGCGACCTCGCGTGCGCGCTGGCTGGCGCGCGCGGTCGCCAGATTGGTGAAATTTACGACAGCCATGCCGAGGATGAGCACAGCAATGATTGCGAATGTCGCGATGGTGCGGCGATCGTTGCCGGGTGTCAGGGTCGCTTCCTGCGCCTTGCCGAGATGAATGTCCTTCAGGTTGACGAAGTGCCAGTCCTCGTCGGTGCCGGCGTTGTACATGATGTCGCCGTTCGGCTCGTCCGGAATGTTGCGCTTCTCCCAGGCAGGTAATTGCGCTTCCAACACCTTGATATTGGTGCCGGGCTTGACCTTCAGGAACACGAATCCGGACTGGCAGCCCCAGCACTTGTTGAGGAACTCGGGTGCATCCGAGTAGAAGGAGTTGAAGTCGAGCCGAAGGATCGCGCTCATCTTCAGACTCGAGTTCTTCGGCAGGTCCTTCACTACTCCCGTGATCTTGAAGTCGCGCCGAAGGCCTTTCGAGATGATCGTCAGTGTGCGCCCGATCACCTGGTCGGTACCGTAGCGCGCGACTGCTTCCTTCTGCGTCAGGACCGCCGTCTGCGGTGATGTCAGAGTCGTACCGGCGATGAGCGGAAGGTTGACGACCTTCAGGAAGTCATCGTCGGCAAAGAACCACCCCTTGGTCGAGGAGGCCTGCCCGTCCTTGATGAACACGGGTCCGTTGTCCTGCACGTAAACCGCATGTTCGATCTGGGGGAAGTCTTTGACAGCCGCGGTCTTCGATACGTACGCCGACATCTGCATGAACAATGGCTCGCCGTCCTGCGGGTGTGGATACCATGCCTCGAGCTGGTACGTGTTTTCGACGTCGGGCAGCCATTTGTCGTAGCTCTGCTCGTAATTGATGTAGAGCAGGATCATGATGCACGCGGCCATGCCGATGGCGAGGCCGGCAATGTTGATCACGGAGTAGGTCTTGCTCTTGGCAAGAGCGCGAACTGCGACCGTCCAATAATTCCGCCACATAGCACCGGTCCTTGAAAAGCTTGGCTCAACGGAACGCGTCACTCGTACCTCAAAGCATGGATGGGATTGGCTCGCGCGACCTTGAGCGCGTGGCCCACGACCGTGCCGATCGCGATGCCGAGCGCGATGGCCGCGGCGATGATGAAGGGAATGGGAGTCAGTGGTATCCGCTGGTCGAACCCGTTCAGCCAGTCGCGCATCAGCCACCAGGCGACAGGCCAGGCAATGATGTTGGCGATGATCACCGGGCGGCTGAACTGCCAGACGAGCAGCCGGACGATGTCCCGCGTCCGCGCGCCCAGCACCTTGCGAATGCCGATTTCCTTGGTCCGGCGCTCAGCCGTGAATGCGGCGAGGCCGAACAGTCCAAGGCAGCCGATAACGACCGCCAGGAGGGAGAAGGCGGCGAAGATCTGCGCACGCGAGTCCTCGGCCTTGTACAGCTCGCGGATGACATCCTCGCTGAACTTGGCGTTGAACGGGACCTCGTTGGTGATCTGCTTCCACTGGCGCTCGACGGCAGCTTCTACCGTTGCAGGATCGCCGCGGTAGCGGATGATCATATAGGCCGGACCCTTCTTTACGTTCTGAAACATGATCGGGTCGATTGGCGTGCGCACCGTGCGGAAGCGGGAGTCGCCGACCACGCCGATAATGTTGATGTTCACCATCCCTGTGCCAGGCTCGAAAAGCTCGCTCTTCACGACCTTGCCGATGGCGTCCTCGGGCGATTTGAAGCCGAGCTTCTTAATCGCGTACTGGTTCATCACGACGTTTACGCCGCGTTGCGCGAGGGCGATTTCCTGTTCCTTCTGGATCGGGAAATCGAGCGTCATGTCGTCCGCCGGGCGAGCCGGATCGAACCAGCGTCCGGCCACCAGCTTCAGTCCCATGGCGTCACGGAAGCCGTCGCTCACGGCATATTGGCCGATGCTGATCGACTTGTCGCTTCCGGGCGGGATCAGGCCCGTATTGCTGTTGTTGTCCGTGGCAATACCGATGTCCGTCAGGCCGACCGCAACCACGCCGGGGATGCGCTTCATCTGCTCGACGATCGCTTCAGCCTTCGGGATCAGCTGATAGCGGTTCATCTCCTCCACCTGGAGGATGTGGTCGCGTTTGTAGCCGGGGTCGACCGAACGAGCGTAGACCGTCTGGCCGTAGATGACGGCGGTGCAGATGATGAGCCCAATCGAGACGGCGAACTGGGCGACGACCAGGGCCGCGCGCAGTCGTCCAGAGCCCGGCGTTTCCGCGGCCGAACGATTGGCCTTGAGCACCTGCGCGGGCTGGAACCGCGAAAGGAAGAATGCGGGGTAGAGGCCGCTGGCAATGCCCACGAGCAGCGTCAGACCGATGGCAGGCAGCAGGATGCCGGCGGCGCCGAGATAGGTGACCTGAAGGTCCGCCTCGAGGAAGGCCGCGAAAGGCCGGACGAGCAACTCGACCAGCGCGAGCGCGAGGAGCATCGAGACCGCCGAAATCAGAAGCGATTCCGCGACGAACTGGACGATGAGCTGCCTGCGCGTCGCACCCAGCACCTTGCGCAGTGCGACTTCACGCGCACGCTGGCTGGCCCGGGCCGTTGCGAGGTTGGTGAAGTTCACGACGGCCATGCCAAGGATCAGCAACGCGATGATCGCGAAAGTCGCGATCGAACGTTGGTCATTGCCCGGCGTCATCGTTCCGTCCTGCGCCTTGCCGAGGTGGATGTCCTTCAGATTGACAAAGTGCCAGTCCTCGTCGTCGCCGGCGTTCCAACGGATGTTGCCGTTTGGCTGGTCAGGAATGTTACGCTTTTCCCAGGCGGGCATCTGCGCCTGCAGCGCCTCGACGTCGGTCCCGGGCTTCAGCTTCAGCCAGACCCAGCCTGACTGGCAGCTCCAGCAGGTGAGAAAGTTCGGTTCCTGGGCAAAGAACGCATTGAAGTCCATGCGCAGGATCGCATTGATCTTCATGCTGGAATTTTTCGGCACGTCGCGGATCACGCCGGTGATCTTGAAATCGCGCTTCACGCCCTTTGAGATGACGGTGAGCGTCCGGCCGACCGCCTGATCGGTACCGAAGCGATTCCTGGCTTCCGTTTGCGTCAGGACCGCCGTTTGCGCTGCCGGCAGCGTGGCTCCGGCGACCAGCGGGAGATTGACGACCTTCAGGAAGTCATCGTCGGTGATCAGGTAGTTCTTGGTCGGCGACGCCTGCCCATCCTTGTAGAAGACCGGCTCGCTGCTGAGCGCATAGACTGCGCCCGTGACCTGCGGGAAGTCCTTCTTGATGCGTTCCTTCGTGATGTAGCCCGACATCTGCAGGAAGGTTGGTTCCTGATCGCGCGGATGTGGGTACCAGGCCTGCAGCTGGTAGGTGTTCTCAACGTCTGGCAGCCAGCCATCGTAGCTCTTCTCATAGCGGATATAGAGCAGGATCATCACGCACGCGGCCATGCCGATCGCGAGGCCGACGATGTTGATGATAGAATAGGTCCTGCTCTTCGCCAGGGCTCGAACCGCGACCGTCCAGTAATTCTGCCACATGCTGACTGCTCCCGCTACGAGGTCCGTCTCCTGCGATCAGGCGGCGCGCCGCCGCTCCTGCAGGATCCGGCCGTCGAGCATGTTGACGACCCGGCTCGCGAAGTCGGCGTGAGCCGGCGAGTGAGTGACCATGACGATCGTCGAGCCTTCCTGGTTGAGCTGACGCAGCATCCGCATGACTTCCTCGCCATGCGCGGTATCGAGGTTGCCGGTCGGCTCGTCGGCGAGGATCAGCTTGGGCTCACCGACAAGAGCGCGAGCAACCGCGACACGCTGTTGCTGGCCTCCGGAGAGCTGTGTCGGACGATGCTTGGCGCGGTGCGCGATGCCGACCTTGTCGAGTACGCGCTCGACGCGAGCCCTGCGCTCGGAGACGGGAACGTCGTGATAGAGAAGCGCGAGCTCGACATTCTCCCGCACGGTCAGCTCGTCGACCAGATTGAAGCTCTGGAAGATGAAGCCGATGTTGCTCTTGCGCGTGTCGGCCAGTTGCCCTTCGTTGAGACCGGCGACTTCCTGCCCGTTGAAGACGTAGCTTCCGGCCGTCGGGCTGTCGAGCATGCCCATGACGTTGAGCAGGGTCGATTTTCCGCAGCCGGAGGGGCCCATGATTGCAACGAACTCGCCGTCGGCGATGTCGAGGTCGACGCAATCGAGTGCAGTCGTCTCGACGCTGTCCGTACGGTAGGTTTTTGTAAGGCCAGTCATGGTGAGCACGGCTTGTTCCTTTCTTACTCGCCCGAGCTGAAGTTGAGGTGGTCTTTGTCGATGAGACCACTGTACGAAGAGGTGATCACGCGCTCTCCGGCCGAGAGGCCGGCCAGCACTTCGATGTAATCGGCGTTGCGGCGTCCGAGCTGGACCTGTCGCTTGGTCGCGCCATTGCCGCTCTTGTCGACGACGAAGATCCAGTTCCCGCCAGTGTCGTTGAAGAAGGCGCCGTTCGGGATGATCACTGCCTTGGTCGAGTCACCGAGCGTCAGCTTGGCCTGGATGGTCTGACCACGCTGGACTGCGGTCGGTGCCGGGCCGTCAAACAGCAGGTCGATTTCGAACTGGCCGTTGCGCACCTGCGGGTAGACCTTTGCAACCTTGAGGCGGTACGTTTTGCCGTCGAAGTCTGCGGTTGCACGCTGCCCGACCTGCACTCGGCCGAGATAGAATTCGTCCACGTCAGCCTGCAGCTTGTTGCCGCCGCTGCTGTCGATCTGACCAATGCGCTCGCCCTGCTGGAGCGACTGACCGAGCTGGATGTCGAAACCGCTTAGCTCGCCTGACACGGGTGCGCGGATGCTTAACTGGCCGAGGTTGCTGCGCGCGATCCCCATGCTGCTGTTGAGCGACGTAGAGGCCACCCGCAGCTGATGGAGCTGGCTCGACTGGAGAGCCTCGGTCTGGGCGATGCTCTGCTTGAGAATCGCGAGACGGTGCTGCTGATATTGAAGGTCGTCCTTCGTGTCGTTGAAGGTCTTTGTCGACACGAAGCCCTTTTCCGCCAGTGGCTTCTGCAGCTCGTACTGGCGGCGCATCTTGGCGAGATCCGTCTCGGCCTGGTTGAGGTCCCGCAGATTGTTATTGCGCGTCTGTGTCAGCGCGAGCTCTTGGCTGCGCATGTTGTTCAGTTGCTGCTCGACTTCAGCCTGCTTCTCGAGAGTCGAGAGCTGAAGCTCCGCATTGGAGAGAACAGCAAGCATCTGGCCCTGGGTCACGTGGGCGCCGTCTTCGACGAGCTTCTGATCGACCCGCCCTCCTTCGACCGCATCGAGATAGACGGTCACGAGCGGGGTCACACGCCCCCGTAGCGGCAGGAAATCGTCGAACGTGCCAGACTCGACAGAAGCGATCGTAAGACGGTCCTGCGCGACGGACATCGAATCGGACCGCGGAGCGAACAGCCAGAACAGCAAGATGAGCAACAGCGCCGCCGCCGCCCCCCCGGCAATCAGGATTCGCCTGTCGATCCGCTTGCGTTCGACGACGCGATCCATCGCGCCGCCGCTGTGTGTTTCCGACCGGTTGGCCTGACGGAGTTCCACGAGGCTCACTGTCCACCTTTGGGCAGTGATTGTCCGAATACGGACATTAGGAAACGCATGCTGACAGGCCCCTGCTCTCTACAAATGTAGTGTGCCGAAATTTTCATCAGCAGAAACGCTGCAAGGGCCGTGCCAAACGGATTTAGCGACTGTCTTTGAATAAGGCACTGTTCAGTTCCGGACAGTGGCGCTACAGAAGTAGCGTGGCACCGTCATTCAGCCTTGCAGTCGTCGTCGATGACGATCCCGATATCGCTTTGGCGGCCCGGCTGGCACTGCGCGATCTGTTCGAGCGCGTGGAAACGCTGAGCTCACCGGGCGAGCTGTTGTCCTTCCTCAAGGGCGAGACCCCCGACGCAATCCTGCTCGACCTCAACTTCGAGCGAGGCGCCACCGATGGTCGCGAAGGTCTCGATTTCCTCGGTCGCATCATGGAGCAGGATGCCGATGCCGCCGTCGTAATCATCACGGCTCATGGCGCCGTTTCGATCGCTGTCGAGGCGATCAAGGCCGGTGCGAGCGACTTCGTCGCCAAGCCGTGGAGCAACGAACGCCTCGCAGCCACGGTGAGAAGCGCGGCCGCGCTCCGCCGCAGCCGCATGGAAGCTCGCACCGAGCGCGGAAGAGCGTCAGAGCTGGCTCCTTCCGGCGAGACTCCCTTGCTCGGCAATTCACCGGCAATGGAGCGCGTCCGAATCCTGATCGACCGGGCCGCGCCCACCGACGCCAATGTCCTGATCCTGGGCGAAAACGGCACCGGCAAGGAAATCGTCGCGCGCGAGATCCACCGTCTTTCGCGCCGCAGCGAGCACCCGATGGTCTCGGTCGATCTCGGCGCCACAGCTGAGACGCTGTTCGAATCCGAGTTGTTCGGCCATGTCAAAGGCGCTTTCACAGGCGCCGACAGCGACCGGATGGGTCGCCTAAAGGCTGCCGATCGCAGCACTTTGTTCCTCGATGAGATCGGCAACCTGCCGCTCCATCTGCAGCCGAAGCTGCTCACCGCCCTGGAGCAGCGCGAAGTGATGCCGGTCGGATCGAACAAGACAATCCCGATCGACGTCCGCGTGGTTGCCGCGACGAACGTTTCAGCCGACAAGCTCGCCGACGAGAAGCGTTTCCGGCAGGATCTGCTGTTCCGTCTGAACACGATCGAAATCGAGCTTCCGCCGCTTCGCGAGCGGCGCGACGACATCCCGATCCTGCTCGAGCATTATTTGACCCTCTATGCGCGCAAGTACGACAAGCCGCAGCGCGAAGTGCCTCAGCACGTGATGGACGTGCTTTGCCGCCATGACTGGCCCGGCAACGTCCGCGCACTGCGTCACGCTTCCGAGCGCGCCGTTATCATGGCCGACGGAGGCCGTTATCGGCTTGACGATTTCCCCCTTCCTCAGCGGTCCGAGGCGGCTTCGCTGTCAGTAGTGGGCGACAGCCTCAACCTCGACCAGCTCGAGAAACAGATGATCGAGCGCGCGCTCCGCATGCATCATTTCAACGTCTCGCTGGCAGCCTCGGAACTGGGCCTCAGCCGCGGCGCGCTCTACCGCCGCATGGAGAAGCATGGACTTTAAGCGAAAGTTCGAGTTCGGGCTCGCCTGGCGCACGCTGCTGATCATCGCCGCGATCCTCCTGATCGCGAAAGCAGCAACGACGCCGGGTGTGCGCGCAGGTCTGGTGGTTGCGGCGCTGGTCGGCATTTCAGCTTTCGCAAGCCTCTGGAACTTCATCCGTCGGACGAACTTTCTCGTCTCACGTTTTATCGAATCGGTTCGTTTCGAGGATTATTCGCAGCGTTTCTCCGACCCGTCCGGCGGCGGCTTCGATGTGCTTGGCCAGACGCTCGACCAGGCGCTGAAGACGCTGCAGGCTCGCCACACCCAGGAGACTGCAGAAGCGCGATATCTCGCCGCGATTGTCGACGACGCGCCAAGCGCGCTGCTTACGGTCGATGAGGGCGGCAAGGTCGAAGTCCTCAACAAGTCTGCCCGTCAGCTTTTCGCACGACACCCGCTCAACCGGCTCGAGGACCTTGAGGCTCTGGGACCGGAGCTTGCGACCGCCGTGCGCCTGCCGGCGGGCACCCGCAAGATTACCCGGTTGATCCTTGAGGGTGTGCCGCAAAAGGCCATCTTCGCCTCCGCGCAACTCGCCAGGCTTGATCAGCCGGTAACCGTGCTCTCGATCCTGCCCGTGCAAAGCGAACTCGGGGCCTTGGAGGTCGCCGCGCAGGCCGACCTGGTGCGCGTGCTGACACACGAAATCATGAACTCGCTGACGCCGATTACGTCGCTCGCGCGGACCGGCGCCGAGCTCGTGGCGAGTGCCGCGAAGAAGAATGCAGCCCTCAGCGACGCCAAAACTGCGACCGAAACGGTGGCGCGCCGCGCGGAAGGCATTTTGCGTTTTGTTGAAAGCTACCGCGAATTTGCCCAGGCGCCGGACATTCATCGGCGCCAGTTCAAGGCCAGGCCGTGGGCCGAGGAGATCATGCGCCTCGCAATGGCCAATGCGGCCGAACGCAAGATCGACACCCAGCTCGCCGTCGAGCCCAAGACGCTGAGCCTCAACGCCGATCCGGAACTGCTCGCGCAGGCCCTGCTCAACCTTCTTCGCAACTCGATCCGCGCAACTGCGGAGCTTGGGGAAGCGGTCGTCGTGCTCGATATCGCGCGCGAGCCCGGCGGCCATTTCCGGATTGAGGTTCGGGACAATGGGGCGGGTATTCCCGAAGACCGACGCGAGGATATCTTCCTGCCCTTTTACACAACCCACAAGGGAGGCAGCGGGGTGGGCCTAAGTTTCGCGAGGCAGGTTGCACTTGCACATGGAGGCTCGATATGCGCGCTCGACGCGCCCGAAGGCGGCGCCAATCTGCGCATGGTGATCTGAGTTGACCGAGAAGGCCCCGACAAAATCGAGCCTGAAGCGGGTTCGGCTGTTGCTTTGGGGGCTGGTCGCGCTTGCGCTAATCGGGACCGCGGCCTTGTTCCTGCTTCCACGCCAGCAGGCGCCGAATGAAAGTGCAGGTCCTGTGAAAGCGAGCTTTGGCGGCTCGTTCGTCCTCGTTGGAGGAGACGGAAAACCATTTTCCAGCCAAGCGCTCGCCGGAAAGCCTTATGCGATTTACTTCGGTTTCACCCGCTGCGGTGACGTATGCCCGACGACGCTCTCGCGTCTTGTAAAGCTACGACGCGAGGTCGCGAACGATCGGGCGATGCACATCCTTTTCGTGACGATCGATCCGGCAAACGACGGCCCGAAAGAGGTCGGCCAATATGCCCGCCTGTTCGACGCGCCCATTATCGGCCTCACCGGTTCGCAGTCCAAAATAGACCAGGTGAAGCGCCAATACGGCATCTATGCGGAGCCTGTGCCGCACTCGGCGATGGGCAAGGAAATGGAGCACACGGCGACGGTCCTGCTATTCGACAGGAACGGCAATTTTGCAGGGACCATTTCGCCTGACGAGACAGACAGCGACGCACTGGCGAAGCTGAAGAGACTGGTCACCTAGGATAATTGGTCCAGTGGCTGCACGACCTTGCGCGGCGGCTGGGCACGATAGCTTTCCTCGATCCCGGGATGTGGTCATCATGGTCCGACCACGGCGACTTGCGATGCGCGTCCGCAAGGGTCAGGCCCCTCGTCCTTAGTTCCTCGACGATCCTGCCGGCGCTCTTTCATTCGGAGCCGAACTGGCGGAACCCCGGCCCAATCACCAGCTTGGAGGTCCGAATGCCTGCCTATCACCCCGACCTTCGGATTCTAACGCTCGGGCCCAATTTCTATGATCCCGTCGAAGCCGCCGCTTTTCCGCAATGCGTTCGGCGCTTTGCCAACGAAAGGTGGGCAAGTCGTGTTGGACTGAATTTGGACGAGACTGGCTGGACGAGACACTTTTGCCGGTTCGAGCCGCTGCCCGATAACCTTCTTGAGCCCCTCGCGCTTCGCTACCACGGACACCAATTTCGCGTTTATAATCCGGAGATCGGCGACGGTCGCGGCTTCACTTTTGCCCAACTGCGGGATGATCGCGGCCGCCTCCTCGACCTCGGGACAAAGGGCTCCGGCCAGACGCCCTACAGCCGCCATGCGGACGGCCGCCTGACGTTGAAGGGCGGAGTCCGCGAAGTCCTCGCCACCGAGATGCTCGAGGCACTTGGGGTCAGCACGTCCAAGAGCTTTGCCTTATTCGAGACCGGTGAAGCGCTGGAGCGAGGGGATGAGCCATCTCCCACGCGCTCGGCGGTCCTGACGCGGCTCAGCCACGGCCATGTCCGCATCGGAACGTTTCAGCGGCTCGCTTTCTTCGGCGATGTCGACAGCGTGCAGAAGCTCTCCCGTTACAGTCTCGAGAATCTCTACGGCGAGCAGCCAGCCGAAGATGGCAGGGAAAATGCCCTCAGGCTATTCGATCTCGCCAGCGCCGCAACAGCCAGGCTCGCCGCATCCTACCTCGCGGCAGGCTTCGTCCACGGCGTGCTCAACAGCGACAACATCAACGTCACGGGCGAAAGCTTCGACTACGGTCCGTGGCGCTTCACCCCTTACTGGGAGCCCGAGTTCACTGCCGCTTACTTCGACCATTACGGGCTCTATTCTTTCGGGCGGCAGCCGGAAGCCATACATTGGGACCTTGCCCAGCTCGCCGGCTGCCTGTCGCTGATCGGCGAAGCGCCCCAGCTGTCGGAGCTGCTCGCCGGGTGGAGCGAGCGGTTCGAACAAGCCATGGTCAAGGCGATGATCGGGCGGCTCGGGATAAAGCCCGGCGACAATGATCGACAGATTACCGGCGCGCTGATCCGCGCGCTCGCGATGAAGGCACAGCCGATCGACCGTCTGTTTCTCGACTGGCGCGGCGGCTGTGATCCGGGCGTCGACCGGTACCCCGCCGATGAATTCCGCTCACTCGCGAAGCTGCTCGAGGGCCGCCGGCAGCCCAAGACCCATGCCTACTGGTCGGACGAGCAGCCCTGCTCAATGCCAATCGAGGAGGTGGAGGCCATCTGGTCGGCAATCGCCGAACGCGATGACTGGCAGCCCTTTAACAACAAGGTTAAGGCGATCCGGCGTATGGGGGACGCAGTCGAACAGGATGCACCGCAAAGTTGACGATTCATCGGATGTCGTGGGGCGCACGGGCGTGGGATCAAAGCTGATCTCCACCGATCCTGCGACGGGCAAGGAAATCTGGTCCGGCAATGTCGGCGATGCCGCCAAGGAAGTCGCCGCGGCACGGGCTGCATGGCCAGAATGGGCCGCGCATTCCAATGCCTATCGCATCGAGGCCGTGCGCCGTTTCGCGAACGTCGTCCGCAAGAAGGAGGCCGAGTTCGCCGAGCTCATCGCTCGCGAAACCGGCAAGCCCTTGTGGGAAGCGCGCACCGAAGTCGGCGCCGTGGTCAACAAGGTCGAGATTTCCGTCGAAGCTTATGCCGAGCGGACGCCAATGCGGAAAATGGAAGCTGCGCTCGGCAATCGGATTGCCGTGCGGCACAAGCCGCACGGAGTGCTCGCGGTGCTCGGCCCATACAACTTCCCTGCGCACCTGCCGAATGGTCACATCGTCCCGGCGTTGATTGCCGGCAACGCAGTCGTTTTCAAACCTTCCGAGAAGACTCCGGCGACTGGGGAAATGCTCGTCAACTGCTTCCACGAGGCCGGCATTCCCGAGGGGATCATGCGTCTCCTGATCGGCGGCCCGGAGCAGGGTCGCGCTCTCGCCGGTCAGGCCGGCATCGACGGCTTGCTATTCACCGGTTCGGCGCGCGCTGGCATGGCCCTTCACCAGCAGTTTGCCGAGACTCCGCATAAGGTGCTCGCGCTGGAGCTCGGCGGCAACAACCCACTTGTCGTCTGGAATGCCAAGGACATCGAGTCAGCGGCAACCATCGTCGTCCAATCGGCTTACCTCAGCGCGGGACAGCGGTGCACGGCCGCGCGGCGCCTGATCGTTGAGGATGAACAGGAAGGACCGCTGCTTGGTGCCGTGAAGAGCATGGTCGAGCGCATGATGATCGGGGAGCCATTTGCGGATCCGCAGCCGTTCATGGGGCCCGTCATCGACAATGCTGCCGCGGACCATGTTCAAGAACAATGGCTTAACCTCATGATGAAGGGCGGCAAGCCGTTGTGCCGCCTCGATCGGCCGGAGAAGGACAAGCCGTTCCTGACACCGGGGCTGATCGATGTGACCGAAGTTCGCGATCGTCCCGACGAGGAGATATTCGGCCCGGTCCTCCAGGTCGTCCGCGTCAAGGACTTCGACGCTGCAATCGATGAAGCGAACAAGACGCGGTTCGGCCTCGCGGCAAGCCTCATTGGAGGCAGTCCCGACCTCTACGACAAATTCTGGGCGAACGTTCGCGCTGGCGTGATCAACTGGAACAAGCCAACCAACGGTGCTCCCTCGAACGCGCCGTTCGGCGGCGTCGGGCTGTCGGGCAATCACCGGCCGAGCGCCTTCTATGCTGCAGATTATTGCGCGTACCCCGTGACCAGCAGCGAGGCCGATCGGCCCCGCGCAACGATCGGGCAAGGCCTTCGCGACCCCAACATGCAGGAAGACTAGGGCGCGACCTGAAGCGGGCCGCCGCCGGTCCATTGTTGGATCACTTTCCGACATCGCGGCGTTCAATGCCGTGATGAGTAACAGTAAATGGATCGGCGCGGCCCTTGGCCTCGCCCTGTGCAGCACCGCCCTCACCTCCTGCTCCGTCAAGGACAACCAGGCCGGCCAACCCACGTCGGAACAGGCAAATCTCCCCAAGATCGACTGGACCAAGAATGCCGAGAAGCAGCTCGTCCAGGCGATCGCGCAAGCGCCAACGAACGGGTTAAAGCCAGACCTGTTCCTGAAGGGAGACCTGCCGAAGGACGACTCAGAGCGCTTCGCCGTCCTCACCCAGGCGGCGCTCGGCTATGCCGAGGCTCTCGCCCATGGCTATTCGGATCCAAGGAAGCTTGCCAAAGATTATACGATCCCCCGGCCATCAGCGGATGTTGAACGGGGACTTATCCAGGCAATCCAGAATGGGACGCTCGATCAGTGGCTGGCGTCTTTGCCGCCACAGACCGACGAGTATCGCGCGCTGTCGCAAGCGCACCTCAACTATCTGCGCATGGCACAAGACGCGAAGTTTCAGCCGATCGGCGAAGGCAAGCCGATCAAGCCGGGAAGTCGCGACCCCCGCGTGGCCGCCGTAGCGTCAGGTCTGAGAGCCGTCGGCTATCTTCCGGCGGCTCAGTCCGGCGTCGCGTCGGAAACGCATTACAGCAGCGGGCTGGTCTCGGCGGTCAAACGAATGCAGACAGATTTCGGAATCAAGGCCGACGGCATCGTCGGGGATACGACGCTGGACGCGTTGAACCTCGGTCCGGGCGGCCGCGCGCGGCAGCTGGCGATTGCAATGGAACGGCTTCGTTGGCTTCAGCGCGATCCGCCGAAGACCCGCATCGACGTCAACACCGCCGCGGCCGTTCTCGATTACTGGCGCGACGGCAATCATGTCGATCACCGCAACGTGATCGCCGGCGAGCCCGACAAAGCGACGCCCCAGCTGCAGGCCAGTTTCTCGTCACTGGTGGCCAATCCGAAATGGCGGGTGCCTGATTCAATCGCCGAAGAGGAGATCGCGAAAAAGGACCAGTCGTGGCTCGTCGAAAATCAGGTCACGATGGAGAACGGTCGCTACATCCAACAGCCAGGTCCCAAGAACTCGCTCGGAATGGTGAAGTTCGACATGGAGGATCCGCAGCAGATTTATCTCCACGACACGCCCTTCAAGGAACTGTTCGCAATGCCTGAGCGGCATCGCAGCCACGGCTGCGTCCGCGTCCAAGATGCGCTCGGATTTGCGGCGATGCTGGCCAGTGAGGACGGCGTTGCGGACAAGTTGCAGGAAGCGCTCTCGGGGGGTGAGGAAAAATGGGTCAAGCTGAAAACCGAGGTGCCCGTCCGCCTGCTCTACCACACGTCATTTTGGGATGGCTCGCGCGTCCAATTCCGGCCGGACGTCTACGGATGGGACGAAGATGTGGGCCGAGCGCTTGGCCTCGTCACGGGTCCCCCGAGGCGCAAGATTGAGCAAGGCGCGGACATCGGTCCGTAAAAGCTGAGGGCGCCGGTCCTCGCCGGCGCCCTCATCCCCCTCCCCGGACCCCGCCGCCCGTTGGGGCGCAGCGACAAGGCCTCCCAACGATCAGCCGCGCCTTTCTGGGATGTATCCTTCGTCGATGTAGTCGCTGAACTTGGTGATCCGGCTGTCGAACTTGACCCGGACCTTCCCCGTCGCGCCGTGACGCTGCTTGGCGACAATCACTTCGGCCTTGCCGTAAGCGCGCCCCATTTCTTCCTGCCACGCAGCAAATTCGGGATGATCGTCGGACGGCTGCTTTGCAGCCAGGTAATAATCCTCACGATAGACGAACAGCACGATGTCGGCGTCCTGCTCGATCGAGCCGGATTCGCGAAGATCCGAGAGCTGGGGCCTTTTGTCTTCGCGTTGCTCGACGGCACGGCTCAGCTGGGAGAGCGCCAGCACCGGGACATGCAACTCCTTCGCGAGCTGCTTCAAGCCGCGGCTGATCTCCGAAATTTCCTGAACGCGATTCTCTCCTGAACCCCCGCGCCCCGTTCCCTGCAGCAGCTGGAGATAATCGACGATCACCATGCTGATGCCCTTCTGGCGCTTGAGGCGGCGAGCGCGGGCACGAAGCGCGGCAATTGTGAGGGCCGGCGTGTCATCGATATAAAGCGGAAGGCTGGTCAATTCTGCGGCAGCGCGGGCAAGCTTTTTGAACTCCTGCGCCTGGATCTTGCCGGACCTGATCTGCTCGCCGGTCACCTCGGACTGTTCTGCGAGAATTCTCGTCGCCAGCTGGTCCGCAGACATTTCGAGGCTGAAGAACGCGACCGGCGCTCCAGCCGATCGAACCGGGTCGATGCCGTCGGCCTGATCCTGCAGAAAACGGGTCGCTGCGCTAAAGGCGATGTTAGTCGCGAGACTCGTTTTACCCATGCCCGGTCGGCCGGCGAGAATGATGAGGTCGGACCGGTGAAGACCACCCATGCGCGCATTCAGATCGGCGAGGCCCGTGGTGATGCCCGACAATCCGCCGCCGCTGTTGAGCGCCGCCTCTGCGACCCTCAGCGCTTCCTTGGTCGCTTCGGCGAAACTCTTAGCTTTGCCTTCGGCCCCACCCTCTTCAGCAACCCTATAGAGTTCGGATTCGGCGCGCTCGATCTGAGCGAGGGGGGCAACATCCTCACTCGTATCGAGCGCGCCTTCCACGAGCTCGCGCCCGACGCCAACGAGGGCGCGCAGCAGAGCGAGGTCGTAGACCTGTTCGGCAAAGTCGCGAGCGCCGATGATTGCAGCGCCCGAGCCGGTCAATTGTGCAAGATAGGCGACCCCGCCTACTTCCTTCATGCCCTCGTCCGTCTCGAACAGGGGCTTCAGCGTCACCGGATTCGCAATGCGGTTGGTGTCGGTGAGGCGCTGGATCGCCTCGTATATGCGGCCGTGTAGCGGCTCAAAGAAGTGGTGCGGGCGAAGCTTCAGGCCGACGTCCTCGATCAACCTGTTGTCAATCATCAGCGCGCCCAAGAGCGCGGCTTCCGCTTCAATGTTCTGCGGGAGGGATGGAGTTCCGATTTCTGACGCAGACTCGGCGATGCGGATTACTTCGGCCATGGCGAGCCTCCTACGCTCGTGTGGCCCCACATCAAACGCGAACGAAAGTAGCACGATTGTGGATAAGTTGTGCAGGAATCGGAACGACGGTCACAGGAAATGCCAGAAACGGCAAGCAGCGCTCATCCACAGAAATAATGACTGTGAAATTGATGCGCTCGAACCGCCCCGTTAGGCACTCATCATGGCGATTTTATCCGACCGGTGGATTCGCGAGCAGGCAACGCAAGCCCAGATGATCGAGCCGTTCGTCGAGGCGCAACGTCGCGAAGGCTGCATCAGCTATGGCCTTAGTTCCTACGGCTACGACGCGCGCGTTGCAGACGAGTTCAAGATCTTCACCAACGTCGACAATGCGGTCGTCGACCCGAAGGACTTCGCATCCAACAGTTTCGTCGATCGCAAGACGGATTGCTGCATTATTCCACCCAATAGCTTCGCGCTTGCGCGGACGGTCGAATATTTCCGCGTGCCGCGCGACGTGCTGGTCATCTGCCTTGGCAAATCGACCTATGCACGGTGCGGGATTATCGTGAACGTCACTCCACTGGAGCCAGGTTGGGAAGGACATGTGACGCTCGAATTCTCGAACACGACGCCGCTTCCTGCGAAGGTCTACGCGAATGAAGGCGCGTGCCAGTTCCTATTCCTTCAGGGCAACGAACCCTGCGAAGTGAGCTACGCGGACCGTGCCGGCAAATATATGGGCCAGCGGGGTGTGACGCTCCCAAAGCTGTGACCATCGACGAAGCCAGAGAACTCGACGCTGCCGATCCACTCGCCTTTGCCCGAGATCG
Source organism: Sphingomicrobium sp. (assembly GCA_045811185.1). GTDB lineage: Bacteria > Pseudomonadota > Alphaproteobacteria > Sphingomonadales > Sphingomonadaceae > Sphingomicrobium. The sequence continues at coordinate 19,346 of JBJMUN010000082.1, forward strand.
GTTCAGCATGCCGGAAGGCATCATTTACCTCGACGGCAATTCGCTCGGAGCTCTCCCAGCCGCCGCGCCCCAAGCCTTGTCGGCGACCGCCGAACGGCAATGGGGTGAAGACCTCATCGCCAGCTGGAACAAACATGGTTGGATCGACTGGCCGACACAGATTGCTGCGAAGCTCGCGCCGATCCTTGGCGCAAAACGCAGTGAGGTGTTGATCGCGGATTCTACTTCCGTCTGCCTGTTCAAGCTTCTTGCTGCGGCAGCGCAGGCGCGTCCGAAGCGCCGCACGATCCTGACGCAGAAGGGTAACTTTCCAACCGATCTTTATGCCGCGGAGGGCGTCGCGGGGATGCTTGGCCTAAAGGTCAAGTCGGTCGAGCGCCCGGAAGTGATCGGTGCGATCGATGAAGACACCGCCGTCCTAACTCTGACCCACGTCGATTATCGCTCAGGCGCTTTTTACGACATGCGCGCAATCAACGATGCGGCACGCTCAGCTGGAGCTCTCGTAGTCTGGGACCTGTCGCACAGCGCGGGCGCCATCGAGCTCGGGCTCAACGATGCGGGCTCAAGCCTCGCCGTCGGATGCGGCTACAAATATCTGAACGGCGGACCCGGCGCCCCCGCCTTCATCTATGTCGCGGAATGCCTTCAGAACGAGCTGCGATCACCCCTTCAAGGCTGGATGGGTCACGCCGAGCCTTTCTCCTTTGTCGATGATTATGCGCCAGCCGAAGGTATCCTGAAGTTCCTGACGGGCACGCCCTCCATCCTGGCGCTGGCGGCGCTCGATGCCGGGCTGGCGACGTTCGACGGCATCGCAATGAGAGACCTGGCCGCGAAATCACAATCGCTGTCCAGCCTTTTCATTAAGGAGGTCGAGGCTCGCTGCAGCTCGGAAGTCCGGCTCGCATCACCGCGCGATCCGAGGGAGCGCGGAAGTCACGTCGTCTTCTCCCACGCCCAAGGCTATGCCGTGATGCAGGCGCTGATTGGACGCGGCGTGATCGGAGATTTCCGGGCGCCCGACCTCATGCGCTTCGGCTTCGCACCGCTCTATAACAAGCACGCCGACGTGGTGCGCGCCGCGGAGATCCTCGCCCAAATTCTGAGCACCCGTGAATGGGACCGGCCGCGCTTCAAGGCGCGTGCGAAGGTCACCTAATCGGAGCGCTTCGTTGCCGTGCACCGTCAATGCTCCAAGCGCCCGGGCCCGCAGCCGCAAGATAAAGGAAAATGAAGCAGTAAAGGATCGCACCCTCGCCCATGTTCAGCGCCGGATAAAAACCTTTCGACGCGTGAAACATGAAGTAGGCGACGGCCATCTCGCCTGACGCGAGGAACGCCGCAACCCGGGTCCACAGACCAATCAGCACCAGCAAGCTCGTAACAAGCTCGATAATGCCGGCGACCCAGAGCAAAGTCCCGACGGTCTGAGGGCCCGGCATTCCGCCGGACGGGAATCCGATCAGCTTGATGAGGCCGTGCTGCAAGAAGAGCAGCGCAACGACGATCCGCAAGACTGCCCGGACGTGGGGCTGCCACGGCGAAAGCCAGGTGAATTGCATCCGATGCTCCTGCGTACTTAGTCCGGAGAGTTAGACGGGCGGTTCGCCGTCCGCCAAGTGTCAGGCGTGTTCCTTGGTCTTCGCCTTCTGACTGGCATGGGCGGAGTCTTCGGCCAGCGCCGCTCGCGAGCGGTGGATCACGTCTACCCAGTCGTGGAACGAATGAGCGAGGCCGGTGATCAGCTCCTTGAGCGGTCCTTCCTTGAGGCAGCCACTCTCATCGAAACTATCGTCGCTCACGTGGCCGAGATAGGCCTCCGGTTGCTGCATCACTGGCATGTTCAGGAAAACGCACGCCTGCCTGATTTGATGGTTTGCGCCAAAGCCGCCGATACTGCCGGGAGACGCCGTGACAATGGCCGCCGGCTTCTTGTCGAAGACGCTTTGTCCGTAGGGGCGTGACCCAACGTCGATGGCATTCTTGAGAACTCCGGGAATGCCGCGGTTATATTCGGGACTGCAGAACAAGATTCCGTCCGCGGCCGCGATTTGCTCGCGGAAGCGCACATATTCTTCAGGCGGGTTGGCGTCGTGATCCTGGTTGTAGAGCGGAAGGTTTCCGATTTCGACCATCGAGCAATCGAGATTGTCACCACGGATCGCGCAGATCGAGCGCGCCACCTTGCGGTTGATGGAACCTTGGCGAAGGCTGCCGACAACGATCGCGATCTTATAGGGCATTGGGACCACCTCCTGAGTGATGATTCCAATACGCCTGCGTCGGGAAAGTTGCGACGGCTGTCGGCAAGGAGGTGGGGCTGCGCCCCAAGCGATGACGCGCAGCCCGCCCCTTTTATTGCCTCGCGGCTTCTTCCTCGACCCGCTTCCATTGCTCCCTGGTGAAGCAGACTTTTTCAGTCATGCGCGTGAAGCTGGATGGCAGCTCCTTGCAAATCTTCTTGTTCGCCGCTCGAGTGTCCGTTTGCGTTCCGCCGCCTACAGCGACCTGCGAATCTGCAGGCGCGACCTGGTTCGAAATGGCGGGCGGCGCGGCAATCGCGGGTGCAGCGGCAGTCAGCAAAGCAACGCAGGGTAACAGGATAAGCTTACGCATCGTACTTCTCCCTTTTGCAGCCTGGAATCACTGTGGTGCTGATATAATACACTAATGCAGAACGTGCTCAAGCCGTGACTTGTAGGAACGCCTGCGACCTGCTGCACACGCTACGCCTGTAGCGCTCCGCGGGCCATCAGCACGGCAGTTCGATTGCCGACCCGGGACGCCCGTTCATCGAAGCAATTTCGACGAACGGCGCTGGTCGATGAACCCGAGATAAACGGTTGTCTTGTAAGACTTATTTGCTGAGTCGCTGCGCCGGGGCGATCAGATATGCATGCAACCGCTCGATCTCGGCATCGGTCATGTGGCTGAGGTCGGGCCTCGCAATCGACGCCATAAGCTTGAGCTTCTGGCCCCCGCAGGCCGCCCCGTTCTCAAAAGCCTCTTAAACTGAGGAAGGTCATAGGCGCCAATCATGGCGAGGTCCGGCGACATTTCGCCCGGGCTTCACCTCTTTGCCGCTGAGATCGGCATTTTGGCAGCCCGAACAATCGAGGACGGCGAGACGATGTTCCCGCGTCATATTGGCGACCCCCGGATCGGCTCGACCATCGAATAATCGCTGACTAGAGCGGGCGCGCTTTTGAACTTCCCGACGCCGCCCAAGCGGGCCATTGCGGCCCGTAACCGGCCCAACGCGATAGTCTTCGGCATGTCGGTTATCCCCGGCTCGGGGCATCGCGAAATCAGCGGCGCTTGCGATTGTTGTGCCGGATATTGGCGGGACGGCCGCGGCGGGCGACGCCGCGAACACGATCGCGGCGGACCCCGGGGGCGCCCGCGTCTCCATAGCTGCCTTCGGGAAGCTCGAACCGCAGCGAGCCTGAAACGGGGTTTGCCTCGGCGAGTCGCAGCGTCAGCCTCTGCCCGACGCGATAGGTGTCTCCGCTTTCGTCACCGACAAGCGCCCTCGCAGCTTCATCGTAGCGGAAATATTCCTGGCCGAGGTCCTTCGCGAGCAGCAGGCCGTCTCCACCCAGCTCCTCGACCGTCGCGAAGAAGCCGAACGGTTGGACGCCGGTGATCCGGCACATGACCAGCTGACCCACCTGGTCGGCGAGGAAGGCAGCAACGTAGCGATCGATAGTTTCGCGTTCGGCTTCCATTGCGCGGCGCTCGAGCATGGAGATCTGCTCGCCAATCTGGTCGAAGCGTTCATCTTCGCCAGGCGGCAGACCGCCGTCACCGAGCCGGTACGCTTTCACGAGGGCGCGGTGGACAAGGAGGTCGGCATAGCGGCGGATCGGAGACGTGAAGTGCGCGTAGGTGGCGAGCGCGAGGCCGAAATGGCCGAGCCTTTCGGGGCCGTATCGCGCCTGCATCTGTGTTCTGAGGAGCTGCTCCATGATCTCCTCGCGGCCGTCTGCCTCGCCGATCCGTTCGATGATGCGGTTGAACGTGCCCGGCTTGATCACCTGCCCCAGCGAGAACTCGATCCCGAACGTGGAAAGATAGTCCTTCACTGCGACCAGCTTTTCGCGGCTCGGTGGCTCATGGACGCGGTACATGACCGGCGCAGTCTTCGCCTCGAGCGCTCGGGCCGCCGCAACGTTGGCAGCGATCATGAAGTCTTCGACCAGTCGATGGGCGTCGAGACGGTCGCGCGGCGCTATCGACGTGATGCGGCCCTTCTCGTCGAGCATCACGCGCCGCTCGGGGAGGTCAAGCTCGAGTGGGTCGCGCTTTCGCCGAGCTTCGAACAGCGCGCGCCAGCAACCCCACAGGGGCTTTAGTGCCTTCTCGACCAGTTCCTGCGACACCGATCCTTCGATGGGTGGCATGGAGCAGGTTGGCGAACTTACCTCGATCCGCTCTTCCTCGACAGCGTCGATCGCCGACTGGGCATCTTCATAGGCGATATTCGCTGCGATCCGGACCTTCGCTCGCGTAAATCGCCAGCTCTTCAGTTCGCCGTCTTTCGACACCTTGAGATGGCAGGCCATTGCAGCCCGGTCCTCGCCTTCCTTCAGCGAGCAGATATCCGCCGACAGCTCCTCGGGCAGCATCGGCACGACGCGATCCGGAAAATAGACGCTGTTGCCGCGAGCACGCGCTTCCCGGTCCAACTCCGAGCCGGGCCGGACGTAAAAACTGACGTCCGCGATGGCAACGATGGCGTTCCAGCCACCCCCGCCGTCCGGCTCGGCCCAGATCGCGTCGTCATGGTCGCGAGCGTCTTCGGGGTCGATCGCCACGATGGGCAAGTGGGTCAGGTCCTCCCGCTCGCCCAGCAGCTGGTTCGAAACCCGGTGAGCCTCATCGATCGCTTCCTGGCTGAATTCGTGCCGCAGCCCGTGCTTGTGGATGGCGATCAGCGAGAAGCTGCGCGGCGCAAATGGATCGCCAAGGACGGCATCGACGCGCGCCGTTACCCGCGGCGGCCGCCCGCTGACCTCGCACAGTACAAGATCGCCGGCTTGCGCGTCCTTGAGGTCGCTGATCGCCAGCTCGCGCCGCTCGCGCTTGTCGACCGGCGACAACCAGAAGCGCGTTCCTTCCTGCTTCACTACACCGAGCGCCAGCTGAGCGGAGCGCGCGAGCTTTTTCATCGGGTGGGCGATGAGGCCCTGCCCTTTCTCTTCGGTCCTCGCGAGCACTCGGTCGCCGATGCCCAAGGCACCCTTTCGTCCGCGCTCTATCAGTCGAAGGCGTGGCGGCGGGGTCTCGGCATGCCATTGCTCGGGTGTCGCCCAAACGTTGCCACCTTCGTCGACCGCCTGAACGCGCAGCACGGTGACCTTCGGCACGCCGCCCGACTTGTGGAACGCGCGGCCGGGCGAGCTGTCGATCAGGCCTTCGTCCGCCATGTCCTTGAGAAGGCGCTTGAGATCGATCTTCGTCTGCCCCGAGAGGCCAAACGCCCGCGCGATCTCGCGCTTTCCCGCTGGCTGGTCGGACGAGGCGATGAAGTCGAGGATCTGCTTGCGGCTGGGCAGTCGGGTGGAGTTGCGGGGCATGCGCTTGCTACGCGCGCAAGGGCTGCGGGTTGCGCGGCGACACAATCCCGACCGACAACGGGCCCCTGTTAATCCGGTGTAATCGCGTCAACTTCAGAAGCCGGATTGGGGGTGCGTTCGGCTTGCCCGACTTGGTCATCCTCAACGCTTGGCATTTGAGAACTTGCGCGCGAGCAATGAAGGTCATGATGGCGCGCTTAGCGGATGCGCCTACCTGTAGGACAGGATTTTTCAGCGAAGCTGGCTGTCCTTGCTGCCGCGGCGATTGATAGTCGAGTGCACCACTTGCTTGTCACGTTCAGCCTGGCACGCAATGCAGGTGCGAACGCCAGGGAGCGCCTGACGCCGCTTTTCCGGGATGGGCTCGCCGCAATCATCACATTCGCCGGCGCTCTCGCCCTTGGGCGTCAGTGCGCGGGCGCGAAGGATCGCGTCCCTCACCGTATCGTCGATCTGGTCCTGGACGGCGCCGTCCCGCGTCCAACCTCCGGCCATCACTTCGCTCCTTTACACGCCTTAATTGGGGGCTGCGGCCTCTGCGGACAACGCCGCGAGACGGTGCAGCCGATGTTCCCGCCAGACGATCACCAGCCCGCTCGCGATGATGATCGGCGCGCCGACCCAGATCCACGGCGTCGGTATTTCCCCGAAGATCCAGGAGCCAAGGAGGAGGGCCCAGAGCAGGCTCGTGTAGTCCATCGGCATCACGAGGGCGATCGGGGCCAGCCGCAGTGCGCCGGTGAGGGTCAATTGGGCGAGCCCGCCGGCGAGCGCCATGCCTGCCAGCATCGTCCAAGTCATGAAATCATGCGACTTGGCGAACACGAGCATTGCAAGTGCCAGCGGAACGAGCGAGCTGGCCGCAAACCAGAACACCGTCGTTGCGGCGCGTTCGGTGGCGCCCAGCCGGCGAATGACGATCGTCACCGATGCCGTCATCAATGCCGCCACGAGAGCGATTGATGCTCCCAATAAAGGCACATCGCCGTGACCCGGCTGGACGATCAGCAGAACTCCAGAGAAACCGGCGGCGACGGCGCTCCAGCGCCACTTGCCCGTCGGCTCATCAAGGATAATCGCCGCAAGCACCACGGAAAAGATTGGGACAGAAAACCCGATCGTCGTCGCCTCGGCGAGCGGAAGGAGGATGAAAGCGAGGAAATTGAGCCCCATTGCGCCAACGCCCAGCGCCATCCGTCCAACGTGCGCCCAGACCCGCTGTGTTCGTAGCGAAGCAAAGCCAGGACCAAGGGCCACGAATCCCGTCGCGCAAAGAGCTGAACCGCATTGTCGATAGAAAAGACTTTCGACGACGTTCACGCCGCGGGTCGAGACGAGTTTCACCAGCGCGAACATTATTGCGAGGAGAAACGCGGTCAGGAGCCGCAGCGCAATCCCGGCGAGTGGCTGCTGATCCGCTGGCCTGTCAGAATCGCGAACGTCGGCTCGTCCCATCTATTTCCTGGTATTGGGGGCGGCAACGTACGGCTTGAACGCCCCGCCCGGCACCGCCGAGGCGACGGCGCTCTCGACCCCGTCCCTGCTTACTGACGAGACACCGAACACCCAATCATCGACTCGAATGTGGGGAAGAACGATACGGCAATCGCCGGCGGTGCTTTCCCTCGGACCATCGACGTTGTTCCCATGGAGCACGCAATCCCGGCTGGTGGTTGCGGGCCGCGACACTTCCCATTGATTGGCGTCCGTCCTGCGCCAATGAACCATGTAGGATGAGGCTCCAGAAACGTGGGGCCAGCTCAAGGTCGTATTGGTGCTGACTGCACCCTCAACCTTCGGCTCCGGCGGCGGTGGCGCGCTCGCCATTGCTGCAAGTGCCGCAATGTTCAACTTCGCGATCTTTGCGAGATACGGGAAATCCATGTTGTCGATGGTGTCGCCGTACTTGATCCCGTTCTCGGTTCGCAGGTCCTGGTGCTGCCAGTTGTAGTTCTCGACTGCGACCGTGAAACGGACCGCCGGGAAACCGAGATTCAGGAACTCGGTATGGTCGCCGCCGCGGCCGAAGCGGTCGTTACGCCAGACCTGGCGGACGTCGAGGCCGATGTTGAGCCGGTCGGCCAGTTTGTCGATTAAGCGAGAGAGGTTGCGACCCGGTGCATCATTCTCGCCGCCCATGCTGCGCTGCTGCGCTGCAAGGTCCTCATGCCCCTGCCAGCGTGGCCCTTCCGAAAAGATACGAACGTGGGCGGAATCGCAAACGCCGTCCGAACCGCAGCTATTGCCGACGATGTCGTTGTTGAGGTTGGCAATGACGTTCCACCCCTGTGCCTTGGCGTAGTTCGCCAGTACCTTGCCGCCATAAAGTCCCTGTTCCTCGCCCGAGAGCGCGGCATAGACGATCGTGCCAGGGAACTTGTGTTTGGAGAGGATGTGTGCCGCTTCGAGGACCGCCGCCGTTCCCGAGCCATCGTCATTCGCGCCAGGCGCGTCGGAAGTAGCGTTCATCTCGTTGCTGACTCGGCTGTCGATGTGGCCGGTGATGATCACGACGTCGTTGGGGCGCTCGGTACCGCGCTGGATAGCGACCATGTCGCGGACCCGCGTGGGTGCCGGAATGCGGCGGCCGGTGAACATCTCGGATGGGTCGACGATGGTCAGGCAATTACCGCAAGCGGCCGAGTCACGCTGAAACTCTGCCCTGGTCCATTCGAGCGCGGCGCCGATTCCCCGCCTGGGATCGGTCTGTGACGACAACGTGTGCCGCGTTCCGAAGCTGACGAGCTTTTCCACCGTCGCTTTCATCCGGACGCTACTGACCGGCGCGACGATCGCGCGCAGCCTGGCGTCGTTCGACGGCGGCGGCGCGGCCGCAATCAGTGCAAGGCCCGAAACCGCCAGCAGTTTACGCATCTCGACTCTCCCTCTCCTCGGCGCGAGCAACTGGCATTTGCTCGGCGTCGGGTCTAGTGGCGCGCCAACCCCAAAAGACTCATCGAGGACGCGTATCCATGCTCCGCAGCATCGACCATTTCATCGGCGGTTCCACCTTTGCTTCCGGCGAGCGCCAAGGAGAGGTGTTCGATCCCAACCAGGGCCAGGTCCAGGCCCATGTCCGCCTCGGCACCGCCGCCGACCTCCAGAAGGCGATCGATGCGGCCAAGGCCGCGCAGCCGGGCTGGGCTGCAACCAACCCGCAGCGGCGCGCACGCGTGATGTTCAGGTTCAAGGAACTGGTCGAGAGGAACATGGACGAGCTCGCGCACCTGCTGTCGAGCGAACATGGCAAGGTGATTGCGGACGCCAAGGGCGACGTTCAGCGCGGTCTCGAGGTCATCGAATTCTGCTGCGGCATCCCCCAAGCGCTGAAGGGCGAATATACGGTCGGCGCGGGAACGGGCATCGACGTCTATTCCATGCGCCAGCCGCTCGGCATTGGCGCCGGCATCACGCCGTTCAACTTTCCGGCGATGATCCCGATGTGGATGTTCGGCATGGCGATCGCCTGCGGCAATGCCTTCATCCTGAAACCCTCGGAACGCGATCCCAGCGTTCCGAACCGCCTCGCCGAGCTGATGAAGGAAGCGGGCCTCCCCGACGGCGTCCTCAACGTCGTCCACGGCGACAAGGAGATGGTCGATGCGATCCTCGATCATTCCGACATCGCGGCTGTAAGCTTCGTCGGATCGTCCGATATTGCGCAGTACATCTATTCGCGCGGCACCGCTCACAACAAGCGCGTCCAGGCGTTCGGCGGCGCCAAGAACCACGGCATCGTCATGCCGGACGCCGACCTCGACCAAGTCGTCAACGACCTTGCCGGAGCGGCTTTCGGCTCGGCGGGCGAGCGCTGTATGGCCCTCCCCGTCGTCGTTCCCGTCGGGGAGGAAACCGCAAATGCGCTTCGCGAGAAACTGATCCCGGCGATCGAGGGCCTTCGCGTCGGCGTCTCGACCGATCCCGAGGCCCACTACGGCCCCGTCGTCAGCATGGCGCACAAGGAGCGGATCGAGAAGTACATCCAGATGGGCATCGACGAGGGCGCCGAGCTCGTCGTCGACGGACGCGGCTTCAAGCTGCAGGGCCACGAGGAAGGCTTCTTCGTAGGTCCGACCTTCTTCGACCACGTCACGCCCGACATGAAGAGCTACCAGGACGAGATTTTCGGCCCGGTCCTGCAGATGGTCCGAGCAAAGGATTTCGAGGAGGCGGTTCGCCTTCCCTCGCAGCATGACTATGGCAACGGCGTCGCGATCTTCACCCGCAACGGCCATGCCGCGCGAGAATTCACCGCGCGCGTGAATGTCGGCATGGTCGGCATCAACGTGCCGATCCCGGTGCCGGTCTCCTATCACAGCTTCGGCGGCTGGAAGCGGTCAGGTTTCGGCGACATCGGCCAGTACGGCATGGAAGGCCTGAGGTTCTGGACCAAGAACAAGGTCGTGACGCAGCGGTGGCCGGATGGCGGGGCCCACGGCGAGAGCGCCTTCATCATCCCAACCTTCGGCTGATCTGGCTGGAAACCAGCTTTCGAGTTAATGATCCCCCATCGTCCGGCGATGGGGGTGAGTCATGATCCTGCTCGCGTTTGCAGCCGCGGCCGTGGCCCAGTGGACCGGTCCGCGCACTGAAGAATATGCCGGGCCCGGCTACTTCTGCGGGGGCGGATACGCCATTCGACTTGCGAGCGGCGATCGCGCTCTGGTCCTTCCGCAAGGCCGGGGAGCGCAGGGAGTTCGTTTCGTCCTGGCCGGCCAGGAAGTGAACATCTGGTCGGGCGCGCCGCGCATGCCAGGTCCGGTGGTCGTTCACTACGGCGGCGCGGCAGTGACCCAGCAAAAGGATGGCGGCAGCATCGCGTACACGGTTGTCGACCAGACGGACTTCGCACTGCGTGTCACCAGTACCGCGTTCCAGGGATACAGGCGCGACGGTTGGTTCTTTAGCCGGGCGAACTTCGCAGACGGCGCGGATCAGGCCGTTCGCTGCCTCAGTGCGCGGAGCTACTAGCTTCCGCCCCACGGGGGCACTGCAACAAGTGTAGTCGCAAACTGTTGAGCGTGAATGATCCGCGTTCCTTTCATCAGCTTCCTGGCCGTCCTGACGGTCGTCGCATGCAGCGGCAACGACCCCATTGACGACAAAGGGGCACGCAACACCGCGGGCCTGCCAGATATCAACGCCATTGCCCCGAGCGCGAACGGCGAACCGCACGTCGATACCCAGCCCGCAACGCCTTTGCCGCCGCCCGAAGCCGTGATTCCGGCTGCGCTGCAAGGCCGGTGGGGTCTGACGCCAGCCGACTGCATGCCCGGCCGCAGCGACGCCAAAGGCCTGATCCTGGTCACCAGCGGCGAGCTGCGCTTCTACGAGTCGCGGGCAGTGCCCGCTGGCGACATCACGAGCGATGCCGATTCCATGAGCGGCAAGTTCGCCTTCACCGGCGAGGGCCAGAACTGGACGAAGTACGAAGCACTAAAGGTCGACAAAGGGCGCCTCACCCGCACGGAAACCAACCCATCAGCGAGTTTAACCTATGCAAAATGCAGCTAGGATCCTGACCTTGGCATTTGCGGGCCTGGCGCTTTTCGCCTGCGGCAAGCAGCCGCACCAGCCCGCCGAAAACCGCGATCTGGCCGCGGAAGCAAACCTCGCCAACGGCCAGTTGCCGCCCAACGCCGAGATCGAAACGCTGCCGCCTGACGAGAGCAGCGAAACATCGTCGGGCGAGCTGAATTCCGGCGATGACAATCCCGACGTGAACAATCTCGGAAACAGTCACTGAAGGGAAGTACCGATGAAACTCTATTATTCGCCGGGTGCCTGCTCCCAGGCGCCTCACATCCTCCTTCATGAGATCGGGTTCGACCACGATGCGGCGCGCGTCGATCTGAAGGCCAAGACGCTCGAGGACGGCAGCGACTATCTTGAAGTAAACCCCAAGGGCGCCGTGCCGGCACTCAAGCTCGACAGTGGCGAGGTGCTGACGGAAAATGCGGTCATCCTTCAATATCTCGGCGACCGCGCAAGCTGGCCCGAGGTGCTGCCGGGGCTGGGCGAATTCCGCCGCTACCGCGTGCTCGAGATGGTCAATTTCATCACTACAGAGCTCCACAAGCGCTTTGGCTTCCTCTTCAGTCCGACAGCCACAGAGGAGATGAAGGAGCTTGTCGTTGGTGAGCTCGGGAGCAAGCTCGATTATATCGACGGGCGGCTCGGCGAAGGACCATTCCTCTTCGGTGCCGACCTCACGCTTCCGGACCCGTATCTCTTCGTGATTACCGGCTGGGCCGAGAAGTTGCTCGGCGGTCTCGCTCGCTGGCCTAATCTCCACTCCTTTCGCGAGCGGATGCTGCAGCGACCTTCAGTCCGGAACGTGCTGGAGTTTGAAGGCTTGCTCGCAAAAGAACCGGCAGCCTAGCCGGTCTTGCTGATGTGCGGGGGCGGCCCTAGAGCCGCCCGCGCAATGACCCAGTTCGATCTGACCGAGGACCAGCTCCAGATCCAGGAGATGGCCCGCAAGTTCACCGCAGACGCGATCACTCCATTGGCGGCCGAGTGGGACGAGAAGCACATCTTCCCGCGCGAGACGATCCGCGAGGCCGCCGAGCTCGGCTTCGGATCGATCTACGTTTCCGAAGAAAGCGGGGGGATCGGCCTTGGCCGTCTCGATGCGGCGCTCATCTTTGAGGCGCTGGCGTATGGATGTCCGTCCACCAGTGCGTTCATCTCAATCCACAATATGGCAAGCTGGATGATCGATCGCTTCGGTTCGGCCGAAGTGAAGCAGAGCTACCTTCCCTCGATGATTACCATGGAGCGAATGGGCAGCTATTGCCTCACAGAGCCCTCGTCGGGTTCTGACGCGGCCGCGCTCAAGACCAAGGCCGTTCTCGATGGCGATCATTATGTTGTGAGCGGCTCAAAGGCCTTCATTTCGGGTGGCGGCGAGAACGAAGTCTATGTCACCATGGTCCGCACCGGCGAGGAAGGCCCCAAGGGCATTTCCTGCCTCGTCATCGACAAGGAGATGCCGGGCGTCAGCTTCGGCGCTCAGGAGAAGAAGCTTGGCTGGCACTCGCAGCCGACGGCACAGGTCAATTTCGACGAGGTTCGGGTTCCCGTTGCCAACCGCGTCGGCGGCGAAGGGGAAGGCTTTCGGATTGCCATGATGGGCCTTGACGGCGGACGCCTCAACATTGGCGCCTGCTCGCTGGGAGGCGCCCAGCGCTGCCTCGACGAGGCGATCAAATATACCAAGGATCGCAAGCAATTCGGAACGCCGATCGCCGACTTCCAGGCGACGCAGTTCACGCTTGCCGACATGGAAACGGAGCTGCAGGCGGCGCGCTATCTGCTCTACGTAGCCGCAGCCAAGGTTAGCGCCAACGCTCCCGACAAGACCCGGTTTGCCGCCATGGCCAAGCGCCTCGCTACCGATACCGGTTCGTCGATCGTTGACCGTGCGCTCCAATTGCATGGTGGCTACGGCTATCTCATGGACTATCCTATCGAGCGCTTCTGGCGCGACTTGCGTGTTCACTCGATCCTCGAGGGCACGAACCAGATCATGCGCGTCATCGTCAGCCGGGACATGCTCCGCCAGTGACCGACGATGTTCTGATTTCGGTCGAACGGGGCGTCGGACGGATTCGTCTCAACCGCCCCAAGGCAATCCACGCCCTGACGACACAGATGTGCGATGCGATGAGCGCCGCACTTCTCAGATGGATCGATGATTCCGGCGTCGAAATCGTGCTCATCGACCACGCCGAGGGACGCGGCTTCTGCGCGGGAGGTGACGTCGTCATGCTGCAGCGCAGCGGCAATGCCGATGCCGAGGATGCCAAGCGCTTCTTTTTCGCCGAATATCGGCTCAACCACCTGCTTTTCACCTATCCCAAGCCGACGATCGCGATCATGGATGGCATCACAATGGGCGGCGGCGTCGGCATATCGCAGCCCTGCGACTTTCGAATCGCGACCGAAAACACGCGGCTTGCGATGCCGGAGACGGGAATTGGCCTTTTTCCGGATGTCGGTGGCGGGTGGTACCTGTCGCGCCTCCCGGGCCATGTGGGGCAATTCATGGCTCTCACGGGGGCCCGGCTGGATGGAGCAGAGTGTCATTACCTCAATCTCGCCACTCATTATGTAGAGCAGGCGGGCCTTGAAGACCTGACCGAACGGATCATGAAGGTTCCTTCTCGCGCCAAGGGCGCGCTGGGCGCCGCTGCGACGAGCGTTCCCGAAGCCAAGATCGAAGCGAACCTGCCCCAGATCTCGAAGTTCTTCGCTCCCGACACGCTCGAGGAGGTCTTGGCAACACTGGCGGAGGACGAAGAAAACGAGTGGGCACAGACGGAGCTTGCCACTCTCCGCTCGAAGAGTCCCCTGTCCTGCAAGGTCTCGTTGCGCCTGCTCTCCGAAGGTGCCGATCGGGAAAGCTTTGCCGACGAGATGAAGGCCGAATACGCGCTCGCGGGACGAATCGTTCGCACGCACGATTTCCGGGAGGGCGTGCGCGCGCTCCTCATCGACAAAACCGGCGACCCACGATGGGAACCGGCGGCGCCGGAGGAAGTCACGGAAGAGATGCTCGACGTGCTTTTTTCGCCACTGCCCGATTCCGAAGCGTGGACACCGTTCCCGGAGATTGAAGAATGAGCGAATACAATACGATCCTCGTCGAGCAGCGTGGCGCGGTGACGCTTGCTACATTGAACCGTCCCGAGGCGCTTAACGCGCTCAACAGCGAAGTACTGCAGGAGCTCATTCACGTCTTCGCTGCGTATGACGCTGACGACCATCAGCGATGTCTCGTGCTCACGGGCTCCGAAAAGGCGTTCGCAGCTGGCGCGGACATCAAGGAAATGTCGGGCCAGGGCTTCGCCGACATGTATTCGTCGGATTTCTTCGCCGGGTGGGAGAAGGTCACCGCGACCCGCAAGCCGTGGTTCGCGGCGGTTGCCGGATACGCGCTTGGCGGGGGCTGCGAGGTGGCGATGATGGCGGACTTCATCATTGCAGCGGAGACCGCCAAGTTCGGTCAGCCCGAGATCAAGCTCGGTGTCACGCCGGGCATGGGCGGATCACAACGCCTGACCTGGGCTGTTGGCAAGGCCAAGGCGATGGAAATGTGCCTTACGGGCCGGATGATGGACGCTTCGGAGGCGGAGCGCTCTGGCCTCGTTGCAAGAGTCGTACCTGCCGCTGACCTTCTCAATGAGGCACTGAAGACTGCCGAAGCGATTGCCGGGATGCCGCCGATCGCGGCGATTGCCGTCAAGGAAATGGTTAACGCTGCCTTTGAAATCCCCCTCAGCCAAGGCATCCGCTTCGAGCGCCGCCTGTTCCATGGGCTGTTCGGCACCGAGGACCAGAAAGAAGGCATGGCTGCCTTCGTCGAGAAACGGCCAGGTAACTGGAAAGGACGCTGAGCATGGCGAAGATCGCATTTATCGGCCTTGGCCACATGGGAGGAGGCATGGCGCCAAATCTCGCCAAGGCGGGCCATGATGTGCGAGCGTTCGACCTCAGCGAGGCGGCCCTCAGCGCCGCTGCACAGCAGGGCTGTGTTCCGGCGGCTTCGACCGAAGAAGCGGTTCACGATGCGGAAGTGGTCATAACGATGCTTCCAGCAGCGCAGCATGTGCTCGGCGTCTATCGCGACCAAGTCCTTGGGAAGGCGCCGGCCAGCGCTCTCCTCATCGACTGCTCCACGATCGACGTCGCGAGCGCTCGGACCATCGAGGAAGAAGCGGCTGCGCAGGGATATACGATGGTCGATGCACCTGTATCGGGCGGCATCGCCGCAGCAGCTTCGGGCAACCTGACCTTCATGGTCGGTGGCGGCGATGAAGCATTCGAGCGTGCCAGACCGATTATCGAGCCAATGGCTAAGGCGGTGATCCACGCCGGCGCCGCTGGAGCCGGCCAGGCGGCGAAGATTTGCAACAACATGATCCTTGGCGCGACCATGGCCTCGACCTGCGAGGCGTTCGTATTGGCGCAAAAGCTCGGGCTCGATCCTCAAGTCTTTTTCGATATCTCGTCCAAGGCATCAGGCCAAAGCTGGTCGATGACGAGCTATGCTCCGGTGCCGGGCGTCGGCCCAGACACTCCGGCGGACCATGACTATGAAGGCGGCTTTGCGGCGGCCCTGATGCTCAAGGATCTCAAGCTCGCGGCGGATGCTGCGCGCAGCGTCGGCGCCTACACGCCGATGGGTGGAGAGGCTGAGGAATTGTACCAGCGCTTCGTGGACCGCGGCGGCGGGAACAAGGACTTTTCCGGAATCATCAAGATGATCGACGACAGCTGGAAGGTTCCAGAAGGCCAATAGGAGACAATATGCGTTTTGCTTCGATTACCGTTCCAGCCTTGTGCGTGTCCTTGGTCGCATGCGGCGGGTCGGGGGCAAGTCAAGCGAACAACTCACAGGCGAATATCAGCGACGCCGCGCGCACCGGCACAGCTGCGCAGCCGGCAACGGTTCAGAATGCATCGGCGCCTGTGGATCTGAGGGCCGTGATGCACGAGCGCCACGAAGGCATGGAGACTATCGGCAAGAGCAACAAGGCGATCAAACGGGAGTTCGACGGCGGCTCGCCTGACCTCGCGACGATACGCGGCTCCGCCGCGAAGATCGCGGATCTTTCCCAGAAGGCATCGCTCTGGTTCCCGGCGGGCACCGGACCGGAACTCGGCAAGACCGGCGCCAAGCCCGACATTTGGCAGAACCCGCAGGATTTTGCTGCCAAGCTCCACAACTTCCAGGTCGCGGCCAAGGCATTCAGCGCCGCCACAGGCGGCAATGACGTGAACGCCATCAAGTCGAAATTCGCGGACCTCGGTGGTACGTGCAAGGCCTGTCACGATAAATATCGCTCGGAGATGCACCACTGAGCCGAGCGCGCGGACCGGAGCAGGCCGTCTGGGATCTGCCCGTGCGTCTCGTTCATTGGCTGCTCGCAATCCTTATCGGCTTCAGCTGGTGGTCCGTCCGCAACCACCACACCGACTGGCACATCTGGTCGGGATGCGCGATCCTGACGCTGCTGGTTTTCCGTCTGCTGTGGGGGTTGGTAGGAAGCTCGACCGCACGTTTCTCAAACTTCGTTCGCGGGCCGCGGGCGATCGGCGATTATCTCCGCGGCCGCTGGAGCGGTGCCGGCCACAATCCCTTGGGAGCCATGAGCGTCGTCGCGATTTTGGCGGCACTAGCGGTGCAGGTCGGGCTTGGCCTCATCTCGCAAGACGAGGATGGGCTCTATGCCGGCCCGCTTTATCGGCTGGTCGGCACCGATGCATCAGACAGTGCGCGGGACATTCATGAACTATGGTTCAACGCAATTCTCGGGCTTATCGCCCTTCATGTAGCGGCCATCCTTTTCTACCGCATACGCGGTCGGCATCTCACCAAGCCGATGGTCACCGGCCGCGCCGTGCTCGATCCCGGCACACAACCGATGCGCAGGGGCAAGTGGTGGGTCGCCTTGATCTGCCTTGCCGTCTCCATCGGCATTACGCGCTGGATAATCGCTGGCGCCCCGCCGTTTTGAAACGACCGATCGGCTGTCCTCGGTGCTGGCAAAACCTTGCCTTCGCTGTATGCCCCATTCGCCGAGTTTGCTGTGACGGGACGATCGCGTGACTGAAGTGACCAGGATTGCCGGTCCGCAACCGCTGCCATTTTCCCAGCTGCTCGCTCACATCCTTGAGGAGCATGCGCATGATCGCCTCAGCCTGAGCGAGCTTTCAGCGCGCCTTCGCGATCGCGCATGGGGTGGACTTTTACTGATCTTCGCCGCGATCAACCTGCTTCCGCTACCGCCCGGTGCAACAACGATCACGGGCCTGCCACTGCTCGCGATCACGGCGCAGCTTGCATTGGGGCGGCCCCGGCCATGGTTCCCACGCAAGCTCGATGAACGAGGAATCGGCGCCAATCATCTGCGACGCATTGCCGAAAAGATCGCGCCATGGGAGGCGCGGATCGAGCGTGTTCTGAAACCTCGGCTGTGCGCATTGACGAACCATCGGGCAGCACGGGTGATTGGCGCCGTCGGGTTCCTCCTCTCGGTAATCCTGTGGCTGCCAATCCCACTCGGCAATCATGCGCCAGCGCTCGCATTGACGCTGTTTGCCCTGGCATTGATCTATCGCGATGGCGTGCTGGCCATCCTGGGAACGGTCGCGACTGTCGCGAGCGTCGCACTGGTGTCGCTTACGTTCGCGGCGGCATGGTGGGCGGTGGTCCAGCTCTGGCAACAGATTAGTTGATATCAGCGGCTTTCCCTTGAACCGCCATCCGTTCGCCGCCACATCGCGCCCATGCTGATCCACACCGAACAGACGCCGAACCCGGCGACGCTCAAGTTCCTGCCCGGCCAGACCGTCATGGACGCCGGCACGCGCGACTTCGCCGACGCGCAAAGCGCTGAAAGTTCGCCGCTCGCAAAGGCGTTGTTCGAGAGCGGCATGGTTGAGGGTGTTTTCTTCGGCCGCGACTTCATCTCGGTGACTGCGGCTCCGGGCGTATCCTGGACCGACCTCGAGCCGCTCGTCCTCGAGGTGCTCCTCGACCATTTCGTTAGCGGCGCTCCCCTGTTCGAGCCCGGATCGGCCGCCGGCATCCATGTCGGCGACGACAGCGATTTCGAGGAAGACCCTGCCGATGCCGACATCATCGGCCAGATCAAGGAACTGATCGAGACCCGCGTGCGTCCGGCTGTCGCCCAAGACGGGGGCGACATCGTCTACAAGGGCTACCGTGAGGGACACCTCTATCTCTCCATGCATGGCGCCTGCTCCGGATGTCCCTCCTCAACGGTGACCTTGAAACGGGGCATCGAGAGCCTGATTCGCCACTACGTTCCCGAAGTGGAAACCGTCGAAGCGGTCTGATGCGCATTTTCTCCTTCATCTAACTTTCTGGGGCTTGCGGCGTTGATCCGCATGTGCCCACAATCACGACCGACATGTTGCTCGCATTCGATACGTCGAGCGCTGCCTGCACCGCCGCTTTATTCGACGGGACGGGAGTGTGCGTCGCGCGCGCCGATGAGGTGATCGGCCGCGGCCATGCCGAGCGGCTGGTGCCGATGATTGCAGAATTGATGGATGGTAGGTCGGCTGACCGCATCCTCGTGGGCGTGGGTCCAGGCAGCTTTACGGGAATACGTGTCGCAATAGCGGCGGCGCATGGCCTCTCGATCGGCTGGAACGCCGAGCTCTTCGGAATGAACTCCCTCGCTCTGCTCGCCGCCGGAGCAGGAAGCAGCGAGCTGATCGCGACGGCCGTCGCTGGCGGGCATGGCGAGCTGTTCGTGCAGCAGTTCGACGGCTCGTCGGTCGAGCCCAACTCCGACCTTCTCAATGCCGCGCCGGCTCAAGCAGCCGGACTTACTTCTGCAAAGCTCGTCGTGGGCTCAGGTGCCGAGCAGCTGGTCCGCGCACGGGGCTGGGGCGAAGCGCAAGAACTCCTGCCTTCGGCAGCGAATGCGCTTCGGCTGCCGGAAGCCTTGCGAATGTTGAAGGCGAAGCCGGTTTATGCGCGCGCGCCCGACGCGCGCGTTCCCGAGGCTGCCTGATGGCGACGATCGAGCAGGGCGTCAGGATCGAGCGCGGCTCCTCCCGCGACCTCGACCCCGTTATGAACGTCATGGACTTGGCTTTCGGCGAGCGGTTCGGTGAAGCCTGGACACGATCTCAGCTTGCCGGAATCCTCCCAATGGCCGGCGTGTCGCTAATGCTGGCGCGCGACCCATACAGCACGGAAACGGTCGGCTTCTCACTGGTCCGCGCGGTTGCCGACGAGTCCGAGCTACTGCTGATAGCCGTGCTGCCAACCCATCACCGGCGCGGCGTTGGAAGTCAGTTGCTGCGCGATTTCGTGGAACGTGCCCGAAACGATGGAGTAGCGCGCGTCCATCTCGAAGTGCGCGACGGAAATCCTGCTGTCGCCATGTACCGGAGCGTCGGATTTGTTCCGGTCGGCCGCCGCCGCAACTACTACCAAGCTTTCGACGGCCGTCGTTTCGATGCGATAACGCTAGCTTATCAACTTTAATTAAGCTTTTGGAATATTGCTTAGCTCATGCAATCCATTGCACGGGATCAGTAACGGGCGTACTTAGCAAGTCCTCGTGCAGACTTATTCTGCACTGCCTCTGCTCGAAGTGGAAATGTTTCGATGGCCGATCTTGAAAGCGCCCAGGACACGCTGCTGACACTGACTGCCGACATCGTCGCCGCGCATGTCAGTAATAATAGCGTTGCGGTCAATGACTTGCCGAACCTCATTCAAAACGTACATGCAGCCCTGTCGGGCATTTCGGGCATGAGTTCAGCCCCCGAGCCGAAGCCCGAACCCAAGGTTTCGATCCGTTCGTCGGTCAAGCCCGACTACATCGTCTGCTTGGAGGACGGGAAGAAGCTGAAGATGCTCAAGCGACATCTGATGACGCACTATAATATGACCCCTGACCAGTATCGGCAGAAATGGGGACTTTCGGGAGACTATCCGATGGTCGCGCCCAATTATGCTGAGCAGCGGCGTAGCTTGGCGAAATCGATCGGGCTTGGCACCAAGCGCCGGCGGACTCGCAGCGGAAAGTAAGGCGTTCGCTGGACGATGAGGCCTTGCGCTCGTAACTTGGGCTCATGACGCGTACCATCGACATTGAGGCGCTATGCGCCGACAAAGGACTTCGTATCACCGAGCAACGCAAGATCATTGCTCGCGTGCTCGGTGACAGCGATGATCATCCCGATGTCGAGACCCTTCACGCCCGCGCATCGGCGGTCGACCCTAACATCTCGATTGCGACGGTCTATCGGACCGTGCGGCTGTTCGAGGAAGCGGGCATTCTCGAGCGGCATGAGTTCGGTGACGGGCGTTCCCGCTACGAAGCCGCCTCGGATGCGCACCACGATCATTTGATCGACGTCGAGACCGGCAATGTGATCGAGTTCGTCGACGAGGAGCTGGAGCAGCTTCAGAAGCGCATCGCCGAAAAGCTGGGCTTCCGGCTCGTCGACCATCGAATGGAGCTTTACGGCGTCGCCCTCGACCGCGATCGCTAAAACCGGCGGATCACGTCCCAACGCCCGCGCGATCGTGCGGATTGCGGGACTCATCGGCCTGTTTGCGGTCCTGGGGCCGATCCATATCATTACCAAGGCGCTCACCCGCTCCTCACCGTGGCCTCGCCGCTTTCTTGCTGCCGCGGCTTGGATCATCGGGGCCCGCGTACAGCTGCAAGGCCCGCCGATCAGAGGTCATGCGCTACTTGTCTCCAACCACGTCAGTTGGCTCGATATCGTGGTCATCGGCGGTTCGACCGGATGCGCGTTCGTTTCCAAGGACGCGCTTGGTCATCGCCTGATCCACTGGCTCGCCGACCAGAACGCGACCGTCTACGTCAAGCGCGCGCACCGAAAGGGCGCGAAGGATCAGGCGACGTCGATTGCTGCAGCACTGGAGCGGGAGAAGCCTGTCGCGCTGTTTCCTGAAGGGACTACCGGGCCCGGAACGCATTTGCTGCCGTTCCGCTCGACCCTGCTTGAGGCCGCTAACTTCGCGGCGAGGGATGTGACGATCCGTCCGATTGCGATTGATTATGGCGAGGCCGCAAGCGAGATCTGCTGGTTTCATGAGCCCGGAAAGGCAAATGTCCTCAGGCTTCTGGGACGACGCGGCACACTGCCCGTTACGGTGCATATCCTCGCTGCCCTCGACCGCGCAGGAGACCGCAAGCAACTGGCCCATGACGCCCGCGAGGCTATTGCCGCAAGGCTTGGCTTAACCTCGCATCACCAGTCGCCTATAGGCGATCTCAAATGACTCCCAAGACTTTCAAAATCAAAAGCTTCGGCTGCCAGATGAACGTGTATGACGGCGAGCGAATGGCGGAGTTGCTGGCCCAGCAGGGCATGACGCCCGTCGCCGAGGGCGATGAGGCCGACCTGGTCGTCCTCAACACCTGCCACAGCCGGGAGAAGGCCGCAGACAAGGCCTATTCAGACGTCGGACGGCTGAGGCGCGAGGATGGGTCGAAGCCGCTTGTCGCGCTCGCCGGCTGCGTTGCCCAGGCCGAAGGAGCCGAGGCGAAACGCCGCTCGCAGCTGATCGACATCGTCGTCGGGCCGCAGGCCTATCACCGACTGCCCGAGATGGTCGCGCACGCCACGCGCGGTGCGCGTCCGGTCGACACCGACATGCCGGCGATCAGCAAGTTCGACGCACTCCCCGCCCGCCGCCGTGCCACGCCGTCCGCCTTTCTCACAGTGCAGGAAGGCTGCGACAAATTCTGCACCTATTGCGTCGTCCCCTACACACGCGGCGCCGAGATCTCTCGGCCGTGGGAGGACATCGTCGCGGAAGCGGAGCAACTGGCCGGCGTCGGTGCTCGCGAGATCGTGCTGCTCGGACAGAACGTGAATGCCTGGGCTGACGACAGGCTCGGACTGGCCGACCTGATCCGCGCATTGGCAAAGATCGATGGTCTCGAGCGGATCCGTTACACAACGAGCCATCCGGCCGACATGAACGATGAGCTCATCGCCGCGCACGGTGAAATCGACAAGCTCATGCCCTACCTGCACTTGCCCGTGCAGTCCGGAAGCAACCGCATCCTCAAGGCCATGAACCGCAGTCACACTGCCGAAAATTATCTCGCCATTCTCGAGAAAATGCGCGCGGCGCGCCCCGATATTGCACTGTCCGGCGATTTCATCGTCGGCTTTCCTGGCGAGACGGAAGAGGATTTCGAGGCGACGTTGCAGATCGTCGATGCCGTTCGTTACGCTTCCGCTTATTCGTTCAAATACAGCCCGCGGCCGGGCACACCCGCCGCAACGATGGAGGACCAGATCCCGCGCGACATCATGGACGATCGCCTGCAGCGTCTGCAGGCCCGGATCAACCAGCACCAGCTGGCCTTCAACCGTTCAACGGTCGGTACTGACACCCAGATCCTGGTCGAGCGCAACGGCAAGCATGACAGGCAGATGATCGGGCGCTCGCCCTGGCTGCAGTCGGTGCATGTCGAGACCAGCGCGAAGGTCGGTGACATCGTCGATGTGACGCTCGTCGGCGCCGGGCCGAACAGCATGAGCGGCGCCGAGCGCCAGAAGGTGGCTGCCTGATGCCCCGTCGCGACCTCGCTGCAGTTCCGGACCGCGCCCGCCTCGAGCTCGAGTTTGACCAGCCTTACCTGCTCGGACCGCTCTTCGGCGATTACGACCGCCACCTGATCACGATCGAGAACCGGCTCGGTGTCCACATCGCCGCGCGCGGCAACAAGGTCCAGATCGAAGGCGAGGCGGACGCCGCCGCTCGCGCCCGAGATGTCCTCGTCGGGCTCTACAACCGACTCGACCAGGGCCACGACGTCGATCCCGAAGCTGTCGAGGCCGTGCTCGGAATGGCCGCTCAGCCGAACCTCGACGGCATCATCCAGGAGGAGGTCACTTCGGCGCCGCGGGTTATGATCCGGACCCGCAAGAAGACCATCGTACCTCGCTCTCCTGTGCAGACGACCTACATGGAAGCGCTCGCGCGTGACGAGATGATTTTCGCGCTCGGCCCCGCCGGCACCGGCAAGACCTATCTCGCAGTTGCGCAGGCCGTTTCGCAGCTCATCACCGGCAGCGTCGACCGGCTGATCCTGTCGCGCCCCGCGGTCGAAGCCGGCGAGCGGCTGGGCTTTCTACCGGGCGACATGAAGGAGAAGGTCGATCCCTATCTCCGGCCGCTCTACGATGCATTATACGACATGCTCCCGACCGAGCAGGTGGAGCGGCGCATCGCATCGGGCGAAATCGAGATCGCTCCCCTCGCCTTCATGCGCGGCCGGACGCTGAACGATGCGTTCATCATCCTCGATGAGGCGCAGAACACCACACCCTTGCAGATGAAGATGTTCCTCACTCGCTTCGGCATGCGCAGTCGCATGGTCATTTGCGGCGATCCCCATCAGGTTGACCTTCCCGACCCGAGCAAATCGGGTCTTGCTGACGCGGTGACCAAGTTGGAGCGTGTGAAGGGGATCGCCACCGTGCGATTCACTGCCGCGGACGTCGTCCGGCACCCGCTCGTCGGCCGGATCGTGGAAGCTTATGAGGGGCCGCGCTCGTGATGCTCGAAATCGCGGTCGAGGCCGACGAGGAATGGGACAGTAGCCGCTCCTGGAAACAACTTGTCCGGAACGCGGCGGAAGCCGCGATTGCCGAGAGCGCCTTTCCACAACTCACGTCGTCCGACCGGCTGGTCGAGATCTCGGTGCGGCTGACCGGTGATAAAGAGGTCCAGTCCCTAAATGCCCAATGGCGCGGCAAGGACAAGCCAACCAACGTCCTGTCGTTTCCAATGGCGGAAAGCGATGATCTGCAAGGTACAAATGTTGCCGGTCCTGAACTGTTGCTCGGTGACATCATACTTGCGCGCGGCGTCTGCGAAGCCGAAGCGGCGGATAAAGGCGTGACAGTCGAACAGCACGCGACGCATCTGCTGATTCACGGCACGCTGCACCTGCTCGGCTACGACCATCACGAGGAGGACGACGCCGCTGACATGGAAGCGCGGGAGATCCGGGCACTGGATCGCCTAGGCATCGCCAATCCCTACGAGGAGGCCGCCTGATGGCGACCCGCAACGAGGAGCCCGGCGGCTCACGGCTGTGGCGCGGCATCCAGCACCTGATCTGGGGCGAGGACAGCGAGCCGACGCTTCGCGCCGAAATCGAGGAGGCGATCGACGAAGCCGAGGATTCCCGGCAGGTCGCTGGCGATCTTTCGCCTGCCGAACGCCAGATGCTGCGGAACCTCCTCCATTTCGGCGAGCAGACTGCGGGCGACATTTGCGTGACCCGCGGCGACATCATCGCCGTTCCGTCAGAAATCAGTTTCGATGATCTCATTCGCGCCTTTGCCGAGGCCGGCCATAGCCGCCTGCCGGTCTACGGCGAGAGCCTCGATCAAGTGGCCGGGATGGTCCACATCAAGGACGTGTTCGTCGCGAGCGTCAATCCCTCCAAAGACCGCTCCATCAGCGGGCTGATGCGGGAACCATTGTTCGTTCCTGAGTCGATGGGTGTAATCGAACTACTCGCGCGCATGCGCAGCCAGCGCATGCATCTCGCGATCGTGGTGGACGAATTCGGCGGAACGGAAGGCCTCGTGACGATCGAGGACGTGGTCGAGGAAATCGTCGGCGAGATCGAGGACGAGCATGACGAAGCCGAGCGCGGCATGCTCACGATGCTCGAAGACGGCCTCTGGGAAGCCGACGCACGGGTCGAGCTGGAAGAGCTCGCCGAAGCGGTCGATCCTCGCCTGTCATCCAAGCATGACGAAGTCGACACGCTCGGCGGCCTTGTGTTCCTCCTTGCAGGCCACATCCCGGCCAAGGGCGAGTGCGTGAATCATCCCTCGGGCTGGAAGCTAGAGGTGGTCGATTCCGAGCCGCGCAAAATTATCCGAGTCCGTCTTCACGCGCCGGAGACGCGACCTCAGGCCGGCTAGTTCCTGGCGAACAGCTTGGCCGGATCGGCCATCGCCTTGAACTCCAGCGCGTTGCCCGCGGGATCTAGCAGAAACATCGTTGCCTGCTCGCCCGGCTGTCCTTCAAACCGGATGGTCGGCTCGATCACAAACGCAACGCCGGCGTTCGTCAGCCGAGCAGCCAATTGCTTCCACTCGGCCATCGGCAGCACGAGGCCGAAATGCGGCACCGGGACGTCGTCGCCGTCGACAGGATTAGTCGCTCTGGCGTGCGCGGCTTCCGGCACAAGGTGAGCAACGATCTGGTGTCCGTGGAGGTCGAAATCGACCCAATGCTCGGCGCTGCGTCCCTCCGGACAGCCAAGCAACTCGCCGTAGAAACGGCGCGCCTCGGCAAGGTCGTCGACGGGGAACGCGAAGTGGAAGCGAGGAATTGTCATGTCGAAGGCTCGACGCGTTTGAACGGGTTCGAAGCAAGCTGCAACTAATGAACTGGCGGGCGGGCTGTTGAAAGCCTCGGGAGACCGGCGATGAGACCAGCCGTCACCGCCTTTTTGATCCTCTCAATTACTGCCTGCGGCGGACCCGCGCGATTGCCGCTTGAAGCAGGAATCGGCCCCAACCCGCGACTTCCGCCGCCCGAACAGGCGCTCATCCCGGCCGTCAAGGTTTTCAGGGCGAGTGGCTGGCCCGCCGGCATGATGCCGGCTGCCGCACCGGGATTGAAGATCAACGCCTTCGTCACCGGACTCGATCATCCGCGCTGGCTCGAAGTGCTTCCGAATGGGGACGTCCTGGTCGCCGAAACAGCCGCCCCCGGAACCGACCCCGGTCCGCCAGGCCTCAAGGGCATGTTCTTCAAGAGTTTTCTCAAGAAGGCTGGAGGAGGCGTGCCCAGCGCCAACCGCATCGCCCTTGTTCGGGATGCCGACGGCGACGGTGTTGCCGAATTCCATTCGACGCTGCTGAGCGGCCTGAGATCGCCATTCGGAATGGCGCTGGTGGGCCGTGAATTGTTCGTCGCGAATGCCGATTCATTGATCGCGGTCCCGTTTGAGGTGGGCGTCACGTCGGTGAGCGCCACGCCGCGGGTCGTTGCGGCATTGCCGGCCGGTCGCAATCATCACTGGACCAAGTCGCTGGCCGCCTCTCCTGATGGACGCGCGCTTTATGTGGGCGTCGGCTCCAACAGTAATGTCGGCGAGAACGGGATGGCCATTGAGGAAGGCCACGCGGCAATCTGGAGAATCGATCCGCGAACCGGGGGCCAAAGTCTATTCGCAAGCGGACTTCGCAATCCGGTCGGTCTTGCGTTCAATCCGTGGAGCGGCGCTCTGTGGACGGCCGTCAACGAACGCGACGAAATCGGAAGCGACCTCGTTCCTGACTACATTACTTCGGTGCGGGCCGGTGCCTTCTACGGCTGGCCTTACAGCTATTTTGGGCAGCATGTGGACAGTCGAGTGAAGCCGCCGCGGCCGGACCTCGTGGCGCGGGCCATTCCGCCTGATTTCGCGCTTGGGCCACACGTCGCCGCGATGGGCCTCGCCTTCAGCGCGGGCCAGCGGCTCGGGCCGGCATTCGCCCATGGCGCATTCATCGGCGAGCACGGCTCATGGAACCGCAAGCCCGCGAGCGGCTACAGGGTGGTGTTCGTGCCGTTCAACGGAGCCCAGCCATCGGGCACTCCGGTCGACGTCCTCACCGGATTTATCAGCGGCGGCAAGGCATTCGGCCGCCCTGTCGGCGTCGCCATCGCACGCGACGGCTCGCTGCTTGTCGCAGATGATGTCGGCAACACGATCTGGCGCGTCAGTGCGGCTACGCCATAGGCCCTTTTCGGGAAGACTTTCGTTAGGCGATTGGACCGGCTAGCCCTGCTTCCCGATGCTCTACGCCCTTTATGCGTTCCTTATCGGCGCAGCTTCCGCGTTCGCGTTCGAACCCGTGGGCCTCTGGCCCGTCCTTGCCGTGGCATTCGCAGTCCTGTGCGAATTCATCTGCCGGCAGAAAAATGTTTGGCGAGCACTGCTAACCGGCTGGGCGTTCGGCGTCGGGCAATTCGTCGTCGGGCTGAACTGGATCGCGACGGCATTCACCTTTCAGGCGAACATGCCGGCCTGGCTCGGCTGGATCGCCGTGGTTTTGCTCTCGCTGTACCTCGCGATCTATCCCGCGATGGCGACTGGACTCGCCTGGAGGTTCGGGCGCGCCAATCGCGTCACACTGGTCCTCGTTTTCGGCGGTGCCTGGGCAATTACCGAATGGCTCCGCGGGACGATGTTTACAGGCTTCCCATGGAACCCGGCCGCTGCGGCACTCGCCCCAACACCCCTTGTGACGATAACGGCGTTGATTGGAACCTACGGCCTTTCCGGGCTGGTTGTCCTTCTCGGGGGTGCAATCTGGCTCGAATATCGCAAGCAGTGGCTGCCGCTGGTGCTCATCGTCGGAGTCACTGCGCTCCTGTGGGTCCTGCCTTCGTCTGCAGTGCCGCCCGATCCCCTTGCGCTACTCAACGTCAGGGTCGTGCAACCCAATATCGGCCAGGAGGATAAATGGCGGCCCGGGTTCGACGAGGAAGCTGCCCGCCGCCTCGCGCAATTGTCTGGGCCGGGGACGGGCGACCCGCGCCTGCTCCTGTGGCCGGAAGCTGCGGTTACCGACCCTCTGGACGATGCACGCACCGGCGAACATCAAGCCTTTGCCGAGTTCGAGCGCACCCGCGCCTCCTCTCTCCTCGGCCCGAACGACCGCTTGCTGACGGGCGGCATCGCCATCGCTTCCAATGACGGAGCACACGTCCAGGGTGCAGCCAACAGCATTTTCGTGCTCGCGCCCGGCGGGAAGATCCTCGGCCGGTACGACAAGGCGCATCTCGTCCCCTACGGAGAGTACCTGCCGATGCGTCCGCTGCTGTCGGCGGTCGGGCTGTCGCGCCTGGCGCCGGGCGACCTCGATTTCAGTGCCGGCCCCGGTCCACGCACGCTCGACCTCGGCCGCGAGTGGGGGAAGGTCGGCCTGCAGCTCTGCTATGAAATCATCTTTTCGGGCAATGTTGTCGACGAAAAGCACCGCCCGTCTTTCATCTTCAACCCGTCCAATGACGCCTGGTTCGGCCGCTGGGGGCCGCCGCAGCATCTCGCCCAGGCCCGCCTTCGGGCTGCCGAAGAAGGCCTTCCAGTCATCCGCTCGACACCGACCGGCATAAGCGCCGTCATCGACGGTCGCGGTAACGTCGTGAAGTCCCTCGCGTGGCGTCAGGCCGGAGTGATCGATGCCGTGCTCCCGCCTCCAGCGAACTCGCCGCCGCCATTCGCGCGATTTGGGAACATCATCCCGCTCGCGCTTGGCTTCCTGCTGATCGTCGGCGGCATTGTGCTGGGCCGCCGCCGCCGCTAGAGGCGACATATAAAGCTTTCCTTATATCCTTAAATCAGGACGCCACTTCCACATGCGCAGCTCATACCTGTTCACTTCCGAATCGGTTTCCGAAGGTCACCCAGACAAGGTCGCCGACCAGATTTCCGACGCGATCGTCGACCTCTTTCTCTCAAAAGACCCCGAGGCGCGTGTCGCGTGCGAGACCATGACGACGACGAATCGCGTCGTGCTGGCCGGCGAAATTCGCGGCGAGGGGATCATGGACGAGGGCGGGAATTGGGCTCCCGGCGTTCGCGAGGAGATCGAACAAACGGTCCGCGAAGTCGTCAAGCGGATTGGATATGAGCAGCAGGGCTTCCATTGGGACCGCTTCGATTTCGCAAACCACCTTCACCCCCAGTCGGCCCACATTGCGCAGGGCGTCGATGCCGGTGAGAACAAGGACGAGGGCGCTGGCGACCAGGGCATCATGTTCGGCTTTGCCTGTGACGAAACGCCGGACCTCATGCCGGCGACGCTCGACTACAGCCACAAGATCCTGATGGAGATGGCCAAGGACCGGCACAGCGGTGCTGCGCCGTTCCTCGAACCTGACGCCAAGAGCCAAGTCACGCTCCGTTTCGAGGAAGGAAAACCCTCCAAGGCGACCGCCATCGTCGTGTCGACGCAGCATAAGCCGGGTTATGACAAGGGCGAGAAGCAGGCCGAACTTCACGCCTATGTGAAGGACGTGGTGACTCGCGTGATGCCCTCGCAGCTGCTCGGCAACGAGACCGTCTATCACATCAATCCAACGGGCAGTTTCGAGATCGGTGGGCCCGATGGCGATGCTGGCGTTACGGGCCGCAAGATCATCGTCGACACCTATGGTGGCGCGGCGCCCCACGGGGGCGGAGCTTTTTCCGGCAAGGACCCCACGAAGGTCGACCGCTCCGCTGCCTATGCCGCGCGCTATCTCGCCAAGAACATTGTCGCTGCCGGCCTAGCCAAGCGCTGCACGATCCAGCTCGCCTATGCGATCGGCATCTCGGAACCGCTTTCGCTTTATGTCGACACGCATGGCACTGGCACTGTCGAAGACGACGCGATCGAGGCCGCGATCGGGCGAATTGAGAAGCTCGGGCGCCTGACACCGCGCGGCATCCGTACGCACCTTGGTCTCAATAAGCCGATCTACCGGGCGACTGCCGCTTATGGCCACTTTGGCCGCAAGTCGGACGGCGACCATTTCCCGTGGGAGCGAGTGGACCTGGTCGACGAGCTCAAGTTGGCGATTGCCGCCTGAGCGGGTCACAAATTGGAAGGGTCCTGCACTCCGACGCCGTGACGGTAAACGAGATCGCCTCCCTTCCAGCCGCTGTAGAGCAGGATCAGTACGACGACGCCTGAAATGTAGACACCTGCCGAGCCGATGAAATCATCGTTGTTCAGGCGCAGCAGGAAGTTCACCAGTTCGAGCACGACCGCAGTCACGTTTGCGAGCATGTGCTTGAGGGCGTCGGCGAGGCGGCGTAGGCGCTCGTCCCCGAGGTAATCGGTGAGGCCCGTAACGGCGGCCAGTGCCGCCATGACGAGGCCAATCGCGAGCAGCCAATGCGACGCGGTTGCCCAGCCGCCGTTGTTGGTCCGCAAATAGACGATATCGGCGACGAACGTGCCGATGAAGCAGACGATCGGGAACGGGATCAGCATCGGGTGAATGGGATGCGTCGCGATCTTCGCCGTGCTGTGCGGATGATCACGCGGTCCGCGGTCTACGGTAGCCATGAGTCTCTCCTCCTCTATTTGGATTCGACGCCCAGCCCCTCATTCAGGTTCCCGCGGCAGACCCGCGGCCGTAGCTGACGCGCCAAACGGTGTTGCCGACATCGTCGGCGACTATCAGCGCACCGGTTCGGTCAACTGCAACGCCCACGGGCCTCCCGCGCGCGTTGCCCTTGGCGTCGATGAACCCCGCGACGAAGTTCATCGGCTTGCCGACGGGCTTCCCGCCGGCGAACGGAATAAACACCACGCGATAACCATTGAGCTCGCGCCGGTTCCAGCTACCGTGCTCGCCCACGAAAGCACCGCCACGGAACATCGCGGGGAAGGTGCTCCCGGTGTAGAAGGCCAGGCCCAGGGCGGCCACGTGAGAACTCAGCGCATAATCGGGCGGGATTGCTCTGGCGACGAGGTCCGGCCGCTGGGGCCGGACGCGCGGATCCACATGCTGACCGTAATAGCTGTACGGCCAACCGTAGAAGGCGCCCGGTCGCACTGAAGTCATGTAATCGGGGACAAGATTCGGCCCCAGCTCGTCGCGTTCATTGACGACGGTCCACAACGTGTTGCTGCCTGGGTAGAAGGTTAGCCCGTTGGGGTTCCTGAGGCCGCTCGCGAATACACGGTGAGCGCCGGTCTTCGGATCGACTTCCCAGACTGCCGCTCGGTTCGTTTCGGCTTCTGGGCCGCGTTCCTGGATGTTGCTATTCGATCCAACGCCCGCGTAGAGCTTTGTTCCGTCGGGGCTCGCTGTCAGGCTCTTGGTCCAGTGGTGGTCGATCAGCCCTCCGGGCAGGTCGATGACTTTCTCAGGTGGAGCAGTGATTTTTGTCTGGCCCGGCGTGAACGGGTAACGCACGATTGCGTCGGTGTTCGCAACATAGAGGTCGCTCCCGACCAGGGCGACGCCGAACGCCGAATTGAGGTGGTCCACCAGGACTGTCTTCAACTCGGCCTTTCCGTCGCCGTCGGCGTCGCGGATGAGGGTGATCCGCTGCGGCGGTCCACCAGAAGCGCCCGCGGTTTCCTTCGATCCGCCGCCGCCATGGGCAATCGACATGATGAAATCGCGGATCGGGTCCTTGGGTCGGTCAATCGGCTCCGAACCGACGCGCTGCGATTCGACGACGAGGATGTCCCCATTTGCCAGTGGATAGACTGTGCGCGGGTTGGACAGGCCGGTCGCCAGCGCCTCAATCCGGAATCCCGGTGGGACGACGGGATGTTCGCCGTCCTTCCAGCCGACGACGTTCGGCACGCCCACGGCCGCGATCAGTTCTTCCGAAGGCTGGGGAAGGATGGGATTGGCACCCATTTGCCGGGAAACGTCAATCTGCTGCTTGTTGCCGCACGCTGCAAGCGGAAGCAGCAGTCCGGAAAGAAGGATACGTCCGTTCATGGCCGCACCTCCAGATAGCGCGCCGACTGCCATAGCCAGCCGCTGATCAGGATCAGTACGACGCCGATGATCGACAGGATCAGGCCGGGTCCCGAGACGGCCGTCCAGCCGTCGCGAGAATGCACCAGGGCGTTGAAAAACTCGACGATCCAGGCTGACAGCAAAAAGCCGAAAGCAGCCCATCCAAGAGCGCCGCGGATGCTGTCGATCAGCAGGAACGCTCCAGCTATTCCGCCGAACAGGAGACCGGCCGCGTTGAGCCAGGTGGAGAAGTTCAGCCAGGTAAGGTTGCCGCCGCTGTTGAGATAGGAAATGTCAGTCAACAGGTTGCCGATGAAGCAGACGATCGGGATTGGCAGCAACATCGCGGTGACGGGCCGCCTGTCGATCGAGATCGGGACAGGGCGTCTTCCGGACGCGGCCTCGGGCATGGCTACTTCTCCGCAGCGTCGGGACAAGCCCGCGCGCAAAAGCCCACTCCGCGCCCGAAACGACGCAGAAATCGCCTCGAGGTTCCCAAAAGTTAAGGACCGGCGTAGGCGCCCGATTGCCATGACCGCGTTCAAATCGGGCGACCCGCTGACCCTTAACCGTCTCTACGGCCGCTCAAGCGGACACAAGCTCCGCAAGGGCCAGCAGGAACTGGTGGAGCGCCTGCTCCCCGCACTTGAAGTGCCTGCCGATGGGGAAATCACTGCAATTCGCCTGTTCGGCGAGGATCGGCCGCTTCACTTCGAGATAGGCTTCGGATCGGGCGAGCATCTTGCCGACCGAGCCGACATCCTGCCGGACCATGCGTTTGTCGGCGCCGAGCCCTTTCTCAACGGGGTCGCGGCTGCGCTCGGTCCCATTCGCGACCGGCATCTCGCCAATATCCGACTGTGGCGGGGGGACGCGCTCGAGGTGCTGCAGCGTGTGCCCGATGGCGCGCTCAGCTTTCTCTATCTCTTGCACCCGGATCCCTGGCCGAAGTCGCGCCATGCCAAACGGCGTATGGTCAACGACGGGCCGCTCGACCTGTTCGCAAGCAAGATGAAGGCTGGCGGCGAGTTCCGGCTCGCCACCGACGATCCAACATACCTCAGCTGGTCGCTGATGGTCATGCAGCGCCACACCCACCAGTTCGACTGGCTCGCCGAACGGCCGAAGGACTTCCTCGAACCGTCAGGTGGATGGATCGAAACGCGCTACGGTGCCAAGTCCCGCCGTGAGGGGCGGCGGCCTTACTATCTTCGCTACCGCCGCCTCTGAGCGGGCGTCAGCCGCAGAAGCCGGGCTCCGGGTCCGTCTTCAAGCAGGTATACCTCGCCGCGAGGGCCCTGGTCGACGGCGCGAATCCGGTGCCCCATGTTCCACCGGTCGGCTTTGCTCGCCTTGTCGGCACGGATACGCACGTGGACCAAAGCCTGTCCCGAGAGCGCGGGAATCAGCGCATCCCCCTTCCACTGCGGAAACATCGCGCCGCTGTAAATCAGCAGACCGCCCGGCGAGATGACCGGGTTCCACCAGACCTTGGGCGCCTCGAAGCCATCTCCGGTATGATGATCGGGAATGGGAACGCCGTTGTAGTTGTCGCCGTTCGAGACATGCGGGTAGCCGTAGTTTCGACCAGGCAGGATGAGGTTGAGCTCATCCCCGCCACGAGGCCCCATCTCGATTTCCCACAGCCGCCCGTCCGGCGCGAACGCCAAGCCCAGCGGATTGCGGTGACCGGACGTCCATGTTTCGGCGGGTGTCAGGTTCGGTCCCGGCCAGGTCATGGTCCGGCCAGATGACTTCCTTGCCTCGACACTATCCTCGGGCGGATCGGTGACTCTGACACTTGATGCGCCCGTACGGCCGGCGAACGGACCTCCGGCGGCCGGTTTCCCGTCGAGCGTCAGGTGAAGGATCTTGCCCATTGGTAAGCCTGGATCCTGGGCCGGCGTGAAGCGCTGGCGCTCGCCCGCGCTCAGAAACAGTGAATTGCCGTCGGGCGCAAAGGCGATGCGAGCGCCAAAATGTCCCCCTTTTCCGCCCGTCGGGTTGTGCCAGATCACCTGCAGCTGCCGAAGAGCGGGTGCCGAACCGCGGACCAGCTTGGCGGTTGCGAGCGCGAGTTGGCTGCCGCCGTTCTGGGACGGCTCCGAGAAGGTGAAATAGACGAGATTATCCTGCGCAAAGCGCGGAGAAACGACCACATCGAGCAAGCCGCCCTGCCCCTCCGCAACGACCTGCGGAGCGCCGCTGACCAGTTGCTTGCGGCCATCTGTAACGTCGACTAGCCAGAATTTGCCGGCCTTCTCCGTAACGATCGCCGTACTGGAGCCCGGCACGAAATCCATCGCCCAGGGGGCGTCAAACGTGGTAACGGCCGTTGTCGCGAACGGCGGATCGCCCGAAGTTTCCTGTGCGCTTATCGAAGGCGAAGCGCCGCAAGCGGACAGCACCAGACAAAATACGGATTGGATACCAAATCGTCTCATATACGCCGGCTCCTCGGACGGTAGTGAACCGCAACTAATCCGTGCACCACTAAGTTTGGGTCATGATGCGATCTTGCAGCTTACTTTCGCTGGCCACTGCGGTTCCACCCTATGTTGCCGAGCAGCATGAGGCAAAAGCCTATGCTCGCGACGCATTCGGCGGCAACAAGGCCCTGTTCGACCGTCTGTCGGGCGTCTTCGACAACGCCGGCATTGCCCGGCGGCACATCGTCGCTCCGGTCGAGTGGTACGTGAAGCCGCACGGCTGGCAGGACCGCAACAGCGTCTATCTGGAAGCTGCCGAGGACTTGTTCGTCGAGGCTGCAACCGCAGCGATCGAAAAAGCAGGATTGAAGCCCAACGAGATCGATGGCGTCGTCAGCGTCTCGACAACGGGCATCGCGACCCCCAGCCTTGACGCCCGAGCGTCCGCCCGCATCGGTTTGCGCGAGAACGTACGGCGCGTGCCGGTCTTCGGTCTGGGCTGCGCAGGCGGCGTCAACGGCCTGTCCATTGCCTCCCGCCTCGCTCTCGCTGATCCCGGCAGCGTCTGGCTGTTCGTGACCGTCGAGACCTGTTCGATATCGATCCGCCTCGACAGCGACGATCCGGCTGCGATCGTGGCCACTGCATTGTTCGGCGACGGAGCGGCCGCGGCTGTCGTGACGAGCGGCCGGCACAGCCTCGCCCACATCTCCTCCTCGGCCGAGAAGCTCTGGCCCGACACACTGCGGATCATGGGGTGGGACGTCGAGGACCCGGGCCTTGCGGTCGTCTTCGACCGCGCGATTCCGCCGTTCGTCGAGGAACAGCTCGCGGCAGCGATCGACGACATGTGCAAGGAGATGGGCACAAGCCGTGACGAGATCGGCCGCTTCTGTTGCCACCCCGGCGGTGTGAAAGTCATCGATGCAATCGAAAGCGCGCTGAACCTCAATCAGGGCGAGCTCAACCTCGAGCGCGAGGTACTGCGCGACTTTGGCAACATGAGCGCGCCGACGGTATTGTTTGTACTGGAACGGCTGATCGAGCGCGGCCTCCCGGACAAGGTGATGATGACCGCGTTCGGGCCGGGATTTACCTGCGCCGGCATGCTGCTCGAAGCGCCGTGACGCTCAACATCCTGATCCTGGCGGTGGTAACTCTCCAGCGCGCGGGAGAACTGTGGCTGTCGAACCGGAACACGGCAAAGCTGCTCGCCCGGGGCGCAACAGAGCATGCGCCGTCGCATTATCCGCTGATCGTCGCACTCCACACGGGCTGGCTCGCGGCCCTGTGGCTATTCGCACTGTCACGGCCGATCGACGCCTTCTGGCTCGCAGTTTTCGCGCTCATTGAGCTTGCCCGTATCTGGGTCCTTGCATCGCTTGGACCGCGGTGGACCACACGGATCATCGTGCTACCCAAAGCGCCGCTCGTGCGACGCGGCCCCTACCGATGGGTGAACCATCCCAACTATCTGGTCGTGATCGCTGAAATCGCTGCCCTCCCGCTGGTCTTCGGCTTGTGGGCGGTAGCCCTGATCTTCTCAGCCCTAAATGCGGCAATGCTTACGGTCCGCATCCGCCAGGAGAACCGCGCCCTCGGCCGCTGAACATTGCTTGCGGCGGAAGCGACTCACGCTTATATCGCACTTCTCTCCTCGACATCGCTAGATGCCCGAGGCTGGGGCCCCGCGGCTCCGGTCCGAGAGGTTATGGATATCTTGTGGAGTACCAAGTGACGGACATTGTGGCCATCGCGAAGCACATCGAGCCCGAGGTGAAGAGCCTCGGCTACGATCTCGTGCGCGTCGCGATGATCGGGGGCACGTCCGATCCGACGCTCCAGGTCATGGCCGAGCGCCCTGACACGCGCCAGCTCGACCTTGCCGATTGCGAAGTCATCTCGCGCCGGCTTTCGGACTGGCTCGACGCCAACGATGTCATCGAAGGCAGCTACCGGCTCGAGGTCAGCTCGCCCGGCATTGATCGACCACTGACCCGCCTCAAGGACTTTACCGACTGGGAGGGCTTTGACGTACGCATCTCGCTTGCCGAGCAACGCGACGGTCGGAAGCAATATTCGGGTACGCTGGAAGGACTCGACGGCGAGAAGATCAAGCTCACGGACAAGAGCGGCGCTGCACACGTCCTGCCGTTTTCCGAAATCTCGTCGGCCAAGCTGCTCTTGACCGACAAGCTCATCAACGCCACCGCGCCGCTCAGCACTGAAGGCGCCGATACAATTCAGACGATAGAGGAAGAACAATAATGGCCACCGCACCCGCTGCCGTCAGCGCCAACAAGGCCGAGCTGATTGCGATCGCCGACGCGGTCGCGCGCGAGAAGCTGATCGACAAGGGCATTGTCATCGAGGCGATGGAGGACGCCATCCAGCGTGCTGCCCGCGCCCGTTACGGAGCCGAGAACGACATCCGCGCCAAGCTGGACCCAAACAGCGGCGACCTTCGCCTGTGGCGCGTCCTCGAGGTCGTCGAAGAGCCGGAGGATCATTTCAAGCAGATCGACCCGACCCGGGCTCAGAAGCTGCAGAAGGGCGCCGCCGTCGGCGATTTCATCGTCGACCCGCTTCCGCCAATCGAGTTCGGTCGCATCGCCGCCCAAGCCGCCAAGCAGGTGATCTTCCAGAAGGTCCGCGATGCCGAGCGCGAGCGGCAGTACGAGGAGTTCAAGGATCGCGCGAACGAAGTCATCACCGGCGTCGTCAAGCGGGTCGAGTTTGGCCACGTCGTCGTCGACCTCGGCCGCGCCGAGGGCGTCATTCGCCGTGACCAGCAGATTCCGCGCGAAATGGTCCGCGTCGGGGACCGAATCCGTTCGCTGATCATGTCGGTTCGCCGCGAAGCTCGCGGTCCGCAGATCTTCCTCTCCCGCGCGCACCCCGAGTTCATGAAGAAGCTGTTCGCTCAGGAAGTGCCGGAGATCTACGACGGAATTATCGAGATCAAGGCAGCCGCCCGCGACCCGGGCAGCCGGGCCAAGATCGGCGTCATCAGTCACGACAGCTCGATCGACCCGGTCGGTGCCTGCGTCGGCATGAAGGGCAGCCGTGTGCAGGCCGTCGTGCAGGAATTGCAGGGCGAGAAGATCGACATCATCCCGTGGAGTCAGGACACCGCGACCTTCGTCGTCAACGCGCTCCAGCCCGCGACTGTCAGCCGCGTCGTCATCGACGAGGAGGAAGGCCGCATCGAGGTTGTGGTTCCCGACGACCAGCTCAGCCTGGCGATCGGCCGCCGCGGCCAAAACGTGCGCCTCGCCTCGCAGCTCACGATCTCGCAGATCGACATTCTCACCGAGGCTGACGCGAGCGAGAAGCGCCAGCGCGAGTTCGTCGAGCGTTCCGAGATGTTCCAGAGCGAACTCGACGTGGACGAGACGCTGTCCCAGCTGCTGGTCGCCGAAGGTTTCACCAGCCTCGAGGAAGTCGCCTACGTCCCGGTCGACGAGATCGCATCGATCGAGGGCCTCGACGACGAGATCGCGTCGGAGCTTCAAAGCCGCGCAAGCGAAGCGCTCGAGCGCCGGGAAGCCGCCTCCCGCGAAGAACGGCGGGCCCTTGGCGTCGAGGATGCCCTCGCCGAGCTTCCGCATCTCACCGAGCAGATGCTGGTCACGCTCGGCAAGGCGGGCATTAAGACGCTCGACGACCTCGCCGATCTCGCCACCGACGAGCTGATCCAGAAGAAGCGGGTCGAGCCGCGCCGCCGGGAGCCGAGCAACCGGCCCGAGGACAAGGGCGGCATCCTGTCGGACTATAGCCTCAGCGAAGAACAGGGCAACGAGATCATCATGGCCGCCCGCGCGCACTGGTTCGAGGACGAGCCTGCGCAAACCGAGGAGGCCGCCCATGCGGAACCCTCGGAATGATTCAGCGCCGGTAGAGACCCGTTCCCCGGCGAAGGGACCCCATCAAAGTGGTGGTTTGATGGGACCCAAGGCCGGGTCCCCGTCCAAGAAAAAAGAATCTGGGCTCCTGCCTTCGCAGGAGCACGGTCATGTTCCCGAGCGCACCTGCATCCTGTCCCGGCGGACCGCGCCGCGCGAGGAGCTGATCCGGCTTGCGCTCGGGCCGGACCGCAGTGTCGCGCCCGACGTGCGCGCCCGGGCGCCCGGCCGCGGCGCATGGATCGGCGTCCCCCGCGCCGAGCTCGATGCCGCCAACGCCAAGGGCAAGCTCAAGGCCGCGCTCCAGCGCGCGTTCAAGACGACCGACGTGACGGTCCCCGCCGACCTTGGCGAGCGCATCGAGCATGCGCTCCGCCAGGCGGCGCTCGACCGCCTCGGCATGGAGGCGCGCGCGAGCAACCTCATCAACGGCGCCGACAAGGTCGAGGCCGCGGCCCGCGCCGGCAAGGTCCACCTCCTGATCCATGCCGCCGATAGCGCCGAGGACGGCCGCAAGCGCCTGGATCAGGCCCAAAGAGTCGGGACGCGGGTCGGCGGAGGCGGGCCCCAAGGGGTGATTTTCCCAGAGGGCCGCACTATCTTGTCGTTGGCGCTCGGACGCGAAAATGTGGTACATGTCGCGCTGACCGATCCCGCCGCCGCTTCGCGTGTCCGTCACGCGCTTGTCCGGTGGCGGGCTTTTACTGGCCCCGATCGTGGTCTGGAAGGCGGAGAACCCGCCTTGAGGACCGGCTCGGCTGAAAAAGATTTGACGAAGGGATAGAATGGCAGACCAGACCGAAAAGCCGAAGCTTGGAACCCGGCCGCCGCTGGGCCTCAAGCGCACGGTCGAGACCGGCAAGGTCAAGCAGAGCTTCAGCCACGGACGCTCGAACACGGTGGTGGTCGAGGTCAAGAAGCGCCGCATCCTCGGCCGCCCCGGCGAGGCTCCGCCCGCCCCCGCGCCCGAGCCTGTGGCCGAAGCCCCAAAGCCTGCGCCCAAGCCGGCCTCCGCTGCGCCGGCCGCTCGCAAGCCGTCCGCCGCCGAAGAGACCGCGGCGCGCAAGGAAATGCAGACGAAGCTTCTGCGCCAAGCCGAGGAATCGCGCCTCACCGCGCTTGAGGATGCACGCCGCCGCGAGGAGCGCGTGCGGAGCGCGCAGAGCGAAGACGAGCGCCGCCGCGCCGACGAGAATCGCAAGGCCGAGGAAGCTGCCGCCGAGCAGGCGCGCCTCGCCGCCGAGGAAGAGGCGCGCAGCCCCGCGGAAGCTCCCCCGCAGCCTGAGATCGCCGCGCCGGTCACCGACGAAGAGGAGCAGCGCCGCCCCCATCGTCCAGCCGGCCATGCGCCTGCGCCCAAACGTCCTGAGCCTGCGCGCCCCAGCCGCGGCCGCGACGAGCACCGCCAGCGCGGCAAGCTCACCGTCGCCCGCGCCCTGTCCGACGAGGACGACAGCCGCGCCCGCTCGCTCGCCGCCCTGCGCCGCGCGCGTGAGAAGGAAAAGCGCCACCACATGGAGACCGGCCCTGCGCAAAAGCAGGTCCGCGACATCGTCGTGCCCGAGGCGATCACCGTCCAGGACCTCGCCAACCGCATGGCAGAGCGCGGCGCCGACCTCGTCAAAGCGCTGTTCAAGATGGGCATGCCGGTGACCCTCACGCAGACCATCGACCAGGACACCGCCGAGCTTCTCGTCACCGAGTTCGGCCACCGGGTGAAGCGCGTCAGCGAGAGCGATATTGATATCGACACGTCCGAGGACGTCGATGCGCCGGAGACCCTGCAGGCGCGCCCGCCGGTGGTCACGATCATGGGCCACGTCGACCACGGCAAGACCTCGCTGCTCGACGCGATCCGCGGCGCCGATGTCGTCGCCGGCGAAGCCGGTGGCATTACCCAGCACATTGGCGCCTACCAGGTCGCCGTTCCGAACGGCGAGAAGATCACCTTCCTCGACACGCCGGGCCACGAGGCTTTTTCCGAGATGCGCGCTCGCGGCGCCAACGTCACGGACATCGTCATCCTGGTGGTTGCCGCCGACGACGGCCTGCGGCCGCAGACGATCGAAGCGATCAATCACACCAAGGCCGCCGGCGTGCCGATGATCGTCGCCATCAACAAAATCGACAAGCCCGAAGCCAAGCCGCAGAAGGTCCGCGAGGAGCTGCTGCAGCACGAGGTGATCGTCGAGGACATGGGCGGCGACGTCCAGGACGTCGAAGTCTCGGCGACCAAGAAGACCAATCTGGACAAGCTCCTCGAAGCGATTCAGCTCCAGTCCGAAATCCTCGAGCTGAAGGCCAACCCCGGCCGCGCCGCCGAAGGCACCGTGATCGAGGCCAAGCTCGACAAGGGCCGTGGCCCGCTCGCGACCGTGCTGGTCCAGCGCGGCACGCTGCGCGTCGGCGACGTCTTCGTCGCGGGCGCTTCATCGGGCAAGGTCCGCGCACTGGTCGACGATCATGGCCGCCAGGTGAAGGAGGCCGGCCCGTCGGTGCCGGTCGAGGTGCTGGGCCTCTCGGCGGTCCCCTCCGCCGGCGATCCGTTCACGGTTGTCGAGAACGAGAGCCGCGCCCGAGAGGTTGCCGACTACCGGCAGGGCGTTCTCGATCGCAAGCGGACCACTTCCGCGCCGGTCAGCCTTGAGAATATGTTCGCGTCGCACGCCTCGACGACCAAAGAATTGCCACTGGTGATCAAGGCGGACGTGCACGGCTCGGTCGAGGCGATCGTGCATGCCTTGAACCGCCTGTCCACGGACGAGATCAAGGTTCGCGTCTTGCACTCCGGTGTCGGCGCGATCACCGAGAGCGACGTCACGTTGGCGAGCGCCAGCGGAGCGCCGATCATCGGCTTCAACGTCCGCCCCAATGCCAAGGCCCGCGAGGTCGCCGAGCGCAACAAGGTCGAGTTCCGCTACTACGACGTCATTTATCACCTGACCGACTGGGCGAAGGCCGCGATGGCGGGCGAGCTCGGTCCCGAGATCATCGAGACGGTCGTCGGGCGCGCCGAAGTCCGCGAGGTGTTCCCCGCGGGCAAGCGCGACAAGGCGGCCGGCCTGCTAGTCACCGAAGGCGTGATCCGCAAGGGCCTCAACGCCCGCCTGACGCGCGAGGACGTGATCGTCTCGGCGACTACGATCAGCTCGCTTCGGCGGTTCAAGGACGACGTCGCCGAAGTGCGCGCCGGCCTCGAGTGCGGCGTGATGCTGGCCGACACCAACGACATCAAGCCGGGCGACATGCTCGAGGTGTTCGAGGTCGAGGAGCGCGCGCGGACGCTGTAGATGCGTCGTCAGGAAACAGCAGAGGGACGTTCCGTACGCCTGCTCCGCGTCGGCGAGCAGGTGCGCCACGTGCTGAGCGAATTGCTCCAGCGCGGCGACGTGCATGACGAGGTGCTGCAGTCGCACCTCGTCAGCATCACCGAAGTGCGCATGTCCTCCGACCTTCGTCACGCCACCGTGTTCGTGAAGCCCTTGCTCGGGCAGGACGAGGAGGCGGTGCTGAAGGCGCTTCGCCAGAACACCGCTTACCTGCAGCGCGAG
>JBJMUN010000083.1:0-10990 GCA_045811185.1 Sphingomicrobium sp.
ACTTGTGCTTCTTCCGCCGAGAGCTCTTCAGTTCGGATCGCGCGCATCTGCCTCCAAGCACCTTCCTTGTCGCCCATTCTATTGAGGACACCCGCGAGTTCGAGCCGAGTGCGCGTGGCGTTGGGGCGATGATCCAGAATCTGGCTCAAAAGGACTGCCGCCTCCTTCAATTCGCCTCGGGTGTTTTTGAGCATCGCAAGCTGAAAACGGGCTTCCAATCGCGTTTCTTGCGATGGTTCATACATGAGCAGTTGGTAAACACGTTCGGCCGTCGCGGTATCGCCCATGATGCAAGCGACTTCGGCGACGCTTACGAGGCGTCCTGCGTCGACTTCCATCGTCGTTGTCATAAGAGCCTCAAGAGATGCAGCGTCCTTATCATCTCTATACGATATCAGTGACTTGGGTCTGTAACATTGGGGGAAGGCCCGAGCGCACGGCAGAATGGCCGCGCGTTGCTGCAAGAGCGCGCGCCTGCGAGCAAGTTCACCTTGATCGGGTCGGCTTGAACGGACTGCTCCTCATCCACGATGGCTTGGAGCGTCGACCTGAGCTCATTTGAGGTCGTTAAAAGCCGGCACGTCCGCAAATGTCCGCATTCCACCGCCGATTCAGGTGGCCGTCACAACACTGGCTTTCTGCGGAATTCTCCCAGTTCCTTTTCGGGGCAGCGCTGTTGCAACTGATGCCAAACGGCGAGGGCCAATGAACGAATTCCAGCTTTTCTGGCCGACGGGTGAAATCTCCGTCTTCTCGACGATACTGAGGATCGTCCTCGCGATTGTTGTCGCCGCGCTCGCGGGTTACTTTTTTAAAAAGCTCGCTCTTCGTTTCGGAGGACGCGGTCAGCGGACCGAGCGGATGGACAGCCAGGAAAATTTCCTGGTGTCCGGAGTGCTCGTCCTGCTCGCCTTGATGCTT
Source organism: Sphingomicrobium sp. (assembly GCA_045811185.1). Classification (GTDB taxonomy): domain Bacteria; phylum Pseudomonadota; class Alphaproteobacteria; order Sphingomonadales; family Sphingomonadaceae; genus Sphingomicrobium. The sequence continues at coordinate 922 of JBJMUN010000083.1, forward strand.
GCCTTCACCACCGGTTTCGTAGTCGAACTTTACGATCAGCGCCGTCTCCTCGTAGTTGAAGAAGGCAATGCGATCGGTACGGCCTATCTGCGCAGCCAGGCCCTTGATGAGCCGCATCGCACCCGCCTCAGCAACCTCTTGGTTGCTTACACCGACAACCGCATCGCGCTTTCAGTCCAGCCGGGGGACCGAAGGGCACTGCTCGCGGAAAATGACCGGCTTCTTACGTACATCTGGGCAGCAGTCCTCGCGGCGAACGATTCCGCGCGAGACAAGGGAATCAGCACGCCCCTGTATCTTGCTTTCAATGAGGTCGTTGATCTGGACACTGAGCGCAAGATTGCACGACTGTCGCGAGTACCCGAGGGAATCCTCATGACGCTTTACACTTTCCTCGTGGTCACTGCGGGGATTCTCGGTGCCGTGCTCGATGGAGCCCGCCAGCGTGTTGTCGCGGGAATTCTATTCATGCTCCTCACCTTGGCCGTAGCAATGATCGTCGATCTGAATCGGCCCACCAGGGGATCGATCCGTGAAAGCCAGCAGGCGCTCCTGTTGCTGCGAGACTCCATGAAAGTACCCCGATCAGACTACGACCGGTACAGGTAATCGGGCGCTCGTGCCGTGGTCATTCACCGAATTTCTCGACCCAAGCCATCGATACTCAGCCGGACAGCTGGGCGCGCTCCCCATGATCCAGCCCAAGCTTGACCGAAAGGTGCCGCACCTAATTGCTCGCCGCAATTTTCCGGCGATTGAGCGGCTGAACTGGACGTGCATTCGATCGATACAGCGTGCCGAAAGTGGTAATTTCGCGCCTTGAAACCGTCACTGCGGACTTCATCACGAACCAGCGCACGTCCTCGGTGCAAGGCGGTGTCGTCAGTGAACCTTGATAGGTGAAATAGCTCCGAAGCCTCGGCAGGAGCTCATTTGCATCTATCGTCACTCCCCTGATCTCTAGCTCATGTTCCTTCTCTTGTGGCACGTGACGCCAGAGGGTTTCGACGAGCTGATTAGCAGCGCCAGTCTCCAACAATATAGCGACGACAGCGAGATGACCGCGCGCGTCCTTGTGGACGAGGTGCACGACCATTGCCGAATGCCTGCCCGAGATCGTCTCCTCGCTCGGCTTGTGGAAGTGGAATTGAACTAGCTCGTAGCTGTGATCGGCGACGACAAGGAAGCTTCCAGGCGGATAGTCCACCATGATCGTGTGGCCGTTGTCGACGATCCTGAGCTGGGCCGGGTGGTAACGAAATTCCAGCGCCGGCAAATGTCGGGTCGCGACTTTAGAAGGCATTATGTTGATGGGCGACTGGGCTTTTCCAAGCCCGCACGTCGGGAATTCCGAGGTCCAGTGTGACGGCCCTTCGCGCCCAGCATAAGACCAGTGATGCTGCGCATCCTGCCCCGCGAGCATGGCGGCGGTCAGTGCGATTATCGCGATTGCGTTCGGCGACATTGCTCTACTTCTAGCGATCGGCCGACGGCATCTCATCGGGATCGTCACGGACTTTGCATCGCGATCTGGTACCGATGCAAAGTCCGAAGCCGACGTTGGCTATCCCGACGTCATGTTCCAGCCGACGTGCCTACCCGTACACGCTGCTGGAAAGCAGACCGCACGCGATGTTTAATGGCCCGGGAATTGCTCCATCAGCTGATTCACTGCCGCCTGAAGCTTTTCTGCATCTGGCTTTCTTGGATTGATCGCGTCCGTAATCTGCCCGTGCCACACCGCCCGTTTCGTCTTGCTGTCGAAGGCGTCCAGGGTGACCTGGCCTTCGTGGTGAGCATAGGCATCATGATAGCCGTAGTGACTCCAGGTATCGAGATCGATCTTGGTCATCTTGCCGACCGTCAAAGCCATCGTGAGATCGCCATGAGGCTCATGCTTGTAACCCTTGTTCGCCAGCGTGCCCATGATGTGCTGCTGGACGCGATGATATTGCACCGAATTGAGGCCGCTCGGCGGGGCCGTGCTGGCCCAGTCGAAGCTGTCGTAGTTGGCGAAGTGGACGTCGTGTGCCGCGTCCGTCGTCATGCGGGGCTTGGCCTCGAGGACCGTCGGAACCGCCAGTGCACACGCGGCACCGACGATGATCAGATGCTGACGAAACATTTGCTTTCTCCTGCTTCAGTTATCCGCGCCAGTGCGCAACACGCCCGATGCAGTCGCACGCGGGACGTCTTGTTCAACGAGGCGAAACCCGCAATTCCGCGGGCGATCATTGCGGGGAGCAATGCGAGGAACGGGCTCTACTCTGCCGTCCCGTTCGAGGCGCTGACTTAGCCTTCAGGCTGCGCGCTCATGCTTCGCTCCATAATGGACTCGGGCGCATCGATGCTGCTTGAGGCGATAATGTCGCGATTCACTCATTTTCTGTCGTGATCACGTAAAATTCGAAGCAAGCTCGAACTAGGCTGCGAAGCAGCCCACCCGGAACCCCAACGATCCAGGCGGGTCAGGTCGGCTCGGCAGGGTTTGCCCCTCAGCCGAGCCGACCATCACATTGGTTTTTTCGAAAGCCCGTGTGCCTGCTGCAGAGACTTTGCTCCTTCACATTCAGGTGTCCGCGAGCGTCAAAATTTCGTGCCCCTGCTAACTTGAGTTAGTCAGTTTTCCACGCACTTAACCTTTTGCTCCCACTTCGCGCTAACCGTCTTGACGATAACCAATGCACACGGCGCGGACCCCGATTGAGGGAGTTCTATGAATGCGTACATTCGGTACATCTCAAGCAACGGGAAGGCGTTCGGTGCCACGCACCGAAGCGCCATTAATTGCGGTGCTATCAACGTCCGCGGGTGATCATCGCGTGGCAATCATCGATATATCGCGCACCGGCGCACGGCTGCGCGCTGAGCATCTCCCCGAAGTAGGTAAGCAACTGACTTTCCGCGCCGACGATATACGTGTGGCGGGCGATGTCGTCTGGTCTGCAGGAAGCTGCTGCGCAGTTGAATTTGCGACGCCTATTTCTGCCGCCGAGGTGAACCGCCTCCGGGTGATCGCCTCAGTTCGGTTGGCGCCTTGAGGCAGTGGTTGAGCTCAGTCGACCCTGTCGAGCTTCCCTCATACGGCGGAATTGTCTGGGAAGAGGGATAACAAGCTAGCAATCGATGCGGTTCGGCTGTCCCGACGCTCGCGTCGTAGCGGCAGCTCTTCTATCCATTTCCGCTATTCGTCGATCCGTCCGCTCGCGGCCGGAAGAAAGACATCAAGCTCGGCGGCCCGGGTTGGGCGACCCATCTGTAATCATAACGGGCGTGCCGAGCCTTGTGACGCCGTAGAGCAGCTTGGCAAAACCTCTGGGCAGCCGGATGCAGCCGTGGGACGCCGGATAGCCGGGGAGGTGACCGCCATGCATCGCGACGCCCTTCCATGTGAGCCGCTGCATGTAAGGCATCGGCGCGTCGTCATAGGTGCGTGATCGATGCACCACCTCCTTTTGCAGGATCGTGAAGACGCCCGTAGGAGTCTCGCGGCCTCGCGCGCCCGTCGAAATCGTCGAGGCGGCGATCGGCACGCCATTGCGGTAAAGGACGACGCGCTGCACACCAAGATTGATGACCAGGAACAGTGGACCGGTGGACGCGCCCCTTGGTTCCCAAACGAATTGGCCGGGATTGAGCCGGTGGGCTTTCGTTAGAACCGACACGTCCCGGTGCCGCAGCGGCTGTGCGGCAGCCGAGGTCGCGCAGGCCAGCAATAGGAATTCGATCAGCCGCTTCACCAATTACCTCGTTCAGGCGATCTCCCCGAACAGGTCCCCGGTTGCCGCATGCGCTTTGACTTAACGCTGAGGGCGATCCCATCGGGAAAGTCACGGATCGAGACATTCGATTGTGGAGATCGGCAACTTCTACCGCGAGGGGGCGATGTTCGTTTCCATCCAGGCGAGGGCTGTTGTCCTGATCTACGAGTTATGGCCAGACTCTCTTCTGCCACTTCGTGCGTTGCCTAGTGACGTCCTCTTCTCTTGCGGCGCTCTGTTGATGGGCTCGGACTTCATCCAGAAGCTTCGCCGGCCGCGTGGAATCACGGCAGAGCCTCGCGGGCGGGCCGCACCGGTTCGGGCGGAAGGACGGGGTAACGCGTGGCAGGTCCTGATCGAAGCGCCGGCAGCGCGTGTCAGCTTTGCTACATCAGCCGCGAAAAGCCGATGGACCGCGCAAGCAGAAACAGGAGCCCGACGAGGAGCGCTCCGAAGACCAGGCAGCCGAGAGATGAGCGCCGTTTGATGCGGCTGCGAGTGTGGACGCCCGGCGAGACGAAGGAGACGATGGCGACAAGGACGATCGCCCCGATCGCGAACAACGTCCAATTAAGCATCCCCTGCCCCACAGCTCATTGTCTGTTGGAAGGGTGGCCGGGGTCAAGAGGCAGGGCCGGAACTGCCGCCGCCAGTTGCGCGCCGGTCAGTCCGCGGGCGCGCCGGCGCTTTCCGGCTCGTCTGGACTGTCGTCGTTCGCGGCGTCCGCGTCATGGGAAGTGAGCAGCATTCGATAATTGGCGACGACGGACCGGCAGGACTCGATCCCCTCACTCAGCTTTGAATTGACTTCGTCGTAGCTAGCGTCGGGCAGATCATGATCGCCGGGCACGATTTGATTCCTGGGATGTTGGGTTGCGCGAACGGAGCGATAACCGTGTAATCTGGATTAAGTTTCTCAACTCACCGTCATTCTGCTGCGGTTTGCTGCTCGGTAGGGAACTGTGCCTCGCGAGCAACAGGGGCGCCGTCGCACACGCGGGCAAGCGCGGCTTCGAGCTTCGTCGGAGTGAACGGCTTCAGCAGGATTTCCACGTTATCGGGTCGGTCGCGGATCGCATCGGCTTCCGCGTAACCGGTAATGATCAATGCCGGCACCCCCGGACAATATCCGCGAGCCTCGCGAAGGAACTCGGTCCCCGAAAGATGCGGCATTGCATAATCGCTGATCATCACATCGTACGCGCAGTCACCGCCCTTGAGCAGTTGAAGCGCATCCGAGCCATTGGCCGCCTCGACGACATCATGGCCGACGTCCGACAGGAGTGCGGCGGTCGTGCTCCGGACTTCCGCATGGTCGTCGACCAGGAGGATGCGCAACTTTCGCGTTGGCCGGACCGCACGCTCCTCGAGACGCGGTTTATCCTCAGTTGCGGCATGTCCCGGAGCACGCGGCAGCCAGATTTCCGCGGCAGTCCCGACGCCGACCTCGCTTTTAAGGCGAAATGCGCCGTTCGACTGCTTCGCAAATCCGTAGACCATGCTCAGCCCGAGGCCGCTGCCCTTGCCCATCTCCTTCGTCGTGAAGAAGGGCTCCATGACCTTCTCGATATTTTCCGCGGAAATGCCGGTACCGGTATCGGTGACAGAAAGGAGCACATACTCGCCAGGAGGCAGGTCGGCCCAGTTGCTCGGCTTCAATTTCCGGTTTTGCACGGCAACGCTGACGGTTCCGCCAGCAGGCATGGCGTCCCGGGCGTTGATGATCAGGTTGACGAGCGCAAGTTCCAACTGCGCCTGATCGGCGAATGCATTCCAGACCTGATCGTCCGCGAGCCATTCGATCTTGATCAGTCCGCCAAGGGTGTGGGTGAGCAAATCCCAGACCGCTTCCTGGAGCTTGGTGAGATCGATCGGATGCGGTTCGAGCTTCTGGCGCCGCGCGAAGGCTAGCAGTCGACGCACCAGCTCACTGCCCTGCTCGGCAGCCCGCCTCGTCATGGTCAGGATCTTCCGCTGGTCTTCCGCAAGCTGCGCGCGCTTGTCGAGAAGCGCGAGGCCACCGATCACGGCGGCGAGGAGATTGTTGAAGTCGTGAGCGATGCCGCCCGTCAGCTTGCCGATCGCATCCATCTTCTGGGCCTGGATCAGCTGGCTTTCCAGGGAGCGCTGCTCGGTAACGTCGGTCAGCGTTCCAGCGAATTCGACGGGCCGCCCGTCGGCGTCCTTCAGCAGCACCGCCTGGTCGAGAAAATGCTTGTAGCTGCCGTCCGCGCACTGCCACCGATATTCGATGGCCGAGCGACCCGTCTTGCGCCGATCCGCCATTGCCGCAAGCACCCGCTCACGATCGTCAGGGTGGAGCCGCTCGCTCCAAAGTGCTGAATCCTCGGCGATGTCAGCGAGGTTGAAGCCCGTGATCGCCTCAAAATCGCCGCTTACGTAGGTCGGCCGCCGTGGGCTCGCTCCGTAGGGATCGAGATAGAGGACCATCGGCAGCGACTGGATGATCGCCGACTGTCGCTGCTCTGCCAGTCGCAGTTCCCGCTCCGCGCGCAACCGCTCGGCATTGGCCCGAAGCGTGGCGTCGAGGAGCGCCTGCTCCTGCCGCGCCTTTCGCTCGATTTCCTTCGTCTTGGCGAACAGGTCGACGAAGACTGCCACCTTCGAGCGAAGGACGACCGGATCGACCGGCTTGAAGACATAGTCGACCGCACCCATCGCGTAGCCGCGGAGCAGATGCTCCGCTTCCTTGTTGACGGCCGAAAGGAAGACGATCGGGATACCCTTGCTCTGGTCGCGGCCGCGAACGATCTGCGCGGTCTCGTAACCGTCCATGCCGGGCATGTAGACGTCGAGCAGGATCACTGCGAACTCGCCCTTCAACAGGTGCCGCAGGGCCTCCTCGCCGGACCGCGCGGGAACGACTTCTCCCAGATCCTCGAGGATGCTCTGCATCGCCAGCAGGTTGCGCTCGTCGTCGTCGACCAGGAGAACGCGCGGACGGTCCATCTCCAGCTCGTTCACCACGTCAGGCTCGGCTCGAGCCTGCGCGGGGATTTCTCCCTCTGCTCGCATCGCTTATTCCGCCGCCTCCATTGGAAGTGGCTGCGCAGCAACCGCAGCAGCTTCGCGCGAACGGGCAACCCAGACACGCAGCAGTGCCAGCAAGAGCTCGATGTCGACCGGCTTGGCGATATAGTCCGAGGCGCCTGCATCAAGGCACTTCTGGCGGTCTCCCTTCATCGCCTTTGCAGTCACGGCGATAAGCGGCAGGTCGGCGAGCTCGGCGCGTTGCCGGATCTGCTGCATCGTCTCGTAACCGTCCATTTCGGGCATCATGATGTCGATCAGCGCGACATCGACGCCGGGCGTCTGCTCCAGAATCAGGATGCCATCCTTTCCCCGCTCGGCGTGAAGAACTTCCACATCGTGGCTCTCAAGAACGCTTGTAAGCGAGAAGATGTTGCGGATGTCATCGTCAACAATGAGGACCTTGGCGCCAGCGAGCTCCGGCATTTGCCTCTGCGGAGACGCCTTGGCCTTTCGGCGCGGCTTCTGGTCCTGCGTGTGCTCGCGCAAGGATGCGAACACGCGCACCAGGTCATCGCGCCCCGCAGGCTTCTCGGTGATTCCAAACGCGCCCATGCCGATGACCGACTGACTGCGATCGGCTCCGGAAATCACGTGGATCGGAACATGCCGCGTCTGCGGGTCGTGCTTCAAAAGGTCCAAGAGCACGAAGCCGTCGATGTCGGCAAGTCCGAGGTCGAGAGTGATCGCCGTCGGCTGCAGCTTGCGCGCCATGTTCAGCGTGCCTGCACCGGCGGTTGAGACGACGCCCTTGAGACCCGCCTCGTGCGCCGCGTCGAGCAGGATTGATGCAAAGGTCGGATCGTCCTCGACGATCAGCACGAACGGATCCTTGCCGATCTCGTCGCGGTCGTCGTTCACTTCGAACCCCGTCGGCAACGCCGTTGGAACGACGGCACCACTGTTGTCGTAGCGCGGTGGGACCCCAGTACCGACCGACGCCGACGCTTCCGCCTCGAACGGAATGTAGAGCGTGAAGACCGAACCCTCGCCAGGCTTCGATCGCACCTGGAGCTCGCCACCGAGCAAGCGCGCGATCTCGCGGCTGATCGACAAGCCGAGGCCCGTTCCGCCGTACTTGCGGCTGGTCGTCCCGTCGGCCTGCTGGAATGCCTCGAAGATGAGCTTCTGCTTGTCCTCGGGAATACCGATGCCGGTGTCGGTCACCGTGATCTCGATCGCACGACTTGCGGTGCGGAGCACCGGGTGAGTTTTGCTCCAACCGCTTCCGGCGGAGCGCACCCCGAGCGTCACGCCGCCCTTCGAGGTAAACTTGAAGGCATTGGACAGCAGGTTGAGCACGATCTGCTGAAGCCGCTTTTCGTCGGTACGGATGGTTTGCGGCAGCTTGCCGTCGAACTTGACGTTGAAGTCGAGGCCCTTGTCAGAAGCGAGCTGGCGGAACGTCCGCTCCATGTGCTGCTTCAGATGCGCCATCGGCATCTCGCCGACCTCGATCGAGACAGTGCCGGACTCGATCTTCGAGAGGTCGAGGATGTCGTTGATGAGGCTCAGCAAGTCCGATCCCGCAGAGTTGATCGTCTTTGCGAACTCGACCTGCTTGTCATTGAGGTTGCCCTGCTGGTTGTCGGCCAGCAGCTTCGACAGGATCAGGAGCGAATTGAGCGGTGTCCGAAGCTCGTGCGACATGTTCGCAAGGAATTCTGACTTGTACTTCGACGTGAGCGCGAGCTGCTCTGCTTTCTCCTCGAGAGCGCGGCGCGCCATCTCGATCTCGAGGTTCTTCGCTTCGACCTGCCGCTTCTCGTTCTCGAGCGCGACTGCCTTGTCCTGCAGCTCTTCGTTCGTGCTGTGCAGCTCTTCCTGCTTGGTCGTGAGCTCGGTCTGTCGGGCCTGAAGCTCCTGCGTCAGCAGCTGCGATTGCTTGAGCAGCCCCTCGGTCCGCATCGTTGCCGCGATCGTGTTGAGCACGATGCCGACAGATTCCATGAGCTGGTCGAGGAAGCTCTGGTGGGTCTCGTTGAACTCGTTGAACGAGGCGAGCTCGATCACCGCCTTCACTTCATCCTCGAACAGGGCGGGCAGGATGTTGACGTTTGCCGGCCGCGCATGGCCGAGGCCCGAGCCGATCCGGATGAAGTCCGTCGGCACGTCCTTCAGAAGGATGGGCCGCTTGTCTGCAGCTGCCTGTCCAACGAGCCCTTCGCGAAGGTTGAACTCCTTCTTGAGCACGTCCGGACTCTCGGCGCCGTAGCTCGCGACGAGCTCCAGCTTGGTTTCGTCCTCCTCGCGCTTGGTGACGTAGAAGACGCCATATTGCGCGTTCACCAGCGGCGCGAGCTCCGACATGATGAGGTTCGAGACCGTTGCAAGGTCGCGCTCGCCCTGGAGCATTCGCGAGAAGCGCGCGAGGTTGGTCTTGAGCCAGTCCTGCTCAGCATTCTTGAGCGTCTGCTCCTTGAGGTTGCTGATCATCTCGTTGATCGTGTCCTTGAGCGCCGCCATCTCGCCCGATGCCTCGACGGCGATCGAGCGGGTGAGGTCGCCCTTGGTCACGGCGGTCGCCACTTCGGCGATCGAGCGCACCTGGTTGGTGAGGTTGGCCGCGAGCTGGTTCACGTTGTCGGTGAGGTCGCGCCACAGGCCGGCGGCGCCCGGTACTCGGGCCTGGCCGCCGAGCTTGCCTTCGATGCCGACCTCGCGGGCCATGTTGGTGACCTGGTCTCCGAAGGTCGAAAGCGTGTCGATCATGAAGTTGATCGTGTCGGCGAGGGCGGCGATCTCGCCCTTCGCATCGACGGTGAGCTTGCGCTTCAAATTGCCCTGCGCGACCGCGGTCACGACCTCGGCGATGCCGCGCACCTGATTGGTGAGGTTCGTCGCCATCAGGTTGACGTTGTCGGTGAGATCCTTCCAGGTGCCGCCCACGCCGGGCACTTGCGCCTGGCCGCCGAGCTTGCCTTCGGTGCCGACTTCGCGCGCCACGCGTGTCACCTCCGAGGCGAAGCCGTTCAGCTGGTCGACCATGACGTTGATCGTATCCTTGAGCTGAAGAATCTCGCCCTTTACGTCGACGGTGATCTTCTTGGACAGGTCGCCGCGCTGCACGGCGGTGGTCACGTCGGCGATGTTGCGGACCTGACCGGTAAGGTTCGCCGCCATGAGGTTCACATTGTCGGTGAGGTCGGCCCAGGTGCCGGCAACGCCCGGCACTTGCGCCTGCCCGCCGAGCTTGCCTTCGGTGCCGACCTCGCGCGCCACGCGCGTCACCTCGGACGCAAACGCATTGAGCTGGT
>JBJMUN010000084.1:0-3337 GCA_045811185.1 Sphingomicrobium sp.
ACGCCGGCGGCATCTAGCATGAGGCGGCGGATGGCGCTGGTCGAAGCAAGGATCAGGGACAAAGGAACAACCTTGTGGAAAAGCCACGAAACAACATTAGCCGACGCTGGGGAGCGGCTCGAGCCGACAATTATCAGCAATTCCGTAACGGCTGTTCGAGGATTCATCCACGGGGGACAGATTTAATCCCCACATTGTGAATCATGGGGCCGAATCAGGGCGACTCGCGCAAGTTCAGAGAGACAGCTCGCTGGCCCCTTGTTGGCAATTCCGGAAGCTCCGCCTAAACCCCGCACTCCCGCGCCCAACTACATCATCAATCTTAGATTCTAATTATATAAAGGAGAGAAGAGAGGTGGCTTCGATGCCTTCCGATCTTCCGAAAACGCTGACGGACAAGCCCATGCTAGCCGTGCTCCGCGGAGAGCGGCGCAACCCTCTGCCGATGTGGATGATGCGACAGGCAGGGCGTTACCTGCCCGAGTATCGTGCGCTGCGTCAGGAGAAGGGGAGCTTCCTGAACCTTGTCTACGATCCGGCTGCCGCGGCCGAGATCACGCTCCAACCGCTGAAGCGTTTCCCGAAGCTCGATGCCGCGATCCTCTTCTCTGACATCCTGATCGTGCCGTTTGCGATCGGCCAGAACCTGACCTTCGTCACGGGCGAGGGCCCCCGGCTCACGCCAACCTTGGCAGCAAACGAGCTCGATCAGCTAACCGCCTACCCGGCGCGGCTCGAGCCGATCTACGAGACTGTCCGCAACGTCAAAGCGTCGCTGGATCCGGCCAAGACGCTGATCGGCTTTGCTGGGAGCCCATGGACTGTCGCGACCTACATGGTCGCGGGGCAGGGCAGCCGCGAGCAGGCCGAGGCGCGGCGACTTGCATATGCCGATCCCCCCAAGTTCAGCGCAATCATCGCCCGCATCGAGGAAGTCACGATCGATTATCTCGCCGGCCAGATCGAGGCTGGCGCGGAGGCGCTGCAACTGTTCGACAGCTGGGCAGGCAGCCTGTCACCGAGCCAATTCGAGCAATGGGTGATCGCTCCGACCGCCCGGATCGTGGCGGCAATTCGTAGCAAATATCCTGACGTACCGGTCATCGGCTTTCCGAAAGGCGCCGGCGGCAAGCTTGCAGCCTATGCCCGCGAAACCGCTGTTTCGGCCATCGGGCTCGATGAAACCGTCGACACGCTTTGGGCCGCCAAGGAATTGCCGGCAGCGCTACCTGTACAGGGAAATCTCGACCCGCTCGTGCTGATCAGTGGCGGCGAAGCGCTCAAGGCCGCCGTGCGACCTATCCTTGACGCTTTCGCCGACCGCCCTCACATCGTCAATCTCGGGCACGGAATCCTCCAGGACACGCCGATCGCCCATGTCGAGCAGCTGATTTCGTTGGTGAAGGGGGAAGCTTGAGCGATTTCGTCGGCTGGCTTGGCCTGGCCTATCCCTGGGTAAAGGCGGCCCACGTTACGTTCGTCATCTTCTGGATGGCCGGGCTGTTCCTGCTGCCGCGTTTCTATGTCTATCACCACGAAACGGCGGTTGGTTCTCCAGAGGATCGCGCGTGGATCGAGCGGGAGACGCGCGTCCGCTCGATCATCCTCACGCCCGCGATGGTCATCGTCTGGTTGCTAGGCCTGATGCTCGCTTTTCATGTCGATGCCTGGAGCCAGGGGTGGTTCCACGCCAAGCTGGCCATGGTGATAGCGCTCAGCGGCTATCAAGGATGGCTTGGCGCCTACGGCCGGAAGCTTGCGAACGGTCAGCGTCCACTGACTGGCAGGCAGGTCCGCATGATTAACGAAATCCCCGGAATTGCCGCAGCAATTATCGTCGTTCTGGTGATCGTCCGCCCGTTTTAGTCATTTCAACGCTGCCATGACTGCGGCTGATTGACACGGGCTGGGCCTAGACATACCTCGACTCGAGAGCGGCTCGGCCAGTTTCCCTCATTTGCCGGCCGTCGTTCCTTCCCGCTTACGCGGCGTCCTGCCGCCTCCGGCTTTCGACCATTTGAGAAGCTTGAGCACCACCTCCCAAGAAAAGAATATTCTGACATGCACTTGAAAGACCTGAAAAAGAAAACCCCCGCAGACCTGGTCGCGATGGCCGAGGAAATGGGCGTCGAAGGCGCATCGACGATGCGCAAGCAGGACCTCATGTTCTCGATCCTCAAGATCCAGGCAGAAAACGGCGTCGAGATCATGGGATCGGGCACCATCGAGGTGCTCAACGATGGCTTTGGTTTCCTCCGCTCGCCCGAAGCCAATTACCTGGCCGGTCCCGACGACATCTATGTCGCTCCGTCGACCGTCCGCCGCTTCGGCCTCCGCACCGGCGATACCGTGGAGGGCGAGATCCGCGGACCCAAGGAGGGCGAGCGTTATTTCGCGCTCACGCGCGTCACCACGATCAATTTCGACGATCCCGAGCAGGTCCGTCACCGCGTCAACTTCGACAATCTGACGCCGCTCTATCCTGACGAGAAGCTGAAGCTCGATACGCTCGATCCCACGATCAAGGACAAGTCGGCACGCGTGATCGATATCGTCGCACCGATCGGCAAGGGCCAGCGCGCGCTGATCGTTTCTCCGCCGCGCACCGGCAAGACGGTGCTCCTCCAGAACATCGCGCGGGCGATCACCGACAATAATCCGGAGGTGATCCTGATCGTGCTGCTGATCGACGAGCGGCCGGAGGAAGTCACCGACATGCAGCGCTCGGTCAACGGCGAGGTCATCTCCTCGACGTTCGACGAACCCGCTTCGCGGCACGTGCAGGTCGCCGAGATGGTGATCGAAAAGGCCAAGCGCCTCGTCGAACACAAGAAGGACGTGGTGATCCTGCTCGACTCGATTACCCGCCTCGGCCGCGCCTACAACACCGTCGTTCCGAGCTCGGGCAAGGTGCTGACCGGCGGCGTCGACGCCAACGCGCTGCAGCGGCCCAAGCGCTTCTTCGGCGCCGCGCGCAACATCGAGGAGGGCGGCTCGCTTTCGATCATCGCCACCGCGCTGATCGACACCGGATCGAAGATGGACGAGGTCATCTTCGAGGAGTTCAAGGGCACCGGCAACAGCGAGGTCATTCTTGACCGCAAGGTAGCCGACAAGCGAATCTTCCCGGCGCTCGACGTCGGCAAGTCCGGCACCCGCAAGGAAGAGCTGCTGGTCGAGCAGGGCACCCTCACCAAGATGTGGGTGCTGCGCCGTATCCTGATGCAGATGGGCACCGTCGACGCGATGCAGTTCCTTCTCGACAAGATGAAGGACGCCAAGTCGAACGAGGACTTCTTCGCCTCGATGAACCAGTAAGAGATCCGCCCGATGTTCG
>JBJMUN010000085.1:0-41618 GCA_045811185.1 Sphingomicrobium sp.
AGGCGAGCAGCGAAATCACGCGCAGGCAAGCCCGCTTTGAGATTTTCAGGATACGGACACGTGACCATCAAGACTGTCGAGACCGAGAACGAGGGCCTGAAGCGCGCCTTCATGCTGACCATCCCCGCTGAGGACATCGAGGCGCGGGTCGAGAAGGAAGTGAAGCGCATTGCGCCGCAGATCAAGATGCCCGGCTTCCGTCCGGGCAAGGTCCCGCCGAACCTCATCCGCAAGATGCACGGCGAGAGCCTGCGCGGCGATGCGCTCAACGGTGCAGTCCAGGAAGGGGTGCAGCAGCTGCTCAGCGAGCAGAAGATCCGCCCCGCGCTGCAGCCGCAGGTTGAGCTCGACGAAAGTTACACGCCGGGCAAGGACGCCGAGGTTCGCGTTAGTCTCGAGGCGCTTCCGGACGTGCCGCCGGCGTCGATCGACGAACTGAAGCTCGAGCGCCTTACGGTCGAGCCCGACGAGGCCGTCGTCGACGAGCAGATCCAGCAGCTCGCCAGCCAGAGCAAGAAGTGGGAAGACGCGCCGAAGAAGCATGCTGCGGTGAACGGCGACCTGGTCGTCATCGACTTCGAAGGCGAGGTCGCCGGCAAGGCGTTCGAGGGCGGCAAGGGCGAGGACATGTCGATCGAGCTCGGCTCGGGACGTCTGATTCCCGGCTTCGAGGAGCAACTGGTCGGCGCCAAAGCCGGCGACACGCGCGAGGTCAACGTGAGCTTCCCGGCCGATTATCCGGCCGAGAATCTGAAGGGCAAGGACGCGACCTTCGCCGTGACTGTGAAGCAGGTGAAGACCGCCGGCGAGACGAAGATCGACGACGAATTCGCAAAGTCGCTCGGCCTCACCGACCTCGACCAGCTCAAGGGCCTGATCCGCGGCCAGCAGGAGCAGGAGCTCAACGGCCTGACGAGGACGCACATGAAGCGCCAGCTGCTCGACCAGCTTGCTTCGCGGCATGACTTCGTGGTCCCGGAATCGATGGTCGACGCCGAGTACCAGAACATCCTCGCACAGCTCCGCCACGAGGCGAGCCATGAAGAGAATCCGGAAGCGGCTCTCGCCGAGATCGAGTCCGATGCGGACCAGTATCGCAAGATCGCGGAACGCCGCGTTCGCCTCGGTCTGCTCCTGTCCGAGATCGGCGCTGCAAACGGCGTCGAGATCACCGAGCAGGAAATGAGCCGCCTCGTCATGCAGGCAGCCGCCCAGTACCAGGGCAAGGACCGCGAGAACTTCATCCGCTACATCCAGCAGGAGCCGATGGCGGCAGCCCAGCTCCGCGCGCCCCTCTACGAGGACAAGGTCGTCGATTTCCTGTTCGGCAAGGCGGAGATCAGCGAGCGCAAGGCGACGCGCGCCGAGGTCCAGGCGGAGCTCGAGTCCGAGGAGGGGCATGTCCATGGCCCCGGCTGCGGACACGACCACTCACATGACCATGGCGACAAGCCCAAGGCGAAGAAGGCGGCTAAACCCGCCGCCAAGAAGGCCGACGTGGTCGAGAGCGCAGACGAGGCGCCCAAGCCTGCCAAGCCGAATAAGAGCGAGCCTGCGAACAAGGCTGCAGCCAAGGCCGCCGAGGACAAGCCGGCTGCCAAGGCGAAGAAGAGCGAGCCTGCGAACAAGGCTGCAGCGAAGGCCGCCGAAGAGAAGCCGGCTGCCAAGGCGAAGAAGCCGGCCAAGAAGGCTTGAGCGAGCGGCAAATCGTTTGCGAGGACCTGAACTTCGCAATCGATAAGCTAAAGCGAGAAGGCTTTCGGCTCGACGTCATTTTCCCGGCGGACGAGCCGAACACCGCGGTGCTGAGCCGCGGGGGTGAAATCGTGCGCATCTGTGTCGCGGGGGCCCAGCCGCTCCCGAACGGTTTGCCACCGTTCGAGCCCGGACTGGTTCTGACTGGCGGCCGGGACTCGGCGCAGGGGCGTGCCGGGATGCTTTACCGCGATCTCATCCCCGGTCGCCTCGGTGGGCGCTACATCGCCTCGCACATCACGCTGCCCAGGGGCGGGCCCGTTGCCGACTGGGTCCACTACCATCGTATTGTGCTGCAGATGATCTATGTCCGGCGCGGCTGGGTTCGAGTGGTGTACGAGGACCAGGGCGAGCCGTTCGTGATGAACGAGGGCGACCTGGTCCTGCAGCCGCCCGAAATCCGGCATCGCGTGCTCGAAAGCTCGACCGGCCTCGAGGTCATCGAGATCGGCGCGCCAGCGTTGCATGAAACCTTGGCCGATCATGAGCTTGTGTTGCCCAACGGCGAGCGGTCCGGCCGCAGCTTCGGCGGACAGCGCTTCCTTCGTCACGTCGCAATGGCAACACCGTGGACGCCGTTTCTGGGCGCTGAAGCGCAGGAGACGCTGATGTTCGAGGCGACCGGCGGCCTTGCAGAGGTGAGAACAATCCGCTCCGCTGGTGCAGACGAGATCAGATTCCCGGCCCACGATGGCGAGCTGGTGTTCGGGTTTGTCCTCGATGGCGCAGCCGCGCTCGACGGGACCGCTCTAAAAGCCGGCGATGCCTTCGCAATCCCGCCTGCCAGGGAATGGAACCTCGGCGACATGACCAGCGACTTGCGCCTCCTCCATGTCATGACTGCGCGTCTCGACGCCGCGGCCTGATGCCCTCTATAGCTGTGAACATGGCCGAGGGGGTCCGCGTGAGCTCAATATCGTCGCCGCGAATTGCGGTGCTGCTGCCCTGTTATAATGAGGAGGCCGCGATCGGGCGCACGGTCGCCGGATTTAGCGCGGCGCTGCCAGGCGCAACCGTTTACGTCTACGACAACAACAGTCGCGACCGTACGCGAGAAATTGCCGCTGAAGCGGGTGCGGTCGTCCGCTCCGAGCGCCAGCAGGGCAAGGGCCACGTCGTGCGCCGGATGTTCGCCGACATCGATGCCGACGTTTACATCATGGCCGACGGCGATTTGACCTATGATCCGAATGCGGCGCCGCAGATGGTCGACCTGCTGCTCGCCGACCAGCTCGACATGGTCGTCGGCACCCGGCGCCACGAGGAAAAGGATGCCTATCGCGGCGGCCACGTGCTGGGGAACAAGCTGTTCACGGGGCTTTTGTCTGGCTTGTTCGGTCGCAGCTTCAGCGACATCTTCTCGGGCTATCGGGTCTTCTCGCGGCGGTTCGTCAAGAGCTTCCCGGTGCTGAGCTCGGGCTTCGAGATCGAAACGGAAATGAGCGTCCATGCGCTCGAGCTGCGAATGCCCGTGGGCGAGGTTGAAACCGTCTACGCAGCGCGGCCGGAGGGATCCCAGTCGAAGCTGTCGACCTATTCCGACGGCTGGCGGATTCTGACGACGATCGTCACGCTCTACCGGATCGAGCGGCCGGTGCTCTTTTATGGCTCCATCGGAGCGCTGCTCGTCGCCCTCGCGATCGTCCTCGCGATCCCTCTCGTGATCACCTACATCAACACCGGGCTCGTCCCCCGCTTCCCGACCGCGATCCTGGTCACTGGAATGGTCGTCATCGCCGTTCTTTGCTTCTTCGCCGGCCTCATTCTCGACACGGTGACGAGGGGTCGGCGCGAGGTCCGTCGACTTTACTATCTTTCGTTAGCGGCTCCGCAGTAACTGTCATCGAATTGCATCAGCAGTAAGCAATTGTGTCGGGCCCGTGACGGTTCTCCTTCCTAGGAATCCTGACCTGCGTTAGCTTTCCCGCCTTCAAAGGTGCCGAACGGCGCCGCGACAAGGGGGAAATCATGAAGCGGTTCGAAACATTCCTGCGTACCGGTGTGGCGTTTGCGGCGCTTGCAGCGGGCGGATCGGCCGCTTCAGCGCAAACCGCGCCGCCCGCGCCGGTTGCCGCGGCGCCTGCCGGCGGCGGCGAAATCGTCATTACCGGCTCGCGCATCCGCCGTGACCCGACCAGTCAGGATTCGCCGGTGCTATTCGTCGACAAGACGGACATCGACAAGACCGGCCTCTCGGCAGTCGCCGACGTCCTTCAGCGCCTTCCGGCCGCCAGCGGCGGACTGAACCAAAAGGTCAACAACAGCGGCAATCTCGGCAACCCGCCCGACGGCGGGGGCGTGGGTGCGGGCGCGGCAGAAATCGACCTGCGTTATTTGAGTGCCAAGCGGACCTTGGTGCTGGTCGATGGGCTGCGCTGGGTGAACGGCACGAGCGCCAGCGGTATCCCGGCGACCGTCGACCTCAACACCATCCCCGCCAACATGATCGAGCGGATCGAGGTCCTGCAAGCGGGCGCATCGCCACTCTACGGCTCCGACGCCATCGCGGGCGTGGTCAACATCATCACGGTGCAGAAGCAAAGGGGCCTCAGGGCTTCCGCGCAGTACGGTCAGTATATGGTCGGGGATGGCAAGACCGTCGACCTGCAGGCGAGCTATGGCCTCGGCAACGATCGGCTCGATGTCGTTTTCGGCGCAGCCTACGTGAACCAGAAGGCCGTGCGCTCGTCGGATCGTGACATTTCGCAATTCCCGAACCCCCACCAGACAAGCTGCACTGACCCCGTCGGCGGCTGCAGCAGCGCCGCGGCCAACGGCCGCTTCGTTACGTCATTCGGCAACCAGACGATCAGGAATCCGCCGGATGCAACGCCGACGCTTGCCGAGCTGCGGCCGTTCACTGCCGCGGACCGTTTCAACTTTGCGCCGTTCAACTACATCCTGACGCCCTCCGAGCGTTACGGCGGCTGGGTAAGCGCCAAATATGAGGTTGCGGACGACGTCCATCTGCGCGTCAAGGGTGAGTACAACCGGCGCAACTCGGAGAACCAGGCGGCTTTCGAGCCATTGTTCATCGGTCCTGACGCAGGCAACGGCGCGGGAAGCCTCTTTGACCGCCTGTCGTTTGACCGGACAAACCCGTTCAACCCGTTTGGAGTGACGCTCGAATCGGGCCTCAATCCCGACGGAACACCGAACGGGAGGACGCCGAATTACAACTTCATCGCTCGTCGTCTCATCGAAGCCGGGCAGCGCACCTTCAACCAGAAGGTCAAGACCTACGCCGGCAACGCGACCCTCGATGGCAAGTTCGGGGTTGGCGGCCACGACTGGTACTGGGACGTCAACGGCCTGTTCGGCGTCAACAAGGCCAATCAGAGCTTTACCGGCAACGTTCGTGCAGACCGGGTGGCTCAGGCCATCGGGCCGATCGCGAATTGCACCGCGCCCTGCGTCCCGCTGAACCTGTTCGGCGGACTTGGGGCGATCACCCCGGCGATGCTCGACTGGATCGCATTCACGGAGCACGACAACAGCAGTCAGCATCTTTGGGGCGTGACTGGCAACATCACGGGCACGATCGTTGAACTGCCGGCGGGCGGGCTCGATGTCGCTTTCGGCGCCGAGCATCGCTACCAGAAGGCGCAGTTCACGCCCGATCCAATCGTTTCTGCGGGTCTCGGCGCGGACATTCCCGCGCAGCCTTCAGCGGGCCATTACAACGTCGACGAAATCTATGGCGAAATCCGGATCCCGATCCTCAAGGAACAGCCGTGGGCTTACTCGCTCGAGGCGAACGGCGCCATTCGCCACTCGGAATATTCGATCAGTGGAGGAAGCACGACGTACACGATCAACGGCACCTACAAGCCGGTCCGCGATTTCCTGATCCGCACCTCTTATTCGACGGGATTCCGCGCTCCGAGCCTCGGTGAATTGTTCGGCGGGCGCTCGCGCTTCGACCTTCCCGCCAACGACCCCTGCACCAGTGCGGCGGGCGGCCTGTTCCGGACCAATGCGACCGTTCGCGCGAACTGCATTGCCGACGGTGTTCCTCCGCCGCCGGCCGGCTCGACGACCGGTCCCTATGCAGAGGACCAGGGAGGTCAGCTCCCGGTGATCACCCAGGGCAATTCCGCCCTCAAGCCCGAGAAGTCGAAGAACTTCCTGTTCGGCGGAGCTTATTCACCCGCCTGGGCCCGGGAAAACGGCGGTTCGCTGAGCCTCGAAGTCGATTACCACGACATCAAGGTCGAGGATGCGATCGGCGCGGTTGATCCCAACGTGACGCTCAACAACTGCGCACTCCTCGGCGATCCGGCGAGCTGCGCACTCGTGGTCCGCACGGCCAACGGCTTCATCAACGAGATCGACGGCACGCTGCAGAACCTCGACAGTATCAGGACCAAGGGCATCGACGCCGCCTTGTCCTACCGTACACCGATGACCGGCGCGGGGAGGTTCGGCCTGACCGCCAATGCGACGTGGCTTCTGAAATATGTCCTGAGCGCCTCGAACGGGTTCGTCGTGCTGAATCGCAAGGGCACAGAGCGCGGCAGCCCCGATCAGGCGTTCCCCAAATTCAAGGGCAATGCCACCATTGACTGGTCGCTCGGCATGGTCGCAGCGTCGTTCACGGGCCGCTACATCGACTCTGTTACGGAGATCAATCCGAACGACGGCAATCCCCACAAGATGGGGGCACGCTTCTACGGTGACTTCCAGATCAACTTCACGCCTGACTGGCTGGAGCGGAGGATGTTGTTCACGGTTGGCGTCAACAACGTGTTCGATCAGGATCCGCCGGCCTGCTATTCCTGCAGCCTCAATAACTACGATCCGACCACCTACGACGTGCCCGGGCAGTTCGGATATGTCCGGCTGCAGTACAAAATGTAGTTTTTCGGTTCCTTTAAACGGGGGCAGGGCGGTCCGGCACAACCGGGCCGCCCTTTTGATTTCTGGCTGGTCCGGCGCGGTCCGGCTGAACCTTGAACCTTTCCGTCTTCGCGCCGATGTAGGTGGCGCCACAAAAGAGGATCCCATTCCCGTGATTGATCATCAGGACATCGTTTCGCAACTCGTCCCCATCGTCATCGAACAATCGAATCGGGGCGAGCGCAGCTTCGACATCTATTCGCGGCTGCTGCGCGAACGTATCGTCTTCATCACGGGCCCAATCGAGGATCACATGGCCTCGCTGATCACCGCCCAGCTGCTCTTCTTGGAGTCCGAAAATCCCAAGAAGGACATCTTCATGTACATCAATTCGCCCGGCGGCGTGGTGACTGCCGGTCTCGCGATCCACGACACCATGCAATACATCCGGCCGAAGATCAGCACCGTGTGCATCGGCCAGGCGGCATCGATGGGAAGCTTCTTGCTAGCGGCAGGAGAGCCCGGCATGCGCGTGGCGCTCACCAACAGCCGCATCATGATCCACCAGCCTTCGGGCGGCGCTCAGGGCATGGCCGCGGACATCGAGATCCAGGCGCGTGAGATCCTGCGCATGCGTCAGCGGCTCAACGAGCTTTACGCCAAATATACCGGCCAGGCGCTCGTGGAGATCGAGAAGGCGATGGACCGCGACAAGTTCCTCGAATCGGACGAGGCAAAGGCATTCGGTCTCATCGACGTCGTGTTCGACAAGCGTCCTGAAGCCGGCGAAGACGCCGGGACGGGCGCCGGGGACGTGACTCCGGCCTAAGTACCAGGGGAGCGGCGGCTACTTCGTCTTCTTCGCGCCGCCGCTGCCGCTCCCTCCCTTTCCGCCGCCACCGCGGCCGCCACGGGAGCCTTCTTCCCCGCCTTTCTTGGCGATGCCGCCGCTGTTTCCACCTGCCGATTTCTGGGCCATGTCGTTCCTCCTTTGAAGGCGAACAATCGCGCCGGCCGACCCGTTCCAAGGGTTCGTAACGTTCTACTCTTGTTCCTGTGGAACAAATCGGATACGAACATTGCTCCACAGGCGGAATTCGGCCGCTGATGATTGGTGCTTGAACGGAGACAGGGGACATGGCAGCGCAGTTGAAAGTCATCGGTAGCGGAGTGGAAGTGCCCGGCATGGATCGTCAAAAGGCTCTCGAAGCGGCGTTGGCCCAGATCGATCGTGCCTTCGGCAAGGGCTCGGCAATGAAGCTCGGCAGCCGTGAGAAGATCGAGATCGAGACGATCTCGACCGGCAGCCTCGGCCTCGACATCGCAGTCGGCGTCGGTGGGCTTCCGCGCGGGCGGATCATCGAGATTTACGGGCCGGAAAGCTCCGGCAAAACCACGCTGGCGCTGCACGCGATTGCCGAAGCTCAGCGCAACGGCGGCACCGCGGCGTTCGTCGATGCGGAGCATGCGCTCGACCCCGTCTATGCCAAGAAGCTCGGCGTCGACATCGACGAGTTGATCGTGTCGCAGCCGGACACCGGTGAGCAGGCGCTCGAGATCGTCGACACGCTGGTGCGATCGAATGCAATCGACGTGCTGGTGGTGGACTCGGTCGCCGCGCTCGTGCCGCGAGCCGAGATCGAGGGCGAGATGGGAGATAGCCACGTCGGCCTGCAGGCGCGCCTGATGAGCCAGGCGCTGCGCAAGCTCACCGGATCGATCAGCCGCTCGCGCTGCATAGTGATCTTCATCAATCAGGTACGCATGAAGATCGGCGTCATGTACGGTAACCCGGAGACGACGACGGGAGGCAATGCGCTGAAATTCTACGCCTCGGTGCGCCTCGACATCCGCCGCACGGGCCAGATCAAGGACCGCGACGACATCGTTGGCAACACGACGCGCGTGAAGGTGGTCAAGAACAAGGTCGCACCGCCTTTCAAGCAGGTCGAGTTCGACATCATGTACGGCGAGGGCGTGTCGAAGGTCGGCGAGATCCTCGACCTCGGCGTCAAGGCCGGCCTCATCGAGAAGTCGGGCGCCTGGTTCAGCTATGACTCGATCCGGATCGGTCAGGGCCGCGAGAACGCCAAGGCCTATCTCAAGGAAAATCCTGACGTCGCCAAGCGCATCGAGAATGCCATCCGCGGCAAGACGGAAGAAGTGGCCGAGGCGCTGATGGTTGGCGCAGGTCCCGACGATGACGGGGTCGGAGCCGAATAGTTCGAACGATTCCCTGGGAATTCGCCGAGGTCTCAGTTCCCCAGCCGCGGGCGGAGCGCACCTGAGCTCCGCCCGCCGTTTCGACTAGCCGAGATCCTCGGGCACGCAGATCGCGACCTCTTCGCCGCTGTCGATGCGGATTGGAGCGAAAAGGCGCCTCGGCTCGGTCAGCACGATCACGATGAAGCCTCCTGCCGCGCAAAGGGCCGTGCCCACCACGAACGGAACCGGGGTGCCGTCGAACTGCTGGCCGATCACAAAGCCGATGAGGGCTGCTCCGATCGTACTAACGACACCTTGGACGGATGATGCGGTCCCGGCGATCGGGGCCATGTGCTCCATCGCCAGCGTGCCGAGGTTTGACGACGTGAAGGCAAAGCAGCCCATCGTTAATGCCTGCAGCACGATGAAGGTGAGGAGCGTCTCGTGGCCGCTCAATGCAATCGCCGCGTGAACTGCAGTCACCAGCACGAACGCGGCTGCAGCCGTATGGCCGACCCTGCGCAAACCGTAGCTGCCGACCACCCGCGAGTTGAGCCATGACGCAAGTGCCATCGGCGCGGCGATGCAGGCAAAGACTAGGCCGATATAGGCTCCCTCGTTGAAGGCATCGAATATGATCTGCTGGATCGAGCTGATGTACGCGACCAGTGCCGAGAAGCTGATCGTCATCGCCAGCGTGGACCCGCGCGACTGGCGCTCCTTGATCGTCTCGGTAATGGCGCCGAGAGTTTCGCGCCACCGCAGAGGCCGGCGGAACTCGGGATGGAGCGTTTCGGGAAGCCGCATCCACGACCAGGTCAGCATGATCACGGCGTAAATCGCGATCGCTATGAAGATCCCTCGCCACGGAGCGAACAGGAGGATCAGCTGGCCGATGTTGGGCGCGAGGACGGGCACCAGCATGAAGACCATGAAGACGAGGCTCATGACCCGTGCCATTGCTTCGGCTTCGAACAGGTCGCGAACCATCGCAACGACGAGGACACGCGTCACGGCCGCCGATGCACCCATTGCCGCTCGTCCGGCAATCAGAAGCGGGAAGCTGCCGGCGAAGGCGCAGAGCAGTGCAAAGGCACCGTAGAGCGTCACGCCTGTCGCAAGAACCGGCTTGCGCCCGAAGCGGTCGGCGAGCGGGCCCCAGACGAGCTGCGTCGACGCGAAGCCGACGAAATAAGCGATCACGACCAGCTGGCGCTGGTTCTCTTCCATCACATGCAAGGACCGGCCGATATCCGCGAGCGCCGGGATCATGGAATCGATGGCGAAGGCGTTGAGCGCCATCAGCCCGGCAAGCATGGCCGTCATCTCGCGGGTGCCGGGACGCTTCACGCCGTCATGAGCGAGAGAATCGAACATGGGACGCGCCTGCTGGCCGATTGCGCTGCCGCGTGCAACAGTGGCTCCGAGCAGAGGGGGTTTTAGAATGATCCAGCGACCGATCGGGCGCCGCAATTTCTTCACTGGCGCGGGCGCTTTTGCAGCAACGATGACCTTGCCGATGAGCCGAGTGAGTGCTGAGGCGGCATCGGAGCTCAAGCCCATTCCGATCCCCCCGGCAATCACGCAGGCCGAGCGGCTGTCGCGCCTCGCCAGGGCCCGCGCACTGATGGCCACCAAGGGCATCGGAGCGATCATCGTCGAGCCTGGCGCAAGTCTTGATTATTTCACCGGCGTGCAGTGGTGGCGTTCGGAGCGGCTCACCGCCGCCGTCATCCCCGCGCGCGGCGATGCGATCATCGTGACGCCGTTCTTCGAGCGTCCCTCGGTTGCGGAGACCCTGTCGATCCCGGCCGAGATCCGAACCTGGAACGAGGACGAGGAACCCCTGAAGCTCGTTGCGGACTTCCTGCGCGAGCGGGGCGTTGCCGGGGAGCCGGTCGGCTTTGAGGAGACCGACCGCTATTTCATTTTCGAGCGCCTGCGCCAGCAGCTCCCGTCATTGCGGGCGGTGAGTGCCAATCCGGTCGTCCGCGGCTGCCGCATGATCAAGAGTCCGGCTGAGCTCGCACTGATGCAAGCGGCTGCCGACATGACGGTCGCGTCATTGCGCTATGCCGGGCAGCGGACCCGAGCAGGCATGACACCGGCGGACATCGACGCGATGATTGGTGCCGCGCACAAGCGCCTCGGCGGTTCCTACGATGGAGGCCTGGTGCTGATCGGTGAAGCCTCGGCATATCCGCACGGCAGCCACAAGCCGCAGATCGTCAAGCGCGGGGAGGTGGTGCTGATGGATTGCGGCTGCTCCGTCCATGGTTATCAGTCGGACATCTCGCGCAGCTTCATCTACGGCGCCGATCCCTCGCCGGAGCAGCGAAAGGTCGCATCGCAGGTGCGCCGCGGGCAGGACATTGCAATGGCGGCCGCAAAAGTCGGCGCGCCTGCCGGCAGCGTCGATGATGCCGTTCGACGCGCGTACGAGAGCTGGGGTTACGGGCCCGGTTACAAGCTGCCGGGCACGCCACATCGCACAGGTCATGGCATCGGCATGGAGGGGCACGAGCCGGTCAATCTGGTGCACGGGGAGAGTACGCTGCTTGCACCCGGGATGTGCTTTTCGAACGAGCCAGGAATTTACCTGCCGGGCGAGTTCGGGATCCGCTTTGAAGACTGCTTCCACATGACCGAGAGCGGGCCGAAGTTCTTTACCGTGCCGCCCCCGGCCATCGAGCAGCCCTGGGCGTAAATCCGCCCTAGAAGTGGTCGTGAATCTTGCCGGTGCGCTCGACGTGGGCCGGCGCCGGCAGCGGTTCGATGACGGGTGACTCCTCGGGGTCGAGATCGCCCTCCCAGCGTGCAACGACGCTTGCAGCGACGGCGTTTCCAACGACGTTGGTCGCCGAACGGCCCATGTCGAGAAAATGGTCGACGGCGAGGATCAGGAGCAGGCCGGCCTCGGGAATTCTGAACATCGACATGGTGGCGGCGATCACGACGAGGCTCGCGCGGGGAACGCCGGCCATGCCTTTCGAGGTGATCATCAGGACGAGGAGCATCGTGATCTCCTGGCCGAGCGTCAGGTCGATGCCGTAGGCCTGCGCGATGAAGATCGTCGCGAAGGTCATGTACATCATCGAGCCGTCGAGGTTGAACGAGTAGCCGAGCGGCAGGACGAAGCTCGCGATGCGCGGCGGAACGCCGAATCGGTCGAGGGCCTCGAGCGTGCGTGGATAGGCGGCTTCCGAGGAGGCGGTCGAAAAGGCGAGGACTACGGGATCGCGGATGTAGCGGACGAGATGGCGCGTCCGCGGGCCGACAATGACGAACGCGGCGCCGACCAGGACCGCCCACAGGATGAAGAGCCCGAGGTAGAAGCTGCCGACGAACTTGCCGAGCGTTGCAATGATCTGTGGACCGCGTTCTGCAAGGGCGCTCGCCACCGCCGTGAACACTGCGAATGGAGCGAAGCGCATGACGTAGTCGGTGACCTGCAGCATGACCCGGACGAGCGCTTCGACGCCGCGAACGAGCGGCTTTCCGCGCTCGCCGACTGCCGTCAGCGCGACGCCGAAGAAGATCGAGAAGATCACGATCGGCAGGATCTCGTTGGTGCTCATCGCCTCGAAAATCGAGGCGGGAACCAGGTGGCTGATGAAATCCTTGAGATTGAATGCCGCAGTTTCAACGCCGCTTGCCGCGGTCGCCGGAGGCAGCGGCAGGTTTAGGCCGACCCCAGGCTGAAGCAGGCTGACGAGGAGGAGGCCAAGGGTCAGTGAAACCAGACTGGCGAGGATGAACCAGGCAAGCGAGCGCACGCCCACCCGGCCGAGGGCGGCAACGTCGCCCATGTGCGCAATTCCCGAGACGAGAGTCGAGAATACGAGCGGCGCGATGATCATCTTGATCAGCCGGAGGAACAGCGTCGTGACGATGCTCAGATAATCGGCGATCGATTTCAGCCGATCGGCGCTCGCAGGCGTTCCATCATCGATCGCCGAGTTGATTGCCCAGCCCGTAATCAGCCCGAGCACGAGCGCAATGAGGATGTAACGGGTCAGTCGCTTGGCCATCTCGTTCCTCTTCGGCGCCGACCCAAGCCGCAGGGAGGCGCGGCGTCAAGCGCTTCACAGCGGTAAGCGGCACGGCTAGGGCGCGGGTCATGGCCGCTGATCATAGTTCACCGCTCGGCGTACTCGATTTCGGGCGGGCAATTCTCCACGACGAGGCGCGGGCGCTCGACGCCTTGGCGGACGGCCTTGGTGATCCCTTTGAACAGGCCATAAGCCTGATTTGCGCGTGCCGGGGGAAGGTGATCGTCAGCGGCCTCGGCAAGTCCGGCCATGTCGCTCGAAAGATCGCCGCAACATTCGCGTCGACCGGCACGACAGCAGTCTTCCTCCATCTCGCGGAAGCGATGCACGGCGATCTCGGCATGTCCGCCCGCGGCGACGTCGCAATCCTCATTTCGCAGAGCGGCGAGACGGCCGAGCTTGAACCGGTGATCGATCACTTCCAGCGCGCTCAGATTCCGATCATCGCGATCACGGGGCAGGGCGGTTCGATGCTTGCCGAAGCTGGAACGGCTACCCTGCTGCTCCCGCACTGGGCGGAAGTCGGGCCTGAGCGCGTCGCGCCGACGACATCGACGACCATGACGCTGGCGCTCGGCGACGCGCTTGCGATGACGGTGATGCGGCAAAAGGGCGTCACAAGAACCGATTTCGGACGGCTCCACCCGGGAGGCGCGCTCGGTGCGCGGCTGAAGCCCGTCAGGCGCCTCATGCACGGCGGCAAGTCGCTGCCGCTCATCCGTGAAAAGAGCTCAATGCACGACACGATTGTCGAAATGACCGCTAAGCGGCTCGGCGTGATCGGGGTTACCGACGACGATGGCTATCTTGTCGGCGTGATCACCGACGGCGATCTTCGGCGCAATATCGAGCGGGGCCTTGAGCATACGGCCGGCGAGTTCATGACCAAGGATCCCAAGACCGTCGCTCCCGACGATCTCATCGACGACGCGCTTGTCCTCTTTGACGAATTCAAGATCACGTCGCTGTTCGTCGTCGATGATGATGGCGCGGGCAAAAAGCCCGTCGGCGTGCTTCACATCCACGATTGCCCCGCCGCTCGATGAATGCCCTCATCCTGATCCCGGCGCGTTTCCAGTCGACGCGATACCCCGGAAAGCCACTGGTCGGTATCAGGGGGGCCGGCGGCGCCGCAAAGCCGCTTATCCAGCGAAGCGTCGAGGCCGCGCGGCGAGTGGCGGGAGTGTCGGGGGTTTTCGTGACGACCGACGATGAGCGAATTGCGGATTCGTGCTCGGCATTCGGCGTTGGCGTGATCATGACCTCTCCCCAATGCCGCAACGGCACCGAGCGATGCGCTGAAGCAATGGCGCAGCTTCACGATCCCGAGCTGGTGATCAACTTTCAAGGTGACGCGCTGTTGACGCCGCCGGGGTTCGTCGAGGCGCTGATTGCGAGGATGGAGCAGGACAGCGACGCGCTCGTCGCCACGCCCGCAATGCTTCTCAGGAGCGCAGAGGTTCGCGCGTTGCAGGCCGAAGAGGCTGCCGGCCGTGTTGGCGGGACGAGCGTCGTGACCGACAACCAGGGCTATGCGCTCTATTTCTCCAAGCGCCTCATCCCGCACTTGCCGCACGGCATACTCGAGCGCGAAATGTCGCCTGTGCGACTGCACGTCGGTGTATATGCCTATCGTCCCGAAGCGCTGGAGCGATATGTTTCAACGCCGGTGAGCGAGCTCGAAGCTCTCGAAGGACTGGAACAGCTGCGGTTCCTGGCCGCCGGCGCGCGGGTCGCGGTAGTGGATGTCGAAACGCCGCCGTTTGCCCTTCGCGAACTCAACAATCCCGAGGATGTTGCGCCGATCGAGAAGGCCCTTGTGGAGGCGGGCCTCGAGTGAGCGTTCTCGACACGCTCGATCCCAAATATCGGCTCGTCCTCTGCGATATCTGGGGCGTCGTGCACGACGGTGTGACGCTTTATGGCGGTGCAGAAAGGCGGCTCGCGCAATGGCGCCGTGAAGGTCGCTGCGTGGCTCTGATCACCAACGCACCGCGGACCGCCGAGGCCGTCGAGCAGCAGCTCGCCGGGATTGGATTGCCGAGAGATGCCTATGACTTCGTCGCGACGAGCGGCGAGGCAGGAATCGAGGCATTGAACGCGCTTCGACGGCCGGTCGGGTTCGTGGGGACTGCCGGTGACCGCAAGATCCTCGAGGGGCGCCACGTCGCGATCGCTCGAGGCGAGGACTTCACCGACCTTGCCTGCACCGGCACGACCGAACATCGTCCCCATCCGGAGGACTATCTGGAAGACCTCAAAGGTTGGGCGGAACGCGACGTCCATCTGCACTGCCTCAACCCCGACAGGGTAGTAATCCGCGGCGGTGTTCCCGAAGCCTGTGCCGGCGCCATCGCCGATCTGTACCAGGGGCTGGGCGGCCGGGTGACCTGGTATGGCAAGCCGTATCCGGCAATCTATCGTCATGCCCTTCACCGGGCGGGCGATCCGCCGAGGGACGAAGTGCTTGCTGTCGGCGACGGACTCCAGACCGACGTGCTCGGTGCTGCGAGGATGGGATTCGATACGGTTTTCGTTAGTGGCGGTATCCACGCCGGCGAGCCATTCCCGGAAGACTTCGCCTCTCAGAACGGCCTTGGCGACTGGGAGCCGGTGGCAGTCGTCGGATCACTGGCCTAAGCTGGGCGCCATGCAGCTCCTCCGACGCGAGATCGGTCTCGACCAGCCGCTATTCTTGATTGCAGGCCCCTGCGTCATCGAGAGCGAAGAGCTTCAGCTTCGCACCGCCGAGCGCCTCAAGGCAATTACCGGCCGGCTGGGCGTCCATTTCATCTTTAAATCCAGCTTCGACAAGGCCAACCGTTCCTCGGGCAAGAGCTATCGCGGGCCGGGAATGGACGATGGCCTGCGCATCCTCGAAAAAGTGAGGAAGGAGATCGGGGTCCCCGTCCTCACCGACGTCCATGACATCCCGCAGATCGGACCGGTCGCTGAGATCGTCGATGTCCTGCAGACGCCCGCTTTCCTCGCTCGCCAGACCGATTTCATCCAGGCGGTGGCAGCGTCGGGCAGGCCAGTGAACATCAAGAAAGCGCAGTTCATGGCACCGCACGACATGAAGAATGTCGTCGACAAGGCGCGCAACGCCGCGCAGGCCGCCGGGATCAACGAAGAGACCATCATGGTCTGCGAACGGGGCACGTCGTTCGGCTACAACAATCTGGTCAGCGACATGCGCAGCCTCGCCATCATGCGCGAGACGGGCTGTCCGGTCGTGTTCGACGCGACCCACAGTGTTCAGCTGCCGGGCGGGCAGGGGACGAGCTCGGGCGGCCAACGTGAGTTCGTGCCCGTACTCGCGCGCGCGGCGGTAGCGACGGGCATCGCCGGCCTGTTCATGGAAACGCATCCCGACCCCGCTAACGCCAGCTCGGACGGACCCAATGCGTGGCCGCTGGATCGCATGGAGAGCCTGCTTTCAACTCTTGTCGAGCTCGACCGCCTGGTGAAGCAGCGAGGGTTCGAGGAAGCGAACCTCTAGGTCGTTTTCGGCCGCACGCGGCGATGCTCTGTACGTAGCTGCAGCACCATCGCAGCAAAGTTTACGATGTTGGCGAGCACCAGCGCCATTGCTGCGCCGATCACGCCCCATTGCCAGGACAGAGGCGCGATCGCGACGAAGAACGCCGCGCTGCCGAGGAGCTTCGCCTTCAGCGGCCCGCTTGAGCGGCCAAGCGCATAGAGCATCGGGCTTAGCGGAAAGCCGAAAATCCCGAGGAACGGAATGACCATGAGGACGACGAGCGGTTCGTAGGCGCCAACGAACTCCTTGCCGAAGATGAGGGCGAGGAGTGGCCTGCCGCCGATGATCAGCAGCACGATCGCTAGCAGCATCACCATGCTCACAGCCGCGGTCCCGCGCAGCATGAGCTTCCACGGCTTCTTTGAGGAGAGGTCCATCCGCATGACCTCGGGATAGAAGGCTTTCCCGAGCAGATCGGCCGGCTTCTGGGCGCTGTCCGACAGTGTCGAAGCGACGCGGAAGAGCGCCGCGCCGGCGGGGCCGAGAAGGCCGCCAACCACGAGGCGACCGATCGGGCCCCACACTGCCTGGACGCTGGATGCAAGGTTGACGTTGATCGCGAAGCGCCAGGCGCCGGGGAGTGTGGTCGGCTTGAGCGTCGGCCTCACGCCTTCGAGCAGTCCGTGACGTTTCAATTCGCGCCACGCGAGATGCCACATGTAAATGTCGCCCGCGAGTTCGGTAACCCACCAGATCCCGACGTAGATGGGCAGCGACGCGCCCATCATGAACGCGATACCTGCAAGGATCGCGCGCCCGATCGGAGTAACCGTACTGGACCAGCTTATGAGGTCGAAGCGGTCGAGCACGCGCAGCACGCCGTCGGGGGTCGCTGAGCTCATGAGAGGCAAGGCAGTGCAGTAGAGGAAGCCGAGCCAGAGATATTCGTGGGTGATGCCTACCCAGTTGCCGATGAAAGGCAGCAGTGCGACACCGACGATCATTCCTGCAATGCCGCTGACGACGTCGAGCGAAAAAGCGAACCCGGTCGCGACCTTGAAATGTTCCGGGTCGCCATGCGCGACGCCATGTCCGCCATAGCGCACGATCAGCTGCCATGACTGAAACTTGGCGATCCCGTTCACCGCCTTCGCGTAGCTCGTGATGAGGATGAGCGTACCGAACATGATTACGCCGAGGCCGCGACCCGCAAACGCAAGCATGGCGACGCCAGCGAGCGCCGCGACGATCTTGGAAACGCCAAGATAGCTGCTGTTTTTCAGCAGCGACCGGAAATGCTGGTCTTTGAACCAGTGCTTCATCGATCCGAGCGCCTAAACGAGCGGTCGGCAGCTGTCGCCTGACAATTTGTTGAGCTCAGGCCGGCTCTGGCACCCGCTGCTGGATGACCTTGTCCGCAAGCGGACCGTTCAGTTCGGCGAGGTGATCGAACTCGGCCTCATAGGTGGCAAGGCCCTGGCTTTGCGATCTCAGTTCCGCTTCGAGCCCCGCGAGCTCGGCTTCGGGGATGAGCGCCTCGATACGATCCCAGCCGGTCCAGCCATCCCGCGGCCCCATGCCCAGCATCTGTCCACGCCGGCCCGCCACCGCGGACGTGATGCGGCTCGTGGCGCTCGACGGGCAGACGACGGTAAGCTTGTGCATCGGCTCAAGAAGGTGCGGATGGGCAGCGACGAGTGCTTCCTGCATCGCGACGCGCCCGGCGAGCCTGAATGCGAGCTCCGAGCTGTCCACGCTGTGATAGCTGCCGTCGACCAGGGTGACCGAGCAATCCACGACCTGGAATCCGAGCGGACCTTTCCGCATCGCTTCGACCACGCCTTCTTCGACGGCCGGAATCCACTGCTTGGGTACGGATCCGCCGTGAATCTTCTCTTCGAAGACGAAGCCCGTGCCCCGTGGCAGCGGTTTTACTTCGATGACCACATCGCCGAACTGGCCATGCCCGCCCGATTGCTTCTTGTGGCGACCTTTTTGCGTAACTGGCTTTCGGATGGATTCGCGGTACCCGACGGTCGGCTGATGACTGTTTACCTCGACGCCGTAGCGGCGCTTCAGCCGTGCCAGCACGGTGTTGAGATGCTCGTCGTTGACGCCGCGCAGACGGATTTCGTGATTGGCGTCGTCATGCTCGATGATGAGTGCCGAGTCTTCCTCGCCGAGCCGCTGCAGCGCACCTGAGAGCTTGACGTCGTCCTTGCGGTCGGAGGGTTCGATTGCGATCGCGCAATTGCGCGCCGGGTAGTCAACCTCGACGGCGGCGGGCAACTTGCCGGCGCTGAGCCACTCACCGGCTTTCACCGCATCGATTTTGGCGACCGCGACGATGTCGCCGTCACGCGCCTCGCTGAGCTTCGTCGTCTTCTCGCCCTGCAAAATGAAGAGAGCG
Organism: Sphingomicrobium sp.; assembly: GCA_045811185.1. Classification (GTDB taxonomy): domain Bacteria; phylum Pseudomonadota; class Alphaproteobacteria; order Sphingomonadales; family Sphingomonadaceae; genus Sphingomicrobium. The sequence continues at coordinate 18,746 of JBJMUN010000085.1, forward strand.
CCGAGGCGCGCATGTTCGCTTTCGCTGGTCTTGAGATCCGAGCCTTCCTTGATGCGACCGCCGAGCACTCGGGAGAGGGCGAGCCGTCCGATTGAGCCGTGGACGATCTTGAACACGTAAAGCGAGGGATCCGAGACGCCGAGGCGGTCGGCAGCCGCCTGGGGGCCGGGAACTTCGTGGCGCAGGGCCTTGAGGAGGCGGCGAACGCCCCACGAGCTATTGGCGGAGCCAAACAACAGCGAGACGCCGAGATTGTCGCCGGTCTCGCGCGCGAGGTCCTGGAGCACCTTCTCTCGCGTCGGCGCCTGATCCATCAGCAATTGCTCGAGCAGCTCGTCGTCGTGATCGGCAAGCTGCTCGAGCATGTGCGTACGTGCTTCGACCTCGCGGTCTTGGAGGTCGGCGGGAATCTCGACACGCTCCGATGGCTGGCCGGCGCGGTACTTGAACGCATATTCGAGAGCGAGGTCGACGAATCCGCTGACCTTTTCGCCGTCCCAGATCGGAATCTGGCGGGCGATCAGCGGCGAAACACTCATCGGCTGGAGTGCAGTCAGCAAGTCGCGGATGCGGCCGTGCGCCTGGTCTATACGGTTGACGAAGATGAGGTGGGGAATGCCGAACTCATCGAGCGCGCGAAGCGCCGGCGCTGCAAGCGGAGCGCGGGCGGGATCAGGGTCGACGACGACGATTGCAGCATCGGCGATCGCCAGTGCCTTTGCTCCATCTGCCGCGAAGCCGATCGAGCCGGGTACGTCGATGATGGCGAAATCGTCGCCGAGATATTTGAAATTATAAAGATTGAGCTCGGTCGAGCCGCCGCGCTGGCGGCTCTCCGGGCTCGAATCGCCGATGCTGGAACCGTTGGCTGTCGAGCCCAACCTGTCGGTCGCGCCCGCTGCGAATAGCATCGCCTCCGCAAGGCTTGTCTTTCCTGCGCCGGCGGGTCCCACCAGCGCGATCACTCGAGTGCCTTTTGCGGATTCTCCAGCCATGCGTCTCTCCCTCGTCCGGTTTCACGGGCGCCGCGAGTCGCACTAGGAGGCGCTCGGGCGCCTATCTGGAAACCTCTACCGTCCGCCTGTTTTCGGTGCTTGGCAAGAGCCCTCGTTACGGGTCCGTGGCGGTTCGTCGTGGAACGCCCTCGTGCAACCTGAGGTTTTGCCGACATGGTCAATTCCAAAGGTCATGATGTGACCTCGCCCTGGAAAATGCCGGCCGCTGCCTGGAAGGACGTGGGCCTTCGAACATGGAAGCAGGGCGCGCAAGACAACATCAGCCTCGTCGCTGCAGGAGTGGCCTTTTACGGCTTTCTGGCGCTCGTACCGCTGCTCGGCGCGGTCGTGCTTACCTACGGCATTGCCGCGGATCCGAATACAGTGCTCAGCAATATGAAATCGCTGACGGCCGTGCTCCCCACCGATGTTGCAAAGCTGATCGGTGACCAGCTGATGAGCATCGTGCAGACCTCCGGCAGCAAGAAAGGGCTTGGCCTCATCGTTGCGCTCGCCGTGGCCTTGTGGGGCGCCCGCAATGCTGCAACCTCAATCATCACCGCGCTCAACATCGCCTATGAGGAAGAGGAAACACGCAGTACGATCCGAGTGAATCTCCTCGCTCTGGCGATCACCGCCGGCGGCGTCGTCATGGCAGTGCTGGCGCTGCTTGCGATTACGGCTCTAGGCTACCTCGAAGACCTGCTACCCGATCTCCCGCAAGCTGTGATCGCGGCGGGCACGGTCCTCTCCTATGCCCTGCTTCTCCTCGGTGCTTCTGCGGCGGCGGCGTCATTGTACCGCTACGGGCCCGACAGGCGAAAGGCCAAGTGGGAGTGGATCACGCCCGGCTCGATCTTCGCCGCCGTCGTCTGGTTGCTGCTGACGTTCGGCTTCGGTTTCTACGTCAGTCGCTTCGGGAACTACAACAAGACCTACGGTACCCTGGCGACGGTCGTGATCCTGGTGACCTGGCTCTACCTGTCCGCCTACGTCTTCCTCTTTGGAGCGGAGCTCAACTCCGAGCTCGAGCACCAGACGGCGAGGGATACGACGGAGGGACAGCCAAAGCCTCTCGGCGACCGGGGCGCCTGGTCTGCGGATCATGTGGCAGAGGGCAGTGAACCGCAGAAACCGGGCGGAGAGGACGTCAGTCCGCCGCAGCATGACGAGCCGCGATCATGGTCACCGGAACGAACTGCGTCCCCGTCGAGCAGTCGACCTCGACGCGATGAGCCATCGACGAGCAAGGAGTATCTTGGAGCGCGGATCACGAACCGTGCGGGCTCGGTGGCCGGGTTTGAGAAGGTCGGGATCGTTTCGGCCGCGCTTTCCACCGTCGGGCTCTCGCTTCTTCGCAAGCGAGGCCGCGAAGGAGCAGGCGCGGCGCTGGTTGTGGGAGCTGTCGGCTTGTCGTTGCTCAGGCGCAAGCGCTAGCAGGTCAGCGGGACTTTCAAGATGGACGCACCTCGCACCAAGACCGACCCGAGTGGCCATTATGCGACCTCGCCGTGGCAAATGCCGCGCGCCGCCTGGAAGGATATCGCAGCGCGCACCTACAAAAGGACGTGGGACGACAATGTCGGCCTGGTGGCCGCCGGCGTCGCATTCTACAGCTTCTTCGCCCTTCTTTCGCTGCTCGGCCTCATCGTGCTCGTCTACGGATTGGTCGCCGATCCTATGACCGTCATCGATCATATGAGCGCCTTGACCGCAATATTGCCGACTGATGTCGCCTTCATCATCGGCGACCAGCTGATGAATGCCGTCAAGGCGTCAGAAGGCACCAAGGGATTTGGCATCCTGCTCGCGTTCCTGGTTGCTACCTACGGAGGCACGAACGGCGCCGCTTCGGTGATCACGGCGCTCAACATCGCGTATGAGGAGAAGGAGACGAGGACGCTCTTTCGCTTCTACCTCCTCGCCGTGACCATGACGCTCGCGGCGCTGGTGATGGCCCTTTGCGCACTCGCCGCGACAGCGGCGCTCGCTTACCTTCAGCACCTCTTCCCAACAGTCGCAGGACCGCTCGTCATCGCCGGCAAGGTCGTCGGCTATCTGGTGCTGACCCTCGTCGCTGCAGGTATCGCTTCGACCTTGTACCGCTACGGCCCTTCGCGGGAGGACGCTCGCTGGAAGTGGATCACCCCGGGCAGCCTGTTCGCAGCTTTGACCTGGCTGCTGCTCACATGGGCCTTCGGGATCTACGTGAGCCGCTTCACCAATTACCACGCGAGTTATGGATCTCTTGGCGCGGTCGTCGCGCTGCTGACCTGGATGTACCTGTCAGCCTATGCGTTCATTTTCGGTGCCGAGCTCAACAGCGAGATCGAGCATCAGACCGCCAGGGACAGCACGACGGGGACGCCGCTTCCGTTGGGCGAACGTGGCGCCTGGGCTGCAGATAATGTCGCGACAGACGATACGGTCCAAGACCGGCCCGAGGAGCGGAGGGAAGGGGAAAAGCTTGCCCAATCTGCTCCGAAGATCGCGGATGAGAAGGGCTAGGATCGGGAATCACCCTGATTGTGGCGGCGATCGGTGATAAAGCCAATTCGCGCCATGCCGACGACCCGCGAACTCGAGCTGAAGCTCATGATCGCGCCGGAGGATGCGAAACGTCTTCGGCTCGGTGGCCCGCTGGCAGCGCAGCCCGCCTCGCGGGAACATCAGGAATCCATTTATTTCGATACTGCCGAGTACGAGCTTCGAAAAGCCGGCCTGTCGCTACGGGTGCGCCGGTCGGGCGACCACTTGATCCAGACCGTCAAGTCGCGGGCGAACGGGGCAGGGCTGTTCGAACGTGACGAATGGGAGATGCCGGTCCGGGCCATGAAGCCGGAACTCGACTGCAAAAGCTCGGGACCAATCAGCAGCTTATCAGGAAATGCCGGCAAGCTGGATCCGATCGCCTGCATCGAGATCGACCGTACGAGCTGGAGAATTGCCGGTAAGTGCGATCTCGTCGAGATCTCGCTCGACCGGGGAGTTATCCGCGCGGGACCTTCCACGGCGAAAATCAGTGGCCTGGAGCTCGAGCTCAAGCATGGATCGGAGGAAGTTCTGTTCGATCTTTGCGAGGCGCTTTCGAAGCGCGTGCCGCTGAGACTGGACGTTCGCAGCAAGGCCGAGCTAGCCGAGGCGCTCGCCGAAGGGTGGCTCGGGAAGCCAACGAAGGCCGGTCGCGTCGATGTCGGGCGCGGGATGACGGTCGGACAAGGATTTACGCTGATCGTTCTGTCGTGCCTTCGGCACCTGCGTCTCAACGAAGACCTCTTCGTGGACCGCAGGGATCCTGAAGCGCTTCACCAGGTCCGGGTTGCGACGAGGCGCCTTCTTTCGGCTTTCCAGCTCTTCCGTCCCATCGTCGATGGAAAACGATACCGGAAGCTGACCCGCGAGCTGCACTGGTTCAGCTCGAGTTTCGGGGAAGTTCGAAATCTCGACACGTTCATCGACATGGCTGAGGGAGAGGGGCCCCGGATCGATCGGCTGAGGAAGGTACGCGAACGAGCGTACGATCGCCTCATTGCGCTGCTTCAAACGCCGAAGCTGCCGAGGCTGATGATCGCAATGCTCCGATGGCTGTTCATCGGCAGATGGCGCGGACGGTCCGACGCCAGCTCACCGCTTGCAAGCTTCCTTGCATGGCGGCTGGACAAGTCATGGGCGCGGATAAGTGATCTTGGGCCGAAGCTTCGGGCAATGAGCGGAAAGGAGCGGCATCGCTTTCGCTTGCGCGTGAAGCGGTTCCGCTATGCCCTTGATTTTACGCGTGGTCTCCATCGTGCGAAGAAGCTGGAGAGAAAGCCCTTCAGGCGCGCGCTGGCAGGATTGCAGGACCGGCTCGGCCTGCTCAACGACCGCCGGGCCGCCGAGCCTCTATCGGTTCGCTGGCGTTGCCACGTCCCCTCGCTCGACGACTGGAACGCGGAGGCTGATCTCCTGACCCGCGCCGAACAGGACTTCAAGGAGCTCCTCGCAATCGGCCCTTACTGGCGCGGTACGAACCCTAGGCGGCGGGCAGCAGCCGGCGCTCGCCGGCGAGCCTCAGCAGCGCCGCCTGGAGCTTTTCGAACGCGCGCACCTCGATCTGGCGGATCCGCTCGCGGCTGACGCCGTAGACCTGGCTAAGCTCTTCAAGCGTCTTCGGTTCATCAGCGAGGCGCCGTTCCATGAGGATGTGCTTCTCGCGGTCGTTGAGGCTTTCGAGCGCAGACATCAGAAGGTCGTGCCGGACGCGGGTCTCCTCGTCCTCGGCAATCCGCTCGTCCTGGAGCGGGCCGGTGTCGACGAGAAAGTCCTGCCACTGGTTCTCGGCGCCTTCGTCGCCTTTCAGCGGCGCGTTGAGGCTGGTGTCGCCACCCATCGCCATGCGGCGATTCATGGAGACGACCTCGTCTTCGCTGACGCCGAGGTCGGTCGCGATCTTGGTGACGTCCTGTGGCTTGAGATCGCCTTCCTCGAAGGCGTCGATCTGGTTCTTCATCCGGCGAAGGTTGAAGAACAGCTTCTTCTGCGCAGCCGTGGTGCCCATCTTCACGAGGCTCCACGAGCGCAGGATGAATTCCTGGATCGATGCCCGGATCCACCACATGGCGTAAGTGGCAAGGCGGAAGCCCCGATCGGGCTCGAATTTTTTCACGCCCTGCATCAGGCCGATATTGCCCTCGCTGATCAACTCGCTGACCGGCAGTCCATAGCCGCGGTATCCCATGGCGATTTTCGCCACGAGCCTCAGGTGTGAATTGACGAGCTTCGCTGCAGCCTCGGTGTCGCCATGCTCGCGCCAGCGCTTGGCGAGCATATACTCTTCCTCCGGCGAGAGGATCGGGAATTTCTTGATCTCCGAGAGATAGCGATTGAGTCCGGCCTCCCCACCGGACGCGGGGAGTGAGACGATCCCTTTTGCTTCAGCCATAAACTTCGTCTTTCTCCCTTTTTCAGGGCGGTCCGTAAGACTGGCGGACCGACCTAGCGAGTTAATTCCTATACACCAAGAGCGTTGAACAGTTCCTGCATGTCCGGCGGCATGGGACTAGAGAACGACAGCCTGTTCTTGGACACCGGATGGGTGAAGCCAAGCTCGGCTGCGTGCAGTGCCTGCCGATGGAACTGAAGTTCCTTCAACAGCTTGCCGTGTGTCTTTCCCGAGCGACCATAGACGGGGTCACCGACGAGCGGATGGCCGCTGGCGGCCAAATGCACGCGGACCTGGTGCGTACGCCCGGTTTCGAGCCGACATTCGACGAGTGCGGCGTCGCGAAGGACGTTCAGCCGCTTCCAGTGAGTCACGGCGCGCTTGCCGCGGCTCCCTTCAACGATGGCGATCTTCTTGCGATTCGTTGCCGATCGGGCGAGCGGTGCATCGATCGTACCCCCCGGCACTTTGGGCACTCCGCTGACGATCGCAAGATAGCGTCGATCGATCGAATGGGCCGCGAACTGTCGTGCAAGCCCTTCATGGGCAACATCGGTCTTCGCAACCACCAGGAGCCCCGACGTGTCCTTGTCGATCCGGTGGACAATCCCGGGCCTGGCAACGCCCCCGATCCCCGACAGCGAGCCGCCGCAATGATGGAGCAAGGCGTTGACCAGCGTTCCGTCGAAATTCCCGGCCGCCGGATGGACGACGAGGCCGGCGGCCTTGTCGACGACCAGCAAATGCTCGTCTTCGAACACGACATTCAGCGGAATGTCCTGCGGCTCGTTGTGCGCCGGTTCGGGCTCGGGAACCGCCACGCGAAGCGCTTCTTCGCCGCGCACTTTGAGCGCAGGATCGCGAATGGCCTTGCCGCCCGTTTCAACCGCACCGCTGCGGATCAGGGCCTTCAGCCGTTCGCGTGACAGGGTCGGAACCGCGTCGGCGAGCGCACGGTCCAGACGCCAGCCGGCATGGGAGGGCTCCAGGCGCACGTCGATCGTCTGAATTTCCCCCATTCGTCGTGAGATATGGGAATCCGGCTGCTACTGTTCAACGTTGCAAGCTTGCGCAGGTTGAAACTCTGCCCCATCAATGGCTTGCAATGAATCCCGTCGAACTTGCCAGCCTCCTCTGCTCGCGCCTTTGCCACGACCTCATGTCCCCCGTCGGAGCTCTCAACAACGGAATCGAGCTGCTTTCCGACGAGGACGATCCGGAAATGCGGGAGAAGTGCCTCGAATTGCTGGCCGACAGTGCACGAGCCTCGGCCAACAAGCTGAAGTTCTTCCGTCTGGCCTTTGGCGCTGCCGGTGGCTTCGGGGAGGAGATCGATACGCACGAGGCGGAGGTCGCGCTCGAGGGTCTGTTTGGCGCGGAGCGTCGGATCGAGCTCGGGTGGGTCGTCAAGGACGAGAAGCTGCCCAAGGACGCCGTCAAGCTGCTGCTCAACCTCGCGATGCTTGCGGGTGATGCTCTCGTGCGGGGAGGGCGTCTCGACGTCGGTGCTGAGCAGCGCGATGGCGAGGTGGAGCTCGCCGTTCGTGCCGAGGGATCAAGGATCCTGCTCGACCCTGAGTTGCGAGAGACGCTTGCGAATGGTGCTGATGGCGCGGTGGAGCCGCGCGCTGCGGGCGCGTGGCTTGCACATCGGCTGGTGACGGATGCCGGAGGTGCCATCCAGCTTTCCGATCCATCGAGCGAAGCCCTGATGATCGGGGTGCGGCTTCCGAGACAGGGATAACGCAGCGTTAACTCCTGCCCGGCAATAAGCGCCCCGAAGCCAGCGCTGAGGGGCGAATTCGCCGATGGACGACCTGATTGCCGATTTCGTAGCCGAATGCCGCGAAATGCTCGAAGCCCTCGGCGGCGAAATTGTCGTCTGGGAGGCGCACCCGGACGACCGCGCACGCCTCGATAGCATCTTTCGCTTCGTCCATACCGTTAAAGGAAATTGCGGCTTTTTCGACTTCCCGCGGCTCGAGGCGCTTAGCCATGCTGCCGAGGACGCGCTAGCGGACGTTCGCGCCGGACGCAGGCAGCCGGACGGCGCATTGGTGAGCGCCGTGCTCGCGGTTATCGACCGCATTGGCGAGATGGTTGCAGCAATCGATGCCGGGGAAGAAATGCCGGCGGGCGACGACAGCATGCTCATCGCCGCGCTTGAACCGGGAGCCGAAGGAGCGGCGCCCACGATGGTTTCGGCCGCGGCAGAGGGCGCGACGAAATCTTCCGCCGCGCCGCGCACGATCAGGCTGTCCGTCGAATTGCTGGACCGTGTCATGAGCACCGTTTCCGACATGGTGCTCGCGCGCAACGAGCTCGCGCGCCGCCTGCGCGAATCCGAAACCGACGTTCCGATCGACGGGGCCTTCGAGCGGCTGTCGTCGATCATCGCAGAAATGCGCGACGCGATCACCCGCACCCGGATGCAGCGGATCGAGAACTTGTTCGTGGGCCTGCCGCGGATGGTCCGCGATCTGTCGGCCGAACTTGGCAAGCAGGTGCTGGTCGATATCGAGGGCGGCGACGTCGAACTCGATCGCGAGATGATCGAAATGATCCGCGACCCGCTGACGCACATCATCCGCAATGCGGTCGATCACGGCATCGAAAAACCGGCCGAGCGGCTGAAAGCGGGCAAGCGGGAGATCGGGGTGCTGCACGTTTCAGCGCGCCAATCCGGTAATCAGATCCTGATCGATATCCACGATGACGGCCGCGGCATCGATGGCAAGAAGCTGGTCGAGAAAGCGATTTCGAGCGGCGTTGTTTCGAAGGACGAAGCCGCGAACCTCTCGCCTCGGGATCAGCTCGCGCTGATCTTCGAGGCGGGCTTGTCGACGGCCAAGGAGGTTACCGCCATCTCGGGCCGTGGTGTTGGCATGGACGTCGTGCGATCGAACGTTGAGCGCATCGGGGGGATCGTCGAAGTCGACAGCAGGATCGGCGCAGGCACGCGGATGACGCTTCGCGTGCCGCTCACCCTGACGATCATCCCGGCACTGACGGTATCGATCGCCGGCCAGCACTTTGCGATCCCGCGCTCGGCGATCGAGGAGATTGTCCGCGTCAATGGCGAGAGCGTCACGCTGGAGCGTCTGGGAGGCGCTGGCGTCGCGACCATCCGCGGCCGACGTGTGCCGGAAGTCTCGCTTGCCTCGATCCTCGGCCTCGGCAGCGACGTCGAGGAGCATGATCGAAGGCTCATCGTGTTGCGGCCAGCTGGTGGCGACGTCTACGCGCTCTCGGTCGATCGCATCCACGATCATGAGGAACTGGTCGTGAAGCCGGCAGCGCCGGCGGTCATGGCGACCGGCCTTTATGCAGGCACGACCCTCGCCGATGACGGTAGCCCCATCCTGCTGATGGATCCGGCCGGCATTGCGGAAGTGGGCGGTGTGAAGCTCGAAGTCCACGACCGAACCGCACGGATTGCCGAAGGACCTGCAGAGGAGGTTTCGAGAACGGCGCCGGTCCTGTTGTTCCGCGGCCTCGACGGTGCCCGCCGGGCGGTCCGCCTGGCCCTTGTCGACCGCATCGAGGAAGTGGCGGCAACGTCCATCAAGCCGAGCGCGGGCCACCTCCGCGTGCAGCTCGGCGAGGCGATCCTGCCGCTCGCTGGAGCGAGTGTCGAGCAGGTCGGCGAGGCCAAAGTCCGGCTGTTCCGTCTGAACGACGGCAGCGCCGAGATCGGTTACGCATTTTCCGAGGTCATCGACTTCGCGACGATCGAGCACGACATCATCCATGCGGACCGGCCGGGCGAGATTTGTGGCGTGTCGCTGATCAATGGCGAACCGGCCGAGCTCATCGATGGTCATTGGCTGTTTGCAAATCATCTGGGCACCGCGACGCGTTCAGGAGGGCCGCTCGTCTGCCGAATCCCGACCGACGACCCGTGGATGCAGAACATGCTCCGTCCGATCGTCGAGGCGGCGGGATATCGCGTCGTCGGCGAAGGCACGGAGGAAAAGGCCGATCTGGTCATCGCAAGCGAGGGCGAGGCGGTTGCCGATGCGCGGCACGCCATCATCCTTCGCAACGAGCCCGAACCCACGGGAAAGAAGGACGAGAGCATCTATCGTTATGATCGCGCCGGTCTGCTCATGGCATTGAAATCTGCTGCGGGAGGCAAGGGCAAATGAACGAGCTTCTGCTGGTCGTAACTGTGGCGGGGGAGCGCGTGGCGTTGCCCGCCGCTGCCGTCGAGTCGGTGGTGGAGCTCGACACGTTGATCCCGGTCCCGCGCGCTGCGCCGCACGTCGCTGGATTGTCGGCAATGCGCAGCCGCGTGCTCACTGTGATCGATTGCATGCGATCGCTGGAGCTTGGCGATACCGACTGCTCGGACGGCATTCGCGAGGCTGCAGTCGTCGAGTTCGATGGTCATCATTATGCGCTGATCGTCGACCTCGTTGAGGACGTCATCGAAGCAACGTCCGACCCGCAGGCGGTTCGAGCAGCGATGGGACAGGGTTGGGAACGAGTCTCGAAGGGCATGGTCGAGACCGAAGAGGGACCGTTGCTGCTTGTCGATGTTGCGGCGCTGATCGCAGGCTGCGAGGCCAAGGCAGCAGCTTAAGCTCTTCGTTACCCTTAGTGAGTAGTGACGGCGACAATTGATGTGGGAAGTGCTGGCATGAAAAGCTGTTTGATCGTCGATGATTCCAAGGTGATCCGGAAGGTTGCCCGGCACATACTTGAGACGCTCGAGTTCGAGGTCGAGGAAGCCGGCGACGGACAGGAAGCCCTGTCGCGTTGCGAAGCAAAGATGCCGGACGTCGTCCTTCTTGACTGGAACATGCCGGTAATGAGCGGCATGGAATTCCTGAAGCTGCTTCGTCAGCGTGGCCACGGCGATCAGCCGAAGGTCGTCTTTTGCACGACCGAGAATGACATGGCACATATCCGCGCCGCTCTCGATGCCGGGGCCGACGAATACGTCATGAAGCCGTTCGACCGCGAAACGCTTCACATCAAGCTGCAGCTCGTCGGCGTCGCCTGAGAAACGGGTCGTGGAGCGGGCGCTCGCCAGATCGCGGGACCGCTATCCGGGCACCCGCAGCACGGGTCGTCGGATCCGACTGATGATCGTCGACGATTCGACGGTTGCTCGTGCCGTCCTGTCGCGGATGGTCGAGAGTGATCCGGCGTTCGAAATCAGCGCGGTGGCCGGAACTGCCGAAGACGCGATCGAAGCGCTTGCAGAGTGCCGGGTCGACATCGTTCTACTTGATTTGCAAATGCCGGGAGCGGGTGGGCTGAAGTCGATCCCCCGGATCATCGCGGCGGCCGGCGGTGCAAAGGTCATGATCGTCTCGTCGGTTGCCGAAGACGGCGCGGAGCAGACCGTCGCCGCTCTTGCGCTCGGAGCCGCCGATACCATGCCCAAGCCCGGTACCGGGCGCTTCAACGGCAGGTTTTCCGAAATCCTCCTGGGCAAGCTGAAGGCGCTTGGATATGCATCGGCGCAGGTTGCGCCGGCGGTCGTGGCCAATGGCGGAACGAAGACGCTGCTTCGGGCGATGCCGAGCGATCCAATCGACGTTCTTGCGATTGGTGCCTCGACCGGAGGCATCCATTCGCTCGGCGTGCTGTTCCAGGCGCTTCCGGAGCGGATCGGCGTGCCAATCCTCGTGACACAGCACCTGCCGATCCCGTTCATGAGCGTTTTTGCACGCCAGCTCGGCGCCGTAGCCCGCCGTGAGGCTGTTGTTGCCGAAGACGGCATGAAGCTCATGCCTGACCGCATCTTCGTTGCGCCGGGAGATGCGCATCTGGCCGTGGACCCTTCGCCTCGCGGAGTCGTCGTGCGGCTGACGCATGGCCGCAGCAGCAGTGGCTGCATGCCGTCGGTTGATCCGATGCTCGCGTCCGCCGGGGCAATTTACGGATCGGGAGCGCTCGGCGTCATCCTCACGGGCATGGGCCGCGACGGCGTCGAGGGTGCGTCGCGACTGGTAGCGTGTGGCGGGTCGATCCTTGCCCAGGATGAAGCCAGCTGCGCGGTCTGGGGAATGCCCCGGGCGGTCCTGGAAGCGGGCCTGGCGTGCGCCGTTTTGCCGCCCGAGAAAATTGCGCGTCGCATCGCATCTCGAACCGAGGACAATCCGGCGTGCAAATAAGCGACAGCTCGAGCCGGATCCTCGCCGGACTTCTCGAAGCGAGGACCGGCCAGCAGCTGACCATGAGCCGCCGCTGGCGGATCGAGACCGCTCTGTCAGGCCTTCTTCGGGAGCGCGGCATCGCGACGCTGGACGAGCTCATCACCATCCTCGTCATGGGCAAGGAGCCAAGCTTGTCGCAAAAGGTCGTAGAAGCCCTGCTTAACAACGAAACCTATTTCTTTCGCGATCGCGCGCCGTTCGACGTGCTGCAGCGCCACGCCCTGCCGGAGCTTGCCCAAAGCCGCGCCAAGTCGAAGCGCCTGCGCATCTGGTCGGCCGGCTGCTCGACGGGGCAGGAGGTCTATTCGCTGTCGATGCTGTTCGCCGAAGATTCCGAACGGTGGCGCGGCTGGACGATCGACATTCTCGGAACTGATGTTTCCACATCGTGCACCGAGCGCGCGCGCGCCGGCATCTACTCTCAGTTCGAGGTACAGCGCGGCCTCGGCATCAACCAGATGATCAAGTGGTTCGAGGAGGTCGCCGACGGCTGGCGCGCCGTCGAGCCTCTGCGCAAGCCGGTGCGCTTCCAAGTCCACAATATCCTGGAGCCGTCGCCGCATCCGGGTGACTTCGACATCGTGCTTTGTCGCAACGTCCTCCTTTACCTTAGCCCGGAGAAGAAGACGCTCGCCTTCGAGCGGCTTGCGGGCGCGATGGCGCAGGATGGATTCCTGATGCTAGGCGCCGGCGAAACGGTGATCGGCCAGACCAGCAAGCTTGGCTCGGACGTCAACGCCCGCGGCCTCTACAGACTTGCCGGTGAAGGCGAACGAGTTGAAAAACGTCACGGAACAGACCGGCGGTCCTTATCGGGGGCTTGACCCCAACAGCCGTCTCATGCGCCATATCGCGCGTGAACCTGGACTTCATCGAGCGGCCTTCACCCAATTTCGACGAGCGGCATTTGCCGGTGTCGATGATCGTCTTGCATTATACCGGCATGCCTGACGCACAGGGCGCGCTCGATCGACTGACTTCGCCCGAAGCGAAGGTCTCCTGTCATTATCTCGTCGACGAGGACGGGACGGTTTACCGACTCGTCGATGAATCGAAACGTGCGTGGCACGCGGGCAAATCGAGGTGGCGGGGCGTCAGCGACGTCAACTCGGCAAGTGTCGGGATCGAGATCGTGAACCCCGGCCACGAGTTTGGCTACAGGCCGTTCCCGGACGAGCAGATTGCGTCCCTCATTCCCCTCGTGGCCGATATCAAGGAACGGCACGGCATCGGCCGGGGCAACGTTGTTGGTCATTCGGACGTGGCTCCTTCTCGCAAGGAAGATCCCGGCGAGCTCTTTCCGTGGGCGGCGCTTGCGAAGCGGCGGCTGGCGCTGCCGAGCCCCACGCGCGACCTGATTGATCCCTACTGGACGGACGCCGGCTTCCTTTTGGCGCTCGAGCGGTTCGGCTACGATGTGACGGATCCCCAGAAGGCGGTGATCGCCTTCCAGCGACGCTTCCGGCCCGACATGATCGACGGCATCATCGACGGCGAATGCCGCGCCAAATTGCTCTCTCTGTTGCTGCCGCGCCCTCAATGACCCATATAGCGCGGGCCAGAGGGCCGGGCGGCCGCGGCTCCGGATCGCATCCGGGGACGAGGAAAGTCCGGGCTCCATGGAACCACGGTGCCGGGTAACGCCCGGCGGTGCGCCATAGCCCCAGGCGAAAGCGCATCAGGGACAGTGCCACAGAAAGCATACCGCCCGGCCTCGGACGGGTAAGGTCGAAAGGGTGCGGCAAGAGCGCACCGCGGTCCTGGCGACAGGGCCGGCACGGTAAACCCCACCGGGTGCAAGACCGAATAGGGGCGGCACATGAGCCTGGTTCCGGCTCGCTGCCCGGGTTGGTTGCTGGAGGGGCGGGGCAACCCGTCCCCTAGAGGAATGGCCGCACATCCGCGTATCGTCTGCAGTCGAAAGCGGAGGACAGAACCCGGCTTACAGGCCCTCTGGCACTTTCATTGAGTCGATCCCTCGCCAAGCGAGGGGCGACACCCTAAACCGCGGGAAGTTATGTCTCGGCAGAAAAGATCGGACGATTGGGGTTTCCCGCGCTGGCGCTCGTACGGCGACAAAGGCCGGTCCGCGGCCAAGATTCGGCTGTGCGACCGTGAGGGCTGCAGCGAGATCGGGGACCGGCCCGCGCCCAAGGCGCCGAACAGCCGCGAGCGCTGGCATTTCTGTGAGGCCCACGCCGCCGAATATAACAAGAACTGGAACTATTTCGCGGGTCTCAGCCCGGAAGAAGCGGCGCGGCGGGCAGCCGAGGAGGCGAGCGGCGCCAAGAGCTATCGCCAATCAGCGCAGTGGAAATGGGCGGGCCCCGGCGACGGCAGCCGGACGCGCGAGGAAATGCGTGCGCTGGGCGCGCTCGAGCTCGACAGCGATGCCGACTTTGCTGCCGTGAAGTCTGCTCACCGACGGCTGGTCAAGGAAACCCATCCCGATGCCAATCCGGGGGACGAGGAAGCCGCAAAGCGGTTCAAGCAGGTTCAGGCGGCCTATGACGTTCTGCGCAAGGCCGAAGAGCGCAAAAACGGGGACGCAGCCTAGCTCGTCAGTCCTGCTTTGGTGATGAAGTACGGCGCTCTCGCTGCCGCCGGTCGCCACGCCGCCGCTCGGGCATCTTGCCTTTCGGCAGGTCGGCTTTCCGACGGTCGCCTCTTCGGCGGTCTGCTTTGCGCCGGTCTCCGCTAGCCCCGTCCGGCCGAGCCAGCTGGCCGACCTCGATCGTGACGGCGTCGGCGGCGAAATCTGTCTCGCGTAGCCGGTTCCTCGCAGCAGTAACGACGAGCGGCAGGTGCGTCCTCACGAACTCACAGCGCTCGCGGTCAGTCATCCCTCTTGCCTCGTCGAAGCCGATGAAGGCTCCGATCGCCTGCTGAGAGACGCAAAGCGAACGCATCTTTCCCTCGATCCAGATATCGACGAGGGTGTTGCTCCCGCTGGTGCGTATCGAATCGTTTTCCATCGCGCCCCGGATACAGCCTTAATTGCCGATAAATGATTACCGGACTGCGGCCGCATTCGACCTAGGCAGCGGCCGCGTATCGCTCCGCCGTTTTCTTCACGAGCGTGATCATGTTGGGTACGCCCTGGGTGCGATTGGCGCTGAGATGCTTGGACAGCTCGAACGGCGCGAGGCATTCGGCGACGTCGAGCTTGGCGACCTCGGCAGCCGGCTTGTCCTGCACAGCGCTGAGGACAAGCGCCACGATGCCCTTGGTGATCGCGGCGTTGCTGTCGGCGAGGAAATGGAGACGGCTGTCTTGCGCTGTCGGATAGACCCACACCGCTGCCGAGCAGCCCCGCACCTTCGTCGCCTCGGTCTTGAGTGCATCTGGCATGGGCTCCAGCTGGCGCCCGAGGTCGATCAGCAGACGGTAACGATCCTCGGTGTCCACCAGCTGATATTCGTCGAGGATCTCGGAGAGGGCAGGGAGGCCGGCCATGCGCCGCGCCCTAGCACCGCTCCGAGGAGGTCACTAGCGGTCGCGTAGTGACTCGATCTCTCGCGACAGGCTGTTTTCCTTCTCGACGGTGATCCGTTCAAGCACCTTGATCCGGTCCTTGAGTCCCGAGACTTCGTCGCGCAGGCGTCGGTTCTCGACCTGCGCCTCGCTATCATCGACGCAAGCGCCGCGGCGCCCGGACCCGCGCACTGCGGACCGGATGATCGAGGCGAGCATGACCATCGCGACGATGACGATTGCAGTAATCTGGCCCCCGTTCATCGGATCCTGTCCTCCTCCGGAATGTTGTCGCGGTCCCGTAATGCCTCGATCTGTGCCGCCGTCTCGGCGCCCCGATCCGTGACGATCCGTTCAAGGACGTGGATCCGATCCTGGAGTTGCTGGACCTGCGCTTTCAGGCGCGCATTCTCGGCGTCATCGGCCGGCTCCCCACGCATTTCGCGCATCGAGCGGACAGGGATGCCCATCTTGTGCCTGATGATGCTGAAAACGAACACCAGGATCAGGACGGCGAGGACAAACTCAAACGGGTTCATGGCCTATACTTGCCCCTTTTATCCCTTCGCAAAGCGCAATGTCGGTACTCGGCCGTCACTCATCAAGCGTCCGGGTCACCGGCCGTGACCCGACTTCGGGTCGTGCGCCTGGCCGGCTCGCGCAGTGCTTCGATCTGGGCCGCGGTCTGCGCACCGCCGTCAGTGACGATCTGTTCGAGCACGCGAACTCGCTCCTCTAGTTCATGGCTGCGTGAGGCATATTGGGCGGCTTTTTCTGCCGCCATGCTGGCCTCGACCTCGAGCTTCTTCTCGCGGAGCCGAAAATAGCGGTTTGCAATCAGCATCAGCGTGAGAACGGGCAGGCCGATGACAATGAGAGCAACCATGACTTCTCCCGGGCCGATCATGCGTTTCCTCCCTTATCGATCGCCAGTGCCTCGATTTCCCGACTGAGCGCAGTCGGCTTGTCAGTTACGATCCGCTCCACGTTCTGGAGGCGATCCTTGATCGATCCGAGCTCGGCGCGCAGCTGCGCGTTCTCGGTGGTCAGGAGCTTGATGCGTTCGACCGTCTCCTGGTCCTTCTTCGGGTGGATCGGGAAGCCCCACGAATTTTCGAGTGGATAGCCGTTCTTGATCCTTAGCCAGGTCGTAATGATCCAGCCCACGATCGCGATCGTTCCAACGAGAAGACCGCCAGCGACCATCCATGGCAGGTTCGGTATGATGACCTGATCGGCGAGGTCCTGGTGCTGCACGTAAAATCCCCTTCTTTAAGTGCGGATCAGCGCGGTTGCTCAGTCTCGCGCTCACGAAGCGCCTCGATTTGCGCCGCAGTCTGAAGCCCGCCGTCGGTTACGATCTTCTCCAGCACCCGGACGCGCTTTTCGAGCTCCAGCTTCTGTGCGCGTTCGGACACCGCTTCCTGTGTGGCACGCCGGGCGACGATGTCGAGCTGCTTACGCTTCAAGCCGATAACTCCCCAACCGAGGCCGACCCCCATGGCAGCGATCGGCACGAGTGGTCCCAAATCCATCAATACTTCCCCCCGAAGTTTCTAGCGCAGCTGCTCGATCTCGCGGGCGAGCGAGCGGTTTTCAGTAGTTACATAACTCTCGATGTCGGCAAGGCGCCGGTCGATGTCCTTCATTCGCGAGCGGATATCGCGCGCCGCGCGTGCCGGAGAGGCGCGCACGCCTTGCCAGAACTGCTGCTCCTCGCGGTCGACGCGTTCCAGGACGACCGGTTTCGTCGGCGTCACCATCGCTGCGATGAAGTAGAAGGGCAGGATACCGCCGCCGCTCATGAACATGGCGGCGAGGAAGCAGATCCGCACGAGCGCGACGTCGAAGCCCGTGTAATCTGCAATGCCGGCGCAGACGCCGAACAGCTTCCCGTTGCGCTTGTCGCGGTAGAAGCGTGTGCGGCTCGCCGGCTGCTCGCCATAATATTGCGGCTCGTCGCGCACATATTGCGGACGGTTCGACCGCTCCTGCGGCCGATTGGAGCGCTCCTGCGGTGCGGGATAGCGATCGTAAGCCATCGATTACTCCCCGTCCGCGAGCAGCCGCTGCCGGTCCTCGCGACCGGGCAGGCACTGCTGACGCCAGTTGGGATTTTCAGCCGTCATGATCCTTTCGATTGTGCACAGGCGATCGTCGAGCCGGCGAGCGGCCTCGTGGAGATCGTCCAGCAGCTTCTCGTCGCCCGAAGTCAGCGTCGCCGCCGTCTTCCACTTCGTTATGTAGTGAAACACCAGCCACGGCAGGCCGATGAACAGCATGCCAACGACAAGGATCGGAATAATCACTTCACCATCCATTGCTTACTTCCCCCTGGCCTTCAATGCGGCCTTCATGGCTTCCAGTTCGGCATCGACCGCCTCGGCGGCCTTCAATTCGGCAATCTCTTCTTCGAGGCTCTTCGGCCCGGTCATGCCGAGCGCATCGGCACGGCCCTCGGCGAAGTCGGCGCGTCGTTCGAGAACCTCGAAGCGGCTGAACGCGTCTTCGGTGCGGCTGCCGTTGAGTAGCTCGCGGGCACGGGCGCGCGTGACCGCGCTCTCGAACCGCGCTGCGATCGCATTCTGCCTCGCTCGCGCTTCACGAAGCTTGTTCTGAAGCTTGGCAATGTCGCCTTCATAGCCTTTCAGGGTATCGTCGATGACCTTGATTTCCTCGCGGAGGCCCTGGCCCATGTCGGCGGCCTTCTGGCGTTCGAGGAGCGCGGCCTTGGCAAGATCCTCGCGGTCCTTCGAAAGCGCGAGTTCCGCCTTCTCCGTCCAGCTCTTCTGAAGCTCGTCGAGGCGCGATAGGGCGCGGCGCATCTCCTTGCCGTCAGCAATGCATCGGGCAGCCGAGGCGCGCACCTCGACGAGCGTCTCTTCCATTTCGAGGATGACCATGCGGATCATCTTCGCCGGATCTTCCGAGCGATCGAGCATCTCGGTGATGTTGGCCGCGAAAATGTCCCGTGTTCGGGAAAAAATACTCATCCAGTCACTCCGGAATCCAAAATTAGGGCCCTAAACCTGCCTTTTACTAAGCAATGGTCGTGCCACATTCCAGAAATCAACGGAACTGAGGGAAATGCGTGATTTCTGACCGCAAGGAGGAGTGAAAATCCTTGCCAAAAGGTGGGATTTGCCACCAACAGTCAGCCAGATTTTTGATCGAAAGACATATGGAGCGGGCAGACCAATTCATCGGCCAGAGCCTTGCGTTTCTCGACGCCGTCGAGCGCGCGAGCCGAGCTGCGCCGCTCAATCGGTCCATCCTCGTCATCGGCGAGCGAGGAACCGGCAAGGAGTTCATTGCGGAGCGTCTCCACCATCTGTCTTCGCGCTGGGCAGGGCCCCTGATTATCATGAACTGCGCGGCGCTGCCTGAAAATCTGATCGAGGCCGAGTTGTTCGGCCATGAAGCCGGGAGCTTCACCGGGGCTGCCAAGACGCGCCATGGCCGGTTTGAAGAGGCTGACGGCGGGACCCTGTTCCTCGACGAGCTCGGTACCCTGTCCATGCCGGCTCAGGATCGGCTGCTTCGTGCCGTCGAATATGGCGAGATCACGCGCATCGGCGCCTCCAAACCGATTTCCGTCGACGTTCGTATCGTCGCGGCCACCAACGAGAACCTTCCATCACAGGTCGACAAGGGAAAGTTTCGGGCGGACCTCCTCGACCGGCTCTCATTCGAAGTCATCACCTTGCCGCCGCTCCGCGCGCGACAGGGCGACATACCGCTGCTCGCCGAGCATTTTGGCCGCCGCATGGCGGTCGAACTGGATTGGCCCAATTGGCCGGGCTTCACTTCGCGCGCGCTCGCAGCCCTCGAAACCTATCCTTGGCCGGGCAATGTCCGCGAGCTGCGCAACGTCATCGAACGGGCGGTCTATCGCCATGAGGATGCCGAGCGCGCGATCGACGAGATCATATTCAATCCCTTTCAATCGCCATGGGCGCCGACCGTCGGCGACGCCGGCGTCCCCGCTGTCCTGCCGGCACCGGCACCCGTAGCGGCGAACGAAGGTGAGGAGTTAGCCGTTTCGGCTCTCGCTGCGGCACCCTCGACGTCGACCAACGATTTCCGGGCGGCGGTTGCAGATTACGAACGGCAGCTTTTGGAAGAGGCGTTGCGGCGCAATCGCTTCAACCAGCGCGCGACAGCCGCCGCCCTCAATCTCACCTATGACCAGCTGCGCCACGCACTGAAGCGCCACAAGCTGCAGGACAGCGCAGCCTAGCACCGACGAGCCGTTCGGCCATTCATCGAAAAGGCGGTGAGACGCGCCTGCAATGAGCGTATGAAGTGCCCTGCACAGTGAGGAGGAGGCTTTATGAAAGCACTTACCCTTGCAACGGTGACCCTGTTGATGCTCGGCACGGCCGTCCCGGTGACTGCAGGCGTGATTACGGTCGGCGGAGGCTTCGCCCGCTCCTGCTATCAGGCCGCGGAGGCTCGAGACACGACGCAGGACAGTCTGCAGACCTGCGATTACGCGCTCACCACGCAGGCGCTGACAGCAGAGGACATCATCGCCACGCACGTGAACCGCGGTATCATTCGCATGCTGCGCAATGACGCCCTTGGCGCGGTCCAGGACTATGACGAAGCATTGCGAATGGATCCGCAACAACCTGAGGCCTGGCTCAACAAGGCAGTGCTGACCCTGGACAGGGGCGACAGCCGGGCTGCGTCGCAGATGGCTCAGAAGGCGCTGGATCTAAGGACCAAGAAACCGGGCATCGCCATGTACATCCGCGCCGTGGCGAACGAGGATTCAGGAAATATCACGGCAGCTTATGCGGATTACACGCAGGCCGCGCAGCTTGAGCCGGGCTGGGCGCTGCCGCGGGAAGAGTTGAAGCGATACTCGGTGAAGAACCGCTGACCGCTTCCTCGCGACGGCCGCCGCTTCCCTTTCGGCGACGGCCGTCGTGAGTCTCTAAGGCTAGTGCGCGTTTGTCATCGCGAGCAGCATCGGGATCGAGAGCAGCACGTTTAGCCGCGATGCGATGCCCGCCCTCGCCGCTGCCTTGGCTTTGGCAGCATCATCGGCGGCTACGATCCCCAGCACCTTCTTCTGGTTGGGCCAGATGATGAACCACACATTGAACGCCATGATCAGCGCGAGATACATCCCGATGCCGATGAGCCGTGCCGAAGGATCAAGGGTCAGTGCTTCGGTAAGCTCGCCATAGGACCATGCGAGCAGCAGGCCGGTGAGCACCGTGAACGCAGCGCCCCAGCGGAAGTAGAACAGGGCTTTTGGAGCGATGTATTTCGATACGCCGGGTTTGAGCTCGGCCGGGATCGTCGGCATCGTCGGCGTCTGCACGAAGTTGAAATAATAGAGCAATCCGATCCAGGTGATCCCGAAGAAGACGTGTAGCCACTGGAGCACGCCGTTGACGACATCTCCGGTGGGAGCCCGGTAGCCGGATTCCGGAAACAGCGCGATCAGCACCGCGAGCGCGAGCCCGACCAGCAGCACGAGGCTGAGATTTGCGAAGAACTTGGCCATTTTTCCCTCCCCCTTTTCAAACTCCACCGATGCCCCCGCACCGGCTGCGCACTTCAGCGCAAAAGTTCGTTACGTGGTCGTTTCTAGGGTTGAAAAACGCAGCTGCGCAAGCAAGTCGCACGGATAGCGGGCGGGGGGCTTGCAACGGGATTCACTGCGCGAGCGGTGTTTCCCAGTTAGATCAAGGAGTTGCCTTCACCATGCCCTTCCAACTGCCCGAACTTCCCTTTGCCAAGGACGCGCTTGCTCCCGTGATGTCCGCCGAGACGCTCGAATTTCATCACGGCAAACATCACAAGGCCTATGTCACGAAGACGAATGAGCTCCTGCAAGGCGACAGCGGCCTTGGCGGCGCATCGCTCCTCCAGGTCGTGAAGGAAGCCAAGCGCGCCGGCAACCAGAAGCTCTTCAACAACAGCGCGCAGCTGTGGAATCACAGTTTTTTCTGGCAGTGCCTCGCTCCTGAGCAGGGCCAGCGGCCGGACGGAAAGCTCGCCAAGCTGATCGAGGATGGATTTGGTAATCCTCAGGCGCTGCTCGACAAGCTGCAGGACGAGGCGGTCAATCACTTCTCCAATGGCTGGGCATGGCTGGTGCTCGATCGAGGAAGCCTTCGCGTGACGTCACTTCACGATGCGGACACGCCGATTGTTCACGAGGGCATGGTGCCGCTCTTCACGCTCGATGTCTGGGAACATGCCTATTACATCGACTATCGCAACGAGCGGCCGCGTTTCGCCTCGAGCGTCTTGTCGCACATCGTGAACTGGGACTTCGTTGCCCAGAACCTCGACGGCCAGGGCTTCGAGCGGGCTAACCAGCAGGGCGAGGGCGCGAAGTCGCCGGAATTTACTGCTTGAGCCTGTAACCAGTCCGGAACATCCAGGCGATCACCGCCATGCAGATGGCGATGATTGCAACGGTGACCAGAGCACTCGACCAGACCGGCACGTCGGCGATCGAATAGAAGCTCCACCGGAAGCCGCTGATGACGTGGACGATCGGGTTGAAAAGCGTGACCGTGCGGAACGGCTCGTGCAGCGTCTTCACCGAGTAGAAGGCGCCGCCCAGGAACGTCAGCGGCGTAATTACCAGCATGGGGATGATCTGCAGCTGTTCAAAGTTCTGGGCCCAGACGCCGATTGCAAAGCCGAACAGGCAGAAGCCGGCGCTGATCGCGACGAGGAAGAGGATCATCGCGGCAGGATGATCCACCCGTACGGGGACGAAGAGTGCTGCGGTGGCGAGCGTCACCAGCGCCAGGATGACCGACTTGGTGACGGCCGCGCCGACATAGGCGAGGACCGCCTCGAAGCTCGAAATCGGAGCTGACAGCAGCTCGTAAATCGTGCCCGTAAACTTCGGAAAATAAATGCCGAAACTCGCGTTGAAGATCGACTGCATGAAGACGCTGAGAAGTGTCAGGCCGGGCACGATGAATGCACCGAAGCTGACGCCGTCCATGTCCGTCATCCGACTGCCGAGCGCCGAGCCGAACACGACGAAGTAGAGTGCCGTCGTGATTACCGGAGTGATCAGGCTTTGCCACAGCGTCCGCTTCCAGCGCGCCATTTCGAACCGGTAGATGGCGGAGATGCCGTGACTGTTCATGCTTCGGCCCTCGGCTTGTGGACCAGCTCGACAAAGATGTCCTCGAGGCTCGACTGGTGCGTCGACAGGTCCTTGTATGCGATCCCGAGGTCGCCGAGACAGCGCATCAGCGAAGCGATTCCCGTGCGCTCGGCGTGGCTGTCGAATTCGTAGCGCAGCATGTGGCCTTCGTCGGCCAGCT
>JBJMUN010000086.1:0-22754 GCA_045811185.1 Sphingomicrobium sp.
CCGTCGATGATCAGCGAAATGCGTCCTTCAAGGCTCTTCAGGACGTGCTCTGCGCGAGTTGGGCTGATCGAGCCGCTCGAATTCGCAGAAGGCGCTGCAAGCGGTCTCCCGGTTGCTCGCAGCAAGGCCTGCATGGCTGGATGCGCTGGGACGCGCAGACCGATCGTTGGAAGGCCTGCCGTGACGATGGGAGCGATACCTGCATGATCGCGAAGGGGCACCACCAGAGTCAGTGGGCCGGGCCAGTAGCGTTCCGCGAGGTTGCGCGCTGGCGGCTCGAACCGTCCAATGCGCTCGGCGGACGCGAGATCGGGAACATGCACGATGAGGGGATTGAAGCTCGGTCGGCGCTTGGCTTCGTAGATCCGGGCAACGGCTTTTGCGTTCGTTGCGTCTGCGGCGAGGCCGTAGACGGTCTCCGTTGGTATGGCGACAGGCTCGCCGGCCAGGATCAACCGGGCCGCCTGAGCGATGTTTTCTTCGTTGAAAGAAAGAACCCGCGTTTCCATCAGCGGCGGGCTAGAGGATTCCTCGCTCGGCAGGAATACTAGGCCCGCTCGCCGTCGAGCAGCTCCACCGGATCGATGCCGAGCCTGTGCATACGTGCGCGAATTTCAGGCCATTCATCCGTGAGGAAACGGCTTCGCTCGGAATCGCTGAGGCGCGCGCGAGCGCCGGGGGCTACAAACATGCCAACCCCGCGCTTCACGACGATCAATCCTTCATCCTGGAAACCCTGATAAGCCTTGGCGACCGTCAGCGGATTTGCCTGCTCCTCAGCTGCGAGCGCGCGGACAGAAGGGAGCGGGTCTCCGTCACCATATTTCCCCGCCATGATCGCATCGGCGATTGTCTCACGGAGGCGGACGTAAACGGGTTTGTCGTGCTGGGTGCGAAGCGTCATGCTGTAGTAATACAGCGGCTCGCAAGAAGTTTCAATATCTTACCGAAAGTCAGAAGGCCGGTGGCTTCCAGGACTTCCAGACCAGGTCGAGCGGCGCGCGGGGACGTTCGGCAAGGTCGCGGCTCGCGTCGCCGATAAAGATAAAACCGGCGATCCGCTCTCCCTCCTTGCAAAACGCTTCACGGACATGATCCGAATAAGCGTACCAGCCCGTAACCCAGCCGGCGACATAGCCAAGGGCGTGCGCGCCCAGCAGCAGGTTCATGCCGACTGCGCCGCACGATAGCTCCTGTTCCCAGACGGGAATCTTGTGGTCGGGCGTGGGCGCGGAAATCAGAACGATGAGCTGCCCGGCATAATGGGCGAACTCGTCCGCCTTCTCATGTTTCGCCGGTGGAGCGCATTCGTCTTCTTTCGCGAGCGCCCGGCGAAACAGGATTGCAAGCTCGTCCCGCTGATCCTCGGCAACGGTCACGAACCGCCACGGAAAGAGCTTGCCGTGATCGGGCGTCCGAGCGGCGATGGAGAGAATGCGCTCCAACTCTTCCGCGGTTGGGCCAGGGCCGATTAGCTCGCGGGGCTTGCCCGAACGGCGAGTCTCCAGGAGCGACAGGATTGATGAGCGGTCGTTGAGCATTGAGGTCGGCAGATAGGGGCGCTCGGCTGCTCCAACAATCCGCTTCACAAGCGGAAATTGGCCGTTACGGTCTCGCGCCACTGCGCCCTTGGGCGTGATGGGGAGAGATTTCGATGGTCAATGTGGGGCCGGAAACCACCACGGCACCTGAAACGCCGGATGTCAGCCGAGGCGACCGGAGCACCTGGTTCGGTCACCCGCGGCAGCTTGCCCGCCTGTTCACCACTGAAATGTGGGAGCGGTTCGGCTATTACGGCATGCGGGCGCTGCTGACGCTCTACCTTACCAAGCATTTCCTCTTCTCGGACCAGCAGGCAACCGGCCTCTATGGCGGGTACACGGCGCTCGTTTACCTGACGCCGCTGATCGGCGGCCTCCTTGCCGACCAGTTCCTCGGCTCGAAGCGCTCGGTGAAGTTTGGAGCGATCGTAATGGCGATCGGCTACTTCACTCTGGCCTTCGGCGGTTCGCCAGCGAAGCCGTACGCAATGATCGACGGCCAGCGCCATGAGGTCGTCGTCGACAATTTCGTGGATCGCCCGACGAGCGACCCGAACGAGGCACGGTACATCCTCGACCAGGGCAAGAAGCTGCAAATCCGCGGCAATGAGGACGGCTCAGTCTCGTTGCTCGATAATGGGCAGGAAGCGAAACACCTCGCCAAAGGCTCGTTCGTGCCGGGAGCCGAGCGCGATAGCTTCACTCTGGCAATCATGCTCGTCGCGCTGTCGTTGATCTCGGTTGGGAACGGTTTCTTCAAGCCGAACATCTCGACCATCGTCGGCACGCTCTATGAGCAGGGGGACCGCCGTCGGGACGCCGGCTTCACCATCTTCTACATGGGCATCAACCTGGGCTCGATCGGCGGGCAGCTCTTCTGCCCGCTGCTCGCAGATTACTTCGGCTGGTGGGCCGGCCTCAGCCTTGCCGGCGTCGGGATGCTGATCAGCTATTGCCTTATCCAGTTCGATGGCGGGCGGTTAAGCGGCTACGGCGAACGGCCTGCAAACGCACCGAACAAGGACATCATCATCTACATCGGCGCCCTTCTTGCGGTGCCGGTCCTGGTCTTCCTGTTCCGCAACCTCATGAATTCCGCGCCGGCCGCGGAGGGTTCCGGCTTCATCGGCTACATCATGTCGCTGTCGCTCATGGGCAAATTGCTGTTCGGTACATTCATCATCGCCGTACCGGCGATCCTTTCCTGGTCCTATGCGAAGGGCGATCGCGTCGAAGCGCAGATGATGACGGCCGCGATGGTCCTCATCGTCTTCAACGTCTTCTTCTGGACGCTGTTTGAGCAGGCGGGATCGTCGCTGACGCTGTTCGCGGACCGCAACACCGATCGCAGCGTGTTTGGCTTGTTCAGCCTGTCAGCACCGCAAACGCAGAACTTCAATCCGATCTGCATCGTCCTGTTCGCGCCTGTCATGAGCGTGCTGTGGACGTGGCTGGCCAAGCGGGGTCTGGAGCCCTCGATCCCGGTAAAGTTCTCGATTGCACTGATGGGCGTAGGCGCCGGCTTCCTGTTCCTCGTCTTCGGATCGACCTTTGCCGGCCCGGGCAACAACTTTCAGGTTGGTCTGTGGTGGCTGGCCGGGCTGTACCTGATCCACTCACTGGCCGAGTTGTGCATCTCTCCGGTCGGTCTCAGCATGATCACCAAACTGTCGATCGCGCGGATTGTCGGCCTGATGATGGGGGTCTGGTTCCTGTCGATCTCGGTTGCTCAATATTTTGCCGGGATCGTCGCCCAGTTCGCAAGCGTGGAGACTGTCGGCGGGCAGGTCACCAACCTCAAGGTCAGTCTCGACACCTACACGGCGACGTTCACGATGATCGCATGGATTGCGATCGGCGCCGGTGTCCTGCTGTTCCTTCTGTCCTGGCCGCTCCAGAAGTGGATGCATGGTGTCAAATAGGCGTATCGCCCTTGCGATCGCGGCTGGTCTAAGTCTCACCGGTTGCGCTGACCTGGGCGGCAAGCCCAAGGGACCGCCGCCGGTTGCAATCAACGAGGACCCGTATCCGTCGACCTACGTCCGTTATCCGGGCGTGCCGACGGTCATTCGGCACGCCACCGTGTTCGATGGAGAAGGCCGGCAGATCGACGACGGGACCGTGGTACTTTCCGATGGCGTGATCCGCACCATCGGCGGGCCCGGCCTGCCGTCCCCCGCTGGCGCGCGCGAAATCGACGGGCGCGGCAAGTTCGTCACGCCCGGCATCATCGATGTGCACAGCCATCTTGGCGACTATCCGTCGCCGGGTGTTTCGTCGCTGTCGGACGGCAACGAGGCGACATCGCCAGTGCGGCCAGAGGTATGGGCCGAACATAGCGTTTGGCCGCAGGATCCCGGGTTCAGCCGGGCACTGGTCAACGGCGGCGTGACGACAATGCAGATCCTGCCGGGATCGGCGAACCTGTTCGGCGGCCGTTCGGTCGTGGTTAAGAACGTGCCGGCTCGTACCGAGCAGGGAATGAAGTTTCCGGGAGCGCCCTATGGCCTGAAAATGGCCTGCGGCGAAAACCCCAAGCGCGTCTATGGCTCCAAGGGCGACATGCCTCAGACCCGCATGGGCAACATCGCACTCACTCGCCAGACGTGGGCCAAGGCGCAGGACTACAAGCGCAAGTGGGACAAGTACGAGAAGGAAGGTGGCGAGATGCCGGAGCGCGATCTCGCCATGGACACGCTAAGAGGCGTGCTCGAGGGCAAGATCCTCGTTCACAATCACTGCTACCGCGCTGACGAAATGGCCATCATGATCGATATGGCCAAGGAATTCGGATACAAGGTCACGGCGTTTCACCACGCCGTTGAAGCCTACAAGATTGCGGACCTGCTTGCGGCCAATGACATCTGCGCCGTGATGTGGGCCGACTGGTACGGCTTCAAGATGGAGAGCTACGACGCCATCAACGAGAACATTCCGTTCGTCCATAACGCCGGCGCCTGCGCGATCGTGCATTCCGACGACCCGAACTACATCCAGCGGCTAAATCAGGAAGCCGCGAAGGCGCTGGCCGACGGCATTCGTGCCGGCGTTCCGAACCTCTCCGAGGCAGTGGCCTGGGAATGGCTCAGCCGCAATCCGGCAAAAGCGCTGGGCATCCTCGACAGGACAGGAACACTGGCCGCGGGCAAGATGGCCGACGTCGTCATGTGGAACGGCGACCCCTTCAGCGATTACTCGCGACCGCAGATGGTCTGGATCGATGGCGCGCTGATGTACGATGCCAACGACCCGAAGCGGCGGCCGGTGAGCGACTTCGAGCTCGGCCAGCCGGGCGAAGGAGACACGAAATGATCGGGCGTGTCGCGGCCGCTCTGCTGGTTGCTGCTGCAAGCCCTGCGAGCGCCCAGACGTTTGCGATCAGCGGCGGTACTGTCGCCCTTGGTGACGGATCGCTGCCGATTTCGAATGGGATGGTGATCGTTCGGGACGGTCGGATCGTCGCCGCCGGCGATGTCCGGATGAAGCTTCCAGCAGGAACCCAGGTTATCGATGCGTCCGGCAAGTGGGTGACGCCGGGCATCGTTGCGGGCTTCTCCCGGCTCGGCCTTGCCGAGGTCGACCTCACTGCGAGCAAGGAAGATGGCGGCGGCAGGTCCGATACTTCGGGAAGCGCAGATGACACCACGTCCGAGGGTCCGTTCAACGCTGCGATCGACGTCGTGCCCGCCATCAATCCACGCGACACGACCATCGCCGTAAACCGCGCCGACGGAGTCACTCGAGCAATCGTTGCACCAAGCGCCGGCGAGAACATTTTTGCAGGCCAAGGCGCCGTGATCGACACAGGTGCCGACATGGACGCAGTCACCGCGGCTCGAAAGTTCCAGTTCGTGGAGCTCGGAGAAGCAGGCGCGAGCAATGCAGGCGGTTCGCGCGCTTCGGCACACATCATGTTTCGAAATGCGCTGCGGGAAGCAGCGGAGCTTGGCCGGTATGCACCAGCGATCGGCGCTGCACAGCGACAGGCCCCCGACGAGCGTCAGCGGCCGGTCGTCCGCAATCCCAACGAGTCGCGCGTCTACGGAGCCGATGCGCGCCGTAGCGAAGACGTTCTGCTCACCCGCTTCGATGCCGCCGCGCTCGTCCCGGTTCTGCAAGGCCGACAATATCTGTTCGTGCACGTCGAGCGTGCGAGCGACATTCTGCAGATCCTAGAGCTCAACCGTGATTTCCCGGCCCTCAAGATCGTGATTGTCGGCGCCAGTGAGGGATGGACAGTCGCGGACAGGATCGCGCGTGCCGGAATTCCCGTGATCGCTTCCGCTGTGAACGACCTTCCCGCCTCGTTCGAGCAGATCGCCGCTACCCAGTCGAATGTTGGCCGGATGCGAGCCGCCGGCGTCAAGGTCGCGATCGGAATGATCGACGACAATGATACCCGCAACCTGTTCATGGAGCGGCAGTACGCGGGAAATCTCGTCGGCCTGCAGAAGATCCCCGGTGCAACTGGCGTAGACTGGGGCGAGGCCTTTGCAATGATCACGTCGCGACCCGCCGAGACGATCGGAATGGGCGCGGAGATCGGAAGCCTGGCTCCCGGCCGGCGCGCCGACCTGGTTATCTGGTCGGGCGATCCGCTCGAAGGAACGAGCGCTGCCGAGCAGGTCTTCATCGACGGAGTCCGGCAGCCGCTGGACACGCACCAGACGCGCCTGCGAGAGCGTTATCGCTATCTTCCTGGCCGACGCGATCTGCCGGAGGCCTACCGACACTGACCGTTCAGATGGGCCTTCTTCTCTCGGCGATCCTGTTCGTCGGGCTCCACTTCCTCCTCTCGCATCCGTTGCGGCGACCGCTGGTGCGAACGCTCGGGGAAGGGCCGTTTCGAGGCATCTACTTGTTGCTCGCGCTCGTCACCTTCGCGGCAATGGTCTATTTTTATCGAAAATGCGGCCGCGAGCCTCCACTGTGGGATGCAGCGCAAACCGGCTGGATCGCCGGCACGCTGTTGATGTGGCTCGCTGCGATCCTGTCGTTGGCTCCTTCATTGGCAATCCGGCTCTTGTCGCTGCGCGCGAGCCGCGAGGGGGTCCTCGGGGCGTCCTTGCGATCACGAGACATCCGATGATGTGGAGTTTTGCAATCTGGGCTGCGGTGCACCTCGCGCTTCTCGCAATGCCGAAGGCCATCGTGTTCGACGGTGCAATCATCCTTCTCGCCCTGGCCGGTGCGGCGGCGCAGGACCGAAAGAAATCCAGTATGATGGGCGAGGCGTGGCATGAATGGACTGCGCAGACGGCTTTCGTGCCATTCACGCGCGGAGTCGCCTATCCCGGGACGATTGCCTTCGTGGGCGGCTCCCTGCTGTTCGTGATTGCGACATGGGCACACCCGGTACCAGCGGGAATCTGGCGCTGGATTGCCTGATCGCGCTAAAGCGCTTCCAATGACACGTAAATTCTTCGGGACCGACGGTATCCGCGGGACGACGAACGTCGAACCGATGACGGCGGAAACGGCGCTTCGCGTCGGCCAGGCGGCGGGGGCGCACTTCCTCCGCGGCGACCACCGTCATCGCGTGGTCATTGGGAAGGACACGCGCCTGTCCGGTTATATGATGGAATCCGCGATGGTCGCGGGCTTCACTAGCGTCGGCATGGACGTCGTACTGCTCGGGCCCATGCCGACCCCGGCCGTTGCCATGCTGACGCGCTCGATGCGCGCCGATCTCGGAGTCATGATCTCGGCGTCGCACAACCCCTTTGCGGACAATGGCATCAAGCTGTTCGGTCCCGACGGGTACAAGCTGAGCGACAATGCCGAGCGCGAAATCGAAAAACGCCTCGAGAAAGGACCGAGGCTAGCCAAATCGGACGAGATCGGGAGAGCACGCCGCATCGACGACGCGCGGGGCCGATATATCCAGTTCGCGAAGGACACGTTCCCCGAGCATTTGCGGCTCGACGGGCTCAAGGTCGTGATCGATTGCGCTAACGGTGCCGCCTACCACGTCGCACCCGAGGCATTGTGGGAACTTGGCGCCGAAGTGGTTCCGCTCGGTGTCTCGCCGGACGGTCTCAATATCAACAAGGAGTGCGGATCAACTCATCCGGCGCTGCTTCAGCAAACTGTTGTTGCGAGCGGCGCGGATATCGGCCTTGCTCTCGATGGCGACGCCGACCGGCTGATTGTAGTCGACGAGAAAGGCCAGCTGATCGACGGCGACCAGCTGATGGCGCTCATTGCCCTCGGCCTGCACTCGCGCGGCGGGCTGCGCGGCAACGCCGTGGTGGCAACCGTCATGTCCAATCTCGGTCTTGAGCGGAAACTTGGGGACGCCGGCCTTAAGCTTCTTCGGACCGCCGTCGGCGACCGGTATGTACTAGAGGAAATGCGCAAGAGCGGTTGCAATGTCGGCGGTGAGCAATCCGGGCACATCATCCTCGCTGACCACGCAACCACTGGCGATGGACTGGTCGCAGGCCTTCAGGTCCTCGCTGCGCTTGTGGAGTCGAAGCGCCCTGCAAGCGAGCTGCTACGGCAGTTCGAGCCGCTCCCGCAGTTGCTCAAGAACGTTCGCTTCAGTGGTAGCGAGCCACTTGAAACGGACATCGTCCGCAAGCGGATCGCCGTGGCGGAGGCGGAACTTGAGGGCAGGGGACGCCTCGTTATCCGCAAGTCGGGTACGGAGCCGTTGATCAGGGTGATGGCCGAAGGCGACGACCAGGAACTCGTCGAGCGGCTGGTCGACGACATCTGCGAGGCCGTTCGGGCCGCCGCGTGAACGCTTTCTTCGTAATTGTCGGCCTACCGACGCTACCGTGCATATGGACAACTTCGCCCCCGGAGGGTCGAGGACGCGCGCT
Organism: Sphingomicrobium sp.; assembly: GCA_045811185.1. Classification (GTDB taxonomy): domain Bacteria; phylum Pseudomonadota; class Alphaproteobacteria; order Sphingomonadales; family Sphingomonadaceae; genus Sphingomicrobium. The sequence goes on from JBJMUN010000086.1 coordinate 8,369, forward strand.
ATGACGTCGACGGCTCGGGTCCTCATCGTCGCTGGCTCGGATTCGGGCGGGGGCGCGGGGATTCAGGCCGACATCAAGACGGTGGCGATGCTCGGTGGTCACCCGATGACGGCCATCACCGCGATTACCGCTCAGAACACCACATGCGTGAGTGCCGTTCATCCGGTTCCGGCTGAAATCATTCTCGCGCAAATTGAAGCCGTTATCGGCGATATCGGGGTCGATGCAGTAAAAATCGGCATGATTGGCGGCGCCTTTGCCGCGGAGCAGGTCGCGAACCGCCTCGAGCGCCTCAGAGCGGAGCAGCCCGGCATCCCGATCGTGTTCGATCCGGTGATGGTGGCAACCAGCGGTTCGTCGCTTGCTGACGAGGCGACGATCGCCGCGTTCGGCCGGCTCATGGATGTCGCGACCATTGCCACTCCCAATTTGCCGGAGCTGAAGCGCCTTACGTTGGAAGACGATCCGGTTTCGGCGGCGCTTCATCTTGTCGGGACACACGGGTGCGCCGTGCTGATCAAGGGAGGGCACGAGGAAGGCGACGCGCTTGCCGATGCATTGATCGAGAACGACAATATGACAAGCTGGCAGGGTCAGCGCATCGACACCTCGAGCACTCATGGCACCGGATGCACGCTTGCAAGCGCCATCGCCTTCTTCCTTGCCGGAGGCGCCAGCCTTGCCGATGCGGTTGCGCGCGGCCGAGAGTTCGTTCGCGTTGCGCTTCACGATTCTCCAGGCCTTGGGCACGGGGCGGGACCGATGGGGCATGCCCGGGTGCGGCTGGACGTCGGCGCGGGTCCGCGGCTCAATCAGGTGACCGTCACGGGAACGAACTACGAGCGCTCCGTCGATTTCTATCGGCGCCTCGGGCTCAAGCAGATCGTCGACAGCCCGGACACGGGCTACGCCCGTTTCGAGACAGCGGGCGGAGTGACTTTTTCGGTGCAAATCGACCCCGACGAAAAGATCATCGCCACCTCGGCCGTCTACTTCGAATGCGATGACCTCGACGAACGTGTCGAGCAACTTGCTCGAAGCGGCATCGTCTTTGAACATGGACCGCGCAACCAGCCCTGGATGTGGCGCGAGGCGCGCCTCCGCGATCCCGACGGCAATATCATTTTCTTCTACAAGGCGGGCGAGAACCGCCGATACCCGCCGTGGCGGATGGACTAATCCACAAAATATTCAATTGCCTACTGGCGACTCACCGACGCGCTCCATAGGCTTGTGAGCCATGCCCCGGCGCTGCTCCTTCAAGCTCGAGCTAGAGTTCCCGCAGCCGCTCGCCGGCGTCGACGAGGCCGGCTGCGCGCCGCTCGCAGGGCCGGTCGTGGCCGCCGCCTGCATCCTCGATCGCGATAAATTCCCTCGGGGTATCGACGACAGCAAGAACCTGCCGATCGAAAAGCGAGAGGCGATCTACGCCAGGCTCATCAAATGCTCGGCCTGGGGCGTGGGGATGGCATCGGTCGAGGAGATCGACGAGATCAACATCTACTGGGCGCGGATGCTGGCGATGACGCGCGCGGTCGATGCACTTGGACTGGAGCCCGCGTGGGTGCTTGTCGACGGCAATGCGCTTCCGAAGTGGCAGCGCCCCTCGAAAGCGATCGTCGACGGCGACGCCAAGTGCCGCTCGATCGGGGCCGCGTCGATTATCGCGAAGGTGACGCGCGATCGGATGATGGCCAGTTATGCACGCGATTATCCTGGCTATGGGTGGGAACGGAACCGCGGATATCCGACGCCGGATCACCGGCGGGCGCTTCGGGAGCTTGGACCGACGCCCCTTCACCGCCGCAGTTTCGGGCTGGTGCGGCAAATCATTGCCGCTGCTTCGCAACCGGAGCTGATTTTCGAAATCGCGGCGAGCGAGTCTTCCGAGTCACACCCACCACAAGTTGAGTCTGCGCCTGCCGAGCTCACTCAACATCTTGTGCATCCGGTCCGCCCAGCCGCCTGAGATTTGCGTCCCATCGCGGGGCGTTAACCCTTGATCGCTTGACCGCGAGTCCCGCGTGACTCACCTTTCGCAAGCGTAACGGAAGGGGCCCGACCGACGATGAATCTTCTCGCCCGCATTGCGGAGCAGCCGACCTCATTTCGGCCCGTAAAGGCGCCGAAGCGCGAGCTGCCGCTCGACGCCATTCTCGAGGGCAATTGCATCGCCGAGATGGCGCGGCTGCCCGACAATTCGGTCGACATGATTTTCGCCGATCCGCCGTACAACCTGCAGCTCGGCGGCGATCTGTTCCGTCCGGAAGGCAGCCGCGTCGATGCCGTCGACGACGATTGGGACAAGTTCGAGAGCCTCGCGGCGTATGACGACTTTACCCGCGAATGGCTGGAGCAGGCCCGGCGGATCCTCAAGGACAACGGCACGATCTGGGTGATTGGCAGCTATCATAACATCTACCGGGTCGGCGCGCTGCTTCAGGATGCGGACTTCTGGATCCTCAACGACATTGTCTGGCGCAAGTCGAACCCGATGCCCAATTTCCGCGGTACTCGGTTCACCAATGCGCACGAGACCCTCATCTGGTGCGCCAAGGATGAAAAGGCTCGCTACACCTTCAATTATCGGGCGATGAAAGCGCTCAATGACGACCTTCAGATGCGATCCGACTGGCTGCTGCCAATTTGCGCCGGCGGCGAGCGCGTAAAGGGGGAAGATGGATCGAAAGCTCACCCGACGCAGAAGCCCGAGGCTTTGCTGTACCGGATTTTGCTGGCCTGTACGAAGCCGGGCGACGTTGTGCTTGATCCGTTCTTTGGAACGGGCACGACCGGCGCCGTGGCTCGGCGGCTTGGACGCCGATGGATCGGGATCGAGCGCGAGCCGGCTTACGTGAAGGTCGCCCACGAACGTATCGCGTCGACCCTGCCGCTTGACGAGAGCGCGATGAAGACAGTGCCGGACAAGCGCGAGCAGCCGCGCGTCGCATTCGGCGTACTGGTCGAGAATGGACTCGTTCCGGCTGGAACGACTCTGACGGATGCGAAGCGCCGCTGGACCTCGAGCGTCCGTGCGGACGGATCAATCGTCTGCGACATCCATACGGGCTCGATCCACAAGGTCGGCGCGGCGCTGCAAGGTGCACCATCCTGCAACGGCTGGACGTTCTGGCACGTGGAGCAGGGCGGCTCACTCACCGTGCTCGACGCCTTGCGGCAACAGCATCTTGCCGCGCTATAGCGCGGGCCCATGCGCACGCTCCTTCGCCCAACGGGCTTCGTCGATTCTCCTGTCGGTCATGATGCAAAGGTCGCGCGACTTGCTGGCGGGCTGAACTGGTTCGCCGCGGTCGAGTTGATCCGGCTCGAAGGTCTTTGCCGTGCCTCAACCGAGCTGGTTGCAGTCGAAGGCATTGAAAGCCACTTCGATGAGGGGATGGCCAGGCAGTGGGAGGAACTCACGAGGCCGCGGCAGCCCTTAGAGCTCGGTGCGCGCACTGTCAGGCTCGACCAGCCCCAGGTCATGGCGATCGTTAACGCGACACCGGACAGCTTCTCCGATGGTGGCCAATATTCTGACGCCGCCACCGCCGCGGAAGCGGGAGCCCAGATGACCGCCGAAGGCGCCGCGATCGTTGATGTCGGTGGGGAATCGACGCGACCGGGCGCACGGTCCATCTGGGAAGGGGACGAGATCGAGCGCGTCGCGCCGGTGATCCGGCTGCTGCATTCTGGCGGTGCCGCCGTATCAGTCGACACCCGCAAGGCTGACGTCATGGCGGCAGCCGTCGAGGCGGGCGCGCACATGATCAATGACGTATCTGCACTGACATATGATGCGCGCTCTGCCGAGGTCGCGGCTTCGCTCAACGTGCCCGTCGTGCTGATGCACCACAAAGGCGCTCCCGAAGTCATGCAGGATGATCCTCGCTACGACGACGTTCTCGTTGAAATATACATCTGGTTCGAGGAGCGGATCGCGTCAGTCGTCGAGGCTGGAGTCGATCGCAAGCACATCCTCATCGATCCCGGCTTTGGCTTCGGGAAGAACGTGGCCCACAATCTCGAACTGATGAATGGCCTCGCGCTGTTCCATTCGCTCGGCTGCCCGCTGGTGATCGGCGCGAGCCGCAAGCGGACGATCGGCGCGCTGTCAGGCGAAGCGCCGGTCGAAAAGCGCCTCGCGGGCAGCATCGCGTTTGTGATGAAGGCTGCGGAACAGGGCGCGCAGATCATTCGCGTCCATGATGTCCCGGAAACCGTACAGGCGCTGCGTGTCTGGCGGGGAATGCGCGACCAGGCGCTTACGCCGCGGCCTTAGGCGGCGGTGTCGATCCCGAGTTCGCCAAGCTTTCGGTAAAGCGTCGAGCGGCCGATCCCCAGCCTTCGTGCGACTTCCGTCATGCGGCCACGATAGTGGCCGATTGCAAGGCGAATGATGTCGGCCTCGATCTCTTCGAGAGGCCGCAGATGGCCGTCGGCGCTATAAAGAGTAACGCTCGGAGCGCCGGCCAGGACCTGCTCGCTTCGCGCCTCGCTGAGCGTCGGCGAAAAGTCGGTACGGCGCCCGGTGTAGCGCGACTGGATTGCGATGTGCGGAAAATGCTGCGCCGTTAGCGAGCTTCCCTGGCATTGAAGCGCAGCACGAAACAGCACGCCCGCAAGCTGGCGCACATTGCCGGGCCATCCGTAGCGCATCAGGACAGCAAGAGCATCGTTGCCGATCGAGAGCTCGTCGAGTCCGGTCTGCTCCGCCAGTCGCTGGAGAAGGTGGCGCGAGAGTTCCGGAATGTCGCCGCTGCGATCACGAAGAGCCGGCAGCGTGACCGTGGTTGAGGCAATGCGCTCGGCGAGGCCGGCGTGGAAATCTTCAGGCAGCGGTCGACTGCTCGTGGCGATCACGCGAACGTCGATCGAATAGCTGCCGTTGAGGCCCACCGGCCGCACTTCACCCGTAGCGAGGACCCGATCAAGCAGTTCCTGTGTCTCCGCGGGCAGGCATCCGATCTCGTCGAGAACCAGCGTCCCGCCGTCCGCCTGGACGAGCTTGCCGGTTTTGGAGGTGAAAGCGCCCGGGAAGGCACCTTTCTCATGTCCGAACAGCTCGCTGTCTATGATGTTGGCGGCCACCGCCTTGCAGTCGAGCGAGAGCAACGGGCCCTTGGCCCGGAGACTGGCGCCGTGGATTGCGCGTGCGACGGTTTCCTTGCCCGTGCCTGGCTCACCAATGATGAGAACGGGCAGACGGTTGCGGGCTGACTTCGCGGCCACGGCGAGCGCGGCGCGGAATTCGGGTGCGGCGCCGATCAATTGCTCGAGTGCCAGGGGCGGGGCGAGCTTTTCGGATACCGGTGCCAATTCGCCGGCAGCGCGCCGCCGGTCGGCATTGGCCGCCAGCGCCTCGATGAGGCGCTCAGGGGCTACAGGGCGCACGAGGAAGTCCGAAGCGCCGGCGCGCATTGCATCGACCGCGACAGAGACCGTATCGCCATGCGACAGGACGATCACCGGCAGGTCGGGCTTGTCTTCGCGCATCGCGGCGATGAGCTGGGGGCCCTTCTCGGTATCCCAGCTGCTAAGGAGGACCGACAGGACCTCACGGCCGTGGGGACCCTGGAGCAGCGCAAGCGCCATTTCCTCGTCGGCAGCGCCGACCACGCTCCACCCCGCCCGGCCCGCGATCGCCGAGATCAGCCGGCGCTCTTCGGGATTGGCATCCAGCAGCAGGAGGGAACGAACTGGTTCTTCACGCATGGGATTGGCGGCCTTCTCCAACGGGCAGCCTAAGCGACGAGGAGTAAAGGTCGCCTTAACTTCTCGATGCGCTAGGTTCAGGCTTGGGCAGCGAGGGCAGCCTTGTTATGGACGGCTCCAAACACCGATAAGTTAGAGGGGAAACTCGAATGGCCGAAGAAGAGCCGCTGCTCGTCAGCCCGCCGACGCAGGACGTTGCGGTGCATGTTCGCGACTACACGCGTTTCACGAAATTGCTGAAATACAGCGCGATCACCTGCCTCATCATCGGCTTCATCGTCCTCTTGATTCTCAAGTAGATCGATGAAGATCGCGGTCCTCAAAGAAGCGGCAGGCGAAACGCGCTGCGCCGCCATTCCCGAGACCGTGAAGAAGTTCGTCGCGCTTGGCGCCGAGGTCGCTGTCGAAAGCGGAGCAGGCGAGAGTGCCTCAATTTCGGATGCGGATTTCGAAACTGCAGGCGCCAAGCTCGGTTCGCGCTCGGACGTGCTCAGAGGTGCAGGGATCATTCTCACTGTCAACGGGCCTGACGGTGCGGCGCTCACCGGAGCCGAGAAAGGCGCATTGCTGGTCGGCGCTCTCGACCCGATGCGTCGGCGTGACGCGGTGGATGCATATGCCGGTGCCGGTCTCGAAGCACTGGCGATGGAGTGGATGCCGCGTATCACGCGCGCTCAGTCGATGGACATCCTGTCGTCGCAATCGAACCTGGCCGGCTACAAGGCGGTCATCGATGGCGCCGCAGCCTACGGGCGTGCCTTTCCCATGATGATGACGGCCGCAGGCACGGTAAGCCCGGCAAAGCTGTTCGTGATGGGGGTCGGCGTTGCCGGCCTTCAGGCGATCGCGACTGGTCGTCGCCTGGGCGCCCAAGTCAGTGCGACAGATGTGCGGTCCGCGACCAAGGAGCAGATCCAGTCGCTTGGCGCGAAACCGATCTTCGTTGAAAATGTCGCGGGCATCGAGGGGGAGGGTGCGGGCGGCTACGCAACGGAAATGTCCGAAGAGTATCAAAAAGCGCAGGCGGAGCTGGTATCGAGCCATATTGCCAAGCAGGACATTGTCATCACGACTGCCCTGATTCCGGGCCGGCCTGCGCCACGGCTGATAAGCGATGCTCAGGTTGCGAGCATGCGGCCCGGAAGTGTGATCGTCGATCTTGCTGCCGACGCCGGCGGTAATGTCGAAGGCACGGTCAACAGTGAACGCGTCATCAGGCATGGGGTGACGATCATCGGCGCTTCGAACCTTGCGCGGACGCTGGCGGCGGATTCGTCGGCTCTGTTTGCCCGTAATCTCTACAATTTCTTATCAGCCTTCTGGGACAAGGATCAGGGCACGCCAGTGCTTCCCGATGATGACGAGATCGTCAAAAGCATCAGGCTGACGCAAGGCGGCAAAGTGGTGAACGAGCGGCTTACCGCCGCCTGACGGCTGAAATGAACAATCCGGACATCCTGGTGATCGGCGGCGGAATTGCCGGCCTGTCCGTCGCCGCAGTGCTGTCAAAGCAAGCACGAGTGACAGTCGTCGAGGCCGAAGAGCAAGTCGGTTTCCATTCGTCGGGACGCAGCGCGACAATGGTCCATTACGCGCTGGGCGACCGGCTCGTGCGGGCGCTCACCCTTGCAAGCCGCCCATTCTTCGAAAGCCCGCCGGGCAATTTCACCGACGTTCCGCTCGGGCATCGCATGCCTGTGCTGGTCCATGCCCTCGAGGATGAAAAGGAAGCACTCGACGCGCTCGATGCGGAAATCAGCGAGTTCGCGAAGCTCGAGCGGCTCGACGTCCGCGGCGTGCATGATCTTTGCCCTTTGCTAAGGGACGAGGCCATTCATGGAATCGCCGATCGAAACGGCATCCGCCTCGATCCGCACGCACTTCTTCAAGGCAATCTGCGTCAGATAAAGGCAAACGGCGGGACGCTCGCCACCGGCCATCGCATCAGGAGCATTCAACGGCTGGATGGCAGATGGAGCGTTGCAAGCGAGAAAGGGGAGCGCTTTTCAGCACCTCTCATCGTCAATGCCGCAGGTTCCTGGGCGGACCAGGTGGCGGTCCTTGCGGGGGTGCAGCCGATCGGATTGAAGCCGAAGCGTCGAACCATAATCACGTTCGATGCACCGGCAGGGACGCGCCTCGAACGACTGCCGTTCGCCAAGACTGTCGGTGATGAGCTCTATTTCGCTCCGGAGAGCGGTAGGCTGTTCGCCTCTCCGATGGATGAGGTGCCCAGCAACCCATGCGACGCGCAGCCGGACGAATATGAGGTGGCGCTCGCGGCCTACCGCATGGAACAGCGGACGATTGTAAAGGTCGAACATATCCACAGTCGATGGGCAGGACTGAGGACATTTACGCCCGACCGGCACCCGGCCGTCGGTTTCGCGGCCGACGCAGAGGGCTTCTTCTGGCTCGCAGGGCAGGGCGGCTTTGGCCTCCAGACCTCACCCGCGATTGCGGCAATTGCAGCTGCACTGATCGCCCGCGAGACCTGGTCCGTGCCGGGTGTTTCTGCAGAGGAGCTAAGCCCGCTCCGATTCCTCCGGGAGCCGGCATAAGTCGACCCATCGCTCGCCGACGAGCGTGAAGAGCCGTTCCGTTGAAACCTCCACCGACGTGTTGAGCGATCCACCGGCTGGGTAGACGAGGTCGAACGGTTTCAATGATACGTCGAGATAGGTGGGCAGTGGGTTCTTAAGTCCGAATGGAGAGACGCCGCCGACAGGATGGCCGGTAAGATCGAATGTCTCCTCCGCTCCAAGCATTCTCGGACGGGCGCCGAACTCATCCTTGCACTTGCGGTTGTCGAGACGAGCATTGCCGCGCGTGCAGAGAAGAAACAGGTGATCGCCTGCACGAACGGCGAGCGTCTTGGCGATGCGCCCCGGCTCGACCCCAAGCGCTTTTGCAGCTGTATCCACCGTGGCGGTGCTCTCTTCGACTTCGATGAGACGCAGGTCAGGCGCATGTTCCGCCAGCCACGCGCGAACGCTCTCGAGGCTCATTCGCCGATCATATGGAGCGCAATCTCGCGCTCGGGCGTGTTGCGTCGATGTTCGAACAGGAAGATCCCCTGCCAGGTGCCGAGAAGGGGACGTCCTGCCTCGACGGGTATCGACAGGTGCGTCGCGGTCAACGCGCTGCGCAGATGCGCGGGCATGTCGTCCGGACCCTCATCGTCATGTTCGTAGCCGACGCCCTGAGGTGCGATCCGTTCGAAATAGCTTTCCAGGTCCCTGCGCGCCGCCGGAGCCGCATTCTCCTGGATTACCAGTGATGCGGACGTGTGGCGGCAGAAGATCGTGAGGAGACCTTCTTCCATGCCGCATTCGGTAACGAATTTGCGGACCTCGCCGGTGAATTCATGGAGACCGGGTTGCTCTGCCCGAATCGGTACGATGCGGTTCGCCTGACGAAGCATGGCGCGGCCTAACGCGAGACGATTTGCCGCGCCAGCCGCGACAAAAAGCTCGATCCTCGCGTACAAAAAAGCGCCCGTTTGGCACGGGCGCTTCCTGAAACTCGTAAACTGCAGTTCGAACTACATCGAGCCCGAACGGAAGTTAACCGTTGGAGCCACCAGATGCCCAGCCCGAACCCATGAGCCAATCCCAGAACCCGTCGCGACCCGCTTTCGCTTTCTTCATTTCCCTACCCCTTGTTTGCACTGCGATTCGGCAGCCGCTGATTGGTTAACCTTAATTATTAGGGTTAGCAAATGATAAGGGTAGCGTTGCGAAAACTCGATTAAACCGTCGAGACGAACGAAAACCGAGCGGCGAAATTTCGCCGCTCGGTTTGAACAATTACTCGGATTTTGGTCGGAATTTGTCCGACGGCAGCGTGATCAGCCGTTCGAGCCGCCCGAGCACCAGCCCGAGCCCATGAGCCAATCCCAGAAGCCGCGGCCAGGCTTAACCTTTTTCATGCCGGTCACCCCTTGTTTGCACTGCGATTCGGCAGCTGAGGGGAGGTTAACCTTAATCGTTATGGTTAGCAAACTATTAACCAAGAAGATCGCGCGCGGACGCGCGCCACCAAGTTTTGGCAATTAAACTGAAGGAATTAGGCGGCGGTGCGCTTCCGCTCGGAGGAAAGCCGCTTCGTCAGGCTGTCGAGGCTCATCGGGCGTCCAATGGCAAAGCCCTGCGCAATGTCGCAGCCCATTCCGACGAGCAGGTCGAGTATGTCCCGATGTTCGACGCCCTCAGCGACGACCTTCCGGCCGAGCGAATGAGCCAGGCCGATGGTCGACTGAACCATCAATCGATCGCTGCGGTTCTCGACCATGCCCTTAACAAAGCTCTGGTCGATCTTGATCTCGGTGGCTGGGATTTTCTTTAGATAGTCGAGCGTCGAGAGACCGGTCCCATAGTCGTCGATCGCGATGTTGACGCCGAGGTCGCGCAGGCGGGAGATCATGTCGATGCCTTCGCCGCTGCCGGTCAGCGCGGCTGTCTCCGTGAGCTCCAGCGTCAGCTGCTCCGCTGGCAGTCCGTGTCGCGCGAGGAGCGCCGCCAGGCGCAGGGTGAAGCCCTTGTCGCTGAGCAGTCGCGCCGACAAATTGACGGCAATCTCGAACTCGGCGCCGCGCTTGTTAATCTGTGCCGCGGCGGCGACCGCTTTCTCAAGCACGAAGTCGGTGAGCTTGCCGATGCGATTATTCTGTTCGGCCGCAGCGACGAATTCGGACGCGGCAATTGGACCCTTTTCAGGGTGCGTCCAGCGTGCCAGCGCCTCGGCACCGATAATTTGCCGCGTCGCAAGATTGAGCTTGGGCTGATAGGCTACCCACACTTCCCCACGGTCGATGGCCTCGTCGAGCTGGCTCAGCATCGACAATCTCCACGATGCGTTCTCCAGCGTTTCCGGGTCGTGGTATTTCCACTTCAGTCCGTCATGCGCTGCCTCTTCGGCAGCCACCAGGGCGCCGGCGAGGCGGTTTTCGATGGAGCGCCCGCTGCCGACCTCGACTCCGAATGAGATGGTGAGGTCGATGGACAATCCGGCGACCCGGGCGGGATTGCGGAACAGGGCATAAAGGGCTTCCAGGTGGTTGCCAAACGGCTGCGTCGAATCTTCGAACCAGGCGAAGATCCCTCCGTCGCCCTGGTAGAGCACGCGCTCTGCCGAGCCGACCTTCAGGCGCGAGACGATCTGGTCGACGAGCTGCCTTTCGCTGCCCGGCTGCAGCGTCGCGACGATTTCCTCGTAATTGAGCAGCCGTGCAGCGACGAGGGCTCGCTTGCGACCTTCACGATTGCCCCTCAGTGCATTGAGATTGGGCAGTTCAGAGATCGGATTGACGAGCCCGCGCGTCCGGTAGCGCCGCCATCCCAGCGTAGTGCTGATCGTCAGCAGGACGAACAAACCGGGAGTGATGTCGGCGAAGACCAGATGCGCCTCCAGGAAGCCCGGAACGATCAGGAGCCCGGCAGTGAAGAGCGAAATGATCGCCGCCGTCATTCGACCGTTCTTCACCGCGAGGGCGAGAGCAGCACCCGCAAGTCCGAACAGGAAGCCTGGAATCCAGCCGAGCGTCAGCGGACGACCTTGCTTCAGGGTCTCCGCGCCGAGCGCATGAACTTGTACCCCGAATGCGCGGCCGTAGCCTGGCACGAAGAAGTTGTCGTTGAGGATTTCCGACCCCGTGCCGATCATGACGTCCTTGCCGGCGAGCTGCTTGCTTGAGACGGTGCCATTCAGCACGTCGAGTGCGGAATAGGCAGGGATGGTGGTGACATCGATCGAGTAGTCGATCGGAAAGCTGGCGCCGGGCGGACCTTTCTTGTCCGCAATCGCGGCTGCGAATGACGGGACCGTCTCACCGCCGAGTTCGCCGGCCCAGGGCAGATGCCAGATCGCGTTCTGGTAATTATACCTGAAGGTGGCCAGCGCCAGCTTGGCGTGCCGCGCAAATATCGGCAGCGGGCGGCCGTCTACGTCTTTCAAATTGCCCGTGCTTCCGACCTTCGAGCGGGCGAATAGCGTCACTTCGCCAGCCTTTTCAATCGAACGGGCGAGCGCTGCATCTTCTGCCCGGCTGCTTGGAAACGACAGGTTGATGTCCACGAACGTTCGATGCGCGCGGCTCGCGGCAATTCGATCGATCAGTTTGCCGGTCTCGCTTCGCGGCCATGGCCAGTTCGCGACATTATGAAGCGATTGATCGTCGACCAGAACGAGAACGACGTCGCCGCTGGCCTTGTGGCGGTGGAAGTCGTTCCGGGCCACGCGCAGGAAATCCTCGGCGATCTGACCGAATTCGATCAGGCCGAAGAGGAGGCCGGCGACTGCCGTCCAAAACAGCAGCTTCAACGGCTTAAGTTCCCGAGCTGGCTTATTGCGCTTGGACACTTGCGCTGAGCTTCCTTCCCTGAGCTTGCCGCACGTATGCGCGCGTAAAGGTTAGGAAAACGATAACCGCGCTTTGATTAACGGGCGCGTTCCCAAGGCACTCGACAGCCTCCTTGCGACCCGCCACAAAGCTTCCGCTGTTCAGCCGGAGGGCTCATGGACTTCATCTCGATCCTGTCGATTTTCGTGCTTGCCTGTTTTGTCGGCTATTTCGTCGTCTGGTCGGTGACGCCGGCGCTGCACACGCCCCTGATGAGCGTGACGAACGCCATTTCCTCGGTGATCGTCGTAGGCGCCCTGATCGCATCCGCCGCCGCGGGACACGCGAGCTCAAAATGGCTAGGCCTCGTCGCCGTTGCCCTTGCAAGCGTCAACATCTTCGGCGGTTTCTCGGTCACACAGCGAATGCTCTCGATGTACAAGAAGCGGGAGCGCAAAGATGCCTGAGACGGCTCATGCGCAACCTGCGTGGGTTCTTTTGGCCTATCTGGTCGCCGGCATCTGCTTCATCCTTGCGCTGAGGGGGCTTTCGAACCCGGAGAGCAGCCGGCGCGGCAACATGACCGGCATGCTCGGGATGGCAATTGCTGTCGTAACTACGCTCGTCACGCATGTGCCGTACCTTGGCACGTTCGAAAGCGCTCCCGCTTACGACACTTACATGCCGGACTTCGCAACGATCGGCGAGATCCTGCTCGCGATCGCGATCGGCGGCGGCATCGGCCTCGTCACGGCGCGCAAGATCCAGATGACGGCGATGCCGCAGCTGGTCGCCGCCTTCCACAGTCTTGTGGGCATGGCTGCGGTGCTCGTGGGGGCCGCGGCCTACCTCAACCCAGAGCCGTTCGGCATCGCCGTGCGGATCACTCCGATTGCCAGTCCGTCCTTCGTCAGCATCCTGCCGGTCAGCCGGATCGAGATGGGCCTTGGCGTCGCGATAGGTGCAATCACTTTCTCCGGCTCGGTGATCGCCTTCCTGAAGCTCAACGGCAATATGTCGGGCAAGCCGATACTGTTGCCACTTCGCCATGCGATCAATCTCGGCACCCTGTCAGCGATCCTCGGGCTGATCGCTTATTTCACGCAGGACCAGTCGCCCTGGGTATTTGCGACGGTCACTGTCCTCAGCTTCGCGATCGGTTTCCTGCTCATCATCCCCATCGGCGGCGCCGACATGCCGGTCGTGATCTCGATGCTGAACAGCTATTCCGGTTGGGCCGCTGCAGCGATGGGGTTCACGCTCCACAACAGCGCGATGATCATTACTGGTGCTTTGGTTGGCAGCTCGGGCGCGATCCTCAGCTACATCATGTGCCGGGCGATGAACCGCAGCTTCCTGTCAGTGATTTCAGGGGGTTTTGGCGGTGATGCAGTAGCCGGCGCTGGCGCTGCTGCTGCCATCGATCGGCCGTACAAGCGTGGCTCCGCGGAAGACGCTGCCTTCCTCATGAGCCAGGCCGAACAGGTCATTATTGTTCCGGGGTACGGCATGGCCGTGAGCCAGGCGCAGCACGCGCTTCGCGAGATGGCCGACCTCCTCAAGAAGGAAGGCGTTCGGGTGAAGTACGCAATCCACCCCGTCGCTGGTCGCATGCCCGGGCACATGAACGTCCTCCTTGCGGAGGCGAACGTTCCCTATGACGAAGTCTTTGAGCTCGAGGACATCAACAGCGAGTTTGCGCAGACCGACGTTGCCTTCGTCATCGGCGCCAATGACGTCACCAATCCAGCAGCGAAGACGGACAAGAGCTCACCAATATACGGAATGCCCGTGCTCGACGTCGAAAAGGCTCGCACCGTACTCTTCGTGAAACGGTCAATGGGCGGCGTCGGCTATGCCGGCGTCGACAATGAGCTTTTTTATCGGGACAACACGATGATGCTGCTCGCCGACGCCAAGAAGATGGTAGAAGAGATCGTCAAGGCGCTTGGCTGATCGAGCGCCAAACCGCTCGGCGCAAATCTGATTCAACTTGGGGTAAATCAGTGATTTACCGCTTGTCGCTTCATCCTTGTTGGCAGAATGGATCACCACGGGGGCCGTGATTCACGCGGACGAGATTCGAACATCGGGAAGGGGCATTCACGTGCGCAAGCTGGGCATCATCGGCGGGACGAGCTGGTCGTCGACCGCGCTTTATTACGACCATATCAACCGGGGCATTGCGCTGCGGCTCGGCGGGCTGCACAGCGCGTTGCTGTCGATCGAGAGCCTCGACCTGGCGCCCGTCGCCGAGATGGAGCTTTCGGGCGACTGGGACGGCGTCGCCAAGATCACCATCGACGCGGCGAAGCGGCTCCAGGCGAGTGG
>JBJMUN010000087.1:0-3547 GCA_045811185.1 Sphingomicrobium sp.
CGCGATCTTCGCATGATCCCCCGACCGCAGCACTTCGGGGATCGTGCGCCCTTCCCATGTCACTGGTCGGGTATAGTGCGGATATTCCAGGAGACCCTGTTCGAAGCTCTCCTCCTCACCGCTTGAGGCCGCGCCCATTACCCCGGGGAGCAGCCTTACGCAAGCGTCGAGGATAACCATTGCGCCAAGCTCGCCGCCGGAGAGGACATAGTCGCCGACGGACACCGGTTCGAGAGCACGCGCCTCGAAGATACGCTCATCGAATCCCTCGAAACGACCGCAAAGGAGGATGACCCCATCCGCCCTGACGAGCTCGCGGACTCGACCTTGCGTGAGCGGCGCACCGCGGGGTGTCAGCGCGAGCATCGGTCGACCGTCAGCTACGCTGTCGATCGCAGCCGCCAGAACGTCCGGACGAAGCACCATCCCGGCGCCGCCACCGGCCGGCGTATCGTCCACGCTGCGATGCTTGTCGGACGCGAAATCGCGGATGTTTCTTGCTTCGAGGCTCCAGATGCCGTCGGCTAGCGCGCGGCCTGCGAGGCTCGCGCCGAGCGGCCCCGGGAACATGTCCGGATAAAGCGTCAGCACGGAAGCGCGAAAGCTCATCCCCGGTGCCTTCGGCTCGTAAGCGTGGCACCGAGAAGGCCACCGACCCACGCGAGGAGCGAGAATCCGCCTCCAATGGTAGCGACTGCGGCGATGGCGAGGTCTTCAATGTGCTCGCTCTCACCATGATCGAACGTCGAGATGACGAGGATTCCGATCAGTGCTGCGAGGATCGCAATTGCCGGGAGGATCGATGCGGCGACCATCCTCTTGCGGCGACGGCTCCATTGCGGCCGAATGGTCGCGAGCAGCGACACCAGTGCCGAGCCCATGAATACAGCGAGCGCGAACCCGATGAGAACGAAGGTCCAGTTCATGCTCGGCGGGCTAGTCGGGAACCGCCCGTGCGGCAATCCATTGGGCAGCGGATGGAACCCATTCTCGACTGCCTGGTCGTCGGCGGCGGACCGGCGGGCCTGACCGCCGCCATCTACCTTGCCCGGTTCCACCTCGACATCCTCGTGGTTGACGGCGGTAAGAGCCGCGCATCGTGGATCCCCTGCACTCGAAACCATGCCGGCTATCCCGAGGGTATCGAGGGCAGCGAACTGTTACGCCGAATGCGCGATCAGGCCTGCAAATATGGCGCGAAGATCGAGACCGAATTTGTCACCAAGCTCGAGCGGGACGCCGAGAGCGGCCACTTCACCGCCACCTGGGGATCCGGCTCGGCCATCGCGCGCACGATCCTCATCGCAACCGGCGTTACGAACCGCCGCCCGCCGATGGACGAGGACCTGCACGACGACGCGCTCGCACGCGGCCTCGTCCGTTACTGCCCGATCTGCGACGGGTACGAGGTGACGGACAAGAAGGTCGGCGTCATCGGCAGCGACAGCCATGGCGTCGCCGAGGCGCTCTTCATCCGGACCTTTACGGCGGACGTCACGTTAATCGCGCCGGACAAGGCGCTCCAGCTGAAGGCCGAGGACAGCGCCAGGCTGAAGGACGCGCGGATCGACTGCGTCGATGGCCCCGCCCAAGCGGTGGCATTCGCGAAGGATTGCATCACGGTCGACACGGCCGAAGGCCATTACACCTTCGACAGCATCTATCCGGCGCTCGGCAGTGACACGCACACGCAACTTGCCGAAATGCTCGGAGCAAAGCTCGCATCGGACGGCTGCATCCTGTGCGACGATCACCAGCGCTCGAGCGTCCCCGGACTATACGCCGCAGGAGACGTCGTCCACGGCCTCGACCAGATCAGCCATGCAATGGGTGAAGGCGGGGTTGCCGCGACGACCATCCGCAACGACCTTTGCACGCAAAACCCGCGCTGGAGGGAACCCACCCAGGAAGTGGTAAAGGCGGAAGACGGGACCTAGGCGAGAAACTCCGGATCGAGGACCACTCGATCCTCCTGCAAGTCTGCAATTTGGGGTTTGAAGGGGATCAGCGAGCGCTTGCCTCCCTCGGTTTCGATCTCGAGCAGGTCGCCTGCCCCGTAATTCTCGACCGCGACCACGATCCCGATGCCTTGGCCCTGGCGGTCCACGGCCCGCAGCCCGATGAGATCGACGTGATAATATTCGTCTTCTTCGAGCGGCGGCAGCGCCGATCTGTCGATTTCGACCAGTGAGCCGCGCAGAGCCTCGGCAGCCGAACGATCGGAGACACCTTCAAAACGGGCGACAGCCGCCTTTCCGCTGTCGCGAATGGAAAGGAGGCGCCTTTCGGCGCCTCCCACATATAGCTTGGCATGTGCGCCGAGATTTCCAGCGCTCTCACTGAAGAGCTTCAACCTGAGCTCGCCATTGACCCCATGCGCACCGGCGACCGCTGCGAGGGCGATCCTGCGCTCGCCGCGATCGCCGCTTGCCATGACTTAAGCCTTGGCATCCTCGGCCGCGCCTTCGGCCGGCTCTTCGGTCGACACACCCTCGCCGCCGGCCTCAGCGGCCTGCGGCGACTCACTGGTGGGCGGCGTGACGTCGTCAGCGCCCTCGGCCGGCTCAGCGGTGGATTCGCCCTGGTCGTCGGCTTCTGCCACAGGCTCTTCGGCAGCGGGTTCAGGAGAGGCTTCCGCCGTCTCGGCAGTTTCTCCAGCTTCCGCTTCGGCGGCGGCTTCCTCGGCGACAGGCTCCGGGGCCTCGACATCAGCAGCATCCGCCGGCGCCTGCTCCGACGCTTCCTCGGCCTCGACGGGAGCTGCAGCTGCCGCGGCAGCCTCGGCCTCGCGAGCAGCGCGCTGCTCGCCACGCTCCTTGGCCTTCTCGCCCGGCTCCGCCTTGTTCGGGTTGTTGCGCGCCGGACGTTCGCGAAGTCCGGCAGCGTCGAGGAAGCGCAGCACGCGGTCAGAAGGCTGCGCGCCGACGCTCAGCCAATGGCTGATGCGATCGGTGTCGAGCTTCACGCGCTCGGGCGAATCCTTCGCGAGAAGCGGGTTGTAGGTACCGACCTTCTCGATGAAACGGCCGTCACGGGCGTTGCGGCTGTCGGCAACGACGATGCGGTAATAGGGGCGCTTCTTCGAGCCGCCGCGAGAAAGACGAATTGCAACTGCCATTATAACTTCCTTCCTTAAGATGTTCTATTTCTTCGAAAACTTGTCAAAACCAGGCGGCAGGTTGAACGGCGATCCGCCGCCAAGGCCGGGAAGCGCACCAGGAGCTCCGCCAAGGCCGAGTCCGCCGGGCGGAAGAGCGCCGGGAGGAGCAAGTCCGCCGAGCGCGCCCTCGAGGCCGCCCTTGTTGAACATCGCCGCAAGCTTCCCGAGGCCGCCCATCTTCTTGAGGCGCTTCATTGCCGTCGACATTTCCTGGTGCATCTTCAGGAGCTTGTTGATCTCCTGAACAGTCGTGCCGCTGCCCTTTGCGATGCGGATCTTGCGCTTGGCGTTGATGATCTCGGGCTTGGCCCGCTCCCTGGCGGTCATCGACGAGAGCATCGCTTCCATATGGACCAAGGCCTTGCTGTTCTGCGCCTGGTCCATCGC
>JBJMUN010000088.1:0-16506 GCA_045811185.1 Sphingomicrobium sp.
AAGCTCCGGCCACCGTCGGGATCGGAGCGATGCTGTGTCATTTCCTTGAGATCGTGCCCGGCCGAGAAGAGCTTCCCGGCGGCTGCGAGGATAATCACCCGGGCTGTATCCTCTTCGCGCGCAGCGTCGAGCTCGGCCTGAAGCGACTCCATTGCAGCGAGGGAAAGGAGGTTCGCCGGCGGGTTGTTCAACGTCAGGCGAAGGACCCGCCCCGACGCTTGCGCTTCGATTAGGTTTTGCCCGGCCACTTCACCTGAACCACTAGAACGGTCGCAATCCGATGGCAAAGCGGCGAACGGGCCGTCATGCTTCACTCAGCAGCTCGGCTTTCGATGTCCCTTGGCTTTCCCCCTGGGATCGGAATGGCCGTATTGGTGCCCCGGATCAACTTCGCCGCCGGCAACGACAATCGCGGCCCGGTCCATCGAGCAAGCAACGCTCCTGCTGAGGGCGAGCTCGGCGGCACCGATGGACGCGCCGATCAACGCCAGAATGACGGCATATTCTGCAGCGCTTGCTCCTGACGCGTCGGTCCGGAGCCGGCGAACAGCCAGCCAGGTTTCTTCCCGGGGAATTGCCCCCTCCCGTAAGGACCCGCAAGAGTGCGGTTAAATATCTGTTAACCAAATATAGTTTGGCAACAAGTTACCATTGGACAAGGACGGGGGGGTCGGACGCTCGTCCTTATCCGCCACACAAGTCCTGGTAGCTCGGACACATCGTGCCTGCACTAATCCGCGTTAGGCCGCGAAAGTGAGCCTGGCGGCACTCCGGCGCCGCCGTTGGCGTCACACCGCCTGCAGCGCGTTGGCGAAGTCGGCGATGAGATCGTCGGCGTTTTCGACCCCGATCGAGATGCGGACCAGGTTCGGCGTGATGTCGAGCTGCTTCTTGCGTTCGTCGGGCACCGAAAGGTGAGTCATTGCCGCTGGCGCGCTCGCCAGCGTTTCGGTGCCGCCGAGGCTGACCGCAAGATTGGCGATCTGCAGCGCGTCGAGGAAGGCGAACGCCTCCTTCTCGCCGCCCTGCAGGTAGAGCGAGAAGGTCGAGCCGGCGCCGAGGCAATGGCGCTTGTAGATGTCGGCCTGGCGCGATCCCTCCTCGAGAAAGCCGAGATAGCCGATCTTTTCGACCTTCGGATGGCTGCGAAGAAAGTCGCAGACCTTCGCGGCATTCTCGCCGGCCCGGCTCATGCGCAGCTCCAGCGTCTCGAGGCTGCGCAGCAGCATCCACGCCGTGTTTGGATCGCAGATGGTGCCGATCGTATTGCGGATCATGCGGATCTGGTTGATGAGGCCCTTCTCGCCGACCACCCCGCCAGCGACGAGATCACTATGACCGCCGACATATTTGGTGAGGCTGTAGACCGAGAGGTCGGCGCCCTGCGCCAGGGGCTTCGCCCAGAGCGGTCCGAGGAAGGTATTGTCGATGGCGATCGGCGGACGTTCTCCCTCGCCAAACATTGCATCGCGAGCGCCGGCGACGGCTTCAACATCGACCAGCGCATTGGTGGGGTTCGCGGGGCTCTCGAGGTAGATGAGGCTGACGCGCCCCTTCTCCTTGCCCTTGGCGATCGCCGCCTCGATCTCCTCGCGCGTCGCACCGGCCGGGAAATCGATCCAGGACACGCCGAAGCGGCCAAGGATCTTGGCGATCAGGGTCTCGGTCGCCGCATAGAGCGGGCCAGAGTGGACGACACAGTCGCCCGGCTGGACGAACGTCATCAGCAGCGTCGCGATAGCCGACATGCCGCTCGAAAAAGCCAGCGCGTCGTCGGCATCTTCCCAGACGGCTAGCCGATCCTCGAGAATCTCCTGATTGGGTCCGTTGAAGCGCGAGTAGATGAGGCCTTCCGCCCCGCCCGGCCGCTTGCCGGTCACGCCCTCGAAGAAGCGCTTTCCCGCGGCCGCATTCTCGAACACGAAGGTCGATGTGAGGAAGATCGGTGGCTTCAGCGATCCCTCGCTGAGCTCCGGGTCGAAGCCGTAACCGAGCATCAGCGTCTGTGCGCTGAGCTTCTTGTTCCCGATCTGGGTAGGCGAGGGCCGCGGCGGCCGATGATGATCGCTGGTGCCGCTCAGTTCGTCTTCGGTGGGCAATTCAAGTCTCCTCGTTCGGCCGCGGCCTTAGCTCCAACGCGCTCGCGGCGCCAATCAAGCAAGGCCCGACTGCCGATAAGGCCAACTTGTGGTGTTTAGCCCGGGATCGCGATGGCGCTGAGCTGGCGGCCGTAGTCCGCCTCGCCGCGATGGGTCGAGCGGCGGAAGCTGAAGAAGCGGTCCGGATCGGCATAGGTGTCGAGATTGACCGCCTCGATCTCCGCGATCCCTGCGAGAACGAGGCGGTGGACGACATAGGCCTCGAGATCGAAGTGCGGCTTGCCGGAGGGCCCGGTGACGAAAAAACGGGCGTTGTCGGGATCGGCGTGGACGAAGCGGTCTCGAAAGGCTCCATCGACCTCGTAGGACTCTTGCCCGACGCAAGGGCCGACCGCGGCGTGGATATTTTCCCTCTTGGCGCCGAGTTCCTCCATCGCCTCGATAGTCGCGTCCGTAACGCCGGCGAGCGCGCCGCGCCAACCGGCGTGGGCGGCGCCAACGACCACCGCATTGTGGTCCGCGAACAGCACCGGCGCGCAGTCGGCGGTGAGGATTCCGAGGAGCAGGTTGGGCGTGTCGGTCACCATCGCATCGGCGCGCGGTCGCTCGTCCTGCGGCCACGGCTGGTCGGCAAGGACCGCCTCGGCGGAATGGACCTGATGGACGGTCGCCAGTTGCGCCTCCGGATGCACGGCTGCGATGGCGAGGCGGCGGTTGCCGGCAATCGCCTCCGGGTCATCATTGCTGCCGAAGCCGACGTTGAGCCCCGCGCATTCACCGACAGACATCCCCCCGCGGCGCCCAAGAAAGCCGTGCGGAAGGCGCCCCAGGCTGACCGCTCGGATTACCTCAACTTCGCTCAAAGCCGTTTCCGCATGATGATGTCTTCGTCCGCCTGTTCCCCCACCATGAAGTCGTACCGGCCCACGGCCTCGAATCCATAGCGATGGTAGAAGCGCTTGGCGCGATGGTTATCAGTATAGACAGTGAGGTACAGTTCCTTCGCGCCCTGCTTCCGTGCCTCGTCGATCGCCCAATCCGTCAGAGCATGCGCAATACCGACACCATGATATTCCTTGAGGATGTAGAGCTGGCGAAGCTCGATGGCGCAGTCCTCGGTCTCGACCGGCAAGGTCGACGGACCAAGCTTCAGATAGCCGACCGGTTCGCCTTCGATCTCGGCAATGCGGAAGCGATAGCGAGGATCGCTGAACTCTTCGGTCCAGGCTTCCGGCGTGAACTTCGCGAGAAAGGCGCCGAGATCCTCGGGCCGGTAAAGATGTCCGAAAGTCTCGCAAAAGCTCTGCCGGAACACGCGGTCGATCGCCGGCATGTCCGCTGATCTCGCGTCACGGCAGTTCATGCAAAGCCTGCCGGGGAGGGCCAGTGCGGCGAGTGGATCGCCATCACTTTGAACAAGTCCCCCATCTGATCGCGCGAGGTGAGGCGCTCCAGCGATCCTTGAATGTCGGCGGCGCGCTCGGGATTTGCCCGCGACAGCGCCTGTGCGCGCGCTTCGATGCCAAGACGGATCAGCCATTCGCCCTGCGTCACGAGCGGTGTCACCGCGGCTCCCGCGCCCCGTGCGGCAGCCGCGAGCGCTTCAAAATCGACATGGCTCGTCAGATCCTGCTCACCGGGATTGGCGAGTAGCGGCGCATAGGCATGCCCGCGCACTGCCTGCAGCGTGTCGCCAGGTGCGCTGCGCTCGTGCCCATAATCGATGAAAATCGCGGCGCCGCCTTTTGCAGCGAGGCAGGCTGCTATCGACTGCACCGCCTCGTCTCGCACCGGCGATGTCTCCATGATCTCGCCGTCGCGGTCGAGGGCGAGACCGCCAGCCGCCGCGATGACGCGGCGCTCGATACCGTCCACGTGCTGGCGAATCGGCAGAGCATCGAGGAACTCGTTGGCGACCAGAAGGAGCGGCCTCGCCGGAAGGTCGTCGATATCCTCATGCCAGCTGGCGTTCGGAACCGACGCCTTCTGTATCTCGCGCAGCGCTGGACTTGTCTCGACGAGATGCTCATCTCCACGAAATCCCGCAGCACGCATCATTCTGAGCGCGTCGCTCGCGAGGGTTCCCCTGCCCGGCCCCAGCTCCGCATAGATTGCATCGGCCGGCGCTCCGGCCCGCCGCCAGCAGTCGGCGAGTGCAGCGCCGACGAGCTCGCCGAACATCTGGCTGATCTCGGGCGCTGTCGTGAAGTCGCCGAGCGCTCCGAGAGGATCGCGCGTCGCGTAATAATAAGCGTTGCACGCTTCCATATAGGCTTCGACGCTGATCGACCCTTCAGCCGCAATCCGCTCCCGAAGTGCGCGCTCGAGCGGCGTCACGCGACCGAGGCGGTCCCTGCGGTTGGCTCAACGCGCACTCGCCGCTTCGCAGCCGTCAGCATCAGGTAGAGGCCGCCGAGGATCATCGGCAGCGACAGCCATTGGCCCATGTGCAGATGCGTCGCCTCGGCGAACCCACGCAGCTGGCTGTCGGGCTCACGAATGAACTCGATCCCGAAGCGGAAGACGCCATAGAAGAAGATGAAGGCGCCGACGAGCTTGCCCGGTTCGTAGCGGGCCTTGGTCCTCCAGAACATGAAAGCGAGGATCGCGAACAGGACGAGACCCTCCAGGACCGCCTCATAAAGCTGGCTCGGATGACGCGGCGGACCAAGCTGGTATCCGAGCGGCGTCACTTCCATGAACCGGACGGCCCAAGGAACGGTGGTTGGCGCGCCCCACAGCTCCTGGTTGATGAAGTTCGCAAGTCGCCCGAAGAACAGGCCGAAGGGCACGCAGCAGGCCACATAGTCGTGGATGCGCAGCCAGTTGAGCTTCTGTTTCCAGGCGAAGTAGAAGATCCCGAGCGACGTCCCGACCACGCCGCCGTGGAACGACATGCCGCCATCCCACAGCTTCACGATCTCGATCGGGTGCCTCAGATACTCGCCAAGGTTGTAGAAGAGCACATAGCCGAGCCGCCCACCGAGGATGATCCCGAGCGCCGCGTAAAAAACGAGATCGTCGGCATGACGGCGGGCGAATGGCGCGCCCGGCTGCTTCAGCAACTTGAGCAGGTACCAATAGCCGATGAAGATGCCGGCGAGATACGCAAGGCTGTACCAGCGAAGGTCAAAGGGACCGAGGTGAAGCGCGACGGGCGACAGACCCAAATCCGGGAACGCAACGAAGCGGGAGTTGTCGACAGCTTGCAAGGGCTTCCCCATCAAAGTTCAGCGCCTCATAAGACGCATGTCAGCAAAGGCAAAGGAAGCTCGACAATCGATGCCAAATGAGCTGGATCGCCGCTACGATGAAGAGCTCGCGAAGGTTGTCGGGCCCGGCGGGCGGCTCATCATCGGCGAGGACAGTCTCGGCCGCGCGATCGTCACCAACTTCCCGGCAACGCTTCCGGTCTTCTTCAAGACCTTCGCGGCCCTCAACGCGCAGAACGAGGCAGTCGTTGCCGGCAACGAACGCCTGAGCTTCGCCGACCTCGACCGCATCTCCGATTGGCTCGCACAGGGACTTCATGCCCGCGGAGTCTCCAAGGGCGACCGCGTCGCGATCGCCATGCGCAACTGCCCATCGTGGATCATCTGCTACATGGGCATCCTCAAGGCCGGCGCAATTGCGACCTTGCTCAACGGCTGGTGGGAGCCGTTCGAGATGGAGCATGCGATCCTTCTCGCCGATCCCAAGCTCATCATTGCCGACCCGCCGCGCGCCAAACGGCTCGCGGAGCGGTGCGGCCGGTACGAAACGGTTTGCATTCCCATCGAGCAGCCGGTCGAAGAAGCAATTGCTCCGCTGATGGACCGGTTCGAGGGTCGAGCAGTCACGCTGCCCGATTTGTCGCCGGACGACGAGGCGACCATCCTGTTCACATCGGGCTCGACGGGGGAAGCCAAAGGCGCCCTGTCGACGCACCGCGCCGTAACCACCGGCGTCTACGCTTATTCGATCGGCCTCATCGTCCTCAAAAGCCTGCTCGAGCAGGACGGCAATCCGCCGCCCACCCCGCGCACGCTGCTCAGCGTCCCGCTGTTCCACGTTACCGGCGCGGTGCCGGTGATGCTCAACAGCTTTGTCGTCGGTCGCTGCATGGTGATCATGCCCAAGTGGGACGCGACCGAGGCGCTCAGGCTGATCGAGAAGGAGAAGATCACCTATTTCGTCGGCGTTCCGACCATGAGCCTCGAGCTCATGAACCATCCGGAGCGCGGGAAATATGACCTGTCCTCCCTCAAAGACATCACCGCCGGCGGCGCGCCGCGGCCGATCAGCCATGTCGAGCGGCTGCAGCAGGAATTCCCGAAAGCACAGCCCGCACTGGGCTACGGCCTTACGGAAACCAACGCGACCGGCTGCGCCAACTTCTGGAGCAGCTATGCTGCGAAGCCGGCATCGACCGGCCGCGCGCAGAAGCCGCTTGTGCAGGTTTCGATCCTCGGAACCGACGACACGGCGCTCCCGGCAGGCGAAGTCGGGGAAATCGGGATCCGCACCGCGGCCAATATCAAGGGATATTGGAAAAACCCGGAGGCCACGGCCGAGATGCTGACGAGGGATGGCACGATCCGCACGGGCGACGTCGGCTATCTCGACGAGGAGGGCTACCTCTTCATCGTCGACCGGAAGAAGGAAATCATCATTCGCGGCGGCGAGAACATCTCCGCGGCCGAGGTCGAGGCCGAATGCTATGCCTGTGATTCGATCGCCGAGGCCGCGGTGTTCGGCGCTGCCGACGAGCGCCTCGGCGAAGTCCCTGTCGCAGTCGTGCATCTGAAGAATGGCGAGCAGCTGAGCGAAGCCGATCTCCGCGCGTTCCTCGACGGAAAGCTTGCCAAGTTCAAAATCCCGGAGCGGATCATTTTCTCTTCCGAACCGCTGCCGCGCCTCGGCACCGGGAAGATCGACCGCCGCGCGCTCAAGTCCCAATACGCCAGTTGAAGCTCGATCGCCGTACCCTCCTGATCGGCGGCGGTGCCGGCGTCGGCCTGATCATCGCCTTCTCGCTGTGGCCGCGCCACGTGACGAGCGAGCTTGCCGTCGCTCGCGACGAGCAGGCGTTCGGCTCGTTCATCAAGATCGCGCGCGATGGACGGATCACGGTCGCCGTGCCGCAGGTCGAGACCGGCCAGGGCATCTGGACCGCGCTTCCGCAAATCGTTGCCGACGAGCTTGGCGCTGCGTGGGAAACGATAGCGGTCGAGCCGGCTCCGCTTGCCAAGGTTTATGCCAATCCTCTCGCCAACGAACAGGACTGGCCCAACGGTATCCGCATTACCGCCAACTCGACATCGGTGCGGGCTTTCGGGCGGCCTCTGCGCGAAGCAGCGGCGATGGCACGGGCGATGCTGGTAGGCGCCGCGGCGGATCGCTGGAACGTCGATCCTTCTGAATGCGAGACTGCGGATGGTTTCGTCATCAATGGCGTCAGGACCTTCACCTTCGGCGAGCTTGCCGAAGAGGCGGCCGACCGCAGCCCCCCGGGAAACCCACCGCTGCGCCAGACGAAAAAAGAGCGGTTGTTCGGCCGCCCGGTCCCGCGGCTCGACGGGCCCGCCAAGGCTGACGGCAGCTGGCGCTTTGCCGGCGACGTACGACTTCCGGGCATGCTTTACGCAAGTGCGCGACTAGCACCGCCTGGCGGCCGCCTCACCGGCTTTTCGCGAGAAGCGATCGCGAAGCTGCCCGGCGTTCGCCATCTGAGCGCCAGCGATCGCTGGATTGCAGTGGTCGCCGAGAGCTGGTGGCAAGCCGATCGCGCGCTCAAGGCCGCCGACCCGAAATTCAGCGGCGCTGCGACGGCTGCCGACATGCGCGCATTGTTCGATGACGCGCTGACAAATGTTGCGCCAAGAGAATGGTTCAGCAGCGGCAATTACGATGCTGCGACGAGCGGTTCGCGCCCGCTTGCCGCAACTTATTATGCAGCGCCTTCGCAGCACCTCGGCCTCGAGCCCATTACGGCGACGGCGCGGGTCAGCAACAAAAATGTCGAGCTGTGGGCGCCGACGCAGGCGCCAGGTTTGGGGCAGGAAGGCACGCTCTATCCAATGCCTCCCGGCGAGCCGGCGGGCCGGGCAATCGAGCCCGATGCAGCGCCGATCGCAATTGCGCTGACGAGGGCGCTCGGACGCCCGGTGCAACTCATCCTCTCGCAATCTTCGAGCCAGAATCACGATCGTGTTTCACCCGGGGCCCTCGCGAGAATGGCAGCGCTTCCGGGTGCCGGCGGAATTACCGCCGCCTGGTCGATGAGGGTTGCGACGGCGGATGGCCTCGGCTCATCGCTGGCACGACTGTCGGGAAAGGATGCGCCAACAAGCCTAGGCAGAAGCGCGCTCGACGGATCGGTCCCGCCCTATTCAATCGCCAGCGTCCGCATCGATTCCGTCCCCGTCGCCCTGCCCTTCGCGTCCGGATACATGCGGGGATCGCCGCAGCGGGAGTTCGCGTTCTTCACCGAAAGCTTCATCGACGAGCTTGCTCGTGCGGCTGGCATGGAGCCGCTCGCGTTCCGCATGTCGATGCTTGGCGGGAACGGGCGCCTTGCGCGCTGCCTTCAGGCCGCCGCCAGGCTTGCGCAATGGGACGGTGGCGGAGCAGGCAGCACAATGGGCATTGCCGGCGCTTCCGCCTTCGGTTCGCACATCGGCCTCGTCGCGATCGCCAGCATCGGCGACGACCAGAAGGTGAAGGTCCATCGACTTGTCGCCGCCGTAGACTGCGGAGAGGTCGTCAACAGCGGTATCGCCGCCCAGCAGATCGAAGCAGGTCTCATCTGGGCGCTCGCGCAGGCGACCATCCCCTCGCCCGAATGGATTGCGGGCATGCCGCGCGCCCGGCCGGCGGGCGGACTTGATCTCACGCGCCTTGGCGATGCACCGCAGGTCGTGGTCCAAATGATCTCCAGCAGCGAAGCACCAGGCGGCATCAGCGGCCTCGGCACACTGCCCCTCGCACCGGCGGTGGCGAACGCGATCCACGCCGGATCAGGCAAGCGCATGCGCTCCTTGCCGTTCGATCCGATGGGCGTGGCATGACTCGCCCGTCCGAGCATCCGGCGATCGCCAAGGAAAAGATCGGCGTGCTGCTGATCAATCTTGGCACCCCGGACGCACCCGAAGCTCGCGCCGTTCGCCGCTACCTTGCCGAGTTCCTCAGCGATCCGCGCGTCATCGAGGTACCGCGCCTTGCCTGGAAGCCGATCCTTCACGGGATCGTCCTTCGAACGCGCCCTCGAAAGTCGGCCGAAGCCTATAACAAGATCTGGACCAACGAAGGCTCGCCGCTTCGCGTCATTGCGCACCGTCAGGCCGAGGCCCTGCGCAGGCGCCTCCCCGAGCTCAGCGTTCATTACGCGATGCGCTATGGGAACCCCGGCATTGCCGCTGCACTCGAGAACATGATGGGCCAAGGCTGCACGAGAATTCTCGCGGCACCGCTCTATCCGCAATATTGCGCGGCGACGACCGCCACCGCCAACGACGCGGTATTCGCTGCACTTGCGGGCATGCGCTGGCAGCCGGCCCTGCGCACGCTTCCGCCTTATTACGACGATCCTCTCTACATCGACGCAACTGCCGCCAACCTGCAGCGCCAGCTTGCCAGACTCCCGTTCCAGCCGGACCGCCTGCTCCTGAGCTTCCACGGCATGCCCGTGCGCACGCTGGAACGGGGCGATCCCTATCATTGCCACTGCCAGAAGACGGCCCGCCTGCTCGGCGAGGCACTTGGACGCGAAGTCGACATCGCTTTCCAATCCCGGTTCGGACGCGCGAAGTGGCTTGAGCCCGCCACCGATGCCACGCTCGCGGCTTATCCGGGAAAAGGCGTCGAGCGCATCGCAATCGCCGCGCCGGGCTTTTCGGCGGACTGCATCGAGACGTTGGAAGAGCTCGGCATTCGCGGGCGCGAGACGTTCCAGCGTGCCGGCGGCAAGCAATTCGCTCTCCTCGACTGCCTCAACGATTCGCCTGAGAGCGTCGCGATGCTCGAAGGGCTAATCACTCGTGAACTTGCAGGCTGGCTGCCAGAGCAATAAGCGCCGGCTGCTGAGAGGAGAGGTCTATGGCACGAGTGGCAATCGTCACTGGCGGGACGCGCGGCATCGGCGAAGCGATCAGCGTCGCACTCAAGGACATGGGGATGAAAGTCGCGGCGAACTACGCCGGCAACGAGGAGCGAGCGCGCGAATTCAGCGAGCGCACCGGCATCCCCGCATACAAATGGGACGTCTCGGATTTCGAGGCATGCCAGGAGGGCGTGCGGCAGGTCGAGGCCGACCTCGGCCCGGTCGACGTGCTGGTGAACAACGCGGGCATCACCCGCGACGCGACCATGAAGCGCATGGACCACCAGAAGTGGCAGGACGTCATGGATACGAACCTCGGGGGCTGCTTCAACATGGCCAAGGCCGTGTTCGAAGGCATGACGGGCCGCGGCTACGGGCGCATCGTCAACATCGGCTCGATCAACGGCCAGGCCGGGCAGTACGGCCAGGTGAATTATGCCGCCGCCAAGTCAGGCATTCACGGCTTCACCAAGGCGCTCGCCCAAGAGGGCGCGCGCAACGGCGTGACGGTGAACGCGATCGCGCCCGGCTACATCGATACCGATATGGTCGCTGCCGTGCCGGAGGACGTGCTCGGCAAGATCGTTGCGCGGATCCCCGTCGGCCGGCTCGGCAAGGCAGACGAAATCGCGCGCGGGGTATCGTTCCTCGTCGATGAGAATGCCGGCTTCGTGACCGGGTCGACGCTGTCGATCAACGGCGGCCAGCACATGTATTGATGCCGGACTACGCACCGCCGAGGAAGCGGTCGGTGCTGATTGCCGGCCATCAAACGTCGATCAGTCTGGAACCGGTTTTCTGGCGCTCGCTCGAGGAGGCGGCGCGTGCACGCGGCTGTCCGCTCAATGCGCTGGTGGCGCAAATCGACGTTGAACGGCTCGATGCCGAGCAACCGCCGAACCTCACCTCGGCGATCAGGCAGTGGCTGTTTGAACGAGGTTCACGATCGAGCGAGTGAACGCCGCGCCGCCGTCGGGAGCATGGTCGAGGAACAAGGCGGGCTCGATCAGCTCCAGCTCCATGATCCTCAGGGTCCCCTCATCGTCCGGAACGATGTCAACGCGTGCATAGGCCGCCTTTGCAGGCGCAGCGGCAAGCGCCTGCTTGGCGAGGCGCTCGGCTCCAGGCGGCGCCTTCGTCTGCAGAGTCACACCGCCGTGGTGGGGCTGCACCCGGAAGTCGCCGCTCTTCGGCTGCTTCACGACAGCATGGCTGAACTCGCCGGCGAACAGCATTAGCGAGAACTCACCGGTGCGCGCGATCTCCTCGATGAGCGGCTGGATAATCATCGGCTTGCGGACGCTGTCCGCCGGAAGGTCGTCATTGGGTCCGAGCCGATGTGTCCCGGATGCACTCGCTGACACGGGCGGCTTGATCACCAGCCACTCGCTCTCGAAGCGCCGACGTGCTTCCTCGAGATCGGCGTCGCAGCAGGCCTCGACGGCCAGCGTCGGGACCGTCGACACGCCGCGATCGGCCAGCTCGGCCAAATAGGCCTTGTCGCTGTTCCAGCGCAGAAGCGCCGGCGGGTTGATCATTGGCCAGTGCTCCCGCTCGGCGCGATCGAGCAGTTTCAGCCAGAGGTCGTAGTCGAGGTGATAGCCCCATGCGACCAGCGGCATGACAAGATCGTAGCTGCTGACGTCCGCGGCCTTGGTCCAGGCAATTGGATCGACCTCGCAGCCCGCGGCTCTTAGCGCGTCAGCCTCGACGTCGAACGCCCAGGCCCAAGGCTCCGGATAATCCGGATCTGGCACGAGGACGGCAATTCTCATCCTTAGCGACCGAGGAGGATGCGCGCCTGCCCTGCGATCTGCGCAAGCATTGGCGCGGTGACGCTGCCCTCGCTACGTGCACGGGTCACGAGGTCGCGGAACTGGCCAATCCGCTCGCCGTGCATGTCGATCCACTCCGCGATGCCGCCGTCGACGTCGGTCCCGCGGCAGCGCGACAGGAACTCGATCCTCAGCTGCTCGAAGTCGCGCGTCAGGCCGGCGGTGAGCAGGCGCTCCCACTGGTCCGCGGGCACGAACCGCGCCACCTGCTGCTGGGCCCAGTCGAGGCCGAGCGCCTCGCCGAGCCTGGTGTAGGCACGCGTCACTTCGAGCTCGTCGAGCTTGTGGCGCGATGCGAGCGCGGCGATCCCGAACACGCCATCGAGTTCGTACAGGCGGACGAGCAGGCGGACGATGTCCTCGCTCGCGCCGAGCGCCACGAGGTGATCGCGCCGCGCCGCGGCTTCGTTCTTGACCTCGGAGCGGATCAGCTTTGTCGCCGCCACCGAGACCTTGCGAACGCCCGGCTCAAGCAGGGTGCAAAGCTTGGCAACGCTGGTCTCTCCGCTTGCTGCGCGGATCACGTCGGCGATGTGCGACCTGACGCTTGCCGCCGCGATCGAGAAAAGCTCGATCCGTACCGTCTCGGGAAGGTCGTCGCGCTCGATCTCGTTCCATAGCTTGTCGAGATCAAGCAGCCGCTCGGCCACGAGGAATGCCGTGATCACCTGCTGGAGCGACGCGCCTTCCTCCTCGATCAAGTCGAAGGCGACGCCAGGGCCGAGGCGGTTCACCAGCCGGTTCGCAACCTTCGTCGCCATGATCTGGTTACGCAGGCGATGGGCCCGGATTGCTTCCGCGTGAGCCTTTCGGATCGGCTTTGGGAAAGCCTCGAACAGCTGCGGTCCGACGAGTTCGTCTTCCGCCAGTTCAAGCTCTTCCGCCGCATCCTGCAGCACCAGCTTGGAGATCGACAGGACCACTGCCAGCTCGGGCCGCGTCAGCCCGCGGTTCTCCTGGCCACGGCGCAACAGCTCGTCGCTCTTGCCGAGGCCCTCGACCTTGCGGTCGAGCTTGCCGGTGCCTTCGAGCAGCTCGATCGTGCGTACTTGCCCCGGCAAGGCCCGCGCGCCTCCCGCTTCGGCAATCGACAGCGCCAGCGACTGCAGCCGATTGTCTTCCAGCACGATCTCCGCGACCTCGTCGGTCATTCTCGCGAGGAGGACGTTGCGTTTGTCGAGCGCGAGTCGGCCCTCCCGCATTTCGCGGTTGAGCGGGATCTTGATGTTCACCTCATTATCGGAACAGTCGACGCCGGCGCTGTTGTCGATGAAGTCGGTGTTGATCCGCCCGCCGAGCTGCGCAAATTCGATGCGCGCGGCCTGGGTGATGCCAAGGTTCGCGCCCTCGCCGATGACCTTCGCGCGAAGCTCGTTGGCGCTTGCGCGCAGCGTGTCGTTCGACGGATCGCCGACGTCGGCGTTACTCTGCGCCGACGACTTCACATAAGTGCCGATGCCGCCAAACCACAATAGGTCGACCGGGCACTTGAGGATCGCATTGATGAGGCTTGCAGGGTCGAGCGACTTGGCCTCGATGCCCAGCGCCTCTCGTGCTTCGGAGCTCAGCGGGATCGACTTGTCGGTGCGCGGGAACACGCCGCCGCCCTTGCTGATCAGCTTGCGGTCGTAATCGTCCCAGCTTGACCGCGGCAGCTCGAAGAGCCGCTTGCGCTCCGCCCAGCTCTTCGCGGGATCCGGGTTGGGATCGATGAAGACGTGGCGGTGGTCGAACGCGGCGACGAGCTTGATCGACTGCGACAGCAGCATGCCGTTGCCAAACACATCGCCCGACATGTCGCCGCATCCGGCGACGGTAACTTGGTCCGACTGGACGTCGATGCCCATCTCGAGGAAGTGCCGCTGAACGGAAATCCACGCGCCCTTCGCAGTGATGCCCATCGCCTTGTGGTCGTAGCCGTTCGAACCGCCGCTCGCGAACGCATCCCCGAGCCAGAAATTGCGCGACTGCGCGATCTCGTTGGCGACGTCCGAGAAGGTTGCGGTCCCCTTGTCGGCGGCGACAACGAAGTACGGATCCTCGCCGTCATGAATGACCACCCCCTCGGGATGCACGACGCGGTCGTTGACGAGGTTATCGGTGACCGACAGCAGCGAGCGGATGTAGATGCGGTAGCATTCCGTGCCTTCAGCCAGCCATGCATCGCGCTCGCCCATCGGCGGCAATTGCTTGGGATAGAAGCCGCCTTTGGCGCCCGTCGGCACGATGACCGCGTTCTTTACGACCTGGGCCTTCATGAGCCCGAGGATCTCGGTGCGGAAATCGTCGCGCCGGTCTGACCAGCGGATGCCGCCGCGGGCCACCGGGCCGCCACGCAAGTGAATGGCCTCGACGCGCGGGCTGTAGATCCAGATCTCGCGCCACGGCACCGGCCGCGGCAGCCCGGGAACCAGCGAGCTGTTGATCTTGAATGCGAGCGCTTCCTCGGCCGCGGGCGCGAAGGCATTCGTCCGGACGATCGCCTCGACGAGCGAGCGGAGCCCGCGAAGGATACGGTCGTCGTCAATCGAGCGCACTTTGGCGAGCGACCGTTCGAGCTGCTCGCGGCATTCGGCGACGTGATCGTCGCGGTTTCTTGCGGCCGGATCATGCGCTGCGACGAACAAGCCGATGAGGGCTCGCGTCGCACCAGGCGCGCGGCGCAGCGCGTCGACGACGGTGACAAGGCCGAAGCTGCTTCCGGTCTGTCGAAGATAGCGGAACCACGAGCGCAGCCAGACCACCGGCCGGGTATCGAGCCCGGCGTAGAGAACGAGCTGGTTGAATTCGTCGTCCTCGGCGATGCCGCGCAGCACGTTCGCGATCGCGCGCTCGATCTCCGCGGAACGCGCAAGCATTGAGGCGACGTCGGCCTCGGCCCCGACCTCGACGCGGAAGTCGTGGATGTAGCCATGACTGCCGCTCAGCCGGGTTGGGAACTCCTCGAGCACGCGGAAGCCGAAATTTTCGAGCACCGGGACGACGTCCGAGAGCGGGATCAGCCCGCCATGGCGATAAGTCTTGAGCCTCAGTTGCCCGGCCGGGTCATGCTCGTCGCGCGAGATGCGGACGGCGCGGTCGTTCTCGTCCGTCAGCTCGCACAGGCGAAGGATGTCAGCCGCGCCATCTTCGGGCGCGGTACGCGCGCGGTAACCGTCGGGGAAGCTGCCGATATAGGTGAGCGCAAGGCGTGTCGCGCGTGGAACACCGGCCCGGTTGATGAGCTCCGCCTCGACGGCGGGCGACCAGCCGCGGACCATCTCGACCACGGCCGCGTCCAGCGCCTCATGATCGGGCGACGGCGCCTTCTCGTCGATATATTGGGTGTAGCGGATGAGTGCGAGATCACCATCGCCAAGCTCGACCGACCAGCTGGTGATCTCGCGGCCGACCTCGGCCTCGAGCAGCATCGCAATCGCCGTCCTTCGAGCTGTGGTCAGCTCCTCGCGCGGAAGCCAGACGAACGTGAACAGCTGCGCCTTCAAGAGCGAGCGGACCTGCAGCAGCGCCGGACGCGGGCGGTCCGCGAGCGACATCGCCATCATGACGAGATCGCGCAACTCCTCGTAGCTGACAGCGATCACCAGGTCGCGCGGAAGCGAGGCTACTGCGTGACGCAGCGCCTTGCCGCTATGGCCCTTGGGATCAAAGCCGAAATCCTTGTCCAGCTGCTTGAGGCGTGCACGCAGGACGGGCACCTCCTCCGGCGGGACGCGCAGCGCCTCGCTGGTCCACAGGCCGGCATGGACGCCGATTCCCGTGACGGTATCGCCGGCCTTCACCGGCACGACAACAAGGTCGAGCGGCACTCGCCGGTGCACCGTCGATTTGCGCTCGGCCTTGGCCATCAGCGGCACTTCGCCACCACGCTCGAAATAGCGCATCGCGCCGAACGCGCCGCCCTCGTCGGTCGGTGCGCCAGGGATGCTGAAGATGCCAAGCGTGCTCGACGGCGTCTCGTACGGCTTCTCCACATGATAGCCGAGAAGGGTCATCGCGCCGTCCGCGAACCAATTGAGCAGCGCTGAGCCCTCGGAGTCAGGGCTCGCCGCGGCGTCCTCGCGCATCTGGCGCTGGAGCGACTCCCAGTCCCGGACCGCGAGCCGAACGTCCCCCAGCACGCGCCGCAGGTCCGCGGCGAGCTCCTGCCGACCGCGCGCATCGGCACGATCGAGCTCGACGTACATCATGGACTCGCGGCGCGTCTTGTCGCCGCAAAGCGGCTCGACGGACTGAAGCTCGCCATTGGAGTCACGTGTAACGCACACGACGGGATGGAGAAGCCGGTGAATCGTCAGCTGCCGCTGGGCAACCGCATTGGCGACCGAATCGACCAGGAACGGCATGTCGTCGTTGACGATCGCGATGCGCATGCGGCGACGGCCCGCCTCGCCGCCGGTTGATTCGATCGCGAGTGCAAGCTCGCCCCGTTTGCGCGTCGCTGCGACCTGGCTGAGGAATTCGGCGGCTTCCCGCTCTGCCTCCCGGCTCA
>JBJMUN010000089.1:0-22682 GCA_045811185.1 Sphingomicrobium sp.
AAGCGGAGGTCGTCGCCCAACCATGCGAACAAAGCGATGACTGCGACGGCAACAAGAGCAGCGCCTGCGTAGGCGTGGCGCAGCTTCGGCGCGATGACCTCAACCGTCTCCGGCAAGCGCATTGTCAGCAACAGGACCGGCACCGCGGCGACGAGAGGAGGCACGACGACGCTCCAGATGCTCTCGAACATGGCGGTTGCCAGCAGCTGCGCAGCGACCGCCAGACAGACTACTTGGGTCGTTCGTTTACGCGCGTCCATGTCCGTTGCACTCACCCGTTCCAACTCGGCGACGCTCTGGTTGCCACCGACACGTTGCTTCTTTGCTGATGGCAGGAATGGGTCGAAAGTCGCCACCCAGCTAATCGCCGGGGAGGCATATGGCGGACGTTAACTATGGCCGGAATTTCACCTCATGCGATCCCAAAGAGACCATCAACCTCCGACGGTGGCACGACATACGGAGAAATAACAACCGGCGCCGTCGCGGAGATCGTGATCTGAACTCCCCCTTCTAAGGCTTGAGCCGCCCACGCCGAGTGGTTGTGGAGACCACCCAATGTGAGCGAACCGCCGGTGTAAATCAGCACGTCGCCCGAGAAGCTGAAGCTGAAGCCGTTCAGCGTCGCATCCGTGATGACGATCCTGTCGCCTAGTTCAAAGTCGGTGATCGTGTCGCCGTTGTGCCCTGCTGCCGTGTCCCTGAAGGTGTCGTTCCCGGCGCCGCCGGTCAGAACATCATGGCCGGCGTTTCCGGTCAGGACATTGTCGGCGGAGTTGCCAATTATGGTATCAAATCCGAAGCCGCCGATCGCATTCTCGATCGTCACGCCTCTGGCGATTGCAACATTTCCAATGCGCCCATCGACGTTCGAAAAGGATTCCTCATGGAGGTTAATCAGTTGCGTGCCGACAAAATTGGAATAGTCGAGCGTGTCGATCCCGCCGCTGTCAAAGATCGTGAGCGCAATCGGGAGATTTGACCCGGCGTCGTAAATGCCGCCCGCGTTGGAATTGTGTCCGTAGACCGTGTCCCCCAATCGCGCCGTCTGTGACAGCCCGTACAGGTTCTGCATTGCCACGATGTCTGCCAGCATCGGGGTGGCAGCGTTCAGATTTGTGAAGTGCTGTTGAGAGAAATACGTACTCTCGACTTGATCGAAGTAGGACATGACCGAGAGCGGCCAGCCGTCGTTCGAGAAGATGGCGTTGTTGGAATAGGTAGCGATGTCGTTGTAATCGCCTGGATGGCCGAGGCCGAGCGCGTGGCCGATCTCATGAACATATGTCTGGTAGCCGTAGCTGCCGATGGTTGAGCCGAAAGCAGTAAGCCATGACGTGGAGACATGGACGTGGGCGGAGGTGATCACACCGTCCGACCAATTTGCTGCCGTTTCCGCGACTGGCCCGGCGGCGTCCTCACTATGGTCGAAGACAATCTGTCCTCCGGAGGTGACCGCCAGGAAACGAATGCCGATGACGTCCGTCCACGTCTGCAGGGCTGAACGAGCTAGCGCCGATTCGTCTGCTGTGAGAGCCCCGAAATTGACGGTCAGACTGTCGCCCTGACTGACGGCCCAGCGGTGAGAGTCACCGCTCCAAAAGCCCGTTGTGAGCTGATACGCGAGTTGATCCACCGTAGCGACGGGGGGTATGGATTGAATTTGGACACCGCCGCCAACGGCGGCGGTAACGTAGAGCCTGCCGGGCGCTGTTCCGAAGGTCAGCGACCCGCCGCTATAGTTTAGAACGTTGCCAATCACGCTATAGGCAAAGGTATTGGGGTCCGCATCCGAAATGATGATCTTGTCGGCGCCGGCGAAGTCGGCAAGCGTGTCGCCGTTTAGGCCTGCCGCGCTATCCCGAAAGGTGTCAGAGCCGTCGCCGCCAACCAGGACATCCGCACCGAGACCGCCGGACAGGACGTCGTCGCCGACGAAGCCCTCGAGTCTGTTCGCGCCGGCATCGCCGGTGAGTTGGTCGTTGTACCAAGTTCCGATGAGATTCTCGATGCTGAGCAGAAGGTCGGTACCGGCCCCGGTATCTTGCGCGCCACCCCGACCAAGATCGACGGTCACTCCAACCAAAGAGCTAAGATAGGTTACGGTGTCGTTGCCATCGCCACCATCCAAGATGTCATTGCCGATGCCGCCGTCGAGCTTGTCGTCACCCGCGTAACCGCGGAGCTCGTCATTGCCGCCCGCCCCGCCGAGTTCATTGTTGCCGCCCGTCCCGACGATCAGATTGTCGAGGTCATTACCGGACCCCCTGACCGCGCTGCCCTCGAGAACCAGATCCTCGATATTGGAGCCGAGTGTGTAGTCAATCGTCGAGTGGACTGTGTCATGCCCCTGGTTCGCCAGCTCGAAAGCCGTGTAGCTACTATTATTGACGTGATAGGTGTCGTCGCCTTTACCGCCGTACATCCACGCAAAGGACCCGGCGCCGCTCAATTCATCATTGCCGCCGAGGCCGAAAATTGCGCCCGTGCCCGAAACCGTGTCGCCGCCCTGCGTCGTATCAAAAACCGCGACGTCGAGATTGATCAGCTGAATACCTTGACTGCCGATGAGCGCGAGGTGCCGACCGTCGCCGCTCACCTGAAGTATGTCGCCGTATCCGGTGTCCGTGCCGCTGATGCTGATGCTGTCGTGAGGATTCGCCGGGAGATCTCCAATGGAGTAGGCGCCAATCGTATCCCAAGTCGTCGTATTGAAGACGACGACCATTGATCCGACAACGACGAAGAGCTTTTGACCGTCCGGACTGAACGCTAGGCCCGGCGTGCCAGTGAAGTAGGGAAAATTTGCACCGAGCGAAGTGACGAGATGCAGCGAGGAATCGTAGACATTGAGCGTCCGCCCCTGAACGTAGAGGCTGCCATCTGGAGCGGTGGCTTGGCTGGTCGGATCACTTGGGGGCAACGACGCGCCCGCATAGGGATCGCTGGGCCCGGTGCTGACTTGAGCCACGATCCCCGTGCCGGACACGTACAGATAAGACGCTTGTGCGTAGCCGAACGGCTCCAGGAAAACATGACTATGGTCCGCCGATCCTGTGAGCGTCGCTTTAGGCATATCCGGCGCAAAGACGTTTGTGAAAGTGCCTGACTCTGGATCCAAAACGCGAAGAGGCGTGCTGCCGTTACCGATAGACTGCTGACTCAGCAGCAGCTTTCCGTCGGCCAGGAATTCCACGTCGTAAAAAGGACCTGAAGTGCCGGCGAGGGCATAAGTGGCAATGGTCCCACTCGCGAGATCGATCTCGTAGACTGTTGAACCAGCGACGCCCGAATAGCGCTCAACGACAGCCAAGTGGCTGCCATCCAACGATAGATCGAAACCGCCTAAGGTATGGCCAGCTGTATATCGACTGACTACGGCGCCGGTAGCGACATCGATGACCGATACCGTACTTCCAGAGACAGTGTAGAGACGAGCGCCATCGCTCGAGAACCTCACGTCGGCGAACCTTCCGTTCGCGATGGTAGTTATTGCACCGACCGGTTGGACCATGAACAATTCCTAATACTCACACGCAAATAGCGGGCGCCTCACAACATTCTTGCAAGGCAAAGCGATCGGCGCGCAGCCCTAACGAAAGCTAACGACAGAAAACGTTTACGCAAGGTTTTCAAAGCTTGGCCGACGAGTGTCCGACGGGGGCTGCCGGAACCTAAAA
This sequence comes from Sphingomicrobium sp., assembly GCA_045811185.1. GTDB lineage: Bacteria > Pseudomonadota > Alphaproteobacteria > Sphingomonadales > Sphingomonadaceae > Sphingomicrobium. Next base: position 3,681 of record JBJMUN010000089.1, read on the forward strand.
CCCGGAGCGCCTCGTGCGAAGAACTCGACCGAACTGCACGCGCGACTAGCCGCCCAAAAAATCGCGTGTGTGCGAAACGGCGCCGATATTTGCCATTCCGCTAACGGCAGGAAAGGGTGGAAAGCTGACATCCAAGTTCACCTCCTTGCACCATACGATCAACAGGGGCACCATCGTCGCAGCGGGGGGCTAAATGGCAAAGCTGTTCCTGAGCTACGACCGGGACGATTCAGCCAAGGCGCAAATAATCGCCGGCGCCCTCGAGAAGGCCGGTCACGACGTGTGGTGGGACCGGCACATTGGCGGCGGCGCCGAATATTCGCTCGAAATAGAACAGGCGCTTGATAGGGCGGATGGCGTGGTCGTTTTGTGGTCCACAGCGTCGGTCAATTCGGCATGGGTTCGCGACGAAGCGGGAGCCGGTCGCGACCGCGGCTGTCTCATCCCGGTTTCGATCGATACCGTCAAGCCGCCCTTGGGCTTTCGGCAATTTCAGTCGATCGATCTGACCAAGTGGCGAGCCAACCGCAAATCGGATCAATTCGAGGCCCTCGACAGGGCGGCGGCCGGACTATCAACGAAAACCGCCGGCAAGCCTGACCCTTTGCGGGCGCTGAATCCGCGCCGGTCGCGGATCGCCGGATTGAAGTGGCTCGCGATCGCTGCGGCGGCTTTGACCATCGTTGCCATCGGTCTTGGCGCGTTGCGCTTTTTCGCCGCCTCATCCCTTCCGGTAGTGGCGGTTACCGCCGCTGACCGGACTCCGCGATCGCGGGCTGCTGCCGATGATCTTTTGGTCAAGCTGGGCAGCCTGTCCCAGGTCGGAGACGGCGAACTCGTACTGCTCGGCTCGAGCGCCGCGGGAAGGAAGTCCGACCTGATCCTTCGCGTCGCCGACACCGGTGGAGACGAGCAGCCACGTGGCAATCTTGTCCTGCTCGACGGCAAGAACAACTCCGTGCTGTGGACGGGCGAGTTCGGTTCCAGTCTTCGGCAGCTCGCCGACCTCCGGCAGCAGATATCACTTACGGCTGGTCGCGTGCTGGGCTGTACATTCGAAGCGCGAGGCCAACGAAACCTGCGCCGCGAAATCCTTACGCAATTTCTCGATGCCTGCGCGTCGCTAGCCGATATCCAACTCGACGATTACGACCGGCCAGCGAGTCAGCTGCGGAAGATTGTCCAGCAAGATCCGGACTTCCGGCCTGCATGGAGCCGGCTGCTCGTAGCGGACATCACGCTGGCTGATTTGGCTCATTCCACGGCCGGCGATCAAGCTGCCCAGCGACAAGTTCGAGCGGATCTTGCGCAGGCGAAAACGAGGTTTCCCGACATTCCGGAGATCGCAATTGCCGAACTGTCCAACATTCCGCGCTCAAACTTTGCAAGAAGGATAGACTTGCTTGAGGCCGCCGCGCGCCGGGCTCCAGACAACGCGCAAATCGCTGCGTCGCTGAGCAGCGAGTTGATGAGCATCGGACGTTCCGCCGACGCGATTGCAGCCGCCCATCGAGCCGCCGACCTCGATGCGCTCTCGCCGCGCATGTGGACCGGCTACATCATGGCCTTAGCGTACGGCGGGCGTGTGGATACCGCGCGGGACGAGCTTGCACAGGCTGAGAAGGTTTGGGCGAATACTGGGACCCTGCGAGATGCCCAAGTCGCTTTCCTCTCCCGCTTCGGAGATCCACGCGCGGCCCTGAAGCTCGATTCCGAAGGCTACAACACCCGCTTTTATCTGGATGCACGTGCAGATCCTTCGGCGACGAACACCGCCCGGTTCAAAGCTGGAGTCGATGAGTTCCGCCCGAAGACCGTGGACTTCGCTCAAGTCGCGTGGGCCATCCAGGGTTTGGCCGAGTTCGGGTTTGTTGACGACGTTTACTATTGGCTTGGCAGACTGTCAGACGAAGACGCGGCAAGGATCAGCGACGTTCTATTCCGGCCCGCACTTGCGTCTGCCCGCCGCGACGCGCGATTCATGCCCCTCGCTTCTAGGATCGGATTGATACGATATTGGCGGAGCAGCGGTAAATGGCCCGACTTCTGTAGCCGTCCGGGCATTTCGTACGACTGCAAGGCCGAAGCCACGAAGTTGAGGTGAGACGGCGGCATAGGCCGCGCTGCTTGCTCGACAATGACAACAGACAGCGAAAGGGGCGGCAACTCGACCGGCAGTGGGCCGGAAGCGCGACGAGGCCAAGCGCCCAGGACATCGGCTAGTGTGTGCTTTGGGTCGGGCTGGCCCCTGAGCGGGATCGCGTCACGCCGCGTTATTCGACGCTGCGCTCGTCCATTACGGCGGCGTTCCACGCGGCGTTTGTCATTTCCTCAATCACGAGCCCAATCACAACGCCGGCAGCGACGTCTGTTGGATAATGTGCGCACCTGGGGACCTGCGAAGCGGCAATCAGAGCGGCGCCCGCAATCGCCGCACCTCCATATTCCGGGAACTCACGGGAAAAGGCACGCGCCGCCGCGATCGCGCCCGCGCTATGCCCAGACGGAAAGCTGGTCTTCTCTTTTGCTGTGTGATCGCCCTTCTTCGGCTTCTTGGCGTGGCCGTTATCCGCGCTTCGCGGACGGGTGCGATCGATGTTGGTCTTCACGAGATCCTTGACCGCCGTCGCAGCCTCGTGGGCGACGAGCATCCGGGCTCCGGCACGAACCATGCGGTCGTTGCCAGCGAATGTTCCGATGGCCAGCAGACTGCCGGCAATCAGTCGCAGCTCAGGCTGGTCGCCCAGCTTACTGAACAGGTCGAGCGCTCGCACCGGCCCGCTGTCGGCATACGGCTCAAAGAGCCTTCTTGCGCGGTCGTCGACGTTAATCAGCCGCGCTTCTGCGGTTTGGAGCAGTTCCTTGTCCATAAGCGGCTGTAACTCACCCAAAGCAGGTTCGTGCCGGGAACGGGAACGATTGGTAACGATGTCCGCGAGGGCAGACACCGCCGGGGTCAGCTTTGGGTGGAAAGCAGACAATCGAGCAGGCAAACCGCGGGCCTTGCCGACCGCCTTCGGCTCTGACACCCAGATCACGTCGCAAGGGGGGGGGCGCAGTGGACCGCTTCAGCTTCATTTTCGCTTTCTATGGTCTGATTCTCGGCCTCGCGGTCACCGAGGTCCTCGGCGGATTTGCCGACTATGCGCGCGAACGGCGGATTCGCGACCTCGAGCCGCAGACCGCATTGCTTGCGCTCTTCGTGTTTCTGGACATCTCTGCCACATGGATCGACGCTTGGGACACGCTCCGCGACGTTTCCCTCAATTTCGAGGGCCTGTGGGCGCCGTTGCTTACCGCCACCAGTCTCTATCTCGCGGCGGCGATGGTGTTCCCGCGCAAGACGGCGGAATTGAGCGATCTTCAGAGCTACTATCAGCGACGAAAGCAGTTCGTCCTCATCATGCTGATTGCGTCGGAAATCTTCATCGGCTTCATGTTCATCCCGGTCTACCGCGCGGAGTACGCACATCGTCCCGCCGTATTCTGGCTATTCGACATTCCCTTCAAGCTGCTCATCATCGCGCTCTTCGCGGCGCTCATTCTGGCCCGCGGCCGCCGCTCAAACATCGCGATCATCGTCGCCCTGATCGCAGTATTCACCGTGCCCTACTGGACCCACCACGCGGTAACCGGATGGATCCACGGGCGTTTCGATCAACCGTCTTAGCGCCGTCAACATTCGGCGCGTCGCGGACGCCTAGCGGTCCATTATCGGTCGGAAGCTGCCCTTCCGCTGATGTCTGCTTTGGTCGAAACCTGACACGGCCGGCAGGCGGTTAGACCGCCGGGGCTACTACTCCATGCGGAAGACGATGTGGTTCGTGTAGAAGCTTGGCACCTTGGTACCGTCGGCCAGCTCGGCGGGCTCGAAGTGCGCACGCTTCATGAATTTGTCGCAGACGACTTCGTTGAATGACGTCTCCTGGTAATGACTAAGGCTGGTGCACTTTGTCACCTTGCCGGTAGCGTCCACGAGTAGCCGCACCTTCACGTCCGACTCTTGGCCGCGCCTGAGCATCTCCGGTGGGTAATCGTCGGACGTGAGCCACTTGTGCGGATCAGCTGCCCAGACCGGCCTGACGATCTTGTCCTCGATATCGGGATCAACGCCCCAGTCCCGAAGCGAGTCACGGCTGCACTTGTCGAACATCTTGACTGCAGCGCCGAGTGAGCCCGTTTCGAGGATTACCGGACGGCTGCGGCGTGCGTCGATCTCGAATTCGGTCGCTTTTGAAGCAAACTCGAGGCGCCGGGCCTTGGTCTGCGCTTCCTCCGCAAGATCCAGCGGCGGCGGCCGCAGCGCCGGGTTCAACCGCAGCTGTTCGACCTTCTTCTCGATTTTCTCCGCGACTTCGTCAGGGAGGAAATCAACGCTGGACACGACGACTGCCGGACCCTTGGTCGAGTTCGCCACGGTGCCGTTCATCGGCTTTCCCTGGACGGGCAGAAATCTCGTTGGGACCTCTTGGTGATCGGTGTGGAGCGGGTTGCCGACCAGCAGCATGTCGACCTGATCAGGCGACTCACTTTCAAGCGCGAACACGACCGTCCGCCCGCCCTCGCCGAACGTGCGGATAAGCCGGCAGCTGTTCTCGGCATAGTCGACCATCCAGGGACCTGAGGGCTGCAGGCGGACTGGCTGAGCCGCGGCCATGAGCAGCGGCGCCGCCGCCAGACACGAAAAGAACGCTACAAAACGCATGACACCCCCCGTTGCCGAGCACCGACACGCTAAACGAGATCTCGAGGATTCGTCCAGCGGTCAGCGACACGTCTGCTTTGGGTGGATGCGGACGCGGGTTCGGGTGGAAAGCTGACATTCCTAAGGTGGTCATATCGGCGTTCAGCCCTCGCCCTTTGCGGCTGCCCGAAAGAAGACGGCGGACACCACCCACAGAGCTGAAAGAGTCCCGCTCAACGTTACGGCCATGAACGGGCCGCCGGTTGTAGCCGCGGTCAACGGTGCGGTTGCGATAGCTACTCCGACCAATCCTTGCATGATCGCAACGCCAACCATGGTCCGAGCCATGCCGGCTGGCCGAAACCAGGCGGCGAAGGCACCCACGGCCGCGGCCATGACCACCATGAAGAAGCCGAGCCCGTTGCCATCGTCGTGAACAATTGTCGTCCATACGGTCACAACTGAAGTCACGACCGCGATCGCCATGCCCACACGGTAAGATCGTCTCTCGCTCGTTCGATCACCCAGGCCGGTCACTTCCTGCCTCCTCTCGGGATCAAAATCCGATCATCGCACGAAGTGGAATGAGGCGCATGAGCGGGAAGTGAGGAAAAGCTGAAAGCGAGTTCGTGTCTGTAATGGGTGGAAAGCTGACATTGTGAGATCGTGCGTGCGTCAGTAATTTCGAGGACTGCTCGGGTCAGGAGAGTGTATGTCCAGGACCATCGGCGCGTTGCTTCTCTTCGCCACCTCTACGCTCAGTTCCACCACGGCAGCCAGTCCACCACCACCGCCCCCCACTTTCATCGACGACATAGCGAAGCAGCTCGTGCGGACACAGATTGCTGAAAGCTTCGATCGCTATGCGGCTCTTTTTGCGGACGATCTTTCGGTTACGCTGGACGGCAGAATAATTGCCGCGAACAAAGCTGAGTGGCTGGCAATGGAGCGCCCCCGCCTCGGGAAGATCGACCGGAGCGTCTACGGCTACGCCGAAGGTCGCGACAACATACTCGTTTTCGACCGCTTCGATGATCGGTCCGATGTGCATTGCCGGCAGGGCCCCACCTGCGTCTTCGATCCGAGATATCACGCACGGGCAGTGCAATATCAGTTTGGCGCAGATCACCTCGTGCATTTCATTCGAATTGTGCAGTCGGATGGGTTTCTCAGAACCCAATGATGTTCGCGTCCGCTGCAAGCGCCAATGGCAAAGGCAGGTGGAAAGCTGACATTTGCTCGATTAGCCTAGGCCAATGAGCAAGGGACACCTTTGGAAGGCTGCGCGAACAGTGGTGTTCGGCGCGACGGTGCTGGTCGGTGCTGCAAATATCGGGTGGAATATCTATCTGCTCGACAGTCGCCCCACCGTCAGCGTGACTGTTCCCGAGCACCAGCCGCACAATTGGCTTTGTGGAAAGGGCAATCACGGTTTTGGCGCAGTGCATTGTGTGCTGCTTTCCGAGAGAGACCGCACATACAATCTCTGGATGCAGGGCAGCTTTCTGCTGGTTATCGCGCTTTTTCTGGCGCTCGCATTTCGGGCTCAAAGCAGACGCCCGCAGAATTAATCATCGCGGGCCGAAACGGACCGTTGGCTAGTGTCTGCAATGGATCGAAAGCAGACGGGTTTGGGTGGAAAGCAGAGATTGAGATAGCGCCGTTGAGCGGTAATGTTGCGGCGACAGGGGAGTATCTCATGAGCGCGTTTCAGTTGCTCGCGGTCGCTGCGCTAGCCGCGCAAGGGCCAGTGATTATGTCCAACGATCCAACAGCCCCGGACGATATTTCAGAGACGCTCTCAGTTGACTGCGCCGGAAAGCGGCTCGAACTAATCCGCCATCGCCCCCACGCGCAAACATTGTCCCTGCCGGAACTGAAGATCGATGATAAGCCAATCCGGATCCCTCCAGCCCTCAGGGATGACCTTCTGACGCCGAGAGCCGAGTATAAGTTCGGAGTTCGGTGCCTGCGCGATGACCAAGGCTTTCAGGTCGATATCTGGGAAGCGTCGAGACAACGAGGCGAGCCGGCACCCCGCTACCGCTGGGGGAGGCTGATCCTGGATGGCAACGACCACTTCAATTGGTCGCGCCTGCAGCTGGTTGATGCGGATCGGTATTGGTTTAGCTGATCGGCGCTTCGGCACGGCTAATGGCAGCAATGGGTCGGAAGCTGCGATTGCGCTAATGGCAGCAATGGGTGAAAGCTGACGAAACGCTAATCGCCGAATCTTTTTGCCTCTTTGACCACTGATGCCTGCCGCGCGAGAAACAGCCATCTGCCGTCTTCGAAGACATAGACGTCGGTAAAGCGCCTCCGAAGCGGCTTCGTGCCGAACCAAGCGGCAAGTAAACTTCCATCGGCCGGCGTCACCACCTCATTACCCATGAGCACGCCGACATTGCCGACAATCGAGGATTTCTCGATTTGCGTCTCGCAATTCTCGTGTGCCAATGCGGCCTGGGAGATGTTGAGGATCTGGTTTCGGCCTGCGCAAATGTTGTGCGGCCCGTTGACGATGAAATCTGGGTGCAGAAATCGAGCGAGCGCCTCCTCGTCTCCATCGCTAACGATGCGCCTCTGGTATCGATTGGCCGACAGCAATCCCTTTTGACTCAGTTCATCCAAAGGCTCGGACATATCGCCCTCCGGTGTCGGTGGTGGGATAGAACAAGTGACAGGTCTAATCGAATGGCAGGAATGGGTGGAAAGCAGATATTGCCGATCGCGGCGCCTCGCCATCTGATCAGCTTTTTCGTGGCCTACGGCAAACCCACGCCAGCCAATCAGCGCCTTCTAGCGAGGTCGACATGCACCGTTTAGGCTTGAAGGGGCTTGCAGAGCGTTGAAGAGTTATCGACCCCCGTCAGCTGGGTAGCGCCTACCTGAATGCCGAGCTCATCGAAACGTCGGAGAAGGTAGGGATAAAACCGACGTCGCTGATCTATCCTCCGGCGCGCATAGACGATCCGCAACGGGATCTGGACGCGGTTTTCGGACTGGTCGGCCGTCGCCAGCAAATCGTTCAGCTGCTCGATGTTGGAGTCTTCGCTCGAGATTGGCTCGCGCCAATTGTCGATCGTCGCATAAAGGCTCGCATAAGTCAGCCGTTGCTCGAGCGGGATAAGCTCTGCGGAACCGCTGCTCTTGGCGATGTCCCAGGCGCTCGAATGCATATTCCAAACAAGGAAGTTGTAACCGTCGGCAATTCGACTGCCAGCGGGGGCCGAGACGACCCAGCGATCGAGCGCATCGAGACGTCGCAAGGCGCACTCATCCTGCGAGCTCATTTGCGCCCAGCGTGCGCGGTCCTCTGCCAATTCACTGTCCAGGGCGCGACGAAGCTGGGCGACATCCTGCCGCTCCTGAAGCCAGCTGACCGCTTGCTGCGCCCCGAGGGCAATCAGCACGCCGAGCACGATGATGCCCACCTCGCCGGCGAACTCACGCCAGCCATGCAATGGTTTGGGCAGAAGGACGTGCATGCGCTTGCCCCCAGCAACGGCGGCGAGCGTAACAGAAGAGGTTATGTCCGCAATGGGTGGAAAGCGGGAAGGTTTTGACGGTCAACCTCAGCGGCAAATGATCAATCGCCATTAGGGACTGAGCCGAGAGCACGTGCAGCAAAGCATTCGTTTCCCTTATGCTGTCGGTACGTCGGTGAAGGGCGTCCTGGTGGTCGGACAGCCGTGCTACACGGCGTACTGCGCCCTCAGGAGAATCGCTCGCAGGTGGAATGGATCGCTGCCGCCAGGCACCTGTCGCTCGCCGTGAACGCGCTGGATCGAGGCCGACAAGCGCATGGCTGAGGTCAGATACCAGTTCGCCTGGAAGCCGAGGCCTTCCTGCCGGCCTCCGATCGAGCTCCCCGGCGCTTGCGGCGCATCATTCTCCATGTCGAGCCGGGAATAGCGAAGGCCAAGCTCCATCGCCCCAAACCCGTGAGCTTCCCTGCCGAACGGCGCCTTCGGCAGCGGGCTTTCAAAGCCGCCCGAACGATAGCGCCGCGCTTCACCGGTGAGCGTCCAGGCGGCCTGCACGTACCAGCCCGAGAGGTGAACGTTCTTGCAGGCTCCGCCGCAGTCCTTCGGCAGGGCTCGGAAATATTCCCCCTGCGCCTCGACAGGGCCCTTCTGGACCGCGGCCTCGAAATTTGCGCTTGTTGCCGCCCGCGCGGGGATCGTGCCGGTGTCGATCAGCCGCGGCATGGCGAGATGCGCCTCGGGATTGTCGGCAAAGCGAAGCCGCCTCGCTCCCGTCTCGTGCGGACTTTGGAGGATCAGCGAAACACTTGCCCCGACATGGACCTTCACCTTGCCGCGGGAGACGAGGAGATAGGTCCCCCTCACCCCGGCACCGAGCTGGCCCGTCGCGTTCGAGCGATTGATCGAATCTCCAGTCACGCTCGCAGTGAGGGACCAGCGCTGGCTTTCCGCGATGAGCGCTCCCCCGATGCGAGCGTCTCCGCCGACGAGGCCGCGGTAAAGGCTCGAAGGAGCCGAGCGCTCCATGAACAGGGTCTCGGCCGAAGATCCCTCGAGGCCCTGCCATGGCGCAAAGGCCCCGCCCCGAAGCGCAAGCAGCTTGCCCGCGCGATACTGGATCCAGGCCGCGTTGATCCGCCCCTTTTCCTCGCCGCCCGAATGGGCAAAGTCGTAGACGAAGCTCGCTTCGATGCGGCGGCCGAGACTCGCGTTGAAGCCGATCCGGGCCCGGCGCAGCGTCCCTTCCTGTCGGGAAAGCGAGTCTCCGCCAAGTTCGTCGACCGAGTAGCTTGCGCCCTGCGCCTGGAGGAGCACCCTCGGCTTGAGCTTCAGCCGGTTCTTGGGCCCTTCGAGCTCGCCCTGTTTTTCTTGGGGCCGCCGGCCTTCTGGAGGCTGGATTGCATAAGCGGCGGTTAGGCCCGCGAGGGCGAGCCCAACCATCGCCTAGTCAGCTCAAAGACCGCGTTCGGTCCGATTGGGAGCCGGCGTACCGGTCGCTCCTCCCGGGAGCTCGCCGTAGACCGGACGGCCGCCAAGCACGGTCGTGAGCACCTTCAGGTTCTTGATGCTCTCAGGCGGAACGGTCAGGATGTCGCCTGAAAGGACGACGAAGTCTGCATATTTGCCGGGCTCGATCGATCCTTTCACCTTCTCCTCGAAGCTCGTGTAGGCGCCGTTGATCGTGACCGACTTGATCGCCTCGGCCCGCGAGATGCCCTGGTTCGGGCCGAGCCTTCCGCCCCAGCCGGTTCCGCGCGTCACTTCGCCGTAGATCTCGAGAAGAGGCTCGGCATGGTAGGAGATGGGACCGTCGGAGCCGCCGGCGAACATGACGCCGTTCTTCAGCCACTCGGCATAGGGCTCGCTGCGGTCGGCGAGCGGGCGCTTCCAGGCCTTGAGGATCAACGCGCCCAATTGGTAATTGTGCATGTACTGCGAGTTGATGATGAGCCCGAGCTGCTTGACCGCGGCATAATGCTGCGGGCCGAGCAGGAAGGCGTGGTCGATCATCCAGCGCTTGCCGACGATCGACTTGTCGCGGTTTGCCGCCTCGAACGCCTGGATTGCCTCGTCGATCGCGGCATCGCCGACCGCGTGCGGCCGAAGCCGCCAGCCGTACCTGTTCGCAAGAACCGCGAACCTCGCGAACTGGTCGTTCGGAACCTTCTGGAGACCGCGGTAACCTGGCCGGTCGGGGTAATCGTGGCTGAGGAAGGCGGTGAGCTCCGCGCCGTCGAGGCCGACTTCGCCGAGCTCGTCCGAGCGCAGCATTCCGTCACCCGTGTTGGTGCCAGGCGCCGGCAACGTCTTGAGCTGCGCCTCGACCTGGTCGAGCGGCGCTGCCGGGTCGACGCTGTACGAGAAATCGATGCGGATGGACTGCTGGCCGGTGTCGTGGAGCTCGCGGAACAGCGCCATGTCCTCCGCCGAACCGCCGGGGTCGCCAGCGCTCGTCAGACCGTGGCTGTTCACGAGGCTCAGGACGCGGCGGAGCCCCGCGATCTGCTGCTCGTGTGAAGGCTTGGGATAGAACTTGCTGACGAAACGGCCGGCATTGTCCATCAGGAGGCCGGTCGGCTCGCCGGTCTTGGGATCCTTCCAGACCTCGCCGCCCTGCGGGTCCTTGGTGTCGCGGGTGACCCCGGCGAGCTTCAGCGCAAGGCTGTTCGCGATCGTGTAATGGGGCCCCGGGATTGCGACCGGGTTGTCGGGGGCGACCTTGTCGAGGTCGAAGCGCGTCGGCAGGCGACCCTCGGAAAGGTCATATTCCCACCAGCCGCGCGTTCCGGTGATCCACTCGCCCTTCTTCGAGCGCGCGACGCGCGCCGCGATCTTGTCCTGGATTTCCTTGATCGAGTGGATGTTGGTGAGATCGACCTGGAGCTCGAGGTTCTTGCCGGAGGTGAGGTGGACGTGCGTGTCGTTGAAGCCCGGGAGGACCGTCTTGCCGCCCATGTCGACGATCCTGGTTGCCGGACCGGCATTCTTCATGACGGCGGCGTTGGAGCCGACCGCGACAAACTTGCCGTCCTTGATCGCCGCGGCCTGGGCAATCGAGAAGCCGCTGTCGACCGTCACGATCTTCGCATTGCGGATGATCATGTCGGCGCCAGCCGACTGCTGCGCCAAGGCCGGAGACGCGGAGCAGGCAAGCGCGAAAAGAGCCGTCCCGGCAAGAGCTCCAAAGCGGGCAGAACGAACGTTCAGTGTCGATTTTTCCATCTTTGCTGCTTCCCTCATCCGTTTAGAATTTCACGCGCACGCCAGCTCGGTAGAAGCGCCCAACGACGTCGTAGATCTCGCCGTTGGTGCTGCTCTCGTTGATGCCGCCTGCGGCACCCGACGGGATCATCGGAGGATCCTTGTCGAAGAGGTTGTTGACGGTCGCGAAGAAGTCGGCCGTGCGGCCGCTGGGAAGATCGACGCGGTAATGCCCGTTAAGGTTGATATAGAGGTAGGACGGAACGCTGTTGTCGTTGACGGTGTTCACCGCTCCCGCACCCTCGTGATAGAGGCTGCTGAACTTGCCCTTCCCGATATATTTCGCGCGGACGCCGGCGCCCCAGTGGCCCTGCTCGTAGTTGAGCTCGGAAGTTGCCAGCCAATGGGGCACGCCGCCGGTCCTGTTGACGTTGCTGACCTGGCCGACGCGCTCCTGCGGTCCGTTGGGAGTGATGAAGGTCAGGTGATCGACGTAGGTCGCGAGCGCCCGAAGATCGAAGCGGCCAGGAGTGAAGCCCGGCTCGAATGAATAATGCGCCTCCATGTCGAGACCCGAGGTCTTGAACGCGGCGAGGTTGAGCCTCGTGTTGGTGATGAAGGCGATCGTTCCATCGGGGTTGAACGTGATCGATTCGCAATAGAGCGGATTGCCGGCAAAGCAGCCCTGCGCCAGCGTCGGCGCGCCGAGCGTTGCGATCACGTCCTTGATCTTGATGTTGTAGTAATCGAGGCTGAGCGCGAGGCGCGGAACGAACGACGGCTGAAACACGACGCCGCCCGTCAGGGTGTTCGCTTTTTCAGGCTTGAGGTTCGGGTTTGCAGCGTTGATCTCGCGGACCTGGACGGCAGCTCCGAGCGCCGGATCGAAGACGTTCGTATTGGAGCTTCCGCCGCTTTCATAAAGCTCGGACATGTTCGGCGCCCGGATGTCGCGTGACCGAGTGATCCGGAAGCGCACTCCTTCAAACGGCCGCCAGGTCGAGCCGAGCTTCCAGGTATAGACGACACCGCTGGTGCTGTAGTCGGTCCTTCGTCCCGCGGCCGAGATGTTGAGCTCGCGCGCGAACGGAATGTCCTCGGCAAGCGGAACGAGCGTTTCGGCGTAAAGCTCGGTGACGCCGATCTTGCCGCTGAACGGCAGCTGGTTGCCGAGGATCCACCCGCCGACCGAGCCATTGGGGTTGATGCGCTGCGACAAGGGATCGCTCGTCGCGTCCGCTGTATCTTTCCGATATTCCGCGCCGACGCCGAACGAGACCGGCCCCGCCCAGGTCGAGAACGGCTTTCCGTTGATGTTTGCGGCAACCACGTGCTGCTTGGTCTTGAGGTCGAACTCGGCGGTTCCGAAGACGTAAGGGTTGAGCTGTAGCGAGCCGTTCCCGAAAACGTTGACGGGAATGCAGCCGGGATTGGCCGCGACCGAGCGGCAGACGATCTGCCCTGAAGCGTTCCTGACAGCGTCGACCGCTTGGGCATATTCGTTCTGACGCCGGTTGTTGGGGCCGAAGTCGACCGAATAGTCGTTGTTGCCATATTGATAATAGGCATCCCATTCCCACCCGCCGCCGATCTGGCCCTTCGCGCCGGCGACGCCGCGCCAGAGCTTGTTGCGCCGGTCGAGCTTGATCTTGCCGATGTCGTAGCTGACCCGGCCGATCGTGATGGTCTGGAGATTGTTCGCGACCATTGCCGCGCGAACCGAGTCCGGCAAGAAGGCATTGTCGCGACGGATGACGAGATTGCCGCGGTCGCGGTTCTCCTGCGATGCTCCGAGGACCTTCGAATAGCTCGACGACAGCTCGGCAAAGACTTCGAACTTGGGGCTGACTTCAAAGGACGCGTGCGCGAGGCTGTTCACCGAGGTCAGCGGCGAGCCGAGCAGCGCGCCGAGATTCTCGTTGTCGAACTGGCCGTCGCCACCGATCATCGAGCTGCCGAAGACCTGGCCGAAGTGATAGGTGTAGGTGGTTCCGTTGGGCCCGAACGCGGTGCCGCGGAGCGGGCCGCTGACGATCAAGCCTCCAGGTGTCGTGTTCGCCGAATGGACATTCGGCGAGATGATGAAGTTCGGTAGCCCGTTGGTTGCGAAGTTGGGGTTGGTGATTAGCCCGACCTCGCGTCGACCCCAGTCGCGCGTGAGCTGCGTGTTGATGCCGGCGATGTTGAGGAAGTCGACGCCGGCGACGAGGTGGCCGCGGCCACCCGCAAAGGTCGGCCCGACGGCAAGAGATGCCCGGAATTCCTCGCCGTCCCCGTCGTTTGAAATGCCGCCGGAGACCGTTCCCTGGATCCCCTCGATCTTCTTCTTAAGAATGAAGTTCACGACGCCGGACACGGCGTCGGATCCGTATGCCGCGGACGCGCCGCCGGTAACGACTTCGACCTGGTTGACGAGGAGCGTCGGGACGACCTTGATGTCGACCGTGCCATTGGAAGCCGTCGGCACGTGACGTCGGCCATCGACCAGCACCAGTGTTCTCGATGATCCAAGGTTACGAAGATCGGGATTGATCTGGCCGCCGGAACGGGATGTCACGCCCGCGGTGTTGGGAGAATCGATGCGGGCGACGCTCGGGATTTGGGCCAGGACCTCTCCCAGGGTCGCCGCGGCCTGGCGCTCGATCTGCTGGGCGCCGACGGTGGTCACAGGGGTCGGCTGCGAAAAGCCCGTCGGAAGGCGGCTTCCGGTAACGATGACGGCCTCGCTCATGTCGCCGGTGGAGGCTTCCGGCGGCGCCGTTTGCGCTACAGGCTGCGGCGAGACGGCCGCCTCTGGAGTGCTCGTGCTCTGCTCTGCCTGGCCGCTCGGCGGGGGTGGCACCTGGGCCTGAGCGGCGGCAGCGTTTGGCCACACGAAAAGCGCGGTCGCGAGCGCTATGAGACTCGTTGTCGTTCGTGCACTCGCAGAGCTTTTCCGATTGTAGACCCGAGCCATGAAAACCTCTCCCCAGAGTTTTCCAAGCAGCGGCTGGGGCGCCTCAACGCCGACCGCAGCCAAGATTATTTTAAGGTTGAAATGATTCGGGGCGACTGTCAAGCGAGGTCGGGTGTTTCCCCGATTGCTTTTTATTCAGGCGTGCTCGCCGGGCTACTCCTGGTCTTCGCCGAGCCTGTCGTGGATTGACTTGTTGAGCTTGGTCAGGAGCTTGACCAGCCGTTCCATTTCAGCGTCGCTGACTTCCCCGAAGAACTCGTCGACCAGCGCCTCGTGCTTCTTCGCCATCCCGGCGAAATGCCGCCTGCCCTGGCGCGACAGCGAGACGCGTTGCGTTCGTCGATCTGCCTCGTCGGTTTCTCTCACCACGAAACCGTCTTCGACCAGCCGGGCGACCACGCCCGTCACATTGCCGTTCGACACGAGCAAACGCTGCGAGAGCTCGCTCATGGTGAGCGGGGCGCCCGCGCGGTCGAGCGCGGCGAGAACGTCAAAGCGCGGAAGCGTGCTGTCGAAGTTCGCCTTGAGGTACGAGCGGATGTTCTTTTCCACGAACGTGGTGGTGTCCAGCAGGCGTAGCCAGAGCCTCAGCGACTGCTTGGTATGCGGTTGGTACTGGTCGTGAGACTCGGACTGACCGGCGCTCATTCGCAAACCTCTCTTCGTGCAACTTTCGAGGTCCAATGTGGCAGCGCCTCCCCCGTTGCTTCAATCCCTAAATCGCTTTAGGTTTAAAATAATTCGCGCCCGTCATGAGCTGCGCGCGAGAATTTGAACCCATTTCTGACAGGTCATCATGGACGCACGCACCTCTTCCCCGATCAAGATTTTGCAGCCGGAAGGCTGGCCCCGTCCGAAAGGCTACGCCAATGGGATTTCCGCGCGCGGCCAGCTGGTCGTCACCGCCGGCATTGTAGGCTGGGATACCAACGGGAACTTCAAGCGGGGCTTCGTTGAGCAGCTTAGGCAAGTCCTCCAAAACACCGTCGAAGTCCTGCGCGAAGGCGGCGCCGAGCCCCGGCATATCATCAGGATGACGTGGTATGTCGTCGACCGCCAACAGTACCTCGGCTCGCTCGCCGAAATTGGCCAGGTCTATCGCGAGGTCATCGGCAAGGTGTTCCCTGCCATGGCCGTCGTACAGGTGACTGCACTCGTGGAAGAGGACGCTCTCCTCGAGATTGAAACGATGGCCGTGATCCCGGACTGAATGGCGCGGGTCGAGGCAGAGGCATTAATGCTTCCCGGCCGAGGAAAAACGAGCTTTTCATAGGAATGGGGCAAGATTGTCGGAGCTGAAGCAGCGCTCATCGAGCAGGGATTCCGCCCAGAACTCGAGTAGGGGCTCTGCATGGTAGGAGACATGATCCGAGGCTAAATCGCACCTACCATTGCTAGCAATCGTTGTAAGTTGCTAGCAGCGCTCGCTGGTGATATGAGGACGAACAATGAGCCAGCCCAAAAGCAAAGAGACGAACAACCAGCTAAATGTGCGGTCGCGCTTCGCAAGGGCGCGGGCATCACAGTTGGCGAGAGCGACTGGATTGTCGGTGACGCAAGTGGTCGAGGACGCACTTCGCGCCTACCAACCAGCGCGCCAGATCGTCCGGCCCGCGGGGCTCATCGAGAAAGCGGGCCTGCTGGTGAAGCCCAAGGGGAGTTTCGACGTCACGCAGCTGCAAGTCGACGCTGAGCTTGAGTCGATCAGGTCCGGCGAGCGCTGATGAGGCGCGTTGCGCTGCTGGACAGCAACGTCGTCATTGCCAGCCTCGCCGAAGCTCATGAACACCATGAGGCGTCGATTGTGCTGTTCAGTCTGTTTCCGGACCAGAGCTTCGCTGTCGCAGCGCACTCCTACTCCGAGACTTATTCCATCCTGACGCGGAAGGCGCAGACGTCCCCGTTCAAATGGGATGCAAAAGACGCAATTGCCGCCCTCGAAAGCGTTGCCGTGCGCTGTTCATTGGTGGGCCTCACCCATGGACAAACTTTCGACGCGATCCGCGATTTCGCTGCTGATGGCGGGATCGGTTCAAGGCTGTACGATAAGCTGATTGGCGAGACCGCAGTCCATAATGGACTGCCGACCATAGTCACTTGGAACGTCTCGCACATGGGCAGCCTGTTTCCGTCACTAGACGTCGTTAGCCCGCTCGACTTCGTGGCCGCCATCCAACACAAGTCGTCGAAACCAAAACCACGACAGCCTGGTGTAGGCTAGCGGATCGGCGAGTTAGCGTCGGCTACCACCGCTGCGCTGTAGATGAGGCTGGCGTCGTTCTTGCCGCGCAGCCGAGGTGCACGGTCGCGATGGAGGCCAAGCGGGTGTTCGTAGCGATGCTGCTTTTGGCTGGTTCGGTGGCCCAACTTGGCCTGGCGAGCAGTTCCCCCCCCCGAGACTGAGGTTGCGAGAGTTCTTTTCTCGGAAGGAGGAGGAGGCATCCGGGAGACCTGCGAAGCTCTCGTCGTAGAACTTACCGATCGTTCGGCAGCCCAGCTCACGGCGCAAATCTCACAGCTTTTGCAAAATCTGCTCCACGACCCCTGATAGTGGTGCGGTCGCATCAATCGGGACTCCATTGGTAGGAAGATCCTCCTTGGTCGCGTGCAAGCGCCTGATCAGTTGGCGCTCGGCTTCTCTTCCGCCCCACTCCGATGCCGGTCTCTCGGCGAGCCGCCGATCCAAGGTGGTCTGATCAATGTCGAGTACAAAGACGCGATCGAAGAGATCGATAAAGGCAGCAAAATTCCTGGAGCCTCCGCAGAAAAATGTTGCAGCATGGCTCTGGTCTGCGGCCAATGCGCGGACCTTGCCCGTGTCCCAAATATGGTACTCGTGCGATTGCACTCCCATGGACTCGTCCATGCTCGGGTCGATGGGTTCGCCCGTGAGTGGATTGCCTCGATAAGCTAACTCAGTGTCGCCGTTTATGGCATGGTAGCCGCGCCTCTTCAGTTCGCGACAGACCATCGTCTTGCCGCTGCAAGAGACGCCTTCGATCAGATAGTTTCGCTCGCCCATATGCGTGTTCGAGGCTTCAGCCCCTATTTGGTGGGCGCATGCGCGTAGCTGAGCACTCGAGACAGCCGCCATTTGCCATCGGCTCCGAGGGCCCAAACCATCGAAAAGCTGGCCTTGCCGACGAGTTTCTCTTCGCCCGTCGCGCCATGACGCTCGTAGAATAGATGGTCACCCATCTCCATCGCGCCCCACCCGGGGATGGGCTCAACTTCGAGACTTGATCGGACGAGTGAACGGCGTGAGCGCCAGGCCCCGGGGTCGTTGAGATCCTTGCATCGCTGCTCGAACTGCTTCGCGAACTCATCGGCGTTGTGAACGTCGAAGCCGTCCTTGTCGTGATAGAACTCGACGTCGTCGGTAAGCATCGAGCGGAAACGGGCTACGTCGCACGGACCCTCAAAGAAAAGCTTGAACAGGGCACCATCCGCCCTGGCGATCTCCGCTGTTAGCTCAGGCTGTGGTGGCACAGTGACTCTTGAAGACAGCGGTGATGAGACCGCAGCTGCGGCAAGCGCCAAGAAGCCGAACACAGGCATTCTCCGTATCTGTGTATTACATAGATAACACGGTGGGTCAGCCCTATCAACCTCGAGCGCACTCTGTATGGGGTCGCTCGCGCGCCGCCCGCTCCTATGGTTGCTGCGGCGGCGGCATTCCCATTGTGATCTTGGCTGCTGCTTGCTGATCTTCCAGCCTTGCGGCCTCGGCTTCGCCCTCGTCCGCGATCTTCAAGAGCATCGCCGTCATTTCCGGATTGTGCGTCATGTTCGCAATCGCTCGAATACGCGCCATTCGATCGCGGATTTTCGCAATGGCTTCGTCGTCCATGCTCGCTCAGGTATGTCGATTGGACGACAGTTCAAGTTAAGGCATTAGAGCACTGGCCAAACTCGCCTTCGACTCATTGCAGACATTCGGATTGCCATTACGGTTACGGCCATGAGACTGATGTTGGGCTTCGCTGGTGCCATATCTGCACTTGCGGGTACCGCCACTACAGATCGCTCGTCGGAGTTATCTCCGGCTGCTAAGCAAATCCTCCACCGGCATTGGACCCTCGATGCCAAAGCGTTCGTCGCCCTGTTCTCTCACGGGAGAGACCTGCGCAAAGCGTTGGCGGTCGAGCTCGACGGGCCCGAACCATCATGGCCGCGCATCCAAGCACTTCTAGGTGAGATCCGGAGAAACGACGCGGATGCGCGGGATGAAAGCAAGCGACTGGAGATCAAACTCCTCGCCGAGCTCTCACCCCAGGATCGGCTGGTGTACCTGCGTTCGGTCTACAGCCTGAAGGAGAGTTCGCCGCCTCCCGTCATTAGGGTGGAGCCGCCGCGGCACGAATGACCGCAATTGCCGGCTGGTGTCAGCATTCCACCCATTCCTGCCATCAGTGCCGTGGCAACTTTCGACCCATTCCTGCCATTAGCGGAGCGGCAGCTTGGGACCATTCTTGTCATCAGATCCAAGGTTTTATGGGTCGGCGACCTCAGCTAGAGATATCCGCTGAAGTCGAACGCACCTTCACTGGGCACATACGGCACGCCTGGCACAGAAGTGGTCACAGTCGAAATGCTCTGAACCCACCAATCCGCATAATCGGTGAAGAACGCGTGATCGGGATCGGTCGTGTATTCAGGTGGAATTTGAGCAT
>JBJMUN010000090.1:0-26403 GCA_045811185.1 Sphingomicrobium sp.
GGCGCGCTTGAACAGGTCGACTGCGAGGTCGCGCTGGATCCAGGCCTCGACCGGCGCGTGCGCCTCCAGCGGGTTCTTGCGCACCACGTCGTACATCACATTGGTGTTCGAGTTTTTCACGGTCGCCCAGCCGTAGGACGCCGGCGCGGTCTCGTGGACGATCAGGGTGCCGAGGGCGCCGCGGCGCGCCAGCTCCTCGAACTTGTAGGTCCAGCGGCCATAATAGGTCATGGCCTTTCCGCCGAAGTCGCCCTCACCACCCTCGAAGTCCGGGTCATTGACGAGGACGACGACGACCTTGCCGCGGACGTCCTCTCCCTTGAAGTCGTCCCAATTGCGTTCGGGTGCGCTGACGCCGTAGCCTGCAAACACGATCGGCGCGTTGGCGATGTTGATCTGTTTCTGTCCGTTCTGCGGCGCCCGTACAGCGATCTCGTTGCCCTGGGTCAACCGGAGCGAGCCGCTGCGAGTCTGAACGGTCACCGTCGGATCGCTCGTCAACGTAGCCTGAAGCAAAGGCACGTCCTGCGTCCATTTGCGCGCGCCATTGACCACGTCGCCGCCAGGCTGGAGTCCCGCGGAGCGAAACTGGTCGATGATGTAATTGACCGTCTTGGTCTCGGCCGGCGTGTTGACTCCGCGGCCTTCGAAATTGTCGGCGGAGATCGTCTTGACGATCTCGGACAGCCGATACGGGCTGAAGCCGCCGATCGACGCGGCGGCAAGCGGGCTCGCACTTAGTGCCACTACGCTCGCCGACAGCCAGCGGGATTTGCTCATCATCTCTCCCCAGTCATGTCCGTGGAGCGCCGGCCAAGAGACGGCCCGCGCGCCGAAAGGTTGCGTAAAGGCAACTAGTTAGTGGATCTTCGCCTGGGAAGGTATTTCCTTGGCAGCGACCGACGGTGCTTTCTTGTCGGTCCGGTACTTTTCGAACCAGGCAAGGATTGCAGAGGCCTTGGCAGCGGCCTGGCTAGGCCGCCCGGCAATGCCGCCGTGGCTTGCACCCGGCACCTTCACCAGCGCCGTCGGGATGCCGCGCGTCTGCAACGCGGTATAATATTGCTCGGCCTCGCTGACTGGAGTTCGATAGTCCTCGCTGCCGACCACCACGAGGGTCGGTGTCTTCACGTTGCCGACAAGCGAAAGGGGAGAATATTTCCAGTAGCTCTGCGGATCCTCCCACGGCCGCTCCTTGCGCCAGTAAGGCGTGAAGGTGGACGCGAAGTCAGTCGTCAAAGCGAAGCTCGCGAGATCGATCACCGGCTTCTGGGTCGCGGCGGCGCGAAAGCGGTCGGTCTTGCCAACGATCCAGGCCGTCAGCACGCCGCCGCCGGAGCCGCCGGTCACGAAGAGGTTTTGCGGGTCGACGTGGCCGGTTGCGATCGCCGCGTCGACCGCGCTCATCAGGTCGTCGTAATCGTGGCTGGGATAATTTTTGTCGATCTCGTCGGCGAAAGCCTGCCCATAAGAGGTCGATCCACGAGGATTGGCGTAGAGGACGACGTAGCCAGCGGCCGCATAAAGCTGATCATCGGTGGAGAAGTTGGGCCCGTAGGCAGACCAGGGCCCGCCATGGATCTCGAGGATCAGAGGGTACTTTCTCGAGACGTCGAAATCAGGCGGCGTGATCATCCAGGCGTCGATCGGCCGCTTGTCGAAGCTCGACGTGACGGCCAGTTTTTGCGGTTGTCCCATCACCTTGGCCGCAAGTTGCTGGTTGAGGTGGGTGAGCTTGCGGACTTGGCCGCCTGACGAGATGCCGATGTCCGAGGGATGGAGATTGTCGCCGGTCGTGATGGCGACAACTCCATTGCGCGAGACGCTGAACTCACCACCGCTGTAAGGGCGATCGAGGCCTGCGCCGGTAAGGCCAGTCGCCACATCGCGGACCGCGCCGTCGAGCCCGATACGCGCGACGCGCGTGCTGCCATGTTCGTCATATTGGACGTAGATTGCTCGTCCGTCCGCGGACCAGGTCGGGTTGTTCACGGCTCTGTCGAGGTTGCCGGTCAGGAGACGCGCTGCGGAACCGTCGAGGTTCATCACATAGAGTTTGCTGTCGACGTATGAGCGTTGATCATCGTCATAGCCGACATAAGCGATGAGGCGTCCGTCCGGGGATACGGCCGGCTGGCCGTCCGGGCCCTTGCGGCCGGTGAGCGCGACGGGCGTGCCGCCGTCGATCGCTACACGATAGACCTCGCTCTCGTTCTGATTGCGTTCCCAATCCTTGTTGAGGTTGGCGCTGAACACGACTGCTCGGCTGTCGGGCGTCCAAGAGACCTGCGAGCCGGCATTGGTCGGACCGAAGGTCAGCTGCATAGGCGCACCCGCCTCTGCCGGTACCCAGAAGATCTGCTGGTAGCCCGGCTTCAAATAGCCTGCCCCGTCCGCACGATAGGTGACCGCGTCAATCACCTGCAGCGGGTCTGCCCATTTTGCACCTTCGGGCTTGGGCGGGGCTGAGCCGAGCTTCGGCCCCTCGTCGGGGACGAACATCGAATATGCGATGCGGCGGCCGTCCGGCGACCAGGCAATGCTGTCAGGGCTATCCGGCAGGCCGGTTATGCGGGCGCTCTCGCCGCTCGACATCCACCGCACGTAAAGTTGCGGATTGCCGCCTTCTGCGGCCACATAGGCGAGGCGGGTGCCGTCTTTCGACCAGCGCGGAGAGAAATAGGAGCCGGGCCCGGCGACGAGCGGGTGCTGTTGCCCCGTCGTAACGTCAACCATCCAGATCGTGCTTCGCGCACGGTCGGTCATGATGTCGTTCGACTTGCGGACGTAGGCGACCGTGCGGCCATCCGGGCTGATTTGAGGATCGGTCGCGACCTCGAGGTTGAAGAGATCGGACCCGGTGAAATAGCGAGTGGGTGCCGTGGCCGGCGCGGCAAGCGCGGGCGACGTGAGACAGGTGGCGGCGAACAGCGCGGCAAGTGGCAAGCGAATGCGTGTCACGAAAAGGAATCCCCTCCGGAGTGAAGTGGAGTGACGATTCAACTTTCGCGAACCTTCGGCAAGCCACAACGTCATTCAACCAAATGGTTGACAATAAGGTCTTACTCGTCACATTAAACCTTATGGTTGAGAATCGACTCGATGCAACATTCCGTGCGCTGGCCGATCCGACACGGCGCGGAATGCTCGCGAGCCTTGCTCGTGGCGACAAGTCCGTGGGGGAACTGGGTGAGCCGTTCAGCATGACGTTCGCCGGCGCATCAAAGCATCTGAAAGTACTGGAAAGCGCCGGCCTCGTGGAACGGCGTAAGGCCGGTCGGAAGCAGATCTGCACCCTCAAGGCCGAACCGCTCGCCGAAGCCGAGAGATGGCTGAAGCAATGGGAGCGCTTTTGGACGGTCCGCTTGGATCTCCTGCAGGCACTCGTCGAGAATCAGACAAGGGAGAAGCCAAATGCGTGAAGCTGCAATTGAAATCAGTGCCCCGATCGAGCGAATCGCACCGGACGCGATCAGGCTGGAGCGGATGCTTGATGCGCCGGCCGAACAGGTTTGGCGGTATATCACGGAGGCCGAGCTGCGCAGCCTGTGGTTCATGGGCGGCAGTGACGCGCGGCCCGGCAGCGACTTCGAACTGCTCAACGATCACGACAATCTCTCCGACAATGACGTGCCATATCCGGAGAGCTATGCGCCGTACAAAGGCAAGACATGGTACGAGAAGGTGATCCGGTTCGAGCCGCCGCGGCTGCTCGAGACGACCTTTCAGGGCGGAAAGAACGGCACTGTCAGATACGAGCTCATCTCCGAGGGTGAGCGAACGCGGCTAGTGCTGACGCATAGCGGCATCACCAGCCCCACCGGCTTCCAGGACTTCGGCGGCGGATGGAATTCGCACATGACGGTGCTCCAGGAGCGTCTCGCTGGGCGTAGCATTCCCGATTTCTGGGCGCTCCATGCGCGATCCCGTGAAGCTGTCGCGGCGGCACTTGGCAGTTGACGTTCTGCGGGGTCGCTGTGTTATACTAGTAACACAGGAGATCCCGCATGAACCGTTTAGCGATTCTTTTGCCCGTTCTGTTGCTTGCTGGATGCAACGTGCAGTCAAAAAATCCGGCGAACGGCGACGATAGCGTCAGCATCCGAGCCGACGATAGCGGCAATATCGCTTTCGACCTGCCGATCGCCGAAGGACAGGTCAAGGTGCCGGGACCGATGATGCACAACAGCAATTTCGATATTGACGGCGTAAAACTGATGCCCGGAAGCTCAGTCACGGGCTTCGACCTCAATGCCCACGACGAGGCTGCGACCGTCCAAATGAGCTTTACGGCGCCCGCTTCGCCGGACGAGGTGCGCTCCTATTTCCTGGACCAGTTCAGGAAAAAGGGCGACCAGGTGACACGCGCCGGCGATGCCGTCACCGGCCAGTCGAAGGACGGCGACCGGTTTACCATCCACGTCAGTCCCGCCTCAAACGGCTCGCGGGGCAAGATCGACATTCAATCAAGGAACTGAGCCGGCACAAGAAGGCCGGGAGTCACCTCCCGGCCTTCCGATTCATAAGGCTTTACTCGGCCGCCGGCGCTTCTTCGCCGCCGGCCTTTTTCTTGGCCGGTTTTGGCTTGGCCTTGGCCTTTGTCGGCTTGGGCGCTGCGGGCACCATCTCGAACGCAGGCGCATTGTCCTTGATGCGGACCTTGACCTCGCCGCCATTGACCAGCTTGCCGAACAGCAGTTCCTCGGCGAGGGGCTGCTTGATCTTCTCCTGGACGAGGCGGCCCATCGGACGCGCGCCGTACAGCTTGTCGTAGCCCCGATCTACGAGCCACTTGCGCGCCTCGTCGTCGAGCTCGATATGTACGCCGCGATCGGCAAGCTGCAGCTCGAGCTGCAAGATGAACTTGTCGACCACCCGCGCCACGACCGCCGGCGGCAGGTAGGCGAAGGGCACAATTGCGTCGAGCCGATTGCGGAACTCAGGCGTGAACATCTTCTTCACCGCGTCCTCCTGCGCATCCTCGCGGGTGGCGGCGCCGAAGCCGATGCTCTCGCGCGCCATATCGGCAGCGCCGGCGTTGGTGGTCATGATGAGGATGGTGTTCCTGAAGTCGACGGTCTTGCCGTGATGGTCGGTGAGTTTCCCGTTATCCATCACCTGCAGAAGGATGTTGAACAGGTCGGGATGTGCCTTCTCGATCTCGTCGAGCAGAAGCACGCTGTGCGGATGCTGATCGACGGCATCGGTCAAAAGTCCACCCTGATCGTAGCCCACGTAGCCAGGAGGAGCACCGATCAGCCGGCTGACCGAATGGCGTTCCATGTATTCGGACATGTCGAAGCGCTGCAGCGGGATGCCGAGGACGGAGGCGAGCTGGCGCGCAACCTCGGTCTTGCCGACGCCGGTGGGGCCGGAAAACAGATAGTTGCCGATTGGCTTGTCCGGGTCGCGAAGTCCCGCGCGGCTGAGCTTGATGGCCGAGGCGAGCTTCTCGATCGCGAGGTCCTGGCCGAAGACTACACGCTTGAGATCTGCCTCGAGATGCTCGAGAACCTGCTTGTCGTCAGCGCTGACCGATTTCGGCGGGATACGCGCCATCGTCGCGACGACGGCCTCGATCTCCTTGGGAGTGATGATCTTCTTGCGGCGTGAGGGTGGCACAAGCATCTGCATCGCGCCGACCTCGTCGATGACGTCGATCGCTTTGTCGGGCAGCTTGCGGTCATGAATGTACCGCGCGGAAAGCTCGACAGCCGACTTGATGGCGTCCGGCGTGTAGCGGACGTTGTGGTGCCCTTCGAACGAGGAGCGCAGGCCCGCGATGATCTTGATCGTGTCCTCTATCGTGGGCTCGTTCACGTCGATCTTCTGGAACCGGCGCAGGAGTGCGCGGTCCTTTTCGAAATGGTTGCGGAACTCCTTGTAGGTGGTCGAGCCGATGCAACGGATCGCGCCGCTCGACAGCGCCGGTTTCAGGAGGTTGGAAGCGTCCATCGCACCGCCACTGGTCGCCCCTGCGCCGATCACCGTGTGGATTTCGTCGATGAAGAGAATCGCATTGGGGAGCTTTTCGAGCTCTGACACGACCGACTTCAGCCGTTCCTCGAAGTCGCCCCGATAGCGGGTACCGGCTAGGAGAGCGCCCATATCGAGCGAGTAGATGGTCGCTTGCTTGAGAACGTCCGGAACGTCGCCCTCGATGATCTTGCGCGCGAGGCCCTCCGCGATGGCGGTCTTACCAACGCCGGGCTCGCCGACGTAGAGCGGGTTGTTCTTCGACCGGCGGCACAGGATCTGCACCGTCCGCTCGACCTCGGGCATGCGGCCGATGAGCGGGTCGACCTTGCCAGTGCGCGCCTTCTCATTGAGATCGACGGTGAACTGCTTGAGCGCGGATTCCTTCTTTCCCCCTTCCTTCTCCTGCTTCTCTTCGGTGCCTTCCGGCGCCCGTGTTTCGGCCGGTGTCTCGCCCTTGCCGACGCCATGGCTGATGTAGGTCACCGCATCGAGGCGGCTCATGTCCTGCTGCTGAAGGAAATAGACGGCGTAGCTCTCGCGCTCGGAGAAGAGAGCGACAAGCACATTTGCGCCGGTCACCTCGTCACGTCCCGAGGACTGGACGTGCAGGATCGCGCGCTGGACGACCCTCTGGAAGCCACTGGTGGGCGTCGGGTCGGTGGCGCTGTCGGCTACGAGGGCGCCGAGCTCATTGTCGAGATACTGCTTCACGGAAGCGCGGAGCTCGTCGCGGCTGACGCCACAGGCCGTCATGACCTTGGACGCATGCTCATCGTCAATCAGGGCAATGAGGAGGTGCTCAAGGGTCGCATACTCGTGCCGACGACGGCTGGCTTCCCCCAGGGCATTGTGGAGGGTCTGTTCGAGTTCGCGAGCAAAACTAGGCATTTAGCTGTGTACTCCGTTGCCCACGGAGGGAGCCCGCGGGCTTTGATTTCAATGTCATACGCCGAAACGCGGCAATCAAGAGCCGTGTCCGTTCTTTTCCCCAGATTAGATTCGAAATGCTGTTCGGCGGCTGAATGACCGCGCTGCTCACGACTTTTTGAACAGTTCTTCGGCAGCGGAGCGGTGCGACTGCGCTCGCTGCATGTGCGCTTCGACGCGCGCGATCTCGGCGCTCAATGCCTCGATGCGGCTCTGCAGCTCCTCGATCGACATGGGATCAAGGTCCTGCTTGCCAAGCTCGACAAGCGGATCGCCGGGCTTGCTCGGGAACAGATCGTCGAGATCCATTGTGAAATCGTTGACCGTCAACGCCCTCAAGTCAATAAGCCGCCGCGTGGCGGACCTGCCTTCCTCGATGCGTGCGATCGTTGCCGACGGTGACGGCGGCCTGGCGCTCGTCGATCGTCCGGTGCCTCGGCCTGGCCCGGGCGAGGTGCTGATCAAGGTCGCCGCAGCGGGCGTCAATCGGCCGGACGTGCTCCAGCGCCGCGGCATGTACCCGCCGCCGCCCGGCGCGCCCGACATCCTTGGCCTCGAAATCGCCGGCGAGGTCGTGGAAGAAGGCGAGGATGTCCCGCCGCTGATGGGGCAGAGCGTTTGCGCGCTCGTCGCTGGGGGCGGCTACGCCGAATATTGCCTCGCTGCGGGCGGCGTCTGCCTGCCGGTACCGAAAGTTATCACGACGGTCGAGGCGGCAGCGATGCCGGAGACGCTGTTCACAGTCTGGGTCAATTTGTTCGAGCGGGGTTTTGCCGCCGAGGGCGACTGGGTCCTGGTCCACGGGGGCACCAGCGGCATCGGCACCATGGCGATTAGCCTCGGGCAGCTGTTTGGACTGAAGGTCATCGTGACCTGTGGGAGCGACACCAAATGCTCGCGCGCCATGAAGCTCGGCGCGGCCAAGGCCATCAACTACAAGACCGAGGATTTCGTCGAGGAGGTCCATCGAGCGACAAACCGCAGCGGCGTCAATGTCATCGTCGACATGGTCGGCGGCGACTATCTTCCGCGCAACCTTGCTTGTCTGGCCGAGGAGGGACGACACGTCTCGATCGCGATCCAGCGAGGCGCGTCCGCCGAAATCCCGATATTCGACATCATGCGGCGAAGACTGACGCTTACCGGATCGACGCTGAGGCCGCGCACCGTCGAGTTCAAGACAATGGTGGCGGACGAAATTGCCAAGACCGTATGGCCCTATGTCGAGGGTGGCCGGCTCAAGCCCGTGATCGACTCGACCTTTGCGCTCGAAGACGCACTGGACGCCCATGAGCGTATGGAATCGGGCGAGCACATCGGGAAGATCGTGCTCGAGGTCCATCACTAGCTCTGCAGGGAAGCGCAGATGACCGAACGGCTCGTGCTTCACGAATATTCGGCCTCGGGCAATTGTTATAAGGTGCGGCTCACTGCGGCTATCGCCGGTGTAGCCTCGACCGCCGCGAATATGACATCATGAAGGGGGAGACGAGGACGCCCGAATTCCTCGCCAGCGTGAATTCCAACGGCCGGATCCCGGTGCTGCAGCTTGGGAAACGCTTCATCCCGGAGAGCAATGCTGCGAGCTATTATGTTGCCGAGGGATCGAGCCTGATCCCGAGCGACCCCTTTGACCATGCCGACATGCTGCGCTGGATGTTCTGGGAGCAGTACAACCACGAGCCGAATATCGCGACGCTGCGCTTTTGGATGCGATTCGTTGGTCTCGCCAACCTGACGAACCTGCAGCGTCTTCAAATGTCGGGCAAGCGCCAGGCCGGCAATGGGGCCCTGAAGCTAATGAACGAGCATCTGACCGGCCGCGACTGGTTTGTCGGGGATACGATCAGTCTCGCCGACATCTGCCTGTTCGCGTACACGCATGTCGCTGGTGATGCGGAATTCGACCTCGAACGCTATCCGCAAGTTCAGGGCTGGATCGACCGGGTCAAGGGCTATCCGCGTTATATCTCCATGGACCCCTAAAGCGGCCTTGCCCGAACGGCAGCCGAGGTTTACATCGCCCGCCAAGCCGGCCGCTCCGTGATGGGGCGGCCCAATTTGTTTCTAAGAACGGAGACATCGCAGTGGCCCAGCCCCTGATGCCCCACGCGACCGCCGCATGGCTGGTCGACAATTCATCGCTCACTTTTGAGCAGATTGCAGAATTTTGCGGCCTCCACATTCTCGAGGTGCAGGCGATTGCCGACGACACGGCGGCGACGAAGCTGACCGGTCGCGATCCGATCCGCGCCGGCGAGCTGACTCACGAGGAAATCGAAAAGGGACAAAAGGACCCCGATTACTCGTTGCAGATGTGGAAGGCGCCCGAAGCGGTCCGCCGCACCAAAGGGCCGCGGTACACGCCGGTTTCCAAGCGGCAGGACAAGCCGGACGGCATCGCCTGGATCATCAAGAACCACCCCGAGGTCAGCGACGGCCAGATCGGCAAGCTGATCGGCACGACACGCACGACGATCGCCGCGATCCGCGAGCGCACTCACTGGAACATGGCCAACATCACGCCGAAGGACCCGGTGACCCTTGGCCTCACGACTCAGCGTGAGCTCGATGCCGCCGTGGCGAAGGCGGCCAAGGCAGCGGGTCTGCAAGCGCCGACGGATACCCGGCTCGACAGCGACCGTGAGGCGCTCATCGAGGAGCTCCGGCATGAACGCGAGCGCCACGCGCGCGAAGCCGAGGCAGCACTCGCCGATGCCGATGGCGAAGCTCTGCGCGACGAGGTCGTTCCGGGCATTCGCGATCCGTTCAAGAACACGCCGGTCGAATAGCCGCTCGCTTGATTTGAACCGGCGCGGCGACCAGGAGTCCGCCCATGGCTAGTGCTGCTCAAACCGATGTCAGCCAACTGAGCTTCGAGGCCGCGCTTACGCGGCTCGAGGAGATCGTCAGAACCCTTGAAAAGGGTGAGGCGCCGCTCGATCAATCGATTGAGCTTTATCAGGAAGGCGACCGGCTGAAGCGCCACTGCGAAGCTCGGCTCAAGGACGCGCAGGCGCGGATCGAGCAGATTGCCTTTGGCAGCGACGGCAAACCGGCCGGGCTCAAACCCTTCGATGCCGGTTGAGACGGTCGACCGGCTGGCTCACGAGCTGGACGCCGAAGCGGCGCGCGTCCGTGCGGATGTCGATACCTTCTTCCTGGACCTGATCGCGCCGACGGCCGACAGCCGCGAGCGGCTTTATGAAGCGATGCGGCATGCGGCGATCGGCGGCGGCAAGAGGCTACGTCCGCTGCTCACCGTGGCCGCGTCGAGGCTGTTTGCGATCGATCGCAATTGTGCGCTTCGTGTTGGCTGCGCGATCGAGGCTATCCACGTCTATTCGCTTATCCACGATGACCTGCCGTGCATGGACGATGCGGACTTGAGGCGCGGCAAGCCAACGATTCACAAGGCATTCGGCGAGGCCGAGGCCGTGCTTGCAGGCGATAGCCTCCACGCGCTGGCATTCGAAATTCTTGCCGATCCAGCGACGCACGAAGATCCGTGGGTGCGGTCCGACCTCGTTCTCGAGCTTGCGCGGGCCGCAGGTCCCGGTGGAATGGCCGGCGGGCAGATGATGGATCTCGTTGCGGAGGGGCAGCAGCTAGATCTGCCGGCCATCACGCGCCTCCAGCAGCTCAAGACGGGTGCGCTCATCGAATATGCCGTCGAGGCGGCCTGCATCATGACAAGGATGCCGGTGGACGCGCGGACGCCCTATCGCGGTTACGCGCGCAACATGGGCCTCGCTTTCCAGATCGCCGATGACCTCATTGATCATAGCGGCGATCAGGCAGCGGCAGGCAAGCCGACCGGGCGGGACGCCCATGCAGGTAAAGCCACATTCGTGTCTTTGCTCGGCGAGGTACGCGCGCGGCAGCAGGCCGGATTTTTGGTCAACCAGGCAATCGAGCATCTATCCAGCCATGGCAGCGAAGCTGATTTGCTGCGCGCGATCGCAAGATTTGCGATAGAGCGGGACCACTAGCGGGAGCTGGCATGAAGGTCGCAGTTTATCCGGGTACGTTCGACCCGATCACGCTTGGGCACCTCGATATCATCCGCCGCGGCGCGCATCTCGTCGACAAGCTGGTGATCGGCGTCACCACCAATCCCTCGAAAGAGCCGATGTTCTCGGTCGAGGAGCGCATGGCCATGGTCCGCCGCGAGGTCGCTGACATCCCAGGCAAGATCGAGGTGGTGGAGTTTGCTTCGCTGTTGATGGACTTCGCCGAACGGCAGGGCGCAACTGCGATCCTGCGTGGCCTGCGTGCGGTTGCGGACTTTGAATATGAGTTTCAGATGGCGGGAATGAACCAGCAGCTGAACGACAATATCGAAACCGTCTTCCTGATGGCGGATGTGTCGCTGCAGCCGATCGCGTCCAAGCTGGTGAAGGAAATCGCACGCTTCGGCGGATCGATCGACAAGTTTGTGACACCGGCGGTTGCGCAGGACGTCCGACGTCACCTGAATGGCGGTTCACGCTAAAGTCAGCGGCGATCCTGCACGGGCCGCAATCACTCGGGGAGGAATGAAGGTGAAAAAGGGTGTGTTCGCGTTGCCTCTGCTGGCACTGGGTCTGATGGCTGCGAAACCCGCGCCGGTTCCGGTGATGCCGAGCATCGTCGCGCCAGCAGAGATTGTGGCGAAAAAGGCGAATCATCTGTTCATCGAATTGTCGAGCGGCGGCACGGTGGAGATCGTGCTTAGGCCCGACCTTGCCCCGCACCATGTCGAGCGCATTCAGACGCTGGTGCGCCGCGGCTTCTACAATGGCCTGACTTTTCACCGCGTGATCCCGGGGTTCATGGCCCAGGGCGGAGACCCCAAGGGGACCGGTGAGGGCGGATCCGAGCTGCCCGACCTCAAGGCGGAGTTTACGCCCGTCCCGTTCCTTCGCGGCATGCTCGGAGCTGCTCGCGCAGACAGCCCCGATAGCGCAAACAGCCAGTTTTTCATCATGTACGCGCCCCGTCCGGAACTCGACAATGGCTACACTGTCATGGGCCGCGTGGTCGCAGGGATGGACGCGGTCGACACGATTTCGCCTGGGGAGCCGCCGGAAAATCCGACAAAAATCGTCAGAGCTTATCTCGGCGACGCTGCACCGGCTGCCACTGCGGCGAACTGACGCTAAGGCGGCGCGATGCGCGTCGACCTCTTTGATTTCGAGCTTCCCCAAGACCGAATTGCGCTGAGGCCCGCTCGGCCTCGCGATAGCGCGCGCTTGTTGCTCGTCGAAGCCGGCGCAATCTCGGATCACCAGGTGCTGGAGCTGCCAAGCCTGCTGATGCCCGGTGACGTGCTGATCTTCAACGATACCAAGGTCATCCCGGCACAGCTCGAAGGTCACCGCGGCGAGGCGAGCATCGGTGCGACGCTGCACAAGCGCGAGGGGCCGCGCCAATGGCAGACTTTCCTGCGCAATGCGAAGCGCGCGCGGGTCGGAGACGCGATTGACTTCGGCGCGAACGTGCTGGCTTCGGTTGTGGAGAAGTCGGAAGACGGTTCGGCCCTGCTGTGCTTTCACGGTGAGGAGCCGGTCGAGCTGCTGCTGGAGCGGGCAGGACGCATGCCCCTTCCGCCTTACATCGCTTCGAAGAGGCCGGCCGATGCAGATGATCGCGCCGATTACCAGACGATGTTCGCAAAGGAGGAGGGGGCAGTGGCCGCTCCGACAGCCGCTCTCCATTTCACTCAGCGATTGCTCGAGGCGCTCGATGAGCGAGGCATCGGCCATGAAACTCTTACACTTCATGTCGGGGCTGGAACGTTCCTGCCGGTGAAGGCGGATGACACAAGCGAGCACAAGATGCACGCGGAATGGGGGCGCATCGATGTCGCGACAGCGGAGCGCTTGAACAATGTTCACGCGTCAGGCGGCCGGGTGATTGCGGTAGGTACGACCAGCCTCCGCCTGCTCGAAAGCGCGGCCGGCGAGGACGGAGTCATCCGTCCGTTCGAAGGCGACACGGATATCTTCATCACGCCTGGTTACCGCTTCAAGGCCATCGACGGGCTTATCACCAACTTCCACCTGCCGCGTTCGACGCTGTTCATGTTGGTGAGTGCGCTAATCGGACTGGATGTCATGAAAGCCGCCTACGCTCATGCGATCGAGCGGGGCTATCGTTTCTACTCCTACGGCGACGCGAGTTTGTTGCTGCCTCGCCCGGCGGCGTGAAACGGGGCTTCGATCGCTTGGAACGGCTGTGCCGCTCGACTTGTGGCTCTGCGCTTGGCATTCGGCCCGCCGTGACCCACTTTTCGTTCAGAATTTCGGCAACTGACGGCTCCGCGCGCACCGGCGTGATCACTATGCAGCGCGGGGAAATTCGTACGCCCGCGTTCATGCCGGTCGGGACTGCCGCGACCGTCAAAGCGGTGCGGCCTGTGGAAGTGCGTGCTGCGGGTGCCGACATCATCCTTGGCAACACCTATCACCTCATGCTTCGGCCCGGTGCCGAGCGGGTCGCGAAGCTCGGAGGACTGCACCGGTTCATGGGCTGGGAGAGACCGATCCTTACAGACAGCGGCGGCTACCAGGTCATGAGCCTCTCGGAGCTCACCAAGGTGACGGAGGCTGGCGTTTCCTTCGCCAGCCACCTCGACGGGTCGCGGTACATGCTTTCGCCGGAGCGATCGGTCGAGGTGCAGCGCCTGCTCGGCAGCGACATCATCATGCAATTCGACCAGTTGGTGCCGACTACTTCCACGCAAGAGCAGCAGGCGGAGGCGATGGAGCGGTCGATCCGCTGGGCCAGGCGCTCACGGGAGGAGTTCGACCGTGGCGGTGCACATGCCGAACGGGCAGCGATCTTCGGGATCCAGCAAGGGGCGCTCGACGAGCGGCTTCGCGCGGCGTCCGCCGACGCTCTGATCGATATTGGGTTCGATGGTTATGCGGTCGGAGGACTGGCTGTCGGTGAAGGTCAGGAGGCGATGCTCGGCTGCCTCGACTTTGCCGTCGACATGCTGCCAACCGAGAGACCGAGATACCTGATGGGCGTGGGCAAGCCGGACGATATCGTTCAGGCGGTATTGCGTGGCATCGATATGTTCGACTGCGTCCTGCCGACACGCTCGGGCAGGACAGGACAGGCCTTCACCGCCGACGGTCCGCTCAATATTCGGAACGCGCGGCACGCCGACGATCCCGAGCCTATCGAGGCAGGTTGCCCGTGCCCGGCCTGCAATGCCTTCAGCCGCGCCTACGTCCATCATCTCGTGAAGGCGGGCGAAATCCTCGGTGCGATGCTGATGACGCAGCACAACCTATGGTTCTACCAGCGGATGATGCAGGATCTCCGCCAAGCCATTTCGGACCAGAGGTTGCAATCCTTCGCGCGTGAATTCCTGCTGCGTTATCATCGCAGGAACTAGACCGCGTCGTCCTTGACGGCTTCCGCCTGATCGGGAGCGACGCCCAGGATTTTATCCTGCGTCCTGAGCTCAAAGTCGCTGGCGTCGTGGCGTTCGTGCAATTGCTCGCTCTCGTCGCCGCTCAGCTTATTGACGATGCGCCCGCGCTTCACCGCAGGCCGCTCATCGATCTGCTTCGCCCACCGCTGCAGGTGCTCATATTCCTGGGTGTTCAGGAACACGTCCGCACCTTCGTAGCTGCGTCCCAGAGCGACGCCGCCGTACCAGGGCCAGATCGCGATGTCGGCGATCGAAAAATCGGGTCCCGCGATGAACTCGCTCTCCGCAAGACGGCGGTTGAGGACATCGAACTGGCGCTTCGCTTCCATCGAGTAGCGGTTGATCGGATATTCGAATTTCTCGGGAGCATAAGCGAAAAAATGGCCGAAGCCGCCGCCGAGAAACGGCGCGCTTCCCATCTGCCAGAACAGCCACGACAAGGCTTCTGCGCGCGCCGCTCCTGAGATGGGGAGGAACTCGTCGAACTTCTCCGCGAGATAGACGAGGATGGCGCCGGATTCGAACACGCGCACCGGTTCGGGGCCACTGCGATCGACCAGCGCGGGGATCTTGGAGTTCGGATTTACCGAGACGAAGCCGCTTCCGAACTGATCCCCCTCGCCAATCCGGATCGGCCAGGCGTCATATTCCGCGTCCCTGTGTCCCTTGTCGAGCAACTCCTCGAACATGATCGAGACCTTCTGCCCATTCGGCGTCGCCAGAGAATAAAGCTGGAAAGGGTGCTTGCCGACCGGAAGCTCGCTGTCGTGCGTGGGTCCGGCGATCGGACGGTTGATGCTGGCGAATTGTCCCCCGCTGGGCTGCTCCCACTCCCAAACCTTGGGCAGAATATACTCGGTCATGCTGTCGTCCCTTTTGCTTAGGGAGCGGCAACTAGGTACGGCCCAACGCCGTTTCCAGTGTCAGGTGTGTGCCTATCCGAGGGCGAATTGCGCCGCCCTCGGGTACGCGCGCTAACCGGCGCTGACCGACAGGAAGCTCGGCAGCGGCCCGTTCCAGTCGGTGCTGATGTCTTCGACGATAGGCGAGCGTTCTTTCTTGCGGGGTTCTGCCGTTCGCGGCTCTTCCCGCCGTTCCTTGCTCTCGCGGGGACCAGGCTCGCGCTTCGCCTCAGTCTTCTTCGGCTGTTCACCTTTCGAAGGAACTCCGGCGCGCGGGATCTTCAGCCCCGTCAGCTTCTCGATCCGGTCGATGAATTCACCATCCGCCCTGGTTGCGAGCGTGATGGCGGTGCCCTTGGCGCCGGCACGCCCGGTGCGGCCGATGCGGTGGATGTAATCATCCGGTTGCCATGGCACGTCGAAGTTGAAGACGTGGCTCACGCCTTTGACATCGAGCCCTCGGGCGGCGACGTCGGACGCGACGAGGATATTGATATCGCCCGCCTTGAAGCGGTCGAACTCGGCAATACGCTGCGCCTGGTCCATGTCGCCCTGGATCTGCCCGGCTGCGAGGTGGGCCCGCCGAAGGCTGCCGGCGAGCTCGCGGACGGTCGTTTTGCGGTTGCAGAAGACGATAGCGTTCGTGACCTCCTCAGCCTTCAGCAGCTCCTTCAGCACGTCCTTCTTCTTGTCTGCGCTGACTTCGACCAGCTTCTGGTCGATGTTGATGTTCGCCGTCGCCGGGCGTGCGACTTCGACGCGTCTCGGGTCATTCAGAAACTTCGCCGCAAGTTTTTGGATCGGCGGGGGCATGGTTGCCGAGAACAGCAATGTCTGCCGGTTCTTCGGAAGTTTGGAGCAGATTTCCTCGATGTCGGGAATGAAGCCCATGTCGAGCATCCGGTCGGCCTCGTCGATCACGAGCAATTCGCAGCCGGTAAGAAGGATCTTGCCGCGCTGGAACAGGTCCATCAGGCGACCCGGCGTCGCTATCAGCACGTCGACGCCCTTCTCGAGGGCCTTGATTTGGTCGCCCATCTGAACGCCGCCAATCAACAGCGCCATCGAGAGCTTCTGGTACTTGCCGTATTTCTCGAAATTCTCCGAAACCTGCATCGCGAGTTCACGCGTGGGCTCGAGGATCAGGGAACGCGGCATCAGCGCTCGGCTGCGACCATGGTGCAAGATGTCGAGCATGGGCAGCACGAATGCTGCGGTTTTTCCGGTTCCAGTCTGGGCAATGCCGATCAGGTCCTTGCCCATCAGCACCGACGGGATGGCTGCGCGCTGGATCGGGGTCGGCTCGTTGTAGCCGCTGTCGTTGACGGCGCTAAGCAACTGGTCGGAAAGGCCGAGATCGGCAAAAGTCATTCAGGTTCCGGAAGATAGAGTGGCGCCGCAGTTTCTGTTGACCCGTGCGGCAATCGCGCGCACGCGGCTAAGCCGCCGCCGTTGCGCTTGTCAAGGAAGGTAGGGATCCGCGCCCCTGAATCCAACCGCTAGTGCCGCAGCCTCGGGACCAGTTGCTTAAAGCGGTTGATCGTGCAGCTGCCGCCGATCCGCGAGTGAATGGCGTCGCGGCCGGCGCACAAGCGGTCATCTTCCGGCTGGAGGTAGAAGCCACCGTAGAAGTCAAGCGCGGGACAATCCTCGTCGAATTGCGCGCGGATACGAGCGCGATTGGCAAGCACGAAGTCGACCTGTTCTGATCCGGAGAGCAGAGCGCGCTGGATAGCAGCAGCCGGGATGCATTTGGGGCCCTTCTTTTCGACCCACTCGATCTCGGGCATCAGGGGGCGCGGCTGGACCGGGACGCGCAGGATTACTTCGTCCTGTACGATCAGACGGGTGACAGTCTGGCCGAAGGCAGCCGGTTGGACACCAAACAGGCCGAGCAGCAGCGGAAAAATATTCCAAATTGATGCAGTCACTGACGGCCCGTCCCCATGAACGGCGGCTTCGCAGCAAAGCGTTGAATGTTCAATGAACTAGCGGGTGATCGCAAAGGACATACTGCCGTGTCTTGCCTTACGTGCGCGAGGCCAATAGAGGCGCGGGACACGATTTTGCCGGCAGGTCTGCGTTGAGGGTGCAGCCGCAAGTCCGGACCCCAGGAGAAGTGCTTAAATGGCGACCGCCGCTCCGAACCAAGGCTTGCCTTTGTTCTACAACGCAATCGAAGCGATCAACCTCGAGCAGCATGGCAAGATGAAGGTGCGTGGCATCACGTCCATGCCAGTCGTCGGCAAGACGCACGCTGTTCCGTTGACGGTCGATGAGTTCGCGCTGGTCCAGCGTCATTATCCGATCGTCTTCTCCGTCGGCGACGCGCCGGTTCCGATCGGGTTGATGGGCCTCAATGAGGGTGTGAACGTGTTCCTGGACGAGAACGGACGTTCGAACGACCCGAACCTCTACATCCCGGCTTATCTGCGTCGCTATCCCTTCCTCCTGGCAAAGCTGCGGCCGGAGAGTGACGAGCTTTCGCTGTGCTATGACCCGACGTCTGGCGCAGTCGGCGATTTCGAGGAAGGCGAGGCGCTGTTCGACGGCGATCAGCCGAGTGCCGCGACGAAGGCGATTCTCGAATTCTGTGAGCAGTTCGAAGCGGCAGGCCTGAGGACTAACGCGTTCGTCGAGGAACTAACCAAGTCGGACCTTCTGATGGACGGCGAGGTCGCGATTCAGCCTGAAGGCGCGCAGCAGCCGTTCGTCTATCGCGGCTTTCGCATGGTCGACGAGGAGAAGGTCCGGAACCTGCGTGGTGACGAGCTCAGGAAGATGAACCAGAACGGCCTTCTCCCGCTGATCTACGCCCACCTGTTTTCACTTAGCCAGACGCGTGACATTTTCGCCCGTCAAATGCAGCAGGGGAAGGCGCCGAGCCCGATCCCGCAGGTCTCGGACGCGGTCATATAAAAGCTATTCGGCCGCCGTTGCGTACTGGCGGCCGATGAGCGACTGCCCGAGCTCCATGGCCAGCGCTTCGATCAACGTTGCCACGCGATCGAAGCCTGCACCGGGCTTTTCGAGCTTCCGGTCGAGGTAGCAGTTCCTGTCGATCTCGATCTGCAAGGCATGGACGTTTCGCGCCGGCCGCGCGTGACGCTCGATAACATGGCCTCCTGCAAACGGATCGTTGAGCGCGGTTTCGAACCCTGCGCGCGTCGTTATCGCCGCTGCGTCCGAGATTACCCACGCGTCGGCCGAGCGGCCCCGACAATCGCCGAAGACGATTGACGGAGCGCCAGCCGGCGGCGGTGGCATCGAATGGCAGTCAAGGAGGAGCGCGCAGCCGAAACGATCGAGGAGCTGACCGAGCAGTGCTTCAATGGCTTCGTGGTAAGGGCGGTGAGCCAGGCTGAGGCGCTCCTCGAGCTGCTTGGGCGAAATGGCCCGGCGCCAGAGATAACCATGCTGCTGTGTGCGAGCCGGAACGATGCCAAGACCACCGCGTGCACGGGCGCTGACTCGCCCGCGCCTTGCCCCGTCAATGACCGAAGGATCGATATCGTCTTCGGCACGGTTGCAGTCGACGGCGGCACGCGGGGTTCGTGCGATAACGGCGCCGCAGCCCCGCTGCAGGGCACGCCACACGAGGCGATCGACGAGGGGATCTTCGAGCGTCGTCAGCGCGCGTTTGCCGCCCGACGCCATCGCCAGAAGCCAGTCTGGATAGTCGCGGCCGGAATGCGGGACAGAGAGGAGGACCGGCAGGTCCCCTCGCGGTTCATGAATGATGGGAGAGGGGAGCTTGTTCACGGCCAGGGTTAATTTTCGTGCCAGATTAGGACTTGTCTAGGGAGCCTGCAACGCACGAGTGCATTATTCGCTTCTGGCAAAACGTACTTTTGCAGAGCATAGATAAGCCCATGGCGCGAATTCTCCTAGCCGAAGACGACACGTCGATGCGTGAATATCTGCAGCGGGCGCTGCAGCGTGTCGGGTACGAAGTGGAGGCGGTCGGCTGCGGGACGGAGGCAATGCCGCTCCTCGAAACGCAGCATTTCGACCTGCTGCTGACCGATATCGTGATGCCGGAGATGGACGGGATCGAACTCGCGCAAAAGGCGAGCGCACTCGATCCAGCGATCCGCGTCATGTTCATCACCGGCTTTGCAGCGGTCGCGCTACAGGGCGGACGCACCGCACCCGAGGCGAAATTGCTGTCCAAGCCATTCCACCTCAAGGATCTGGTGATGGAGGTGGACCGCATGTTCCAGACCGAGGATGCGCACGGGCGGCTTTGACTGCTGCCGGGCCTTGCGCCCTCCGAATGCCCTCTCTAAATGGCCGATCTCCAGCGCGGGCCGATGGCCCTGAAGCTGACCTCGGTGGGCGTGTAGCTCAGTGGTAGAGCACTGTGTTGACATCGCAGGGGTCGCAAGTTCAATCCTTGCCACGCCCACCATTTTTCATGCAGAAAATCAGTTACTTAGACCTCACAGGGGCCGTGGTCCGCAGGACGTGTGGCAAAGCAACGTCCATCGAAACTTGCCACACCATGAAATTTCTGCGTGGCAAGCTGTTAGAACGCCAACACGGCCGCGGCGTCTTTTATGAATGAAGGGCTGTGGCGGGCCTATGTTCCTCAGTGACTCGCGTGTGCGAGCATTTGCACCGGCACGTCGGCTACGCCATTCCACACGCCGGCAGAGTGCCGGGACACTTGGGGCGAACAGCACACGCCTGAACGCACGCAACTGGGTTTCAAAGCGCTCTGTAAGGCTCGCGTAGAAGTCCAATGGCCATAAGCCCAAAGGCCACGAGCTATGCGAACGCTCTACCAGAGAGAAGCGTCAGCGGGATCCAGGTCTTTGACCGCGCCTCCGTTCCCCGCCACGCGCATCCCGTCACTCATTCGGATTTGCGCCGCACAATAGATTATGACCGAGGGGTACACAGTGTGACGATCGCTTCCACCGTTGGATGACGTCATCTGAAAGGCCGTTGACGATCAACAAATTGCGCGTTCCCGGTGAGCGCCCCGCGAATTGCGGTGCTCGAACCATCGGGTCGCAGACCCGGGGATCAAGCCGGCCGATTGGGCCATCTTCAACGCGTCCTCCTGCGCGTTCCACCACGAGCGCGACTTGGCTCGCTTCGGCATCGGCGGGATTGGTGCACGCATAAGCCGGTATAAACCTCAGCGTTGCGATTTGGCGCAAAGGGCGAGTGTCGAACGTGACTCCGCTCGAAGACTGAAACCGTTTTCTGAGCGTATTCCGTGCCGGCGCCGTATCTATGGCTTGCGCCAACAACGCACCTACCAAAATGATTGTGGCAGTCCGGGAGCTGGGCAAGGCGTCG
This sequence comes from Sphingomicrobium sp., assembly GCA_045811185.1. GTDB lineage: Bacteria > Pseudomonadota > Alphaproteobacteria > Sphingomonadales > Sphingomonadaceae > Sphingomicrobium. The sequence continues at coordinate 20,548 of JBJMUN010000090.1, forward strand.
ATCAGCATCAATGACCAGGCGAGTAGCATGTAGGCAACCGGCCAGAACATCCTCCCGGACGCGCGAAACGGCTCGAGTTCTGCGATGAAACTTGGCGGGAGGGGGAAGATCATGATCGGTACCGATCGAAAGAAAATCACGTTACTCGTCGCAAAAAGCGCGAGCATCGATAGCGTGAGGATTAGAGGAAGTGCCGGTCGCCAGTTGCGGTCTTGCGGTCGCTTCCGGAGGAAAATGCAGGCTGCCGCCACCAGGCAGACCAAGATACCCGCACCGAGATAGTTGAAGCCTTCGTACTGTCCGCCGGTAGCATCGATCACCGCGCCCGGACTACCGACGATAGCTTTCAGTATGCCCGAATTTTGCGGGAAGAATGGCGACGCCAGGTTCATGGAGTAATAGCCGAAGCCGCTCACCCCGCCCGTGGCACCATAAACCAGCGTCCAAGCTGAGATAGCAGACAAGGAAACGAATAACGCCACACCTATGCCCGCTCTTTTCGCCGCCGGTCTGCCGAATCTGAAGACATCAATCGTCAGCGCCGCGAGTGCGATCGCTGCAATCATCACGAACAGGTAGACGTGAATGCCGAAAGCGACAGCACCGAGCACGGCCAAGCCGATCACGATGCCCCACGACAGCCCTTGGCGAGTTGCCTTAACGGCGAGGGCAAGTGCAAGGACCGGCAGCCAGTGCGACGAAAGCGCGACGTGCATGCCTAGTCGCATGTACCACGCCGGCAGAAGAGACCCCAGCGCGGTTCCGACGACAAGCGACTGCCATCGCCGAACGCCAAGTGCCAGCAGCAGCAGTACGAAGGAGACCGGTTGAAGAATGACTGAGAGCGCCGCCGTCAATCCGACGACGCTCAGCCAATCAGCCTGAACAGCCTTTGCCAGAATCGCGATCCAAGGCGCGCTGTCCATGAAGAGAATGGCGACCGGATGACCGCCGCTCATCAGCCTCGCCGTTACATCAAGGGGGAAGTGCCATGCAGGGTCGCGCAAGAACGCTTCGGCGCCGAGCGTATGGGTTGCAAAATCGCCCGGCGGTGACCGCCAGAACGGATGGGACGCCAGGACGATTTGGGGACCGATCGTCAACCACAAGTGAGCAATGCCGAAGGCTAGTGCCACGGCAAGCCAAATAACTTTTGCAGCCGCACGACGCCCGATACGATCGTGCAATAATGATAAGGAAAACCGCATCGCCCCCGTCCGTGACGGACGGGATAAGCCCGAGCTATGGGTCGCGCAAACGCTAAGCTACGACAGCCGGATTCACGCTTGGTGGATCGCCTTCACGAGCTGCTCTCCAGCCCCTTAGTGCGCTCTGGTGCGTGCGCCGCTTGATGGCGGGCCAACTCCGCACAGTACCGTCGTGCCCTATCAACATCCGCTTGTGCGGTCGATGCACCACTCCTGAAACCCCGTCACTCCATCAAGATCCGGTGACAGCCGCTCCTCCAGTCGAATCAACTGTCTGTCTGAGGCAACTGGAGTTGACATCGTAGGGGTCGCAAGTTCACTCCTTGCCACTCCCACCATTTCCCTCTTCATGGCCGTATGAACTACGCAGGCGTTGAGCTCGGCGGCACAAAGTGCGTGGCAATCTTGGCCCGCGGGCATGACGAGGTGCTCTCGCGCGAAACCGTGCCGACCTCGTCGCCCGAAGAGACGCTTGGCCGCATCGAGGCCGTTCTTGAGAAGTGGAAGCGCGCGGATGGTTTTGGCGCGCTTGGAATCGCAAGTTTCGGGCCCATCGACGTTGATCGTCAATCCGGAACCTATGGCCACATGCTTGCGACCAGCAAGCCGGGCTGGAGCCATGCGAGCGTGGAGCCACGGCTGCGCGCAGTGGCGCAGGTGCCGACCGTTCTCGACACAGACGTGAATGGTGCCGCCTTCGCCGAGATGAAGTGGGGTGCTGGTCGAGGCATGGAAGACTTCGCCTATGTGACGGTTGGAACCGGGGTTGGGGTCGGCCTGATCGTTGGCGGTCGTGCAACAGGAGGCTTCGGTCACTGCGAGTTGGGCCACATCCGCGTGGCGCGTGTCGCCGGGGACGATTGGCCGGGCTCGTGTCCCTTCCACGGAGATTGTGTAGAAGGTCTGGTCTCGGGTTCAGCGCTAAAGGCACGGTTCGGTGACGAGCTCTCTATCCTCAATCGAGACCATCCGGTGTGGGACGTGGTGGCATGGTCCCTCGGTCAGCTTTGCCACGCCATCGTGGCAGCCGCGGCGCCCCGCCGGATCGTCATGGGTGGAGGCGTCATGGCCAGCCAGCCTCATCTCATCGGAAAGGTGCAGTCAAAGCTCCTCGAGAGCCTCAACGGCTTCACGAGCCTTCCGGCGGTCGGCGACTTCGTCCGCGCTCCGGAGCTCGGGAATGACGCAGGCCCCCTGGGGTCAATCGCTTTGGCGATGAGCGCGCACCGTCAGGTCCTCGTAAATGAGGCAGGCAAGTAATGGCATTGCTCATGCGATTGTCCGAATGGGTTCAGATTTCCGGTCGGGGGAAAAGGCTGTCGAAGAAGCCACCCAATCGTCCCCGCGACCAAGTGAGAGACTGATAGAGACGGAGCATCGCGCGCGCCCAGCAGGTATAAATCCCCGGAGACCGCAACATCCGCGCGAGACGAAACACGGGGAGGCTCCAGTGAGCAATCGCGGATCGCAACCGGTAAACGAGCTTGCGCCGGAGCGGCAGGTTCGTGGACGCGCGCACCCGCTTGGGTGGCACGAGGCGGCCGCGGCGCCAAGAGAGGCGGTAGGCCAGCCCATCCCGGCGGTGCCTCAGCCCCGCTGCCTGCGTCTGCGCAATGAAGTCGGCGTCGACCGCCTCGAGAGTCAGGCGACCTTCCGCACGGGCCTTTTCGATGACAGCCTGCAGCTCTTTCGAGCGAACAATCACGACATTGGTGCCGCGTCCGTCCGACGAATAGGGTTCGACCCAGGCGTCACCGAATGAAATGTCTGCAGTCTCGGCAACAACATCATCGCACCAGTTGCAGGCCGGGCTCTGGAAGAAACCGGCGCCCCAATCGCCGTCGGCGAGATGCCACCAGTCCTGCTCCGCACTGTCTCCGTCACGAAGATCGAGCTGTACTCGATACCAGTTCGCAGGCCGCCGATCGTCCTTTTTCCTGTAATCGAGCGCATTCACCCGGCTGAGCTCGGTCCCTAGCTGCCATGCGAAGCTTTCTACCATCGCGGCGCTCTTCATATGGCCGCAGAAGAGACCGAGCGTGTGCGTGACCCGCTCGAAAATGAGAGGATCGGCTCTCCGCAGGAGGTGGATCGCCTTGATGAAGCAAGGGATTCCGACGATCGCATACCGCCCGGGCGTGGAACGGATTTCGGCGAGAACCTGCGACAGCTCCACCGGATAATATCGGGACTTGGCGCCCGCGCTCAGCTCATCGAGCGTCCGCGAGATGCGGTAGGCGAAGAATGCGCCTGAGGAGGGATCGACGGGAGCGACGTGCGCGATGCCGTCGACGCGGCCGGTCCGCAGCAACTCGGCCGCGACCCAGCTGGTAAGGCCGCCTGAGCTGCCGTCGCGGCGGAAAGGACTTTCTACAGCATGGCCGACATAGGCGGCTTCGAACCGCCCTATGCGCTTGTCGATTGTAACGGCGTCGGGAAATCGCTCCGCGGCAATTACATCCTCGTTGGAAGCGCTCGCGGAGAAGGGGCAGATCCGAACAAAGTCCTTCAGGCGCTCCGCGGAAGGGACAGGCTTCAGGAAACCGTTGCGGTCCCAACGCATTCGCTGGGCGCAGCTGCCGCAGCCGACGCACAGTCCGCTGTTCGCTATGGTCGAGGGACTAGGCGAGCGCAGCATCGAGATAGGCGTGGGAGCGGGCGCCAAGCTCCTCTAGTCGCGCGCGAACCTCCGCTTGCATCGGCTCGCCAAGCAACTCGGCAAAAGCGCTGTCATCAATGTGCTGGTCGAGCAGACGGTGCTCCGCCGCCACCGTCGCTGCCAGATCGGGAATCTTTATGGCTCGGTAGTCGCTGGGGAATGCAGCCCACGGTTTTCCATTCGCAAGTGCAAAAACGCAGCCGTGGAAGAAGTTCGTAATGACGGCTCGCGCGCCGGCCATCAGGCTCGCGAATTCAACCGGCCCTGCCGCAATGCGCTGCTCGTGAGCGAAGTCGTTCGAATAGCCAATGCTGACGAGACCGACGCCCGTTCTTTCTGACCAACGCCGCGCCAATGACTGGAGCCACTGCGGGAACCCATAGCCGTAGACCACCGCATAAGGCGCGCCAGTGCGCGGTTTGACCCTCAGCGGCTCTGGGAAAAGCAGGCACGGGTCGAGGACGATCTCGGCTTCGCGGTTGATGCCGGCCAGCACGAGATGCCTGCTGTTCTCGTCGCGCACGGACAAGGCGGAGAAGCGCTTCAACTTGCACGCCCATGCCGGGTCGATGCCGTCCCAGGCGCTGTGATTTCCGAAGCTCGCGCCGTACGAGATCAGCCGGCTAGCGTTGAGGCCATCGCCGAAAAAGATGGGCTTGCTGCCGTACCACGGATGCCGGAAGTTCCAGACCTCGTCGCTTCCGACGATAATCGCGTCATAGTCAGCCGCTGTTTCCGGCTCGTGCAGCGAGAAGCTTTGCGACATCGGCAATCGAGCTACTGCCTTCGCGACCCGCCTTGTCTTCTCGGCATAGCTTTTCAGCTCGTGCGGCGGCGTTCGTTTCGGAAGCTCGGGTTGGAGGGCGCAGCGCATTTCGGCGCGGCGTACGCAGCGACAATTGTGGTCGAGAATCTCGGCGTCGTGTCCTCGCGCCTGAATTGCTTCGACGAGGCAGCGCGCCTGCCAGTACGAGCCATAGTTGATGCATTTGTGGAAGGTGAGGACCCCAATTTTCATCGCCTCGACAATGGCCTTCCGAGGAATGCCGTTCCTAAGCTTGATGTGGGTTAGGCCCGAGTGCCCTAAGTTGCAGGCTTGCGAATTCAGGTCGAGCCGACGCTGGTGGAGCGGTGGACGGCCTCAAAAAACCGTGCCGGATCCTGTATAGGCGGGGTCGTCGCCCCGTCAGGCTCATGACAGACGGGAGCGCGACGCGATGACAGGAGCGGTGCAATGAGCGCGAGCGGCCTCGACGTCTTCGATCGGACCTTGGAAACGACCCACATCTGGCTGAACGAGATCTGCAACGATCTTGGACCGGACAAGCAGGTTGCCTGGAAGGTGCTTTCCACTGTGCTCCACAAGCTGCGGGATCGCCTCACGGTGAACCTCGCCGCTCACCTCGGCGCGCAGCTGCCGCTGCTGATCCGCGGCGTCTATTATGATCAGTTCGAACCGAGCCACATGCCCAGTGACCTGCGGAGCCGCGAGGATTTTGTTGCTGAGGTTGCGGAGTGGCTGAGCGACACCCGGCCGGTCGACCCGGATGAGGCTGTCCGATCGGTTTTCCGGCTCCTTTCGAGGCACATTTCGCAGGGGCAGGTAGAAAAGATCCGCGACGCCCTGCCGAAAAGCCTGCGAAAGCTGTGGGACAGCGCCGAAGACCCAACCGTCTTCAGCGAGCAGCCACTAGTCTTCGCCGGCGAGGTCTAACCTTTACAGGCAGGCCTCGAGGTACGGCTGATCGAAGCCGTACTGTTTTGCTTTGTCGAGTGTGTACGGGCGCAGGCCCATCGAGCGATATTCGCCGATGATCTTGCCGTCGGCCGTTTCGTCCAGATACTCGAACTTGAACAGCTCCTGGGTGACGATCACGTCGCCCTCCATTCCGATCACTTCGGTGATGTTGGTCGTACGCCGCGAACCGTCGCGCAGGCGCTTCACCTGGACGATGATGTCGACCGAACCGGCCCCACGGCGACACGAGG
>JBJMUN010000091.1:0-8473 GCA_045811185.1 Sphingomicrobium sp.
AACTGCCATTATAACTTCCTTCCTTAAGATGTTCTATTTCTTCGAAAACTTGTCAAAACCAGGCGGCAGGTTGAACGGTGATCCACCGCCAAGGCCGGGAAGCGCACCAGGAGCTCCGCCGAGGCCGAGTCCGCCGGGTGGAAGAGCGCCGGGAGGAGCAAGTCCGCCGAGCGCGCCCTCGAGGCCGCCCTTGTTGAACATCGCCGCAAGCTTGCCGAGGCCGCCCATCTTCTTGAGGCGCTTCATTGCCGTCGACATTTCCTGATGCATCTTGAGGAGCTTGTTGATCTCCTGAACCGTCGTGCCGCTGCCCTTTGCGATGCGGATCTTGCGCTTGGCGTTGATCACGTCGGGCCTGGCGCGCTCCTTTGCCGTCATCGACGAGAGCATCGCCTCCATATGGACCAGCGCCTTGCTGTTTGCGGCCTGGTCCATTGCGCCCTTCATGCCCTTGAGCCCCGGCATCATGCCGGCGAGCGCTCCAAGGCCGCCCATGCGCTGCATCTGGCGAAGCTGGGCCCAGAGATCGTCGAGGTCGAATTTGCCCTTGGCCATCTTGGCCGCGAGCTTCTCGGCCTCCTCGACCTGGATCGTTTCCGCGGCACGCTCGACCAAGCTGACGACGTCGCCCATGCCAAGGATCCGACCGGCGACACGATCGGGATGGAAAGCCTCCAGCTTGTCGAGCGCCTCGCCGACACCGGCGAACTTGATCGGTTTTCCCGTGACGGCACGCATGCTGAGCGCAGCGCCACCGCGTGCGTCGCCGTCCATGCGGGTCAGGATCACGCCGGAGACATCAACTTCGGCCGCGAAGCCCTTGGCAACGTTGACCGCGTCCTGGCCGGTAAGACTGTCGACCACGAGAAGAGTCTCGGCAGGGTTCGATGCCGCGGCGACCGCCTTCATCTCGGCCATCAGCTGATCGTCGACGTGGAGACGTCCAGCCGTATCGAGCAGGACGACGTCATAGCCTTGAAGCTTGGCGGAATTGAGCGCCCGCCTGGCGATGTCGACCGGCTGCTGGCCCGTCACGATCGGCAGAGTGTCCACGCTCGCCTGTCGGCCGAGCACGGCGAGCTGCTCTTGCGCCGCCGGCCGGGCGACGTCGAGCGAGGCCATCAGCACCTTCTTGCGCTCGCGCTCGGACAATCGCTTGGCAAGCTTTGCCGTCGTTGTGGTTTTGCCGGAACCTTGCAGGCCGACCATCATGATGACGGCTGGCGGGTTCACGTTGAGATCGAGTTCCGCCGTCTCGGCGCCAAGCGTTTCGATCAATGCGTCGTTGACGATCTTGACGACCATCTGCCCCGGCGTGACCGAACGGAGAACTTCCTGGCCGACGGCCTTTTCGGTGACCTGTTCGACGAAATCGCGCGCAACTGGCAGCGCAACGTCAGCTTCGAGCAGTGCAACGCGGACCTCTCGCATTGCCGCGCGCACGTCCGCCTCGCTGAGCGCGCCGCGCCCGCGAAGCCGGTCAAATACGCTGCCGAGCCGGTCGCTCAACGTGTCGAACATTCAATTCTCCTCAACGATGCTTCACGGCCCATATGGGAATGTGAAACGCAAAATACGCCGGCGGACGAAACCTCGTCGGCCAGCGTGCGCACTTCACCCCTTGGGGATCGGCATCGATGTATTGTCGAAAACGACGCTGGCGCGCATAGCCGCAGAGCGACGAAGAGGCAAGCCGCGCGCGTTCATCGCCAAGGAGCGCACGATGAGTGCACGGTCGAGAAGGTTCATCCTCGGACATCCCGACGGCGCAATGGACTAGCTCGGCGTGCTGTCGCGTGTCTTTGACAAGTTCACTCGCCGAGTTTCCGTCGACGCCACGCGTGTCCTTGGATGCGCTAGCGCCGATCTAACCAGCGACGCCACAACGTCGAGGCTGCTACTGGCCAGTGCCTGGACGCGGACTTCGCTCTAGAATTTCGGCTTGCCCTTGGGCTTGCGCGGCCGCGACGGTCCGCCAGGTCCACGAGGGCCCTTGTCCGGCCCCTCACCACCCGGCGGACCACGTCGCGGGCCACGCGGCGGTCCGCGGCGGTCGTTGGTCCGCTGCCGCTCGGGCACACGGTCCATCGGCCGCGATTGCTGCATCTGCTGGCGCGGCCCGACCGCATAGCCTTCTTTGAGGAGCTGCGTGAACGCGGCGCGGGTGCTTTCCGCGATCGCGTCCTGAAGCTCCTTGGGCAGGTCGGGCTGGGTCACGTTGGGATGGATCGCCTGGACATCGCGCAAAAGCTGGTTCGGCAATCCTCCCGACGCGCGCTTCAGCGCCGCAATCCCGTCGAGGACCGCTGAAAAGATGATCGATTGCATGACGTCGGTGGCGGCTCTCGCCATCTCAATTCCATCCTCGCTTGTGGACTTGCGCCCGGCCGCTCCCTAAGTGCCCGCGGCAATGAGCGTTCCAGGCCCCAGCAGCGCGCAGCTAGCCGTCCTCTACGAGCACCCGCAGTGGTTTCAACCCCTCTTCGCGGCGCTTGACCGGCGCGGCATGTCCTATGCGCCTATTCAACTGGGCGATCATAGTTTCGATCCAGCCAGCCGAGAGCTGCCCGCTCCGCTGATCCTCAGCCGCGTCGCACAGTCGAGCTTTCTGCGCGAAAGCGAGCATCCCATTTTTTACGCCGAGGCGCTTCTCGACCATTGGGCCGGCCTTGGTGCGCGGGTCATCAATGGCGCAGACGTACTCGCCATCGATTCATCAAAGGCGCGACAGCTCTCGCTGATCACCTCGCTCGGATTTGCCATTCCGGAAACACGGGTCGTGCACCGAGTCCGTGACCTGGTCGCGGCGACGCAAGGCATGGCTTTCCCGCTACTCGTAAAGGCGAATGTCGGCGGCTCGGGTGCCGGCATCGTCCGTTATTTGTCCCTCGACGAGCTGCGCAGTTCGATCGCCGACCGCATGGTTCCGCAGTCGGTCGACCAGGTGCTGCTCGTCCAGGACTACGTTCCCCCACGAAAAGGTTCGATCATCCGTCTCGAAACGCTTGGCGGGCGTTTCCTTTACGCAATCGAGATCGAAAGTCGTGGCGACAGCTTCGATCTTTGCCCGGCCGACGCGTGCGTTGCGCAGCCCGGACGGGCGGCGATCCGGATGACTGCAGCGACGCCGCCGCCCGAGCTCATCGAGGCGGCGGAACGGATCGCACGTGCAACCGGGCTTGACCTTGGCGGCGTCGAAGTCGTGATCGACGACCGCGACGGCGTGCCCCGCTTCTACGACATCAACGCAATGTCCAATTTTGTTGCGGATCCGTTGAACGTGCTCGGCTGGGACCCGCACGACCGACTGATCGACTATCTTGAGACCCTGATCAGCGAGAAGGTCGCAGCATGAGGTTCGGCTACTGGATGCCGGTATTCGGCGGCTGGCTCCGCAACATTCCGGATGAGGGGATGGAAGCGAGCTGGGACTATGTGAAGCGCCTCACCAAGCGCAGCGAGGAAACAGGCTGGGACCTGACGCTCATCGCCGAGCTCAACCTCAACGACATCAAGGGCGTGGATCAGCCGGCGCTCGACGCCTGGTCGACCGCCGCCGCGCTTGCCGCGGTGACCTCCCAAATCGAGCTGATGGTCGCGGTAAGGCCCAACTTCCACCAGCCGGCGCTGTTCGCCAAGGAAGCCGCGAACATTGACAATATATCCGGCGGTCGTCTGGCGCTGAATGTCGTCTCTTCCTGGTGGGCGGACGAAGCGACCCAGTATGGCTTGCAGTTCGACCAGCATGACGACCGTTATGCGCGCACCACCGAGTGGTTGCAGGTCGTCGACGGCCTGTGGACCCACGACCGCTTCAGCTTCGATGGCGGCCGGTACAAGCTCAGCAATGCGATCTGCGAGCCCAAGCCGGTCCGAAAGCCGCGACCGACCATTTACGCCGGCGGCGAAAGCGAAGCTGCCAAGACAATGATCACGACACTTTGCGATGCCTACGTCATGCACGGTGATCCCGTCGACGCGATTACCCCCAAGATCGCCGATATGAAGGAACGGCGGGCACGTGCCGGCAAGGGACCCATGCAATACGGCATGGCGGCTTTTGCGATCGTTCGCGACAGCGAGGCCGAAGCCAGGCGTGAGCTCGCGCGCATCACCCAGATGCCGCCGAGTCCCCCACGAGGCTTCGACAATTTCGAGCAATGGCTGTCTGGCACGGAGCTGGAGCGCGAGCTGAAGCTTCAGGAATATTCCGTGTCGAACAGGGGTTTACGCCCGAACTTTGTGGGAACGCCTGAACAGGTTCGGGAGCGGATCGAGGAATATGAGGCCGTCGGCCTCGACCTTCTCCTGCTCCAGATGAGTCCGCAGGCCGAGGAAATGGACCGCTTCGCAGCACAGGTGATCGAGCCGATGCGGGCCAAGGCGCCGGAGCTCGCCTGACCAGCATGAAGCGACGCTTCGACAAGATGCACGGGCTCGGCAACGACTTCGTGATCATCGACGCGCGACAGGAGCCGTTCGACGTCACGGCGTCGCTTGCGAAGGCCGTTGCCGATCGGCGGACTGGTGTTGGCTGCGACCAGCTGATCGTTCTCGAGCCGAGCGATACCGCCGACTTGAGGATGCGGATCTGGAACAGCGACGGCAGCGAGGTAGAAGCCTGCGGTAACGCAACCCGCTGTGTCGTCCAGCTCACCGGCGCAAGTCGGATCGAAAGCGATGGCGGGCCCCTCGAAGGGCAGGACCTGGGTGCCGAAGTCGAAGTGAGCCTCCAGGAGCCGCGCTTCAGCTGGAACGACATCCCCCTCGCCTACGCGATGGACACAGCGACGCTCCCGATGGCGTGGGGCCAACTCGAACATCCGATGGCCGTCAACGTCGGCAACCCCCATCTCGTCTTCTTCGTCGACGACGCTGATGCGCTGCCGCTGGAGGAGCTCGGCCCCGACATCGAGCACGATGCAGCCTTCCCTGAACGGATCAACGTCAACGTGGCCAGCCTGCGCGACGGAGCCATCAGGCTTCGAACCTGGGAGCGCGGCGCCGGGCTCACTCTTGCTTGCGGCACCGGCGCCTGCGCGACGGGCGTAGCGGCGATCAGAACGAGACGCGCAAACTCTCCTGTCATTGTGACCATGCCCGGCGGGTCGCTGACGATCAGCTGGGCGCCCGGCGAGCCTGTTCGCATGCGCGGCACGGCAACGCATGTATTCAGCGGCGAGCTCGACCTCGAGGCGTTGCAGTGAGCGTCGAGACGATCACGCTGGGCTGTCGTCTCAACTACGCCGAGAGCGACACGATCGCCAGGACAGCGCGCGACCAGGAGGATTGGATCGTCATCAACAGCTGCGCCGTGACCAACGAAGCCGTACGCCAGACGCGGCAGGCAATACGCCGCGCGCACCGCCAGCGGCCGGAGGCCAGAATTCTCGTCACAGGCTGCGCCGCGGAGCTTGAGCCAGCCTCGTTCGCGATCATGCCAGGTGTCGAGCGGGTCGTTGGAAACGCGGGCAAGCTCAACAGCTTGGCAAAAAGTGACGTCATGCCGCCAGTGCCCGCAGGGTTCATGGGCCACGTCCGCAGCTTCGTCGCCGTCCAGACCGGCTGCGACCACCGCTGTACTTTCTGCTCGATCTGGCAGGCACGCGGCCCGAGCATCTCCTTACGGTTCGAAGCAATCCGGGACGCGGTCACCCGCGAAATCGATCGCGGCGCCAGCGAGATCGTGCTCACCGGAGTCGACATTACGGACTTCGAAGGCGGTCTCGGACTGCTCTGCCAGCGTCTGCTGGCCGCCGAGCCGCGGCTCAGTCGACTGCGCCTCTCCTCGCTCGACAGTATCGAGATTGACGGCCCCCTGTTTGAGCTGATCGCGGGCGAGCCGCGGCTGATGCCTCACTTCCATTTATCACTTCAGGCCGGCGACGACATGATCCTCAAGCGCATGAAGCGCCGACACAGCAGGGCCGAAGCCGTCCGCACCGTCGAGCGCATCAAGGCCGCTCGCGCGAATGCGACGATCGGAGCGGATCTGATTGCAGGATTTCCAACAGAAACTGAGGATATGTCACTCAACAGTCTGAAACTCCTCGATGATTGCGACATCATAGCGGCGCATGTTTTCCCCTTCTCGCCGCGACCCTCCACACCGGCCGCCCGCATGCCGCAGCTCACCCGCGAGGTCGTCAAGGCGAGGGCAGCGCGCCTGAGGAACGCCGCCGCTAAACGGCGAACCCGCTGGCTCGACAGCCTGGTTGGCACCACCCTGCCCGTGCTCATCGAGAATAACGGCAAGGGCCACAGCGATAACTTCGCGCCGGTGGCGATTTCGGGTTCGCAACGCGCGGACCTTGGTCGGGCCCGAGTGATCGGCAGGGATGGCGATCATCTGGAGGCGGTCTGGGCATGAGTTGGCTCGACCGCCTGCGCGGCGGATTTTCCAAGACTGCAGAACGGGTCGCTGACAATCTTACGGGCCTCACGAGCCGAGCGGCGCTCGACACGTCGACCCTGGATGACATCGAGGAGGCCCTCATCGCCTCCGACCTCGGCCCTGAAGCGTCGCACCGGATCCGCGAGGCGATCGCACAACAGAAGTTCGAGCGTCTCGACGAACGAGGACTTCGTTCGATCCTGGCTGAAGAGATCGAAAGGATCCTGGCGCCGGTTGCGAGGCCACTGGAAATCACGGGCTTCCCGCGGCCGCACGTCATCCTCGTGATCGGCGTTAACGGGTCGGGCAAGACGACCACGATCGGCAAGCTCGCGCAGGGGCTCAAGGAGCAGGATTACGGCGTTCTGCTTGCTGCCGGCGACACGTTCCGTGCAGCCGCGATCGAGCAACTGCAGGTCTGGGGCGATCGTGTGGGGGCCCCGGTCATCGCCGGCAAGGAAGGTGGTGACGCCGCGGGCATCGTGTTCGACGGTGTGAAGCAGGCAACTGCCACTGGTGAGGACGTGCTGATCGTCGACACGGCCGGTCGCCTTCAGAACAAGGCGCATCTGATGGACGAACTGGCCAAGATCCGGCGAGTCCTCGGCCGACTTAATCCCGAGGCGCCCCACGACGTCCTGCTCGTCCTCGACGCGACGACCGGCCAGAACGCGCTTGCGCAGGTCGAGGTGTTCCGTGAAACAGCCGGAGTGACCGGACTGATCATGACCAAGCTCGACGGCACGGCGCGCGGCGGAATTCTCGTCGCGGCGGCCGAGAAGTTCGGCCTTCCGATCCACGCGATCGGCGTCGGCGAAACTGCCGATGACCTGCGTCCCTTCGACCCGCGCGCCGTCGCTCGGGCCATCGCAGGCCTTCCTCCCGAATGACCGGCAGTCGAGAGCCGCAGGGCGGCGCCAAGCTGCTGATCGATCTCGGCCCGCTTCTGGTCTTTTTCCTGGTGAACTTCCTGGCGCCGGTGCCGGCGTTCATGAAGATCTTCGTCGCAACGGGCGCCTTCATGGTCGCCATGATCGCCGCGATGCTGTTCTCCGCAATCCGCTACCACCGAATCTCACCGCTGCTGTGGTTCAGCGGGATCATGGTGGTCGTACTCGGCGGCCTCACCATCTGGCTTCACGACGAGACCTTCATCAAGATGAAGCCGACGCTCTATTATGTGCTGGTTGCGGCGCTCCTCACTTTCGGCCTGCTGACGGACCGGCCGCTGTTGCAGCGTGTCCTCGGGTCCACCTACCCGGGGCTGGATGCGGCGGGCTGGACCAAGCTCACCCGCAACTGGGCCGCATTCTTCGTGTTCATGGCTATCCTCAACGAAGCCGTCTGGCGGAACAGCTCGACCAGCTTCTGGATCGGCTTCAAGCTGTGGGGCGCCCTTCCCCTCACATTCCTGTTCGCTGCGGCAAACATTCCCATGCTGATGCGGCACGGCCTCATGAGGGAAGACGCCGTACCGGCGGAGCCCGGGCCGGTCGAATGAACGATCCCATCCTTTCCATCCGCGGACTGCGCAAAGCCTATGGGACGGGCGTTCACGCGCTCAAATCTGTCGATCTCGACATCAATCGCGGCGAGATTTTCGCGCTGCTGGGCCCCAACGGGGCGGGCAAGACCACCTTGATCAACATCGTCTGTGGGATCGTGACGGCGAGCGCGGGCGAGGTGGTCGTCGACGGCAAGAACTGGCTGGACGATTACCGCCACGCGCGCAGTCGGATCGGCCTCGTGCCGCAAGAGCTGACCACCGAGGCGTTCGAGCCGGTGTGGAATACCGTTTCGTTCTCTCGCGGCCTTTACGGCAAGCCGCGCAACGACGCCTTCACGGAAGACCTGCTGAAGCGACTGTCTCTCCTCGACAAACGCAATACGATCATGATGCACCTGTCGGGGGGAATGAAGCGCCGGGTAATGATCGCCAAGGCGCTCAGCCATGAGCCCGCGATCCTGTTCCTCGACGAACCGACTGCCGGCGTCGACGTCGAACTGCGTCGGGACATGTGGGAACTGGTGAGGAAGCTGCGCGCCGACGGCACGACGATCATCCTCACCACGCATTAC
>JBJMUN010000092.1:0-16029 GCA_045811185.1 Sphingomicrobium sp.
GCCTTCGCGAATGAGGTCGATCAGCTCCTCGACCCCCTCCGCCTCGCCCTCGACATGAGCCTCGACCGAGCCGTCGGCACAATTGCGCACCCAGCCTGTGACTCCGATTGTCTGCGCTTCCTCGCGGGTCCAGGCGCGGAAGAACACGCCCTGGACGTGGCCGGTCACGACTAGGTGGCGCCCGACCTCCGCCATCACACCGTCGAAATATCCGGCGCATCCTCGGCCTTCATGCCGACGACGTTGTAGCCGGCGTCGACGTGGTGGACTTCGCCGGTCACTCCGGATGCCAGGTCCGACAGCAGATAGAGCCCTGCCCCGCCCACGTCCTCGATCGTGACGTTCCGGCGAAGCGGCGAATTATATTCGTTCCACTTCATGATGTAGCGGAAATCGCCGATGCCGCTCGCGGCGAGGGTCTTGATGGGGCCGGCCGAAATGCCGTTCACGCGGATGCCTTCGGGGCCCAGGTCCATCGCAAGATATTTGACGGAAGCCTCAAGCCCCGCCTTCGCGACGCCCATGACGTTGTAATGCGGAATGACCTTTTCGGCCCCGTAGTAGGTCAGGGTCAGTAGCGACCCGCCCGCGCTCATCAGCGCCCGCGCCCGCTGCGCCACGGCGACGAAGCTGTAGACCGAGATGTTCATGGTCATCAGGAAATTGTCCATCGACGTATCGACGAACTTCCCGCGCAGCTCGTTCTTGTCCGAATAGCCGATGGCGTGGACCAGGAAGTCGAGCCGGTCCCATCGCTCCCTCAGCGCGTCGAACGTCTTGTCGAGGGCCTTCATGTCGGACACGTCGCAATCGACGAGGAGGTCGGACCCGACCTCGGCCGCGAGCGGCCTCACCCGCTTCTCGAGCGCCTCGCCCTGGTAGGAAAAAGCAAGCTCGGCGCCCTCGCTGCTCAGCGCCCGTGCGATGCCCCAGGCCAGCGAGCGATCGTTGGCAAGGCCCATGATCAACCCACGCTTGCCCTGCATCAGTCCAGTCAAAGTTGCGGCCCCTCTCTTTGGAACACCGGTTCGACATCCTCACCGGGCTGCGGCTCCTCGACTTCGAGTTCGTCAGTGTACGGCCCGGTGTAGACTTCGCCCTTTAGCGCGGTGGCGCCGCTTTCCTCCAGCGCCGCGTTTAGTTCGGCTCCGATCACCACGCCGAGGCCGACCACGAAGAAGAAGATCAACGCGATCATCACGCCCGCAAGGCTGCCATAGGTGCGGCTGTAGCCGCCAAAGAGGCTGAGGACCTGCGGCAACAGCTCGACGGTGGCCAGCCACCAGGCGGTGATGAGCAAGGCGCCCGGCCATTTCCTGCACCCGAGCCTTCGGTATCGCGATGGCGTCAGCGCGAAGAACAGGACGTAGAAGGTGAAGAACAGGGTAGCTGCCGGCACGAGCCTCGTCAGCCCGAGAGTCGTTGCCAGTCCCTGCGCAAAGGGAAACCAGTGAATGATGATTTGGTGGGCGATGGTCAGCGTCGCGCTGGCCGCAAAGGCGATCATCAAGAGAAGCACGGCGCCGAGGATCATCAGCATCGAGCCGAGCCGATATTCCCAGAAAGGGGCGCAATATTTCACGCCATAGGCGCGCCGGAGGATATCGCGGATCGTCTCGATGAAGCTGGTCGCCGTCCACAGCCCGACAAGTCCCCCTAGCCAGAGGAGCGATCCGGTCCGTACCGTCAGGACTTCCTGGATCGGCTCGCGCAGCGTCGCCGCGACGTCCGGCGGAAGCCGGCGAAGGACATTCGTTACCGTCAGCATCGCATCCTGGCCCTGGCCCAGAAGATGAGCGACGGCGGCAGCAACGATGAAGAAGGGGAACAGCGCGACAATCGACAAATATGCAAGGTTGCCGGCATGGATGAAGCCGTCGTTGTAAACGCCAACGGCGATACGTTTGATGACCTCCCATGGCGTCAGGCGGGGCTTCAGTTTCTCCTCGACCTCTGTCCCGAAGGCAGCGCGCATGCTCGCAAGGCGTTTGCGGCGGGCTTCCGGTGACTGGGGAGAGAGGTCTCTCACTACGCCAGTTCTATACGCCTAGTGATGCTCTGGGATTGCCGCCGCCGTTCCAGCGTTCCGCGAACCGCTGCAGCTCTGAATCGTCAGCCGGCACATCGACTTCGATCGCGACGAGCTGGTCGCCGCGCTTTCCATCCTTGGCGACGAAGCCGCGGCCCTTCAGCCTCAGCACCTTCCCGGAGCTCGTGCCCTTGGGGATCGTCAACATCACCGGTCCCTCCGGCGTCGGCACCTTGACCTTGGCACCCAGCACCGCCTCCTTCAGCGTGACCGGCAGCTCGAGGCGGATGTTCGTGCCTTCGCGCGTGTAGAAGCGGTGCGGTGCAATCTCGATCGTGACGATTGCATCGCCCCTGCCGCCAGGTCCTTCCTCGCCCTTCCCGCCGAGGCGAATGCGCGTGCCGTCCTCAACGCCTTGCGGAAGCTTCAGATCGATGGTCTTGCCGTCACCCAGCGTAATGCGCTGTGGTTTGAGGGCGACCGCATCCTCGAACGGGACTTTCAGCCGGTACGCGATATCTGCTCCTTTTTGCGCCGCCCGCCCGCGCTGCCGAAAACCGCCGAACGGGCCGCCGCTCGCGCGTCCGCCCGATGCGCCGCCGAACAGGCCTTCGAACAGGTCGCTAAGATCAGCGCTGTCATTCCCCCCGAAGTTGAAGTTCTCGTACCCCTCTCCCGACCGCGGATGCGGACCGCCCGCCGAATAGCCGCCGAAGCCGTTGCCAAAGGGCATCTTCGGATTGCCTTCCTCGTCGATCTCGCCGCGATCGTAGCGAGCGCGCTTGTCCTTGTCGGAAAGGAGGTCGTACGCTTGCGTCACTTCGGAGAAGCGCTTGGCCGTGTTCGGATTGTCCTTGTTTCGGTCGGGGTGAAGCTGCTTGGCGAGGCTGCGGTAGGCCTTCTTGATCTCCGCCTCGCTGGCGCCGCGCTTCAGCCCCAAACGCTGGTAGAGGTCGAGTGCCATTGTCCTCCCATGCCGTAACAGTTCCTGCCTGACCAGATGGGTTGCCGTCGCGCCAAGGCCAAGCCTAAGGCTCAGCATTGATGGCGACCGACCCTTTCGCATTGTTCGACGAATGGTTCGCGATGGCGCGTGCTTCCGAGCCGAACGACCCGGAGGCCATGGCGCTCGCAACGGTGGACGATCGCGGCCAGCCGTCGGTTCGGATGGTGCTGCTGAAGGGGCACAGTGCCGAGGGCTTTGTCTTCTACACGAACGAACAAAGCGCAAAGGGCGAGCAACTCGCGGCAAGTCCACTGGCGGCGCTCCTCTTTCACTGGAAATCGCTTCGGCGCCAGGTGCGGATCGAAGGAGAGGTCGAGCGGGTCTCGCCGGAACGGGCCGATGCCTATTTCGCCAGCCGGGCGCGCGACTCCCAGCTTGGGGCCTGGGCTTCCGACCAGTCTCGGCCGCTGGACCAGCGCGAAACATTCGAAAGGCGTTTCGACGAGGTGAGACACCGTTTCGAAGGTCAGGACGTGCCGCGGCCGCCGCACTGGGGCGGCTACCTGGTGGTTCCGGACCGCATCGAATTCTGGACCGATCGGGAGCATCGCCTTCACGAGCGTCGCCTGTTCCTCCGCGATGGCGGTCGCTGGGACGAAGGGCTGCTCTACCCGTGACGTCCGCGAAGATAGCAGCGGAGCGCTCCATCCACTCGACGCGAGCGGCACTGGCCAGCGTCACGCTTGCCTTCCTGTTGCTCGTTGCCAAGGCGTGGGCAGCGTACCGGACCGGTTCGACGGCAATGCTCGGATCGCTTGCCGACACGTGTCTCGACGCCATAGCAAGCCTGACGACACTCGTTGGCGTCCGCATCGCGGCAATCCCCGCGGACAGTGATCACCGCTTTGGCCACGGCAAGGCGGAAGCGCTCGTCGCGCTCGCCCAGGTCGTGCTGATCAGCGTGTCGGCGATCGGCATCGCGTGGCGGGCCATTGACCGGCTGATCAACGGCGCACGAACGGAAGCGATGGGCGACGGCATCGCCGTCTCCCTGCTCGCCATCGGCTTCACGTTCGTGCTCCTCTGGTACCAGCGGCAGGTGATTGCCCGCACCGGATCGATCGCGATCAAGACGGACAACGTCCACTACAAGTCGGACCTCATGCTGAACGGCGCCGTGATCGTCGCGCTCGTGCTCGAGCAGGCACTTCAAATCGCGGGTGCCGACGCCCTGTTCGGCATCGCCATTGCCCTATGGCTGATGTGGGGCGCGTGGCGCGCGTCCAGCGAGGCGGTGAACCAGCTCATGGACCGCGAGTGGCCGGAAGAAGAGCGGCAGGTGTTCCTCGCCGCAGCCGCGCGTTATCCTGAGCTTGAGGGATTGCACGACCTTCGCACGCGCAAGAGCGGCACCTTAAGGTTCGTCCAGTTCCATGTGTGGGTGCCGGCGCATTGGACGGTGCAGAAAGCGCATGACCGCCTCGACCGCATCGAAGAGGCCCTGCAGGGGCAGTTCCCCGGCACTGAAATCCTCATTCATGTCGATCCGGAGGGGCAAACGGACCGCGAGACCCTGCTGCCCCAGGAAATCACGGAGCAAGCGCAGTGAGCACCATCCCATTCTTCCAGGTCGATGCCTTTGCGGACCGTCCGCTGACAGGCAACCCCGCCGCCGTGATGCCGCTGGAGCGCTGGCTCGATGATGCGGTGATGCAGGCGGTCGCGGCGGAGAATAATCTAAGCGAAACCGCTTTCACTGTTCCGGGCGGCAGCGACGAGGTCGATTTCGACCTGCGCTGGTTCACGCCGGCAGCGGAAGTCGAGCTCTGCGGCCATGCGACGCTCGCTGCAGGACATATCCTGATGACCGGTCAGTCGGTGCGGTTCTCGACGAGGTCGGGCGTGCTGACGGTCAGCAAGCGCGACGACCGGCTGGAGCTCGACATGCGTGCCGCCAAACTGACGGAGGTACGCGAGCCTGAGCTCTGCGCAGCGCTTGGCATTTCGGACAGTCCCATCTGGCTTGCCGACGGCTATAACGATGCAGCAATCATCGAGGTGGCGGACGAGGAGGCCGTTCGTGCAATGAAGCCCGATTTCAAGGCGCTCGCCCGGATCCGGCGCATGCCTGTCGTGACGGCGCGCGGCAGAAAGGAGGATGTCGCGAGCCGGGTGTTCGTCCCCTACCTCGGCATCGACGAGGATCCGGTCACGGGCTCGGCCCACGCCGCGCTAGTGCCTTACTGGACCAGCCGGCTTGGACGAAGCGAGTTCACGGCACTCCAGGCGAGCGCCCGCAGCGGCGTGCTGCACTGCCGCCAGGAGGGCGAGCGCGCGGTTCTCGGCGGCCAGTGCTACACGGTGATCGTCGGCCAGTTCCAGCTCTAGAGGAATGATGATCGCACTCGCGCTCCTGCTCGCAACCGAGGCCGTTCCGCAAAGCATGGTCGCGGCGGCGGACGACGCCAACGGCGCCTATGTGCAATGCCTGTTCGCGACCTCGCGAGCTGCAAATGGCGCACATCTTAGCCTGGAGGCGTTCGAAAGCAGGCTCGCCGCGTCCTGCATCACCGAAGAGCAGGAAGTCGTGCGCACCGGGACGGCCGTCCTCAGCCGGCGCGGCGAAACGAACGCCGCGTCGAGCGCAAGGCAGTCTGCGAAAGACGCGAGGCGTTCAGTCATACAGACCTATCGCCAGATCCTGGAGCTTGGGCAGTGATCCAAGCCTAATGATCCTACTTTCGCTCGCTCTTGCTGCCGCCAGCCCGCAGTCCGACAAGGCCGCTATCCTCGATACGGTCGAGCTGATGGAACGCGCGTGGAACCGCGGCGACTTTCGCGGCTACATGGCAGGCTTCAAGAAACCGGACGTCGTGTTCGTCTCAGGCGGCAAGTTCCAGGGCGGTTGGCAAGGGACGCTCGACCATTATGTCCGCGACTATGGCGGCTCGCCAGAGCGCCGCGGCAAGCTCCACTTCTACAATATGAAGATCGACCTACTTGCGAGCGATGCCGCGATGCTGATTGGCCAGTATCGGATGGAACGCGGAAGCCGAATTACCGAGGGCGTGAACACTCGGCTGTTCCGCAAGATTCACGGGCAGTGGCTCATTACCGTGAACCACGTCTCGGCTTATGACGTGGCTCCGAGCGCTCCAGAAGCGAGATAAGGTCGGCCTTCCAGAACCTTGCCCAGGTGTGCGTGCCGTGACCGTGCGTGTCCGCTGTCTCGGCAATCAGCCGGAATCGCGCCGTCGGCATCCGTTTCAGTGCCTGGCCGGGGACGGCAAGGTTGCGTGGGTTGATGAAGTCGTCGGCCGAGTTGATCCACATGAGCGGGACCCTGATGCGCTCGAGGTCTGGCCAGGGGTTGTAGTTCCGCGATGAATCCAGCTGGTAGATGAGGTCGTTCGCGTCGAGCGACTTCAGCGCGTTCGCCACTCGCTCCTCGGCAAAGGCACTTGCCGCGAGACGGGTCGGGTACTGCTTCTGGTACAGCAATGGTGCGGCGCCGGCGACGAACAACAGGTTCTGTGCAGCGCGCAAGCCGGCCATCGGCTCTCTCGTGTAATTGCCGCCCTGCCATGCAGGATCGGCCTTGATGCCGTTGATCGACAGCTGGCGCCACATCCGGTTCAGACCCGCGATCTCGATAGGCTCGCAGGCAAGGGGCATGAGCGCGCTTGCAAACTCGGGATAGGTCTCGGCCCAGACGAAGCTGTGCATGCACCCCATTGACGTGCCCATGATGAGCCGCAGGTGGGTCACTCCGAGACTTTCCGTCAGCATGCGGTGCTGGGCGGCGATCATGTCGTCGTAATCGTACTTGGGAAAGCGCATCCTCAGCCCGTTCGAGGGCTTCGACGAGCCGCCGTGGCCGATGTTGTCGGGCAGGATCACGTAATAACGGTTGATGTCGAGCGGCTGGCCCGGGCCATAGAGCTCGTCGGCGAACTGCGGCGCCAGGAATTGCTTACCCGTGCCCCCGGTGCCGTGGAGGACCATCACTGCATTGTCGATCTCGCCGGCCGCGTTGCGATGCGGCGTGCCGAGCGTCGTCAGGTGCATGCGCAGCGCCGGCAGGCTCTCGCCGTCGCGAAAACGAAAGTCCTTGAGGACGATATCCTGCTCATGCGTCGGCCAGGATTTCGGCGGCGGGGCCGCGACCAGAGCGGCGAGCGAAACGAACAAGGGCAACATCAATTATTCCTCCAGCTTCGCCTCGAGCGCATCGATCAGCGGCAGCTGGCTTGGAAGCATCATCGCCCTCGCCTGCGCAAGTGACATCCAGCGTGCCTCGACGACCTCCGGGAACCGCTCGATGCGCCCGCTGCGCGGCGGCCATTCCATTTCGAACTCGTTCGAGTGCACGCCTGCGGGGTCGAGATCGCCCTCGACAGCAAACGCCTGGACCTGCTTGCCCGCTGCCTGGCGCACCGTTGCGAGCGGGAAGGGGACAACGTTGAGCAGCGTGCCGGTTTCCTCGGCGAACTCGCGCAATGCCGCTTCAGCCGGCTTTTCGCCAGGCTCCACCATGCCCTTGGGAATCATCCAGGCGCCTACGTCCTTGTTGCGCCAGTATGGGCCTCCCGGCTTGATCAGAAGGACCTCGGTCTCGCCGCGGCGCTTGCGGAAGAGGAGGATCCCTGCACTAAGCGGCGGCGGCATCCAGCACGCTCTGACGGACGGCCTCCGTCTCGGCAATCCACCCGCCGCCCAGAAGCCGCGTGCCGTCATAGAGGACGGCCGCCTGACCTGGCGCGACACCAAATTCAGGCTTGGCGAAGCGCACCCATTCGCGGTCGCGTTCCGCCGGTACCGCGGGAGCGAGCGAGCGGACCTTGACGCTGACCTCTCGCTGGTCCTCGCCGAGCCAGTTCCACTCGGCGACGCGCATCGCGTTCACCGCAAGCGCCCGGCGCGGTCCGACGACGATTCTCGCTTGCTCGGGGTCGATGCGAACCACGTAGAGCGGTTCCTTCTGGCCGCCGATCTCGATCCCGCGACGCTGGCCGACCGTGAAATGCACGACACCGCGATGGCGGCCAAGGACTCGGCCTTCGAGATCGACAATGTCGCCCGGAAGCTCGGTTTCGGGTCGAAGGCGCTTCACCAGCCCGGCGTAATCGCCATCGGGAACGAAGCAGATGTCCTGGCTGTCCGGCTTCCCTGCGACTTCGAGGCCGAGTTGGGCGGCAATCCGTCTCACCTCATCCTTGGGGAGGTCGCCGAGGGGAAAACGGACAAAATCCAGCTGCTCAGTGGTCGTGCCATAAAGGAAATAGCTTTGGTCGCGGCGCGGATCGGCGCCCTTGTGGAGCTCGACCCGATCGCCGTCGACGATCCTGCGCACATAGTGGCCGGTGGCGAGGCAATCGGCGCCAAGCTCGCGCGCGAATGCAACGAGATCGACGAACTTCACGCCCTGGTTGCAGCTGGCGCACGGCACCGGCGTTCGACCGCGCGCATATTCCTCGACGAAGCGGTCGATGACGCCGCCGCGAAAGCGGCTCTCATAGTCGAGCACATAGTGGGCGATGCCGAGTCGGTCGGCGACCGTCTTGGCATCATAGATATCCTGCCCCGCGCAGCACGCACCTGACCGCCGCACTGCCTCGCCATGATCGTAGAGCTGGAGGGTTACGCCGATCACCTCGGCACCGGTCTGGCTCGCGAGCGCAGCCGTGACGGAGCTGTCGACGCCGCCCGACATGGCGACGACGATACGGGCACCGTCCGCCGGACGGCCAAGCTGGAAATCGATCTGCATTGGAGCTGTCTTTCAACTGTCTTTACCCGAATTTCACTCCTCGCCGCTAGACGGAGCCCAGGAGAGGCAAGTGAGGGGGCAGTTTTGGCGCGTCATGAGCGCAGCTTCGGCTCAGGCGAGCAGGAGGCGCTCAGCCTGAACGAGCTTCTCGCCATGCTCGGCAATGCCGGCGAGGGCGAGGCTCAGTCCAGGGAGGACGCGATTGCTTGCTATCTCTCGGGCGGCGACGGCTGGAGTGAGGCCGCAAAGCTGCTCGGCGGGACCTTCGCCGAAAGCGTAGCAGAGTTAAGGCGGCGTAAGGATGACTGACCGGCGAATTAACCACCACGTTTCAGAATGTTTTCAACGGCTGCGGATTAAAGACAGGCCAGTACCAATGATTAAGCAGGTGTGACTGAACAATGCTCGAGAACCAGAAGATTCGTCCGGCCCAGGTCATCGGCCCGCTCGGTGAGCCGCTGACGCTCGACTCGTTGCCGCCTGCGAATACGACCCGCTGGGTCGTTCGCCGGAAAGCCGAGGTCGTCGCCGCCGTCGCCGGTGGCCTGCTGAGCGTGGATGAAGCCTGCAAACGCTATACTTTGAGCCTCGAGGAGTTCACCAGCTGGCAGCGCGCGGTCGATCGCAGCGGCATGCCGGGCCTCCGCGTCACGCGGATCAAGCAGTATCGCGACCAGTACGAGCGCCAGCAGCGCTACTAGGCGATTTCTCAGGGGCGGCATTCGTGCCGCCCCTTCTTCGTTTCATTCCTTCTTCGATCTGAGACCTGCTCCCTTTGAGCGGCCGCAACAGGGTTGCGGCGCTCGAGCGGCCGCAACACCGCCCTTGTTCAGCGGCGACGAAGTCGGCGGAACAACTTGGCGAGGAAGCCGGCGCCGGGTTTTGCGGGCACTTCGGGCTCAACGAGGGTGATGCGCTGGCGAATCGTCGGCCCGCTTGCAGGCGCATCCGCAGTCGGGTCTTCACGCGGGACCCAGGGCTTGATGGTGAGCGGCGCGAAAGCCGGCTCAAAAAGGGGCGCGGCATTCGTGATCGCAGCGCCTGAGCCCTTGGTTCCAACGATGGTCAGGAATTCGGCGTTCACGTCGACGGTCCCAACGATGAGCCGGCATCCGGTGGGCAGATCCTGGCCCGTTACGACGCGGCGCGCCGCCTGCAGGAACCGTGTTGCCAAGAGCCAGCTTGCGAGCACGAACTCGACATAGCCCCCAGGTGCCCGACCCTGGACGCCGTCGCGCCCGTCGCGAAGGAATCGCCGGTGCTTGCAGTGGATGATCGCCGTGTTGAGCTCGGCAAGTCCGGACACCGTGCAATAGAATTCGACATCCTCTTCAGCGCCAACCCAGGCCGGCAACTCCTTTCCGCACTCGGCGAGGATCTCGGTCTCGCTAGCCTTGCTGAAGGGGAACGCCTCGTCCGAATAGAGACCGAGCAGCAAGTCTGGCTCCTGGCTGCGGCCCGCTTCAAAGACGAGGTCGGGCGGGTTGGTGAGGCCGAGCGTGATTGCCGTAACCGGTGGACCTTCCCATTCGGCAAGAATGGGAAGGAGATCCTCAAAGCCTTCGAGCGCGACATCGGCGGCCGCCGTCGCCCTGCACAGGCGCGCAAGTGCGCCGTCGAATCCGGCAATCTCGGCCGATAGCCGCGCATCGGCCTCGTCAGCGCGTCCAGCCGACAGCAGGCCACGGATTTCTTCGATCCAGGCCCGCTCGCCTTCCGCTTCGAGGAACGTGACCTGCAGCGGGTGCGGCTCTTCCGGTTCGCTGTAGGAGCGCACGCCCTGCACGTTCTGCGGGTCCGGAATTGACACGAAATGCGGATGCTGCGCAGCGCCGCCGCGATTAGCACTCATCGGCGATGGTCCCTAAAACCCGCATTGTCGAAGCGAGCCTAGGGCGAAACGGTTAAGCGAAGGTGTCCAGGCAAAGGGCCCGATGAGGCTGCTCGCGAGTTCCCTTTTACCTCCCGCCGATTAACCAAATTTCTGGACGAACCCTTCCGTTTGCGGAACAATCGTTCCGCATCACGCGTCTGTGGTGCCGGAACGGCCGGCCAATGCCTGAGGCGGCCGAAAAATAGGAGGGAAGGCTGATGGGTATTATCATCTGGCTAATCGTCGGCGGTATTTGCGGCTGGCTTGCGAGCCTGATCATGCGGACCGACGCTCAGCAGGGGATCATCCTCAACCTCGTCGTCGGCATCGTGGGCGCCGTGATCGCGGGCCTGCTGTTCGGTGGCGGCACGTCCTTGAACAACGGCATCTCGATCGAGACATTCCTTTATTCGCTGATTGGCGCGGTGATCCTGCTTGCGATCGTCAACCTGGTCCGCCGGGGAACCGTCCGCTAGACGCAACAACATTTCGTCAGAGCGAGGCCGCGCGGCACCGTCCGCGCGGCCTCTTTTTTAAGCCCTCACTGGAGCTCGAAGGTAATCGCGAGGTTGACCTGCAGCTTCTGCTCGCCCGGCTCGATCCTCGTGGCGGCGGCATTTGCGGCACGGGCCTCGTACATCGGAATCTGCTGCGGCACCGGGTAGCTTCCACCACTTTCACTGACCGAGACAACGCGCACGACGCGCATCCCCAGCGAGCGCGCATAGAGTTCGGCGCGGGCCCTCCCCGTCGCGATCGCCTTCGCACGCGCCTCGTCAAGCGCAGCTTCGGGTTTGTCGACGGTGAGGCTTGGGCCGTTGATCTGGTTGGCGCCCTGAGCAACCAGCGCATCGAGGATGCGCCCGGAGTTTCGAATGTCCCTGAAGCGGATGCTAAGGGTGTTCGTCGCCGAATAGCCCACGAGCTGCGGCGGCTGGTTGTTCTCGTAGCGATATTCAGGACTGAGATTGACGCTGCTCGTCTGGATATCCCGGTCCTCGATACCTGCTCGCTTGAGCGCGGCGATCACGCGCTGCATGCGATCGGCAGCATCCTGAAGCGCGGCCGAGGCCGTTGCGGATCGCGACACGACGCCGGCGGAGATGATCGCCACATCGGGAACGCGCGTCACCTCGCCGGTTGCATTGATGTCGAGGCGCGTTCCCGCGATCGACTGGGTTATCGATGCCTGCTGCGCTTGTCCTCGCGACGGCAGGGCAAGAGCGCCAAGCGTCAGCGCCGCGATTAGGGCGGTCTTCATTTTCAGCGTCCCCCTGGAAGTTCGTTTCATTGCCCGAACGGTTGCCGCTCGGGCCATGGACGCTTCCTGAACAACCGTGGCAGTCCCGGTTAAGCGCGGCGTCCGGCAACTATCCGGTAGATCAGAAGCAGCAGGAATGCGCCGACGATGGCAGCGACGAACCCCGCGCCCTCGCCCGTCTCGTACCAGCCGACCGCATGACCGATCCATCCGGCCACCAGCGCACCGGCAATGCCAAGCAAGATCGTGATGATGCACCCGCCCGGGTCTCTTCCGGGCATCAGGAACTTGGCGATCGCTCCCGCGATGCCGCCGATCACGATCCAGCCTATGATCCCGTATTGTTCCATTGGCTTCCCCTTTCCGGTCCGTTGCTCTATTGTTGTTCAACCAGCCTTCACAGCAGCCGTGCCAACGCGCGCTTGCGACGCTGGTGCCACCGTTGGTCGAAAAGCACTAGCACCGCATGTTTGCGCAGCCTCTGTTGCGCACGGTGAGTTATTCGGCTAATACAGTGGCCGGGTAGGGCACCAGAGATTCGTCACAGGTATGGATAGCATGAACAGGGAAACGTCGATTCACTCGTCCGACACGCTCGTAGTGGTGGATCGCTCGCGGCGGCGTCGCCAGTTGATCATCGCGGCTGCGGTTGCCGCGGCCCTGCTCGTTGGAGCATTGGTCGTGTTCTTCGCTCGCGGCGGCTCCGACAAGCCGGCGCAGACGGCTGCAGGCTCGGGCCAGGTTCCAAGCGTCACCGTCGTCGTCCCGGGTCGCAGCCAGGTTGGGCGCGTGATCGCCGCCAGCGGACCCCTCGGCGCCAAGCGCGACCAGCCGATCGGCATTGCCGGAACGGGCGGCCGCGTCGTCCGCGTCCTCGTGGATGCCGGCAGCTGGGTCCATGCGGGACAGGTTCTTGCGGTGGTCGACCGGTCGGTGCAGGTCGAGCAAGCGGCGCAGCTTGCTGCCCAGGTCGAAGCGGCCCGCGCGAATGCTGTGCTTGCCCAGAACAACTACGAGCGCGCCGTCGCGCTCCAGGGCCGTGGCTTCGTGTCCAAGGCCGAAATCGATTCCAAGAAAGCGGCTCGCGACGCCGCAAACGCGCAGGTCCGCGTCGCTCAGGCGCAGCTCAGCGCCACGCGAGCGCAGATCGGCCAGCTGAACGTACTGGCTCCGGCCGGTGGGCTCATCCTCTCGCGCAGCGTCGAGGTTGGTCAGATCGTGAGCCCCGGCTCGGGCGCGCTGTTCCGCCTTGCCGAAGGCGGCCAGATGGAAATGCGCGCGCAGCTTTCGCAGCAGGATCTCAGCAGCATCCACGTCGGCATGCCCACGCAGGTCACCCCCGTCGGTGCCGGCAACAGCGTGACCGGCACGGTCTGGCAGGTTGCGCCCGTGATCGACCCGCAATCGCGGCTCGGCGAAGTGCGCATTTCCGTCCCCTACGATCCCGGAATGCGTCCTGGCGGCTTTGCCGAGGCGCGAATCACGGCGGGCACCACCACGGCGCCGCTCCTGCCGCAGAGCGCGGTGCTGAGCGACGACAAGGGCAATTACGTCTACATCATCAACGGGAAGAACGAGGTCGAGCGGCGCAATATCCAGATCGGCAGCGTCAATGACGCCGGAGTGACGATTGTGTCGGGCCTTTCGGGCAACGAGCGGGTCGTCCTCTCGGCCGGGCCGTTCCTCAACCCCGGCCAGAAGGTCAACCCCAAGCGGCAGGCTGCGCAGTAAGCGTCAGGAAAGAAGCTAGCTCATGAACTTCCGCAACATCTCCTCCTGGTGCATCCGCAACCCGGTTGGCCCGATCGTCCTGTTCGTCGGGCTGATGCTCGCGGGGCTGATCGCCTTCGCCCGGATGCAGGTCAACAATGCTCCGGACATCGACTTCCCCGCGGCGATCGTTTCGGTGTCTCAGCCCGGCGCCGCGCCGAATGAGCTCGAGACCCAGGTTACGCAGCGCGTGGAGTCCGCCATCCGCGGAATCACCGGTGTCGAAGAAATCAGCAGCACCGTGGTGGAAGGCAACAGTACGACCTTCGTGCAATTCCAGCTCGGCACGCCGACCGATCGGGCGGTGAACGACGTGCGCAATGTCATCTCGCAGATCCGCAGCAACCTTCCCGACGGCATTCTCGAGCCGCAGGTCACGCGCGTTGACGCGGAGGATGAGCCGATTTCCTACGTCGGCGCCCAAACCACCGACATGACGCTGGAACAGCTCAGCTGGTACATCGACAATAACGTCTCCAAGCGTTTGCTGGGCCAAGAGGGTATTGCTGCCGTCAGCCGCGTCGGCGGGGTTGACCGAGTCATCCGCGTCGTCCTCGATCCCGGCGCGCTGCAGGCGCAGGGGATCACCGCCGCACAGGTCAACCAGCAGCTCCGCCAGAGCAACATGAATGGCGCCGGCGGGCGCGCGGAGATCGCGGGCTCCGAGCAGTCCGTTCGCGTGCTCGGTAATGCGCAAGACGCTTACCAGCTTTCGCAGACCCAAATCGCGCTGCCCGGAGGCCGCTTCGTCCGGCTCGCGGACCTCGGCCAGGTCAAGGACAGCAACTCCGAGCAGCGCTCGATCGCCAAGATGAACGGGCGGCAGGTAGTCACGTTCATGGTTCAGCGCGCCAAGGGCTCGTCCGAAGTGACCGCCTATGAGAATGCGTGGCGGGAGCTGAAGAAGCTCGAGAAGGAGAACCCCAAGGTCCACTTCTCGGAGGTCTTCAATACGGTCGACTACACCAAGGCACAGTACCGCTCGGCGATGGAAGGCCTGGTCGAGGGCGCCATCCTGGCAGTTCTCGTAGTGCTGCTGTTCCTCCGCGACATCCGCGCCACCCTCATTTCAGCGATCTCGATTCCGCTCTCGGCCATTCCGGCATTTGCGTTCATGAGCATGATGGGCATCACCATGAACTTCATGTCGACGATGGCCATGGGCCTCGTCGCGGGCGTTCTGGTGGACGACGCGATCGTCGAGATCGAAAACATCGTCAGGCACATGCGCATGGGCAAGTCGGCCTATCAGGCCTCGCTCGATGCGGCGGACGAGATCGGCCTTGCCGTGCTTGCGACGACGATGGCGATCGTCGCGGTCTTCTTCCCGGTCGCGCTGATGCCGGGCATCGCCGGCCAGTACTTCAAGGCGTTCGGCTTCACCGTCGTCGTGTCGGTCCTGATGAGCTTGCTCGTCGCCCGAATGATCACGCCGCTCGTGGCCGCTTATTTTCTGCGCTCGCACGGCGTGCAGGAGCACGCGAACTGGCGCTGGATGAACCTCTATCTCAAGGTGCTGAACTGGAGCCTCGACACGTCGAAGGCCGAAGCCATGCTCGCGCGCCTGCCGAAGCCGGCGCGCCGCTTTGGCTATTACGGCATCCTGGCGATCCTCGTGGTCGTCATGCTCGTCGGTTTCGTCGCGGGCTTCCAGGTCGGCATGATGCTCCTCGGCAAGATCGGCATGCCCGGCGCGATCAATCTCGCGCTCGCGCTCGTGCTGGGCGGGGCGGCTGCCTACGGGGTCGCCAAGCTCATCGGCTTCATCATCGGCTTGGTCGCTCGCGGTTCGTTCGGCGAATGGTTCAGCATCGTGGCAGCACGCTTCAACGCCCGCATGCACGACCATCGCATGACGATGGTCGGCGCCGGCATCGCCACCTTACTGCTCAGCATCGTCCTGTTCGGAACGCTGGGACAATCCTTCTTCCCGCCGCAGAACAGTGACTATTCGCGCGTCAACATCACCATGCCGCCGGGCAGCACGCTGAAGCAGACCGAAGCCGCGACGGACAGGCTGGCCGCCATCGTGTCGCAGGATCCAACCGTCGAGCGCGTGTTTGAGCGCGTCAATGTCGGCAGCGGCCGCGTGAACATCGTTCTCAAGAAGGACCGCGACGTCACCAGCACGGAGTTCGAGCGCAACCTTGCGCCGACCCTCGCAGCGTTTCCCGATGCGCGCGCCAGCTTCCAGACCCAGAACGGAGGCGGTCCCGACAACGATTCCCGTGACATCATGCTTTATCTGGGCGGAGACGATCCAGTGCAGCTGACGGCGGTCGCCCAACAGATCGCCAAGCAGATGGAGACCGTGCCAGGCCTCCGCGCGCCCCGTGTCGGAAGCCAGCTCGCGCAGCCGGAAATCACCATCAAGCCGCGC
>JBJMUN010000093.1:0-22742 GCA_045811185.1 Sphingomicrobium sp.
GGTATCTGGGCAGGAGGGAAGGGTGGATATTGACGATCCGTCCCTGCCATTGGTTGACGAACCACGGCGACAGGACACGCATGAACCCGGCTAGCGCAATCGTGCCTATGCCATAGTCATCAAGGGCGGCACTCAGCGTCCGGTCGAATTGTTCCCTGTCCATGCCTTTGCTTGCGAGCGACCAGGTCTCCAGGCCGCGTTCGCAGGCCCAATCGAGCCCGGCGGCGTCGGGTTTGTTGGATGCGACGAGCGCGACCTCATAGCCATCTGCCTGCTCGACGAGCGCCCGCATATTGCTGCCGCGGCCGGAAATCAGGATCGCCACGCGTCTTGGGTCACGCATGATGGGTCGCGGACCATCCCCCAGTCGAATTCCAGCCGGCCTGGCCGGAAACAGTGCAGCCGCGGCGTCCGACCTCGATCCGGCCGATCTCGAAAACCGTTTCGCCGGCGCCTTGAAGGGCGTTCGAGACGCCCTCGGCTTCGCTCGGATCGACGATCATCGTCATTCCGATCCCGCAGTTGAAGGTCCGCGCCAGTTCTTCGGGCGCGATGCTTCCTCCTTCCTGCAGCATTGTGAAGATCGGCGGCAGGTTCCAACGGCCCGCATCTATGATAGCATGGCAGTTATCCGGTAGAACCCTTGGAATGTTTTCGAGAAGTCCGCCTCCCGTGATGTGAGCGACGCCGTTGATCTTGCGCGCCTGGATCAGCGGCAGCAGCGGGCGAACGTAGATTCTGGTTGGCTCGAGCAATGTTTCGCCGAGCGTCCGTCCGTCGAAGTTGGGGAAGCGCGCTCCAATATCCCACTGGCGAGTGGCGATGATCCGACGGACGAGCGAGAAGCCGTTGCTGTGCACCCCGGAACTCGCGAGGCCGAGGACGAGATCACCCGCCGCTATTGCGGCGCCCGTCGGCACCTTGTCTCGATCGACCGCTCCGACACAGAAGCCGGCGAGGTCGTAATCGCCTTCGGCGTACATGCCTGGCATCTCGGCCGTCTCCCCGCCGATCAGGGCGCAGCCCGCGCGCCGACAGCCCTCGGCGATCGACTTCACGACTGCGGCAGCGACGTCGTTGTCAAGCTTGCCGGTCGCGTAATAGTCGAGGAAAAACAGGGGCTCGGCCCCCTGCACGATGAGGTCGTTGGCGCACATCGCGACGAGGTCGATGCCAACCCCGTCATGCCGTCCAATCTCGATCGCAAGCTTGAGCTTGGTGCCAACGCCGTCGTTCGCGGCGACCAGCAACGGATCATGATAGCCAGCGGCTTTGAGGTCGAAAAATCCGCCGAACCCACCCAGCTCCGCGTCTGCACCCGGCCGTGCTGTCGAACGCGCCAGCGGTCCGATCGCCTTGACCAGCGCATTGCCGGCATCGATCGACACCCCGGCGTCGGCATAGGTCAGCGGCTTCTCGCTCATTGTTGGCGGGCACTAGAGACAAGCCGCTTGGATTTCCACGCCGTTGTCGCCAAAAGACGCCGCGAATGCTGCGCCGTCGTACCGCTATCCCCCTTGTGCTGCTCATCGCTGCCGCCGGTCTCGCCGGCGGCCTCTATGCCCAGCTCGAGTCTGGCGAACGCGGGATCCTGCCTCTCGACAGCTCGAACACGCTCGAAATCGGCGGAATCCATGTCGATGTCGGCGGCGCGGACGCGCAGAGCGCGCGCTACGCGGGGTGGCGGCTGGCCCAGCGCCAGGGCTTCAAGGCGCTGTGGGCCAAGATGCACAATGCGCCGATCACCCAGGCGCCCAGCTTGCCCGACGGAACGCTCGACCAGATCGTGAGCTCGATCAACGTCGAGCGGGAACAGATCGGCCCGAACCGATATATCGCGGATCTCGGGGTGCTGTTCGACCGCGCCCGCGCCGCACAGTTCCTCGGAGTCCAAGGCGGCGCGATACAGCGGTCGTCCCCGATGCTTCTGATCTCCGTGATCGTATCGGCGGGAGCGGCAACCAGCGTCGAGCTTCGCAACGCCTGGCAGCGGGCCTGGGCGCAATTTCGCACGTCGCAAAGTCCGATCGACTATGTCCGAATCAGCGGCATGGGCGCGGACCCGCTGCTGATCAACGCCGCGCAAACGACGCGGCCCGGGCGCGGCTGGTGGCGAAACCTGCTCGACATGTACGGCGCGACCGACATCCTGATCACGGAAGTGCAGCTCCAGCGGCTGTATCCGGGTGGGCCCGCGCGGGCGCGGTTTATCGCTCGCCACGGACCTGACAATGAAATCGTCGGCGGATTTACCTTGAGCGCCCAAAACAGCGACGGCATCGCCGCCATGATGGCCCAAGGGGCGCAGCGGATGGACCAGCTTTATGCCCAGGCGCTTAGGGCGGGGCGGCTGGCGCGGGATTCCTCACTCGATCTGCCGCCGCCGCCGGTGCTGCCCGCGCTGCCTGAAGCCCGACCTTCACCGGTCCATCTCGCCAATTCGTTTCAGGTGCAGGTGTCCGGCAAGAACGTCAATTTCTACAATTTCGCGATGGCGCACCTTCGCACGATGGCAGGTGTGGAATCAGCGGCCCCGCAGCAGATCAATCCCGGTGGAACCAGCTACATCCTCGTCACCTTCAGGGGTGACATCTCGCAGCTCGCTGCGGCGCTTGGGGCCCGCGGCTGGGTGGTCGAGATCGCCGGAACGGTGGTCAAGATCCGCTCCGACGCGGACAAGCCGCCGGCTCTGCCGCCGCCGCCGGTTCAGCCGCCGGCAACCGAGCCTGCGCAGGCCGCGACCAACCAAGGCACGGGCCAGCAGTGAAGCAGGGCCCGGACCAGATCGCGCTTCCGCTCGACTGGCCGCAAAGCGAAGGCGACGCTCGCTTCATGGTCTCGGATGCAAATCAGGACGCATTCGATCACTTCCGCAAGTTCAGCATGTGGCCGGTCAAGGCGACGATCCTCACCGGACCCCGACGGTCGGGACGAACTCTGCTTGCACGCACCTTCGTGGAGCGAGTTGGCGGGCGGCTATTCGATGATGCCGAGCAGCGTGACGAGGAGGAGTTGTTCCACGCCTGGAATCAGGCGCAGGACACCGGAAGGCCCTTGGTCATGGTTGCAGACGAGGCGCCGCCCGCCTGGATGCCGCGCCTGCCGGACCTCAAGACCAGGCTCGCGGTCACGCCGGTCGTGCGCATTGGCCATCCCGACGATGCGCTGTTCGCTGCCCTCATCCAGCTGCACTTCGCCGACCGCGGGCTCCACGTGCCTACGGAGGCACTGAGGTTCATGAGCGAGCGGCTGCATCGTGACTATTGGACGGCTGAGCGCGCCGTCGAGGCCGTGGATCGCTATGCGATTTCCGAGCGAGCACGCCTCTCGTTGCCGACCATTCGGCGCGCCCTCATTGAGACAAGAATGATCGGCGAAGCGGCCTAGCGGCTCGAGGCTAGGCGTCGATGGCTTCCTTTGAGCCGACGCGGTTCATCTTGAGCTTTCCGTTCTCGATCCCGAAGGCGAGACGGCCCTCGACCAGGTCGACCGCGTCCTTCCCGAACTGGTCGTACCGCCAGCCCGAGAGGATGTTGAGATTCTTTCGCACACCGGCGGCAAGAGCTTCGAGGTCATCTGACCGGGCGATCAGCCGCGCGGCCACGCCGGTTTCCTTCGCCCGGATTTTCAGCAGTAGCTTCAGCAAGTCGCTGACGAGCGCGGCATCCTTGGTGAGACCTGGGCGCTTGGGTTCGCGATCGGGCATTTCGCTCTGATCGAGCGGCTTCGCATTGTGCGTCGCTGACATCAGCCGAGCGCCGATGTCGTTCGTCTTCCACCCGGCTGATAGGCCCCGCACGCGGCCCAGATCGTCTTGGCTTTTCGGCGGATGAAGAACGATCTCGTTCAGCGTATCGTCCTTGATGATGCGGCCGCGCGGCAAATTCTTCGAGCGAGCTTCTGTCTCGCGCCAAGCGGCGAGGGCCTTCAGTCGTCCAAGCACGGCGGGATTGCGACTCGGCAGCTTCAGGCGCTTCCAGGCGTCCTCGGCTTCGAACGCGAAGCTCGATGGATCAGCCAGCCGCTCCATCTCCTCGTCCAGCCATGCCCCGCGGCCCGTTTTCTTGAGCTTCTCGACCATTCGCGGGAAGACCGCCGCAAGGTGCGTTACGTCGGCGATCGCGTAGTCGATCTGGCGCTTGTCCAAGGGGCGCCTGCTCCAGTCGGTGAAGCGTGCGCCCTTGTCGAGACTGTGGCCGAGGAGGCTTTCGATCAGGTTCGAGTAACCGATCTGTTCCCCGTGCCCGAGCGCCATTGCGGCGATCTGCGTGTCGAACAGCGGATGCGGGACCTTGCCGGTGAGATTGTGGATGATTTCGAGATCCTGCCCACCGGCGTGGAAGACTTTCAGTACGTCCTCATTCTCGACGAAAAGGTCGAGGAGGGGCTTCAGGTCGATATCCGCCTTGGGATCGATCGCCGCCGCTTCGTCGACGCTGGCCACCTGGATCAGGCAGAGGTCAGGCCAATAGGTATTCTCGCGCATGAACTCAGTGTCCACGGCGATGAACGCTTGGCCGGCGAGACGGTTGACGAGAACCTTGAGGTCGTCGGATTTGGTAATCAGAGGATGGATAAGCATGAGTCTTCGCGCGGCTTTAGCGGCGGCCTCGCGGGTTGACAAAAAGGTTTCCGGCAGTGAAGCGCGGCGCGCGATTTTCCGCCACATTTCCGCATAAGCAGAGCCCTTCTTCATGCACGCTTACCGAACTCATACCTGCGCCGCGCTGCGTTCAAGCAATGTGGGCGAAACGGTCCGCCTTTCCGGGTGGGTGCATCGCCGGCGTGATCACGGCCATCTGCTCTTCATTGACCTGCGCGACCATTACGGGATCACCCAGATCGTGACCGTGACCGATTCCCCGGCTTTCCAGGCACTCGATCGGGTCCGTGTCGAATCGGTCGTGACGGTCGAAGGGGAGGTGGTCGCAAGGTCCAAGGAGACGGTGAACCCGAACCTTCCCACCGGCGAGATCGAGGTTCGTGCAACCAGCGTCACCGTTCAGTCCGCGGCGGCCGAGTTGCCGATGCCTGTCTTCGGTGAGCAGGATTATCCGGAGGAGATTCGGCTGAAATACCGCTATCTCGATCTTCGCCGCGAACAGGTACACCGCAACATCATGCTACGTTCGGCCGTGATTGCATCAATCCGCCGGCGCATGATCGAGCAGGGCTTCACCGAATTCCAGACGCCGATCCTGACGGCCAGCTCGCCCGAGGGTGCTCGCGACTATCTCGTGCCGAGCCGCGTGCATCCTGGAAAGTTCTACGCGCTTCCGCAGGCCCCGCAGATGTTTAAGCAGCTGATCATGGTTGCGGGGTTCGATCGCTACTTCCAGATCGCTCCCTGTTTTCGCGATGAGGACGCCCGCGCAGATCGTAGTCCCGGCGAATTTTATCAGCTCGACTTCGAGATGAGCTTCGTCACGCAAGACGACGTGTTCAACGCAATCGAGCCGGTGCTCTCGGGTGTTTTCCAGGAGTTTGCGGATGGCCGCACGGTCACGCCCGCAGGCGAATATCCGCGCATTCCCTACAAGGAAGCTCTCCTGAAATATGGAACCGACAAGCCGGACCTGCGCAATCCTTTGCTGATCAGAGACGTTGGCGCGCATTTCACAGGCTCAGGCTTCGGCCTGTTCGCGGGTCTCGTTGAAAAAGGCGCCGTTGTTCGGGCAATCCCGGCGCCTGGGACTGCCGAAAAAAGCCGTAAATTCTTCGACGAAATGAACGAGTGGGCCCGCAGCGAGGGCTTCGCGGGTCTGGGTTACGCCACGCGCAAGGCCGGCGAATGGGGAGGGCCGATTGCCAAGAACCATGGCGAGGCGGGCATGAACCGCCTCGCGGAGGAGTTGGGTCTAGGCCCTGACGACGGCATCTTTTTCGCCGCCGGCAAGGAAGAGGAAGCGGCAAGGCTTGCAGGTCTCGCAAGAACTCGCGTCGGAGAGCAGCTCGGCTTGATCGAACAGAACTCGTTCCGCTTCTGCTGGATCGTCGACTTCCCGATGTTCGAGTTCAACGAAGAGCAGCAGAAGATCGACTTCAGCCACAATCCCTTCTCGATGCCGCAGGGCGAGATGGAGGCGCTGGAGACCAAGGACCCGCTCGATATCCTCGCGTGGCAATATGACATTGTCTGCAATGGCGTGGAGCTTAGCTCGGGCGCGATCCGAAACCACCGCCCCGACATCATGTACAAGGCGTTCGAAATCGCGGGCTACTCGAAGGAGGAAGTCGACACGAACTTCGCCGGCATGATCAACGCCTTCAAGTTCGGAGCTCCGCCGCACGGGGGCTCGGCACCGGGCATCGATCGCATCGTCATGTTGCTCGCGAACGAACCAAACATCCGGGAGGTCATCCTTTTCCCGATGAATCAGAAGGCGGAAGACCTGATGATGAATGCGCCCGCCCCGGTCATGCCGAAGCAGCTCAAGGAACTGCACATCAAGGTCGTGTCCGACAGTTGACCCTTAAACAGTGCTGGTGCCTCTTCGGGCGTTGTGCGCACCGTTAATTCGGTTACGTTCGGCCCGTGGACCTTGCCCTCAATCCTGCTCTGGATGCGCTACGCGAGCATCTTGGCGAGCTTCAGTTGCCGCAGATCGCCCATGGGCGCCGGGCGATAATCCTGTTTGAAGGTCCCCAAGGTGCCGGCAAGAAGTTCGCTCTCAAACAGCTCGCTTCTGCTTTCGACCCTTGCCACTTCGTCGTCCACGCAACCGCATACGACCGCCGTGAAGCGAACGAAGGTCATTGGCTCGCGCGCTTTTGGCGGCAGCTCCCCGCGGCCGGGCGGACGTCGATTTTCTTCCGAAGCTGGTATCGGCGCGCGCTCGACGATCGGGTGCTCGGGCGTACTGCGGAAAACTCGGTTTCGCGCGTCTTCGACGAAATCAACGAATTCGAGGCGCAGCAGCGCGATTACGGTACCTTGCTGGTAAAGCTTTACTTCGACGTCAGCGCGGACGTTCAGGAACAAAGATTAGCCCGGCGGCGTCAGAATCCATGGCGCTCAAGAGCTGAACAGGATGAATTCATCCGCGCCGACGATCCTGCGTACCAGCATGCCCTCGCCGAGCTCAGGACAAACACCGACACACGCTGGTCGCCCTGGCGCACCATCGATGCCGATGATGAAGGGCAGGCTGCGCTCGCAACACTCGAAGTGATCGCGGAAGCCTGGTCGAAGGCAATGCCTGCTGAGCCGCCTCAGTTGGTGACGCCGCCCCGCGTCGCCTGATCGGGATACCAGATCGCGATCACCTCGTAGCTTTTTTCACCGCCGGGCAAGCGGACGATACGCTCCTCGCCGACACGCGCGCCAATCAAGGCACGCGTGATCGGAGCGCTCCAGCCGATCTTGCCGGCGGTGGCATCGGTCTCGTCGTCGCCAACGATCGTCAGAGTCCGGCGATTGTCATCTTCATCCGCGAGCTCGACCGTGGCTCCAAACCGAACTTCGTCGCGCACTTGCTGGTT
Source organism: Sphingomicrobium sp. (assembly GCA_045811185.1). Lineage (GTDB taxonomy): Bacteria > Pseudomonadota > Alphaproteobacteria > Sphingomonadales > Sphingomonadaceae > Sphingomicrobium. The sequence goes on from JBJMUN010000093.1 coordinate 7,483, forward strand.
TGCCGGGTCGACGACCTTGGCCTGTTTCATGATCCGGGCGAGGTGGCCGAGCTTGCGATCAATCTCGCGCAGCCGGCGCTTTCCGTAAATGTAATCGGCGTTCTCGGATCGGTCGCCGAGCGATGCGGCCCACGAGACCGTCTCGACGATCTTCGGCCGTTCGATGCCGAACAGCTCGTCATATTCGGCACGGATGCGCGCCAGTCCTTGGGGAGTGATATACCTGTCAGCCACCATTGCCGGACTATCAGCCGGGCTGGCTCTTCCCAAGGTAGCGCGAGACATGGACCGCCGTTTGCTGCGGCTGCTGGGAGCGGATCGAGTCGTAGACCACGCTGTTTTCGATCACCCGCTGCACGTAGGCGCGGGTTTCCGAATAAGGAATTGCTTCGATCCATTTGAGGACGTCGACCTGCCCACGCGGATCGCCATACTGGCGCACCCATTTACCAACGTTGCCGGAACCCGCGTTGTAGCTGGCCACAGCCAACGGCACGTTTCCGCCCCAGATATTCAGCATCCGCTGGAAGTAGGATGAGCCAATCGTCACGTTGTAGCTGGGATCGCTGATCAGCCGATAGCCGTCATACCCGATGCCCATCTTGCCCGCCTGCTCGCGTGCCGTGCCGGTCATCAGCTGCATCATGCCTCGCGCGCCAGCGTGGCTGACCGCGTAGGGGTCGAACGAGCTTTCCTGGCGGCTGATGCCATGGGCGAGCGACCACAGGTTCGTTGACACCGAGGTGGGCAGAAGTGGGTAAGCCTGCCGGACGTAGAAGGCGGATCCCTTCACGCGCGCCATTCGCGCAGTCCACACCGCAAGGTCTTGTCGGCCGATCTGCTCGCCAAGCTGCACGGCAAGGTTCCGGTCGGTGTCATTGTCGAGCGTCTCGGCAAGAGCCCTGACGAACAGCGCCTGTTCGGTGGACCTGCCCTGCTGACCGAGGAGCCGAAGCGCCTGCACCAGTCGCCGATTACCAAATGCAGTGCGCTGCAGCTGTGTCGTCACATATTGCGGAAGTGCTGCCGATGGCGGAGAGACCGAGCGTCCCAGCCGCTCGAGTGCCAGCTGACCGTAGAAGAGCTCGGGATAAGCTGCAGCGCGTTCGAAGTAGGCGCTCGCATCCTGGAACCGTCCGGCTCCGAGTGCCGCGCGGCCCGCCCAATAATTACCCTTGGTCAGCACTTGGAGCGATCGGCCTCCACGCGCATAGCGATCGAACATTCCAACTGCGCTGGCAGGCCGGTTCATGCGATCCAGAGCCACTGAGCCGGCGAGCCATGCAAGGGTCGTGTAGTTGTCGCGAACGCCGATCGGTTGTTCGGCGACGCTAGTTCCGGTCGGCAGGATGTCGTCGGCCTGGCTCGCAATATTGTAAGCGGTCTGCCAGTTTCGATCCTGAACCGCATCGTTCGCCAGCGCGATCAGCATCTCGGCAAAGCGCTCGGGATCGATGGGCTTGTAAGTGAACTGGTGATCGCGAGCCGCAAGCTGCTGTGCAGCGGAGCCGTAGTTATTGGCCCGCAGCCAGCGGGCGCGGTCCATCATCAGGCCTGCATCGCGCGTGACCGTGCCGATCACTGCTGCATAGCGCGCGTCAGCGTCCGGCGTGTTCTGCAGCATCGCGATTCGCGCCGCGAACGACGCCTGCCGGTCCGGGCTGGCCGAGGAAAGGAAGCGCGCAGCATCGCCGGGCCTCTTCCCGAACAGCAAGGCATCGATGCGGTCGTCACTATCGGCGCGGGTGAAACTGCCGCCAAAGCGGCTCCAGATGGCTGACTCGTCGTTCCCCCCAAGATCGTCGGAACGCCAGGCTTGGCGGGCAGCATCGAGAGCCTGCGCCATTTGCCCGGTCGAGGCATAGGCCTCCGCAAGCCGCGCCCAGCCAGCGCCGGTCCTGGGCTTTTTCTGAGCGAAGAAGGCGATGACTGTTGCCGCGCTCTCGCCGGGCTGCATCGCTTTTTCAGCCCAGCCGCGCATGCGCGACGAATCAGGCCAGTCGGGATTGGCGATCAGGAAATTCGCGTAATCGGAAAAGCGGTAGCCGCTGCTCTGGCGCAACGCGCGCCATTGGTTGAGCGATGCAGCGACGGTCGAGGAATAAGCAGGCGCTGCGGCCGGGCTCGCGGGCGCGGCATATTGTGCCGAGCTCGACGGAGCGGTGACCAACAGGACCGGGACGATCACAGCAACACGCCACATGCTGGACATAATCTACCCCCGCTCCTTATCAGGCCGTGAACGCCGGCCCCCAAATCCGAACAACGGCAATCACTCTAACTCTCCTTTCGGGAGGCAAGTTCATGTTTTTCGGTTCGATTCCGGCGCTCGTGACGCCATTTTCCGGCGGCCGTGTCGCCGAAGACACATTCGCCGAATTCGTCGAGTGGCAGATCGCCGAGGGATCGAATGCGCTCGTGCCCTGCGGCACCACCGGTGAAAGCGCGACGCTCAGCCGCGACGAGCACCGCGAGCTCATCGCTCATGCGGTCCAGGTCGCGAATGGCAGGGTGCCGGTGATTGCCGGCTGCGGAAGCTATTCGACGGCGGCGGCGATTGAGCTGGTGCGCGCTGCTGCGGACGTCGGAGCGGACGCGGCGCTGGTGGTCGTGCCTTATTACAACAAACCGAGCCAGGCAGGCCTTCTCGCGCATTTTACCGCCGTCGCCGAAGCGTCGCCCCTTCCCATCGTGGTCTACAACGTACCGTCGCGAACGGTCGCCGACATCTCGGTCGAAACCCTCGAAAGTGCAGCAAAACACCCGAGGATCGTTGCCATCAAGGACGCGACCGGAAGCCTGGACCGGGTTTCGGCGCAGCGGCTCGCTTGCGGCAGGGACTTCGTTCAGCTCAGCGGCAACGATGATATGGCCCTGGGTTTCAACGCGATGGGTGGGACCGGCTGCATCTCGGTCACCGCCAATGTCGCTCCGAAGCTCTGCTCCGATTTCCAGAAGGCGACCCGGGAGGGGCGGTGGGATGAGGCGTTAAAGCTGCAGGACCGGCTGTTCCCCCTGCACAAGGCCCTGTTCTCCGATGCCTCGCCGGCGCCGACGAAATATGCGTTATCGCGCATTCGTCAGGCTTATCCGACCGAGATCCGCCTTCCGCTCGTCGAAGCATCCGAAGCATCGAGGCGAGTCGTCGATGCTGCATTGGAGCACGCAGGTCTTATCTAAGCTCCATGGCCAAGCCGCTTCCCCAGCCGTTCGACAAGCAGAAGGTAGTCGCCGAAAACCGGCGCGCGCGATTCGACTATTTCGTCGAAGACCGCTTCGAGGCCGGCATCCAGCTCACTGGAACGGAGGTTAAGTCCCTCCGCCACGGCGAGGGTTCCATCGCTGAGAGCTATGCGAGCGTCGAAGGCGATGAAATCTGGCTGATCAACAGCCACGTGCCGGAATACAGCCACGGCAATCGCCTGAATCACGAGCCGCGACGCCCACGTAAATTATTGCTCAAGAACCGGGAGATAGCCAAACTGCAGGGCGCGGTGACGCGTCAGGGGCTGACGCTCGTACCGTTGTCCATATATTTCAATGGCAGCGGCCGGGCGAAAGTCGAACTGGCGCTCGCCCGCGGCAAGAAGGTGCACGACAAGCGTGAGACGATGAAGGAGCGAGACTGGAAGCGGGAGCAGCAGCGGCTGCTCAGGTCCCGTGGCTGAGGCGAATCCTCCGGCCGGTCGCTTCCACTGGGTCAAGCGCCACATCCCGACGCGTGAGACGGTGCATCGTTATCGGCTTCTCCGCCCGTTTGCGGCGCGACTGACGGACTCGTCTCTGTGGCGAATGAACCGCCGGTCCGTGCCCCGTGGCGTCGCGCTCGGCTTGTTCGTGGCCGTGATCATCCCCGTGATGCACACGGCGATAGCAGCGCTTCTCGCAATTCCCGCGAGGGCGAATGTGGCCGTGGCAGCCCTGTTCACGCTGGTGGTGAATCCGATCACGATCCCGCCGCTCTATTACGCGGCGTACCGGATTGGCTCGTGGGAGCTTCATCACGACGCGCCGCTGGTCAATCCCGCGGCGGCGGAGCGCTTTTCGAGCGAACTCAGCCGACTCCTGTTCTGGATCCATGAGGCGTCCGGTTCGATTGCGGTCGGGGTGCTGACGATTGCCGTAGTCGCCGCAGTGGTCGGCTATGCCATCGCTGCGCTCGTGTGGCGCTTCTGGTCGCACAGCCGCTGGCGCCAGCGCCGGGGCGCGAAAAACTGACAGGATTGCCGTTCGCAGGGCGCGGAAGCACGATTGTCGATTGACGTTGGCAGCGTTTGGCCTTCCTTGTCCAAGGATAGGGGAATCACTCGGAGGGTATTGAAATGGTTAGAATGTTTGCGCTCGCCTTGGCCTCGACCGCTATCGCGGGCACGGCCAGTCTGGCGATCGCGGGTTCTGCGCCGTCAGCAGCGGTTGTCGCCGGCTCAGCCCAAGCTGCCGCAACGGCAAGGCCGCAGTACGGCAGCTTCGGCTTCGATGTCGCAGGCATGGACCGGGCCGTCACGCCCGGCGATGACTTTTTCGACTTCGCCAACGGGACCTGGCTGAAGAACAACCAAATCCCGTCGGACAAGTCGCGTTATGGCATGTTCAACGTCCTCGACGACCTGTCGCGCGAGCGCACGCGGACGATCATCGACGAGCAGTCGAAGGATCCGAACAGCAAGATCGGTAACGCCTACGCAAGCTTCATGGATACGGCCGCGATCGAAACGAAGGGCCTCACGCCGCTCAATCCGTGGCTGAACAAAATCCGCGCGACGAAGTCCAAAGCAGGACTACCGGCGTTGTACGCCGAGGCCGATCGGAACGGAATCAACATTCCGGTGCGGATGTTCGTGGGTCAAGATCGCAAGGCATCCGACAAATATGCGCTGAACATGTCGCAGGGCGGTCTCGGCATGCCCGATCGCGACTATTACCTGTCGTCCGACCCCAAGCTGGTCGAGACCCGGAACAAGTATCTTGAGCACCTGACCAACGTCCTTAACCTTGCGGGCGAGAAGAACGCGGCAGCGCGGGCGAAGGCAATTCTCGACCTCGAGACAAAGGTTGCCGAGGCCCATTGGCCACGAGCGGAAAGCCGCGACGCAAACAAGACGTACAACAAGCTGACGTCCGCGCAGCTCGCCAAGAACGCCCCCGGCTTCGATTTTGCAGCTCTGGCGAGGGGTGAGGGCGCGAAAGTCGGCTACGTCGTCGTTGCCCAGCCGAGCGCGATCAAGGGAATTGCGTCGCAGATTTCGAAGACCCCGCTGCCGGTCCTCAAGGATCAGCTGCTCGTTCGCACGATCGATGCCTACGCGGCATTCCTGCCCGAGAAGTTCGACCGCGAGAATTTCTCGTTCTACGGCACCGCTCTTGCGGGTACGCCGGAGCAGGAAGCGCGTTGGAAGCGCGGCGTGAACTTCACCGTCGCGGCGCTCGGCGATGACGTCAGCAAACTCTATGTCGCCCGCTACTTCCCGCCGGAGACCAAGGCAGCGGCCGACCAGCTGGTGCACAACCTCATCGGCGCGATGGACCGGCGTATCGACAAGCTCGCCTGGATGAGCGCCGATACGAAGGCCAAGGCCCATGCCAAGCTTGCCGCTTTCACGCCAAAGATCGGCTACCCGTCGCAGTGGAAGGACATGAGCGGACTCGTCATCAAGCGCGACGACCTCGTCGGCAACGCGATGCGGGCGCGCAGGTTCGAGCATCAGTATCAGGTCGGTAAGCTCGGTGGCCCGATCCGGCGCTGGGAATGGGGCATGACGCCGATGACCATCAATGCCTACTCGAATTCGACGATGGTCGAAATCGTGTTCCCGGCAGCGATCCTGCAACCGCCGTTCTTCGATCCTCACGCCGACGCCGCCGTCAACTACGGCGGTATTGGTGCTGTGATCGGCCATGAGATGAGCCACCAGTTCGATGACCAGGGCGCCAAGTACGATTTGCACGGCAACCTGATCGACTGGTGGACGCCGGGTGACAGCAAGGAGTTCCACGCGCGGCTCGACAAGTATGAGCAGCAGATCAATTCCTATTCGCCGCTGCCGGGCATGCACGTGAACGGCAAACTGACGATGGGCGAGAATGTCGCCGATCTTGCCGGCCTTACCGTTGCTCATGATGCTTACATCGCCTCGCTCAACGGTGCCGCGCCGCCGGTGATCGACGGACTGACGGCAGATCAGCGCTTCTATCTGGGCTTCGCTCAGGTCTGGCGGTGCAAGCAGCGCGAAGCGGCGCTTCGCCAGCAGCTGCTGACCGATCCGCACTCGCCTTGCCCCGTCCGCGCCAGCGTCGTCCGCAACATGGACCCTTGGTACCAGGCGTTCGGCGTCAAGCCGGGCCAGAAACTGTACCTCGATCCCGCAGATCGCGTCCGCATCTGGTAGGATTAACAGCAGCTGGTAGGATGCATCCTGCCTAGATGCTGTACCAGGAGCTGCCTCGCATAGATTCGACCCCGCTGGACGGGTGGGGTCGATGGATTGCCCCGGCGATCGTCGGGGCAGCCGGTCTCACCGCGGCAGTCATCTTGCTGCTCGCCGGTCACGCTCTGTTCGCCGCAGCAGCCGTGGTCGGCGCGATTGGTGTCGGCGCTGCGGCCTATGTTCGATCCGGAACGACCCGAACGACGCTCCCGGAGCCCCTCGTCGGCGGTCCGGACTATTCGCTCGTTTCCGCGGCGTTGGGATTGATCCGCGACCCAGTCGGACTTTCCAGTTTCGACGGCTCATTGCTGGTGGTTAACCATGCCTATCGCGAGCGGTTCGGCACCACACCGCCGCTCGAGCTCGCGGCCAGTGACGAAGCTCGCCAGGGCCTGAACCTTGCGAAGTCGATGGCCCAGCGTGACGGCGCAGGCTGCGTTGCCGGGATCGAGACGACGATGGGGCTTAGTCCGGTAGAAGTCGAGCGCGTCGGCTCCAGTAGCGACCTGCTGCTCTGGCGCTTCCCCGGAGCGCCGCCGCCGGATCCGCTCACGATCGCCTTGCGACGCATTGAGGGACCGATTGGCCAGCGGCTTGCGTCGGCTGGGGTGGCTGCGGCGGTGGTCGATGACAAGGGAGCCGTGCTGGCCGCGAACAATCTCTTCGTTGAGCGCGCTCTCGGATCCGATCAACCATTGCAGAACGTCCGATTCGCCGAACTGGTCGACGTCGGCGAAGACGACCAGATGCGGCTGGTCGCGGAAGGAGACGGCGCAAAAGCGGTTCGCGCTGTTCATGTTCCGGCCGACCCTCTCGGGGACAAGGGTGCAGGCACGTTCCTGCTGTTCGACACGGGCAGTGGCGACTCGGTCGAATCCTCGAACCTGCAAGCGCTGCTCGACGTCCTTCCCATCGGTCTTGCGCTGGTCGATCGCGACGGACGCTTCCTGACGATGAACAGTGCGTTCCGGCAGGCCGGCGGACTGAAGAGCGCTACGATGCCCGTCTATCCAGGTGACCTTGTCGTCAAGGAAGACAAGGCGGCAGTCGCCGACGCGGTTCGGCGGAATGCGCGCGGGCCAGCGATGTCGGGTGATCTTGCCGTGCGCCTCACCCACCAGCCGTCTGAACCGGTAGCGCTCACAATCGCCGGGCTGCGCGGTCTTGGAGATGCCGCCGTCCTTCTCCTCCTCAAGGACAATAGCGAGGAGGCGAAGCTCAAGCGGCAGGTCGCTCAGGCGACAAAGATGCAGGTTGTCGGCCAGCTCGCCGGCGGCGTCGCCCACGATTTCAACAATATCCTGACCGCGATCATCGGCCACTGCGATCTCATGCTGATGCGGCACACGCCGGGTGACAGTGATTATGACGACATCCAGCAGATCAAGTCGAACTCGAACCGCGCCGCGGGACTGACGCGGCAATTGCTGGCGTTCTCCCGCCAGCAAACGCTTCGCCCGCAAGTACTCCAGCTTCCCGACGTCGTCTCGGAGGTTTCCCATCTCCTGAAACGGCTTCTCGGCGAGACGGTCGAGCTGGTGGTGAAGCATGGCCGGAGCCTCGGGCCAATTCGTGCGGATCCGGGACAGCTCGAGCAGGTGATCGTCAATCTCGCCGTCAACGCTCGCGACGCAATGGCATTGAAAGGCGGCGGCACGCTGACGATCCAGACCTATTCGGTGAAGTCAGACCAGGTTGCAGAGCTCGGCTCTGACATCCTGCCGATTGCCGATTACAGCGCCCTTTCGGTGACCGACACCGGCACGGGCATTGCGCCCGGCGTGCTTGGCAAAATCTTCGAGCCCTTCTTCACCACCAAGGAGGTGGGCAAGGGCACCGGGCTTGGTCTTTCGACCGTGTACGGCATCGTGAAACAGTCCGGCGGCTTCATCTTTGCCGATTCCAAGGTCGGAGAAGGGACGCGCTTCGTCATCTACCTTCCCGTTCATCGTGAAGAGGCCGGCACAAGTCGGTCGCGTAAGCCGGAAATTACGAAGAAGGACGAGCTCTGGGGCAGCGGGACCGTGCTGCTGGTCGAGGATGAGCCGATGGTTCGCACCGTCGCCGAGCGCGCGTTGACCCGGCACGGCTACACGGTGATCACCGCCGACAACGGCGAGGACGCGCTCGAAATCATTGCGAGGAACGAGCCGATCGATCTGCTGATCAGTGATGTCGTCATGCCGGGCATGGATGGGCCGACCATGGTCCGCGAAGCGCGGCAGAGCCGGCCCGATCTCAAGATCCTCTTCATGTCGGGCTATGCCGAGGAGCAGCTCAGGAAATCGATCGATATCGAGAACGTCAACTTCTTGCCGAAGCCGTTTTCGGTCACTGAGCTGGCCGAGGCGGCGAGGCGCACCGTCATGCCCAAATAAGATAATTGCGCTTTTGGCACCGCGCTTTATTCGAATAGGTTAGATGTCGGGGTCGCGTTCCATTCTCATCGTCGAAGACGAGCCGCTCATTGCCATGATGCTCGAGGATTTTCTCGATTCGCTTGGGCACAAGGTCCGCGGGACTTGCGACACTGTCGAATGCGCGCTCAACGAGATCGAGAAAGGCGGCTTCGACCTTGCGATTCTCGATGTGAATCTGAAGGGTGAGAACGTCTGGCCGGTCGCAACCAAGCTGCGCGAGCGCAATTTGCCGTTCGTGATCGCGACGGGCGGGCATGTCGATCCGCCTCCGCCCGAGTTCAACGATGCGCCCGTCATCGAGAAGCCTTACACGATCGACCGCGTAACCCCCGCCATCGAAGCCGCCTTGGCAGCCTAGTTGAGCTATCGGCTGGTCGCGGCGGCGACAAAAGCTCCGGCATGTTTGAATTCCAGACCAACCTTATCTTTCCGGTCGATGCTGTGCCGGCCGCCGGTCCGCTTCCCCGCGGTGCGGACAAGCTGAGTGTCGAAACGCCCGACGGGCATACGCTCGCCGGCGTCTACATTCCGGCTGATGATGAGGACGTCAGCAGGGCGCTCGTCCTCGGCTTCGGCGGCAATGCATGGAACGGTCAAGACGTCGCGGAATATCTTCACGAGCTCTTCCCGGAGCACGAGGTGGTCGCATTCCACTACCGCGGCTATCCGCCGTCGACCGGGGAACCTTCCGGTGACGCGCTGATATCCGATGCGCCGCTCGTGTACGATGCGACGATCGCGCGATTCAGGCCGGCGCGGGTAATCGCAGTCGGGTTCAGCATTGGGACGGGAGTTGCGGCTCAGCTGGCGTCCAGGCGCGAACTCGACGGGTTGATCCTTGTTACACCGTTCGACTCGCTGAGGGCCGTCGCGCAATCGATGTATCCCTGGCTGCCCATTGGCGCCTTCTTCAGCCATGAAATCGATGCCGCCGGGCCGCTCGAGGAGTGCCAGGTCCCGGTCGCGATCCTCGCCGCTGAACGAGACGAAGTCGTTCCGGCTGAGCGAACTCGGGAACTTCGGAAGAGAGTGCCCAATCTCGTGTTCGATCGGACCGTCGCGGGATCCGGCCATAACGACATTTATGCGCGCTCGGAGTTTCACGACGCCATGCGAGAGGCCCTGGGTGCCCTCATTGATGGTCAAGTCGCGACCGATGATGGGACATGATAAGGTTACCGTACGGGTCTACAGCACTTGCGGCGCAGCAAGGCTCCATCCATATTCTTGATTCTAAACGACCAATCGCGGGGAGGGATACGTTAACCGACCTGCAGAGTTGATTGTGTCATAAAGCGGGCTAGCATGCCCATCAGAGGACGGTCGTTCGCGGCCGCGATGCAAGGACGGGAATGACCAAGCTTTCAGGCGGCGACAGCAAGAGCACCCTCTACTGCTCGTTCTGCGGCAAATCGCAGCACGAGGTCAGGAAGCTGATTGCCGGACCGACCGTGTTCATCTGCGATGAATGTGTCGAACTATGCAACGACATCATCCGTGAAGAATCCAAGTCGGCGCTCGTCAAGACGCGCGATGGGGTCCCGACGCCGTCGGAGATCTGCAAGGTTCTCGACGATTATGTGATCGGCCAGGACCGCGCCAAGCGCGTGCTGTCGGTCGCCGTTCACAACCACTACAAACGACTGTCGCACGGAGCAAAGGCCGGCAACGACGTCGAACTCGCCAAGTCCAACATCCTGCTGATCGGCCCGACGGGCTGCGGCAAGACGCTCCTCGCGCAGACGCTGGCGAGAATCCTCGACGTGCCGTTCACCATGGCGGACGCGACGACGCTGACCGAAGCCGGTTACGTCGGCGAAGACGTCGAGAACATCATTCTCAAGCTGCTCCAAGCCTCCGATTACAATGTCGAGAAGGCACAGCGCGGCATCGTCTACATCGACGAAATCGACAAGATCAGCCGCAAGTCGGACAATCCGTCGATCACTCGCGATGTGTCAGGCGAGGGCGTGCAGCAGGCGCTGCTCAAGCTCATGGAAGGCACGACCGCTTCGGTTCCGCCGCAGGGTGGCCGAAAGCATCCGCAGCAGGAATTCCTGCAAGTCGACACGACTAACATCCTGTTCATCTGCGGCGGCGCCTTCGCTGGACTGGAGAAAATCATCTCCGACCGCATGCAGGGCAAGTCGATGGGCTTCGGCGCCCATGTCGCCGCGCCCGACGAGCGCAAGACTGGCGAAGTCCTCAAGCATTGCGAGCCCGAGGACCTGCTGAAGTTCGGCCTGATCCCCGAGTTCGTCGGTCGTCTCCCGGTGATCGCGACGCTGCTCGATCTCGACGAGACGGCGTTGGTCAAGATTCTCGTCGAGCCGAAGAACGCCCTCGTCAAACAATATGCCAAGCTGTTCGACATGGAGGACGTCCAGCTCGAGTTCACCGACGACGCTCTCCATTCGATTGCCGTCAAGGCAATCGAGCGAAAGACGGGCGCGCGCGGCCTAAGGTCCATCCTCGAGGGCATATTGCTCGATACGATGTTCGACCTCCCGTCGATGGATGGCGTCGACGAGGTCCACATCGACAAGGATGTCGTGGAGGGCCGCAAGGAGCCCGTGCGCGTCTACGCAGCGAAGGACAAGGCCGGCGACGCCGCCTAGCGATCGAGCTCAGAACATCAACGGAATAAGCGCCGGAACGTCGCGGACATATTGCGCGTGCTCGTCGCCAAACTGCGCTCGAAGCAGTTTCTCCTCGTCGCGGATCCGGATGACTGTGCCTGCCAGGTACAGCGGAACGGCAATGAGCAGCTGCTGCCAATGACCGAGCGCAGCCGCGATGCTCAAAAGATAGAGCAGAAGTGCTAGGTAGATCGGGTGCCGCACCATTGCGAACGGCCCTGATCGGATGAGCTGATGATCGCTGCGCATCCGAGCGACGAGGCTCCAGTTTTTTCCCATCGTCATCGCCGCCGACAGGAAGATCACGATGGCGCTTCCTCCGAGCAAGACGACCAGCGTCGTCGAGGCAAGCGAGTAGGGCGCCCACCACGGCAGCACCGGATTGGTAAAGCCGATCCACGCGGCTGCGCATCCAAGCGCCTGAAGCGCAATTCCAATGGTCGACCCGAGGCGCCTCGCCTTGGCCGACGGCCTGTTGATATTACGAAGTCCGACCCACAGAATCCCGGTTACCAGGGTTGCGGTCAGGACCCAGAACGCATCTAGCTGAATGAAGCTGATCGGATGCGGCGCGAACATGTCGCGCCGCTACGATAGCTGTGTTATGTCGTCAATACAGCTGGATTAAAGGCCGCGGACAGCCGCCAACAGCTGCGTCCCAAACCGCTCCATCAGGTGCTCGTCGCGGCCATAGTGATCCGGCATGAACTGGATGCCGTTCGCCGTCGGCTGGGCCGTGAGATAGGTCATGTAGACCGGGACCGGCTTTGGCAGATCGACTTCTTCCTCGACCTTGGGGTCGTGTCCCTTGGGGACGTAACCGCCGAACAGCCAGGTCGCGAGGCGCTTATAGTCCTCGACCCGCACGCAGCCGTTGCTGATCCACAGCTCGTTCTTGGTGAAGTGATCCTTCTCCGGCGAATCGTGCAGGTAGATCCCGAAATAGTTGGGCAGCATGAACTTCATCATGCCCATCGAGTTGGCGGGACTGGGCAGGCGGCGCAACCGCACGTCCTGGCGTCCCTCGACGACTGCGCGCCAGTCGACATCGCGCGGATCGATCGTTTGCGGATTGTCGCTCCAGTCGGTCAGTACCTGATATTCGCGGTCCGTGAGATAGCTGATGCCCTGCGCGACGACGCGCGGGCCAACCAGGTTCTTCACGAGTTCCGGGGGCACGTTCCAATACGGGTTTACGCTCGCATATTTGATGTAGGCGGCCATCATCGGGGTCGCCGTCTCGGCCTTGCCGACGACCACCTTCATCTCGTCGACCTTGCGACCGTTCTGCCACATCGAAAGCCGAGCGTTTCCGGCATCGACCAGCACATATTTGCGCTGCTCTTCGGGTGCCGGCAGCCTCTTGGCACGCTCCATGTTGATGATGATCAGCTGCTCATAATATTGAGCGCCGCGGTTGAGCGCCTCGATCGTGCCCGCGCCTGCGATTCCGTCGGCCTTGATTCCGTGGACCGACTGGAATTCCTTCACCTGCGAAGCGAGCGCAGAATCGTATTTGTCGCCGTCGGGAAGGCCAAGGCGCGTGCGCAAGGCGGCGACGCGGTCGCCGGTCATTCCGGCCTTCAGCGTCGGGCCGCTGGACACTGGGACCTGCGGCAAATTCCCCCAGCGCTGCTGGTACCGGATTAGGCCACGGCGAAGGTCCGTGTAGATCGGGTTCACGGAACTGAACATGTCGACTGGCGCGCCGCTCCAGGCGGCGAATGTCATGTCGCCCGCTTCGTTGTCGCGCGCCGCTCTCGGGACAAGTTCCTCGTCGATGTAAATCATGTCGACGCCTTGCTCGATCGCAGGCGGCAGATCGATCGGCTCGAGGGCCGGCGCCTTGCCGCTGCCCTGCGCTGCGGGTGATTGCCACGGCTGACCCTGCGGAGCGGGCCGTGCCATCCAGGGTTCCGCAACGGGAGCCTGGCGCGCCGGATACGATTGTACCGGCGGAGGCGGCGGAACTGGTCCAGGAACGGGCCAATTGCCGCTGAACTGCGCGAGCGCAGCGGCGGGGATCATCATCGCGCTCAGCGCGAGCAAGGAATGGCGTTTCGTCACCCCCCTACTAATAGGGAACGAAACTGAACGATTACAGAATCAACCGTTAACGGCCCGGCGCGAATTACTCACCTTCGAGCGGAAGCGTATCGCGTTCTGCAGTGGGCGAGCCAAGTTTTTCGGCAATCCGCTTAACTTCTTCCTCACTCGGCGGATCGGGCAGCTCCTCTCCAGGGGCGAGTGCATCGTCAGGAATGCCGGGACCCGTACCCGCAATCGTCTCGTTGACGGCCTCCTCATTGGGACCAGTACTGATCTTCTCGCGGTTCTGCGTCATGCAGATCTCCTTGCGCTCTTCCGTCCTCTTCAAGCGAGTGGGAAGCAGCGAATGTTCCTGCGCTTTGTTGCGCGTGGACGGACGCCCGCCCATATACTGGTCCATGACTCGCTTTCTCCCGATTCTGCCGCTTCGCGACATCGTCGTCTTCCCGCACCGGATCGTGCCCCTGTTCGTCGGGCGCGAGAAATCGGTTGCCGCACTCGAAGCGGCGATGGCCGCCGACAAGGAGCTCTTTTTGGTCGCGCAGCTCGATCCGGGCGAAGACGATCCGGATCGCGATGCACTTTACGACCTTGGCGTCATCGCTACCGCAATGCAGTTGCTGAAGCTGCCAGACGGGACAGTTCGAGTCCTCGTCGAAGGCGTGAAGCGCGCCCGTCTCGTCAACATGGTGCCTCGCGACGGTTACACTGCCGCCGAGATCGAAGAGGTGGAGGAAGAAGGCGCCGCCGCTCCTGAAGCACAGGCGCTGATGCGCTCGGTTATCGACCAGTTCGAGAATTACGCCAAGCTCAACAAGCGGCTTCCGCCGGAGACCGGCATTCAACTCGGCGAGATCGACGACGCTTCGGCGCTCGGCGATGCCGTAGCGTCGAACCTGTCAATCAAGGTTGCAGACAAGCAGGCGCTGCTGGGCGAGCTCAACCCCGCGCGGCGGCTCGAAATGGTGTTTGCCTTCATGGAGGGCGAGCTCGGCGTGCTGCAGGTCGAAAAGAAGATTCGCAGCCGCGTGAAGCGCCAGATGGAGAAGACGCAGCGCGAATATTATCTGAACGAGCAGTTGAAGGCGATCCAGCGCGAGCTCGGCAACGAAAGCGAGGAGGGCGGCGACGAGCTCCAGGAGCTCGCCGAGAAGATCCGCAAGACGCGCCTCTCCAAAGAAGCGAAGGCTCGAGCGAACGCCGAGCTCAAGAAGCTCCGGGCGATGGCGCCAATGTCGGCCGAAGCGACCGTCGCGCGCAACTATCTCGACGTCCTGCTCGGCCTGCCGTGGGGCAAGAAGTCGAAGCTGAAGAAGGACATCGCCGAGGCGCAGCGGGTCCTCGACGAGGACCATTACGGGCTCGAGAAGGTCAAGGACCGGATCGTCGAGTATCTCGCGGTTCAGGCCCGCACCAACAAGCTCAAGGGCCCGATCCTGTGCCTGGTCGGGCCGCCCGGCGTCGGCAAGACCTCGCTCGGTCGGTCGATCGCTCGAGCCACGGGCCGCGAGTTCGTCCGCCAGTCACTGGGCGGAGTGCGCGACGAGGCCGAGATCCGCGGCCATCGCCGGACCTACATCGGCTCGCTTCCCGGCAAGATCATCTCGAACATCAAGAAAGCGGGGGCCTCCAACCCATTGTTCCTGCTCGACGAGATCGACAAGCTCGGCCAGGATTTCCGCGGCGATCCGTCCTCGGCTCTCCTGGAAGTGCTCGACCCGGAGCAG
>JBJMUN010000094.1:0-6623 GCA_045811185.1 Sphingomicrobium sp.
GAGGCTGATCTTGTATTGTGGGAGCCACTTCGGCCACGCGCCGGCCAGTGGCGTGCCGGCGACCAGGCTCGGGATGGAGAGCAGGACACCGAGCCCGACGACGAGCGAAACGAGCCACACCTTCCACTTCGGAAATTCAAGCATCAGTCGTTCGCCGGCTTCGTGTTCGGGCCAACCACATGCGTGATCGTCGATTTGATCACGCGGACCTTCACTCCCTGCGCAATCTCGACCTCGGCCTCATCGTCGCTGACTTTCGTGACACGGCCACGAATCCCGCCGCCGGTGATCACGTCATCGCCCTTCTTCACGGCCGCAATCGCCGCCTGATGCTCTTTGACCCGCCGCTGCTGCGGGCGGATCATCAGCAGGTAAAAAATGGCGAAAATCAGCAGCCACGGCAGAATGCCCATCACCAGTTGCATGGTTCCGCCGGCGCCGGCGGGGGCTGCTGCCTGCATCATCAACATCGTTTCGCTGGACATGGAAGGCTGACGACTTTCGATCGATTGTGAAATTGATGGTCGGGGCGACTGGATTCGAACCAGCGACCTCCACACCCCCAGTGTGATGCGCTACCAGGCTGCGCTACGCCCCGACTTGGCCGCGGCATCTAGGCAGGGCTACCCAACAAGGCAAGCGTGAGAGGGCAGCCGAGTGGCGCGTCGAAGATGGAAAAGCAAATGGGGCAAGGTGGTTGGCCGATTGCTGACGGCCCTTCTCGCCCTACCGGCTCTCTACCTCGTGGCCGCACTGATTGGCTCGGTTGTGCCGTCCAACGCCGGTTGGACCGAGCCGACGAAAGGCACCACGATCTACATCGCCGATAACGGCATCCATGCCGACATCATCATGCCCGTGAAGGCACAGGGGCTCGACTGGGCGGCGCTGATCCGGAAGCGCGACTTTGCCGCCGCACCCGCCGACGCAAAGTGGATCGCGTTCGGATCGGGCGAGCAGCGCGTCTATCTCGACACTCCTCGATGGCGCGACATCCGGTTGGGCACGATCTGGGCGGCGCTCGCCGGCGGAAAGAGAGTGATGCATGTCGAATATGTGCCGACCGCCGATTACGCGGTTCGGCAGGTCCGGCTTCGACCCGAGGAATATCGCCGCCTATGGGCCGCGATCCGCGCCGACTTCCTGCTCGATGAGCGCGGACGACCGCAGCAGATCGATCACCCGGGTTATGGTCCGAGCGATGCTTTCTATCGCGGCGCCGGCAAGGCGAACGCCTTCCGCACCTGTAACTCGGTTGCGGCGAGATGGCTGAGGCTCGCCGGTGTGCAAACGAGCCTCTGGCCACCCTTCGTGAGCGGGCTGACCTGGCGTTACCGCAAAGTCGTCGCCTGATTTATTTGGGCTTCTTGGTCGCCTTTGTCGTCTGCTTCGCCTGCGCGTCGAGCTCGGACTTGCTCATGCTGATGACGAGGCCCTGATCGCTTTTCGCGAAACTCGAGATCGGGATTGAAGCTTTCGTCTTGCCGGTACTCACAACGGCGCCTTCCGAGGTCACCGAGTCGATCTTCCCGACGACTTTCCCTTTCTGGTCGTAGACCGACACACCGGCCTTCACGTCGGCTGAGGTTGCCGCAGAGAGCTCGGGCGCAGCATTGCCCGTGGTCTGGCCCGATGGCGTTTGGCCGGTCTGCGCCGGCGTCAGTTCACTGGCTTCCCCAGGTGTCGTCTGCATCTGCCCTGGTGTGTTACCGGTCTGGCCCGGAGCTGTCTCGCTCGCGGCGTCCGGCGTGGATTGCGTCTGAACGGGAGCGGTTTGGTTTGCCGTACCGGGCGCGGTCTGCGTCTGACCGGGCGCAGTCGTCTTATCGGTCGGCGCAGCCGGACTTGTCGTAGTGGTGGCGGGCTGCGCGCTATTCGTCGTCGTGGTTGTGCTGGTCGTCTTCGTCTGGGCCGCGGCTGCCGTCGAAATGGCGAGCGCAGCAGCGCCGGCAATCATTGAGATCTTCGTGTTCATCGGCCAACTCCTCTTTGGCGGGAAAGTCCAACAACAACGAAGCGCTGCGACACGGGGTGCAGCTTTATCGGCGGGACGTGTTGCCCCGCCGACCAGCCGTGGAACAGCAGTTTAGAGGACGTAGCGCGAGAGGTCGGCGTTCTTTGCAATGCCGCTCAGTTGCTTCTCGACGAAGACACCATCAACGACGAGCGTTTCACCGTAGCGGTTCTCGGCATCGAAGCTGATGTCCTCGAGCAGCTTCTCCATGACGGTCTGAAGCCGGCGCGCGCCGATATTCTCGACCGCTTCGTTCACTTCGGCGGCGATGCGGGCGAGCGCCTCGACGCCGGTTTCAGCGAATTCGATCGTAACGCCCTCAGTCCCGAGCAGAGCCTGGTATTGCTCGGTGAGGCTGGCGCGCGTCGCGGACAGGATGCGGACAAAATCGTCCTTCGTCAGGGCCTTCAGCTCGACCCGAATCGGCAAGCGTCCCTGGAGCTCGGGCAACAGGTCCGCAGGCTTGGCGATATGGAACGCGCCGCTAGCGATGAAGAGGATATGGTCCGTCTTCAACGGCCCGTACTTGGTCGCGACGGTCGTCCCCTCGATCAGCGGCAAGAGATCGCGTTGGACACCCTCGCGGCTGACGGAACCGCCGCGAACATCACTCACTGCGATCTTGTCGATCTCGTCCAGGAAGACGATCCCGTTGGCTTCCGCATCGGCAAGCGCCGAGCGATTAATGTCGTCGGGGTCGAGACGCTTGTCAGCCTCCTCGTCGGTCAAACGAGCGAATGCTTCCGGCACCTTGAGCTTGCGGCGCTTGCGGGACTGCTGGCCGCCGAGCTTGCCCATCATCGAACGCAGGTCAAAGACTTGGGCGCCCATGCCCGGGATTTCGAACGGCAATGACGGTGCCTCGTCGACCTCAATCTCGACCTCGGCCTTGTCGAGGCTGCCGTCCGAGAAGCGCTGGCGGAAGCTCTGCCGAGTCGCTTCGCTCGAACCCTTCCCCGTGAGCGCATCGAGAAGCTTGTCCATTGCAGCGTCCTCGGCGGCGGTACGCACCTTGGCCCGGCGGCGATCGCGTTCCAGACGGACGGCCTCTTCGACAAGGTCGCGTGCGATCTGCTCGACATCCCGGCCAACGTAGCCGACTTCGGTGAACTTGGTCGCTTCGACCTTGACGAACGGAGCATCGGCAAGCTTCGCGAGTCTCCGGCTGATCTCGGTTTTGCCGCAGCCGGTGGGGCCGATCATCAGGATGTTCTTCGGCGTTACCTCGTCACGCAGCTCCGGGCTAAGCTGCTGCCGCCGCCAACGATTGCGCAGCGCCACGGCGACGGCACGCTTCGCATCGTCCTGGCCGATGATATGCTCGTCAAGCGCAGCGACGATCGCCTTGGGCGTAAGTTTGTCTTTCAACACTTCGGCGTGCTCCCCGCCGCTCTGGGGAAAAGTAGTTTGATAGTTCATCTTGCCGGCAATGTCGGAACCGACTGCAGGCACTTCAAGCGGTGCACCGGAAGGACGAGAAGAAGCGCTTCTGGCCAGCGATGATCCTCTCGATCGTTGCCGGGTCTGTCGTCGTGTCCCACTGGTCCACTTCAAACGTGCCGCCGAGCAGAATGCCATCGGGCCGCGGGAACATGTAGCCCGGCCCCCCTGTAACAGCGTAGCGGACATCCGGCTGCGGCTCGAGGATCGCGAGTTGCCCGCGAGCCGGATGGAGGTCCCGGTCTCCAAAAAGGTCGCGGCTGCCAAGACCCGTGCAGTTGAAGACCAACGCCTCGGGAAGTGCGGCAACATCCGCGGGCGTGGCAAACCTCCGGACATCGATCCTGCCCCCGGCAATCTGCACATCGCGGATCATCTGGCGAAGATAACGGCCGGTTTCGATGTACATCGTGTCGTAGAGAATGACGTCGTCGAGCGGGAACGGATGCTCGGCACGTGACAGCGATCGATTGACCGGCGGGAAATTCGCGATCGGGCGTACTTCGGGGGAACGGGCCTCGACGTAGGTCGGCAGCCAGCGAACACCGTAATCGTCGCCCACCATGATTTGAAAGCGCCGCCAGCTGTAGTCGAGGGCGCGGGTGAACTGCTCCATGAATTGAGGCGTGGCGACTTCAGCATCGAAGACCCGGTAGGGATGGAACTGACCTCCTGCGACGTTTGATGTCGTGTCAGGCGGAAGTGCCGCTGTGTAGATGGTAACCGGGAAGCCCGCCTCCTGAACGAGCCGGGCGGTCGAAAGGCCAACGATTCCCGAGCCCATCACCGCGACGGGCCCGCTATGCCCCTGCAGGCCGAGTTCGGTGGCGAGCTTCGACGTTCCCCAACTCAGCGTGATTCCGCCCCCTCCATGGCCATAATTATGGACCAGCCGCTTCGGGCCGAACTGGTCCTGCCGGACCACGAAGCCCTCCCGGCGATAAGGACGCAGACCCGCCATGGTTCGGATGATGCGGCTTGGATCAACCTGCACCGGAACGAGGGGTGCGCAATCGGCGAAACGACGCGGGCGCGTTCCGACAGTTGCGCAGCCTGACAGCAAAGCGGCCGAGCCGGAAGCGGCGAATCCCCTACGATCGATCAGCATGAACGCGAGGCTAGCCGCCCTTTGCGTTACGCTTCAATCGTCTCCAGCGTCAGCCGATCGTTGGTAAACACGCACACTTCCGATGCGATCTGCATTGCCCGACGGGCGAGCACCTCCGGGTCCTGCTCGTAATCAGCGAGGGCGCGGGCAGCGGCGAGCGCATAATTGCCGCCCGACCCGATCGCGGCGATGCCCGCTTCAGGCTCCAACACATCGCCATTACCGGTGAGGATCAGCATAATATCCTTGTCCGCGACGATCATGAGCGCCTCGAGATTGCGGAGGTACTTGTCTGTCCGCCAGTCTTTGGCGAGTTCGACCGCGGCGCGCATCAGCTGCCCGTTATACTGCTCGAGCTTGCGCTCCAGCCGCTCGAACAGTGTGAAGGCGTCAGCGGTCGCTCCAGCGAACCCGCCTATGACCTTCCCGCCCTCGCCGATGCGGCGGACCTTCTTCGCGTTGGGCTTCATCACCGTATTGCCCATCGACACCTGGCCGTCGCCGGCGATCACGGTCTTCCCGCCCTTGCGCACTCCCAGGATTGTTGTTCCGTGCCAACTTTCCAAAGTGATCTCCTTTGGAGTTGAGGTGGGAAGCGCTTCTATTTGCTGCAAGCAGCACTATTCGAGGAACTGGTCGAACCGGTTGTCCGGGATGAGCCAGACAAAGTGACTAGGACAAAAATCGTAACGGCCGCCATTGGCCAGCGGAGAGCCAACGTGATTGCAACCGTGTAGGCAACCACCGTGATCAGGCCCTTGTGCCCGCTTCACGGCTTTCGCGAACGGCGCGTCGGCATCGTTCGCTTGCAGCGAGGTGAAAAGCGGAAGGGCAAAGGAGAAGAAACAGAGAAGCATCAGAACGCCGAACACGATGACGGTATCGTGCGTGATGCCCGCTTCGCCGACCCAGCGTACGCCGAATGAGATGAGGCTCAGCCAGAACGGGAAAAATGGGTTCGCGAGCAGCGCTCTTCCATTCACGCGCCGCGTCGCCTGAAGGACGTTATGATGATGAGACCAATGGATCCCGACCGTCACGAACGAGAGCGCATAGGCCGCGAACAGCACTGTCAAAGGAGACGGCCAAATCCAGCACCATGATCGTGATGATGAACGCGATCACGCCATCCGTGAAGGACGTGAGGCGTGCCGTGGTCATCCGGCGTTCCCAATGCCCTTCCCTGGCTCGAACCGGCGATCGGGCACCAACCAGAGAAACGCCACGGCAACGTAGATGATGATCGAAATGAAGGGCGAAACGAACGCGAGCGGTAGCGCGGCGAGGTATCCGCCGAAGCTCACCCATTCCTTCATGCCGCGGCCGACCGCCGTTTTCACTCCAGAGCTGTCACCCTCGGCAGCGACCAGTGCGCGCTCGAGCAGGACATAGCAGATAGAGGCGGCCACCAGCACCGCCCCGAAGGAGGCGACCGGCCACGGCGTAGGCCCCGCGTCGTCGATCCAGCGGATCATCAGCGGGAACAAGGTGAGGCAGAATAGCAAGGAGTGGTTTGCCCACAGCACGGTCCCGGTCACCAGGCGCGCGGACTGCATCATGTGGTGATGATTGTTCCAGTAGATCGCGACGTAGATGAAGGCGAGCAGGTAGGCGGCGAGCAGCGGCAACACGGCCAGCACCGCTCCGAGCGTCGGCTGCGCCGGGAACTTCAGCTCCAGCACCATGATCGTCAGGACGATCGCGACGACGCCGTCGGTCAGTGCATTGAGGCGGCTCGGAGTCATCTCAGTCGATCGGCTGCTCCAAGCGCCGGCCAGATTCAGCGAAGAATGCCCTTCTTCTGCGCGCTCCAGGCATACCACAGGAGGAAGGCAGCGACCGCGATGATGACGATCGGCATGCCGGTCGCCATGAATCCTTCGACTCCCGGCATCGGATTGGCCAGCTGATAGCCGAGGCCGAGGATCGCGCCGATCAGCGACAGACCGTACGACCAGACCGCCCAGCGGCTGCGCAGGAGCAGCAGGACCGAGCCCAAAAGGCCCATCCACACGCCCAGCGCCCAGCCGATCTGCGCCCAGATCGGGAAGCCATCGATCC
>JBJMUN010000095.1:0-10687 GCA_045811185.1 Sphingomicrobium sp.
TCGCCCGCTGCCGCAGAGCCTGAAGAAATGGTAGGCGCCTCTGTGGATGCCCGCGCGATGGGCCGCATGCCAGTTGGTCGAGAACCGCCTGTCGACGTGATCTGCGCCTTCAGTCGCCTTGATATAGGCAAAATCGACACCCTGGCGGGGCAGTTTCGCCCACGCGATGTGTCCCTGGTGGTGGGAGACATCGACGCCTTGATAGGGATATCGTCGCTCGGAAGGACGCCATCCGCCGTCTCGCGCAACGGCGGCGCTCGGGACTGCGATGAGCGCTAGCGAGGTGAGCACGATCCAGTTGGGGCGAACGGCCATGAATCAGAGCGTATCGCGGCCATTTCGGCCTTGAAATCGGGAAAATCATCTAACTGCGGCTGCCTTGGCACGAGCCACGCCGGAGAAGTGAACATCTACTGGTCTCGTGCAACGCTTCGGAAATTCCAAGAAATGTCACACTGAAATCGCGGGGTTCTCGGCACGAAGAAGGGCAAGGTGAAGAAAAGATTGGCGAACGCTCCGATCGCGCTAAGTTTGTCGTGGGGGGAGCAATGGCTGACGATCAGACAAAGCGTGCTGTGCGTGGTCCTCGACCATCTGACTCGTCGCCGGCGAGGTCGGTTGCGATGAACGAGGCTGCCGTCAGCCCCGCAGTCGCGGTCGAGGCCGCGGCGTTCCTGCGGGAGCAGATTGCGCTGACGCGCTTGCAGGTCGACCATTTCGAGGCCGAGCATCGGCACACGATCGACGGCACCTGGGCAACCCGCGCGCTCGAAGCGATGAAAATCATCCTTCAAGGCGCATTGACGCTCGTGGTGATCGGAGCGGCGATCCTGTTCGCCAACATGATCTGGAGCGCGTCGCGCGATCACAGCTTGGTGATCGAACGCTTCGCGGTGCCCCCCGATCTCGCCAATGGCCAGATCAACGGGGAGCAGCTCGCGGGCCTTGTCGCCGACAAGCTGGCGACACTCAACGCCAGCGCATCATCCTTCCGCGCCGAGAACACGTTCGATGTCGACTGGGGCAAGGACATCAACATCGAAGTTCCGGGATCAGGCGTTTCGCTCGGCGAGATCGACCGCCTGCTGCGCGAGCGACTCGGTCACCAAACCCGTATCGGAGGAACGCTTTTCCACCAGGGCTCCGGGTTGCGGTTGTCGCTGCATAGCGGGCTTGGCGCGGCGATCGCCGTCGACGGCGACGGAAAGGATTTCGACACCCTCGCGCAAAGGGCGGCGGAGGCGCTGTCGAATGCGACGCAGCCCTATCGCTATTCCAAATATCTCGAGTTCAATGGCCGGGCGGATGAAGCGCTGGCGGTGGCGCGTCGAGCCGCACAAAGCAATGCATCGGCAAACGAGCGCGCGTGGGCCTGGGCTCAGGTTTCCAACCTTCTTTCGGCGAAGAATGTCCCGGCTTGCCGAGTTGCGGGCTACCGCGCGATCCAGCTCGATCCAAACAACGCTCTTGCGTTCCTCAATACGTCAAATTGCGAAGGTTTCATGGGTCACGACCAGCGGGCGTTCGACCTTCAGAAGCGGTCCGTCGACCTGGCCGCGCATGGGGGCGGCGGGCTCAGCGCAGTCGGGCTTGAAACTGGCAGCAAGCTCAATCGCGGATGGCAGGCATATCTGGCCGGCGACCCGGGTAAAGCAGAGCGCGTTTTCAGCACTCCACTCTACAATGTTTACGGCGGGCTCGAAGGAGCGATGCCCAGCTTCGAGGCCAACGCCAAGATCATGAAACACGAATTGAGCGCATCAACGCGCGTCGCTGGGGCGGAAGGCGACGCCTATCTCTTGTCGCACCTTTACACGGTGAACGTCTATTCGATGCCAGACTACGCGCGTGCTGCAGATGTCGGCGACTGGCCCGCGGCATATGCGCGTGCAAGGGCCGGCCTTAGGATTCTCGCCAATCATCCAGAGGGCGAGGAAATTGCGCGTTACGCCAGTCAGCGGTTCGTCGTTCCAAACCTCGCACGGGCGCTCCTCGGACTTGGGCAAGTGCGCGAGGCCCGGGCAATCGTCGCAACGCTCCCGGCGGATTGTTACTTCTGCCTGCGCACGCGAGGCTGGGTGATGGGCCTGACAGGCGACCTGGCGGCCGCCAATCGCGATTTCTCCGTGGCCGTGGCTGCCAATCCCCGCCTGCCCTTTGCCGACCTCGAGTGGGGACGTGTGCTGTTATCGAGCGGCAAGACGGCAGCGGCCGAGACCCATCTGCGCCGAGCCGCCCAGCTTGCGCCCAACTTCGCCGATCCGAGGAAATATCTTGGAGACGTTCAGTTTGCAGAGAAGCGCTATGGAGATGCGGCGGCGAGCTACGCCGCGGCGGCCCGTTTGGCGCCACGCTGGGGTGCCAACCAATTGATGTGGGCAAAGGCCCTGTGGCAGTCGGGATCGCGCGATGAATCTCGCCGAAGGCTGGCCGCGGCAAGAGACATGGACCTAAGTGCCGCCGACCGAGCATGGCTGGAGCATATTGCGCGTCCCTGAGGATGGGAGAAGCGGCCCGCGGCCGGCAGGATTTTGGGGCAAAGCAAGCGGCAGGCCGGAATGTCCCTTTTCCTGCAACCCACCCATTCCAATCGGCACGCGACCCTGCTTCCTACCCTCTAGGGGCAAGGTCGCTTGCGCTCTCGGGCAGCCGGTCAATCGTTGCCGATCTCGACGCTCTTTCTGCTCGTTCCGGGATGGTCTGGCTGGCGCAGAGCTTCGATCTGCGCAGCAGTGTGAACACCACCGTCGGTAACGATCTGCTCGACGACGCGGAGGCGTTCCTCGATCGCGCGGCTCTGCGACGCGTACTGCGCAGCCTTTTCAGCGGCATGCATCGCCTCAATCTCGAGCTTCCTCTCCCGAAGTCGGAAGAATCGGTTCGCGATGTAGATGATCACGGCCGCCGGAATGACGACCACGCTGATGAACGCGATGAGCTCTCCGGGGTTCATTGCTCATACCTCCGACTGTATTATCGTTATAATACGGACAATCATTAGGCAAGCTGCCCATGGATTGAGCCTGGAGTGCTCGTTCGCCCGCAGCCGGGCATCTCCCTCCACCCGATGCCCGTCGCCAGCTATGGGCAGTTTGCGACCCATCCCTCACATCCAAACTTGGAGCCTATCGATCGATACGGGTCGTTTCTGGAAAACCTCTTGTTTAGTTTCAGTTTACCTCAATCATCGTCCGGGTCTTGGCGCGAGTCGCGAGGGAGCAGCGGCGACGCCGCCACCGTGGTTATCGAGTTCGAGGGATTTGGAAGACTTCAAGCAGGATCGGGGCAGCAATGCGTATCACGATGGGGCTTATCGCAATTCTCTCTACCTCGCCGGCGATTGCGGTCGTCCCGATGGAGCCCAGCAACCAGCCGCCGGCGGCGGTGGCGCGGCCCGTTACCGACGATTACTTCGGCACCAAGGTCACTGATCGCTTCCGCTACATGGAGAGCCGGGACGCCGAGACTACAGCGTGGATGAAGGCCCAGAGCCAATGGACCCACGGCTTGCTCGACAGCATCGCCCCGAAGCAGGCCTATCTCAAGACCATGTCGGATTTCGGCGCGCAATTCGGGCTGGTCAGCACGACCGCACTTGCAGGAGGCAAGACATTTTACCTCGAGCGCGCCCCCGGGGCCGACCAGTTCAACCTGAAGGTCCAGGATGGCGGGGCCACGCGCACGCTCGTCGACACGGTCGAGATCATCAAGTCGACGGGCGCGCCCCACGCGATCGACTGGATTGCGCCCTCGCCTGACGGCAGCAAGATCGCCGTCGGCATCTCGAGCGGCGGGTCCGAGAACAGCGAGATGACCGTGCTCGACGTCGCGAGCGGGAAGACCATCGCCGGCCCCATCGATCGAGCACAGTTCGGCGGCGTCAGCTGGCTTTCGGATGGGGCAGGCCTCTTCTTCCCCCGCCTGCAGAAGCTTGGACCTCGTCCCAAGCCCACTGACAAATACCAGAACATCACCGCCGATTTCTGGGGCCTTTCGGGCGACACCAAGCCGCTGGTCGGACCGACCATCAAGGGTGGCCCCATCACCGACCCGAACGTCGCGCCCCTCCTCGTGCAGATCCCCCACAGTGACGCTGTGCTGCTCGTCGCCGTGAATGGCGTCGAAAACGAGGTGAAGCTCTGGTGGGGCAAGCGCGACGCAGTCCGGAGCGGCAAGGAGAGGTGGACCCCGCTCGCGGATACCCCGGACGGCATCACGAGGTTCGATAGCGACGGGCATTTCCTCTACCTGCTGACGCACAAGGACGCACCCCGCTTCAAGCTCGTCGCGGTGCCAGTCGGCGGCAGTCTTGCCCAGGCCAAAACGCTTGTTGGAGCCAGTGATGACCGGCTGGTCGAGAATATCGCTGCCGCCAAGGACGGCGTCTACGTTGCGGTGCGCAACGGTCTGAACAGCGAGCTGCTCCGTGTCTCGCCATCCGGCGAAAGCCAGAACATTGCTCTTCCGGTTCGCGGCTCGATCGAGTCGCTCGCATCCGACCCCGATGCCGCGGGCGCCGTCATCGGCCTTGACAGCTGGGCGACGCCTCTCGCCCATTACCGCTATGATCCGGGCAGCCGGGCATTGGTCGACCTGAACCTCGATAAGCACCCGCCGATCGACGCCGCTCGCTATGCCGTCACGGAGCTTGTGGCGACCGCCAAGGATGGCACCAAAGTGCCGCTCACCGTCATTGGTCCCTCGGGTCCAGTGCGGCCGCGTCCGATGCTAATTGACGCCTATGGCGCCTACGGCATCTCGTCGTTCCCGTTCTTCGGCACGCGGACACTCCCCTACATCGATGCCGGGGTGAGCCGCGCCGAGTGCGCGGTGCGGGGCGGCGGCGAGTTCGGAGAGGCCTGGCGTCTCGGCGGCAAGGGCGCCACCAAGCCGAACACCTGGCGCGATGCGATCGCGTGCGCCGAGACCCTTATTGCAAGGGGCTATACGACGCCCGACATGCTCTTCATCACCGGAACATCCGCGGGCGGCATCATGGTGGGCCGAGCTGCGACGGAGCGCCCCGACCTGTTTGCAGGAGCGATCGCCCGCGTTGGCGACGTGAATGCCCTTAGGATGGAGACGATGGCGGCAGGTCCCGCCAATATCCCCGAGTTCGGCACGGTGAAGGACCGCCAGGGGTTCAAGGATCTTTACGAGATGGATGCCTACCAGCACGTGGTGCCTGGCAAGACCTATCCTGCATTCATGATCACGGGCGGGTTGAACGATCCTCGGGTGGAGCCTTGGGAAGGCGCCAAGTTCGCGGCCCGGCTCGAGGAAATGCCGAACCACCGTCCCGTGCTGTACCGGCTGGAGGAGCAGGCCGGCCACGGTCTTGGAACTACCAAGTCAACACGCGACGCCGAAGAAGCGGACATGACGGCTTTCATCCTGTGGCGGGCAGGCGCGCCAGCCTGGCAGCCGGCACATTCCAACTGAGTGGATCGGCTGTCGCCTGGAGCCGGTTGCCGATTTCGTCTGCATTCGGCGATCGCGGAGATTCGCGATGGTACGATCGGCGATAGGCCCTCGTTACGCCCGCCTTCGCGCCGTGGCTCTAATGCAGATAGACACGAGGCAGAAGCCGGTCATGCCGTGGTCACGTTCTAACGGTCTCCCCTGTCGCCCTCGCCGCGCTTGGGCCTAGTCTTGGAATCGCGCTTCTGATCCTGCGCCAGGCTCCGGCCAACGTCATCGGATTCCTTGAACTGGCCCTTCTCGTCCCGACGAACGAAGCGCTTGTCGCTTCCGGTGTCGATAAGCTCGCGAGGCATTTTCTCTCCTTCGTCTTGCCGATTGATCGGACATGTTCCCTGCTAAGTCGATTAACGGTGCGCAGGTTCCACCGGAACTTGCGCATTCACGCGTCGCTCGCTCGTTCCCGCGCCTCGGTGCCGAACGTACGACACTCGCGGGCGCATTCGTTACGGTGGGCGCGTATCACGGCTCAGACGCTCCACGACGACGCATGCGCCTAGCCGACGGATGGAAGCTCAGACGATGGGTGCGCCCGGCTGGGTGCTACGCTGCCCGGTCTTGGCGATCTGCAATGCTCTCGCGAGGATGAGCCTGGTCGTCCAACTGGCCGGCCAGGCGGTCGATCTCGGCGTTCAAGCCGGCGGCGCAGCAACGCAGGTTCATCGCCATCTCAGGGTCGTCCGTCATGCCCACGAGCCGACGAACCTGTTCCGCGCGGGCACGCATGTTCTCGAGGGGTCCGAATTTGGAATTGTCTTTCATAGACGCCGCACAACGAGGCTTGGTTGGACAAGTTGCAACGGTCGTTTTTTTGCTTAACTTGGATTGGATATGGGCACCGCTGGTCTGCTAACCAGTTGTAATCGCCCATGAATGTAGAGCGTGTTAGCTGGCTGTTGCCCGCGTGCGGCGATCGGTGGTTGCCGACCGTTGTCGCTGAAGCCTTCACTGTCGAACATCCGATCCCGACCGAATTGGAGTTGCTCCTCAATTCACTTGAAAGCCAGGGACGAAGGCGTGGAGGGCCCTCGCGATCAGATCCTGCGTCCTCCATGACAGTCGTGAGGCGAAAGGGACCGTGACCATCCGCAACCCTTTCGTATTGGGCCTTTGCGCTCTGATGATTGTCGTCTTCGCTTATTGTTTTTTCGTCGGCGCGATCAACCAGTGACTCTCCACTGCGTGCAGCCCCACCTGCGGGCGCCATAGCAAGTCTCCCGGAGTCAACGGCAACAACAGAATGGTCGATTACGTGACCACCAATGCAATGCTCCACCAGTCATGCTAACCGTTACATGGAACAAATTCTTCACCATCTGTATTGAAGGTTACGAAGTTCTTTGATCTGTCAGTATTCTACCGTCGTTGTTGTAACATAAGTTAGGACATAGCTGACTTTGCAAGAATACTGCTGATAGGACTTCGAGTTCATTATGCATGTGTTGGAGAATGCATGTTTCTGACTTCTGAGTCCGGTACTTTCGGTGGAGCCCAACGACAGCACAAATCTCAAGCGCCGCTCGAGCTCTGGGGCGGGATAGAATGCACCGTCGTGCGCATCGGTGATGAGTATCGCAACCAGATCGTCGAAACGGGTCATTCCGCCCGGCTCGATGATCTCGACGCCATGGCAAAGCTCGGCATCAAGGCGGTCCGCTATCCGATCGTGTGGGAGACCGTTGCGCCCGAAACGCCAACCGAACTCGACTTTAGCTGGCACGACCGGCGCATGGACAAGCTCCGCGAACTCGGGATCCGGGTGATCGGCGGTCTGGTCCACCACGGTTCCGGGCCCCGCTACACCAGCCTCCTCGATCCCGACTTTGGCAAGCGGCTCGCCGACTATGCCGCGAAGGTCGCCCGCCGTTATCCGTGGATCGACATGTGGACGCCCGTCAACGAGCCGCTGACTACTGCACGCTTCTCATGCCTTTACGGGCATTGGTACCCGCACAAGCGCGACATCAACGCGATGTTGCTGGCGCTCGCCAACGAATGCCACGCGAGCGCTCTTGCCATGCAGGCGATCCGTGCGATTGCGCCGAGTGCTCAGCTGATGGTCACCGAGGACCTCGGAAAAACGTTTTCGACCGAGCGGCTCGCCTACCAGGCGGAGCATGAGAACGAGCGGCGCTGGCTCAGCCTCGACCTCCTGGCCGGGCGCGTCGTCCCAGGTCATCGCTTCTACGATTGGCTTCTGAAGAGCGGCGCGCCGGAACCTGTCCTCGAGGCGCTCGCCGGCGGCGTGGCAAGGCCGGATCTCCTCGGCATCAATCATTATCTCACGAGCGAGCGGTTCCTCGATCACAGGCTGCACCGTTATCCGGGGATGGAGCCGGGATCGAACGGCGTCGACCTCTACATGGACCTGGAGGCGGTTCGCATCGACCGCCTCAAGAAGGACGTCGGACCTGCGCGCCGGTTGCGCGAAGCGTGGGAGCGCTACGATATCCCGATCGCCATCTCGGAGGTGCACCACGGATGCTCGCGCGAGGAGCAAGTGCGCTGGTTCACCCAGGTCTGGCGTGCTGCCGAACAGGAGCGCCGCAGGGGCGCCGACATCCGCGCCGTTACCTTGTGGTCGATGTTCGGAGCGGTCGACTGGCGCTCGCTGCTGACGAGGCGCGAGGGCACGTACGACGTCGGGGCGTTTGATACCCGATCGGAGAAGCCTCGGCCCACGCTGATCGCGCGAACGGCTGCAAAGCTGGGACGTGGCGAGAGGATAGATCATCCCGTGCTCGACCTCCCAGGATGGTGGAAACGGCCGGGCCGGACCTACGCACGGCCGGGCTACGACATACTCCCGGCGATCGCTTCCAGGGCGAGGCCGATCCTGATCACCGGCGCCACGGGAACCCTCGGGCGCGCCTTTTCGAAAATCTGCAGCCACCGCGGGCTGGCGCACGTTCTCACCAGCCGTGCCGATCTCGACATCACCGACGAGGCGTCGGTCGCACGCGCGCTCGACCGCTACAAGCCATGGGCCGTCGTCAACACGGCAGGTTTCGTCCGCACCTGTGAAGCGCAGGAGAAAGCCGACGAGTGCTTCCGCATCAACGCGACGGGTCCGGAACTGCTAGGCCGCGCCTGCAAGATTCACGGCATTCCCCTGGTCACCTTCTCTTCAGACCTCGTGTTCGACGGATCGCTCGGTCGCTCCTATGTCGAGCCGGACGAGCTGGCGCCCAAATGCCCCTATGGCCGTAGCAAGGCCGCCGCGGAAGCGCGCCTTCTCGCAATCGGTGCAGACGCGCTCATCATCCGCACGAGTGCCTTCTTCGGACCTTGGGATCGCTACAATTTCCTGTTCAGCACACTGGAGAGGCTGAAGCGCGGCGAAGAGGTGACTGCGAGCGACAAGACGATCGTCTCACCAACTTATGTGCCGGACCTCGTTCAGGCTTCACTCGACCTGCTTGTGGATGGCGAAACGGGGATCTGGCACCTGACCAATCAGGGCGCAGTCAGCTGGTACGATATCGCGCGCGAAATCGCCGATGCCGTCAAGCTCGACGCCAGACGGGTGCG
This sequence comes from Sphingomicrobium sp., assembly GCA_045811185.1. Classification (GTDB taxonomy): domain Bacteria; phylum Pseudomonadota; class Alphaproteobacteria; order Sphingomonadales; family Sphingomonadaceae; genus Sphingomicrobium. The sequence goes on from JBJMUN010000095.1 coordinate 9,013, forward strand.
CGCTGAGGACGTGCACGAACGCGCCGATACCAGTCTTACGAGCAGTCGCGGGCTGCTGCTGCGACCGCTTTCCGCCGCGGTTTCGGCCTACGCGTCTGAGCTGCGATCTTCAGAGATATCGGCTTGAACTGCACGTTCACGCCGGCACTCAATGGTTACCAGGGCTCCGAGCGAGCGATCGCCTGGTCGCTGCCAGGTCTGTCGCGGTTCACGTGATCGGACATGGCAGGGCTAAAGTCAGCTCTACACTCGCCTTCACGTCTGTCTGACTGCTTTCAGGCAAGAGTTCATCGACCAGTTAGCCGGGCCGACGCGCAAACAAGATCAATCGATCTTGCCGAGGCTGGCCGCAGTTGGATATGCGGCGCGCCCCATGAGCGAAGAATCTGATCGCTTCCGAACGCGTGCTCGAGAATGCCGCCAGATTGCGGCAAAGGTCAAAGACGAGAGTTGGGCGCAAACGCTTACCGACATCGCAGACGAGTTGGACGAAGAGGCCGACAAGATCGACCGCGAAGACCGTTAAGGCCAGAAACGCCTGGGTCGCACAGCTTGATCGGGCGTTCGTCACCCTTGTCGTTCTACCGTGCTGCTGGTGTTGGCCATCCCGCGAGGAGACGCATCAGCGGCCACGAGACTAGCCCCGTGACCGCTTTTTTCCGGTCAGGTCCGCCGCGCGGGTTGTCGATCAGACCAGGATGTAACCGCTGTCGACTGCGCCGCCATAACCTTGGGCGACTGTATATCCGAGATCCTGAAACGAGGCGGCGCTCATCGCGGTGAAATAGTTCATGCCGTCGTTGATGTAGCCGGTCATCAATTCGTTGCCGAACGTCTCTTCGTCCCAATGCGAGCCTGCAGTGCCCGATCCGCCGTCCTGCTCGACCGGAACCCCCGCGGCGGCCCCGCCGAGGTGGTGATATTCCTCGACCGCATGCGTCCCGGTGAAAAGACCATTGTTCACCAGGCCGAGCCGGTCCCAGATCGAACCGAAGCCGAGGCTGTGCGACATTTCGTGAAGCACGACCTCGTTGAAGACGGTCAGGCCGAGAGCGTTCACGTCGACGATGTCGAACTGCATCTGCGCAGTTGCCGGCAGCGAGCTGCCCGTGCGAACCGCCGTCGGGCCCGCCTGGCCGAGAATCCCGTAGAGACCATCGATATTGCCGAGTTCAGCGGTAATGGTGATGTCGTCAATCGTCTTAGGCCCGCCCTTGCCGAAGACCGTGACGTCAGGGAGTTCGCCGACGATGAGGCTCGCCAGCCGGTTCGCCGCGTTGACGAAGATGTCGTGGAGGTCCTGCGTCCAGCTGGTGCCTTTGAACTCGATCGTGATGTTGTAGCCTGAAGCGCCGTTGGCCGGGCCGGCCGTATAAGGCGAGTAGCTGGTGCCGCCACCACTGCTGCCGCCACCGCCGCCGCCGCCACCACCGCCTCTTGCTGCGGCTACTTCCGACGTGTGGATGACGTGGGTGAGATCGACTCCGACGACCTTGTCCGTCGTCATTGGAAGATCGATGTGGAGATCGAGCGCCCTCGCGTGGCCGAACGCTGAGCTGTCGTCGTGAACGTACCTGTCGCTGTTCCCAAATTCCCCATTACGCATGACTGGCTCCCCTGCTGGCAGCCGTCACCCGGGCGGTGCGGCTGTTGGCGCTAGATCGAGCTTAGTTCA
>JBJMUN010000096.1:0-2715 GCA_045811185.1 Sphingomicrobium sp.
CCTTCGCCGCCGCGCATTTTCGCATGGTGCCCGGCGATGTCGTCATGACCAGCGCGCCCATCGCCTTCACGTTCGGGCTCGGCGCCACCCTGCTGTTCCCGCTGCGCTTCGGCGCGGCGACGGCAACCATCGAGCAGCCAAGCCCGCCGGCCATCCTGGAAGCGATAGCGAAATTCGGCGTCACCCACCTCGCCACCGCGCCGACCGCCTACAAGGCCATGCTCGGCACCGAGCCCCAAACCGTTCGTCCTGAGCTTGTCGAAGGACTGGCCTTTTCTTCACCGCCTCAAAGCAAGGACAGCCCTTCGACAGGCTCAGGGCGAACGGATCTGGAAAATGCCCTGAAGACGTTGCGCTGCTGCCTGTCGGCCGGCGAGCATCTGCCGGCGTCGGTCTGGCAGGCGTGGAAGGAGCGCAGCGGAATCAGCATCGTCGACGGCATCGGCGCCACCGAGATGATGCATATTTTCATCTCCGAAAGCGGCGAGGCCATCCGTCCCGGCTCTACCGGCCGTGCCGTGCCCGGCTACGAGGCTGCCGTGCTCGACCAGGCTGGCCAGCCCCTGGCCGAAGGCACCGGCCGCCTCGCCGTCAAGGGCCCGACCGGATGCCGCTACCTCGATGATCCGCGCCAGCGCGACTATGTCGAGAACGGCTGGAACCTTACCGGCGACACCTATCGTCGCGATGCCGACGGCTATTATTGGTACCTCGCCCGCAGCGACGACATGATCGTCAGCTCGGGCTACAATATCGGCGCGCCCGAAGTGGAGAATGCGCTGCTGTCGCACCCCGCGGTCGCCGAATGCGCGGTGATCGGCGTGCCCTGCCCCGAGCGCGGGCAGAAGGTGAAGGCGTTCGTGGTGCTTAGCCTCGATGCGGAACCGTCGGACGCGCTGGTCGCCGAGCTGCAGGCGCACGCGAAGAGCGTCATCGCCCCCTACAAATATCCGCGCGAAATCGCGTTCGTCGACGCGCTGCCCAAGACCGCGACGGGTAAGCTGAGGCGGAGTGAGTTGAGGGGCCGATAGCTATTCGAAATCGAGCAGGAGCCATCCCTTGTCGTAGGTGACGATGGCCGCTCGCTTCTTCCAGATTCCTCGATTGTTTTGCGCGCGGAAACTGCAGTGAAACTCGGTCGGCTCTTCCTTGAACGGCTCGCACCGAACTCGGCGGATACTCTTCGTGCGGATATTCGCGGCAGAGGCACCATGCCTCCGAACAGCCGCAGAAAGGTCGGCCGCAGTCGGGACTCCTGAGTCGGGCGCTGCAGTCGCGAGTAGTAAGGCCAGCAACACCTACTCAAACTCCACAATCACCTGATCGACGGCCAGGCTGTCGCCCGCCTTGGCCGGCGTCGCCTTCACCGTCGCGGCTTTGGGCGCACGGAGGATATTCTCCATCGTCATCGCTTCCAGGACCGCGACCGGCTGGCCCGGCTCGACCTTGTCGCCGATGGCGACGTCGAGCCGCGTCAGCAGCCCCGGCATCGGCGCGAGCAGCAGCCGCGACAGGTCCGGCGGCTCCTTTGCGATCATGTGTCTCGAAAGCTCGGCTATGTGTGGACTGAGCACCTGCACCTTGTGGCTGGCGCCGCGGGTCTGGAGCTCCCAGTTGCGGCCGACGCGGCGCACCTGAACAATGCGGTGCCGGCCGTCGACCACCACCGACAACAAGCGCTGTCCCGGCGTCCAGCGACCGACGATGTCGACGAGGTCGCCATCGTCGGCAACCGCGATCGTGCCGCCCTTGTAAGGTTTGATTCGGACCTTGTGCTGCTCGCCCGCGATCTTGACGACGCGCTCGCACGGGAAGTGTGGCTTGTCGCCAAGCTGGTCGCTGATCTCGAGCCCGCGCTCGTCGGTGATCACCGCCACCATGCCCGCTATCGCCGTGAGATCCTGGATCAGCTGCTCGTCTGCGGGCGCGCCCTCGAACCCTTCTGGATATTCCTCAGCGATGAAATTGGTCGTGATGTTGCCGTCGCGAAAGCGCGGGTGCTGCATCACGGCGGACAGGAAATCGACATTGTCGCTGATGCCGTCGATCACGAACTGGTCGAGCGCTTGCGTCTGCGCGTCGATCGCTTCCAGCCGCGTCGGCGCCCAAGTGACGAGCTTGGCGATCATCGGGTCGTAGAACATGCTCACCTCGCCGCCGTCGCTGACGCCATCGTCGACGCGAACGACAACATCCTTCTCGCGCACTTCCTTCGACGGCCAGTAACGGATCAGCCGGCCGGTGCTCGGAAGGAAGCTGCGATAGGGGTCCTCAGCATAGACGCGCGTCTCGACCGACCACCCGTTGATGCCGATATCGCCCTGCGTGAAGGCGAGCTTCTCGCCGGCCGCTACACGGATCATCTGCTCGACAAGGTCGAGGCCGGTAATCTCCTCGGTCACCGGATGCTCCACCTGCAGCCGAGTGTTCATCTCTAGGAAGTAGAAGCTCTTGCCAGTCGGGTCGGCACCGGAGACGATCAGCTCGACCGTGCCCGCGGAATAATAGCCGACCGCCCGCGCCAGCGCGACCGCCTGCTCGCCCATTGCCTTGCGCATCTCGGGCGTGACGAAGGGCGACGGCGCTTCCTCGACCACCTTCTGGTGGCGGCGCTGGATCGAGCATTCGCGCTCGCCAAGGTAGAGGATGTTGCCGTGTTGATCCCCAAGGACCTGGATCTCGATGTGCCGCGGCTGCTCGATGAACTTCTCGATG
>JBJMUN010000097.1:0-5685 GCA_045811185.1 Sphingomicrobium sp.
TTTCTCTTCATTGAAGGTCCCCGCGGCCGGCACCGCGCCGCGTCCTGATACGAACGTTCTCGCAGCCGAGACTCACGCGCTGACGACGGCGCTCGTGCGCGTGCTGGGCGAGGACAACGAGGCCGTCGGACCGTGGGACCCGAAGCTCGACGCCGACACGCTGCGAAAGATGCTGCGCGACATGGTCACGGTGCGCATCTTCGACGACCGCATGTACCGCGCTCAGCGCCAGGGTAAGACCAGCTTCTACATGAAGTGCACCGGCGAGGAGGCGATTGCAGTTGCCGCCCAGGCTGCGCTCGATCGTGAGGACATGCACTTCCCGACGTACCGGCAGCAGGGACTGCTCGTTGCTCGCGGCTATCCGCTGACGGAAATGATGTGCCAGATCTATTCGAACAAGGGCGACAAGCTGAAGGGCCGCCAGCTACCGATCATGTATTCGGACAAGGCGTACGGTTTCTTTTCGATATCCGGCAATCTCGCGACGCAATTCCCGCAGGCCGTCGGCTGGGCCATGGGCGCAGCGATCAAGGGGGACAGCCGCATCGCCATGGGCTGGGTCGGCGACGGCGCGACCGCGGAGGGCGACTTCCACAGCGCGATGACCTTCGCTGCAGTCTATAACGTCCCGGTCATCCTCGCGGTGGTCAACAACCAGTGGGCGATCTCGAGCTTCTCGGGCATCGCAGGAGCGGAGCGCGCGACTTTCGCGCAGCGCGCGGTCGGCTACGGCATCGCTGGACTGAGGGTCGACGGCAATGACGCGCTTGCAGTCTATGCCGCGGTCAAGTGGGCTGCGGATCGCGCGCGATCGAACGCAGGTGCGAGCCTGATCGAGTTCTTCACCTATCGCGCCGAGGGCCACTCCACCTCCGACGATCCATCGGGTTACCGTCCGACCAACGAGGCCAAGCTCTGGCCACTTGGCGACCCCGTAGAGCGCTTGAAGGCTCATCTCATCGCGATCGGCGAGTGGGGCGACGAGCGGCACGCAGCAATGACCGCCGAATGCGATGCTGCCGTCCGCGCCGCCCAGAAGGAAGCGGAGAAGCTCGGAATTCTTCCCGAGCAGGGCAAGGACGGCGTCGAGACCATGTTCGACGACGTCTATGCGAACGTGCCCTGGCACATTGCCGAGCAGCGCGAGGCCGAGCTCTTAGAAGACCGCGACTGATGGCGACCATGAACATGATCCAGGCGCTGAACGATGCGCACAAGGTGATGATGGCTCGCGATGAGGACATCGTCGTGTTTGGCGAGGACATCGGCTATTTCGGCGGCGTCTTTCGCGTCACCGAGGGCTTGCAGAAGGAATTCGGCAAGACCCGCGTGTTCGATGCGCCCATTGCAGAAGGCGGCATCATCGCAACGGCAGTCGGCCTGGCTGCATACGGCCTGAAGCCGCTCATCGAAATCCAGTTCGCCGATTACATCTATCCTGGCTATGACCAGATCGTCAGCGAAGTGGCCAAGATGCGCTACCGTACGGCGGGCGAATGGACGATGCCGATGGTGATCCGGACGCCCTACGGCGGCGGCATCTTCGGCGGGCAGACGCACAGCCAGTCGCCTGAATCGCTCTTCACGCACATCGCCGGCCTGAAGGTCGTGATCCCCTCGTCTCCCCATGACGCGAAGGGACTGCTGATCTCGGCGATCGAGGACCCGGACCCGGTCATCTTCTTCGAGCCCAAGCGCATCTACAACGGCCCCTTCGATGGGCATCACGACCGGCCTGTGAAGCCGTGGTCGAAGCATTCGGCCAGCGAAGTGCCAGAAGGTCACTACTCCGTCCCGATCGGCAAGGCAGCGGTCGTTCGGGAGGGCGGCGATGTCACGGTTCTCGCCTACGGCACCATGGTCCATGTCGCGCTGGCAGCAGTCGAGGAGCAGGGCCTCGACGCCGAGGTGATCGACCTGCGCACGCTCGTCCCGCTCGACCTCGACACGATCGAGCAGTCGGTGAAGAAGACCGGTCGCTGCCTCGTCGTCCACGAGGCGCCACGCACGAGCGGCTTCGGCGCCGAGCTCGTGGCGCTCGTCCAGGAGCGCTGCTTCTATCATCTTGAAGCGCCGGTCGAGCGCGTGACCGGATGGGACACGCCCTATCCGCACGCTTACGAATGGGCCTATTTCCCGGGCCCGAGGCGCATGAAGAAAGCCCTTGAGAAAGTGATGGCAGACTGATGGCCCGCTTCGAATTCAAGCTGCCCGACATCGGCGAAGGCATTGCCGAGGCGGAGATCGTCGCCTGGCACGTGAAGGTCGGCGATACGATCGCCGAAGATCAGCAAATCGCCGACATGATGACCGACAAGGCTACCGTCGAGATGGAAAGCCCAGTCGCCGGCAAGGTCGTCGAGCTCGCCGGTGAAGTCGGCGACCAGGTGCCGATCGGATCGGTGCTGGCGGTGATCGAAACGGAAGGTGCAGACCGCGCGGCAGAGCCTGTCGATGACAGCCGGGACGAGCGGCCCCTTGCCGACGGTGCGGTTCACGCGACGCCCGAGCAAGCGCATGAGATCCCCGTGGTCGCGGCGCCGCAGGTCGCCGAGCCTCCGAGGACGCAGGCGCCTGCGCCGCGCGTCGAGCCGGAGGTCGCGGACAAGGAACCGGCAGCAAAGGCTCATGTGCTCGCCTCGCCAGCCGTCCGTGCGCGCGCTCGCGATCTCGGCATCGACCTTGGCCAGGTTCGCACCGCAAGCGACCGCATTCGCCATGCCGACCTCGACGCCTACCTGTTGTACAGCGGCGGCACCGTTTCGGCCCGCGGATCCATTGCTACGCGCGCTGACGAGACCATCAAGGTCGTCGGCCTGCGTCGGAAAATCGCCGAGAACATGCAGGAGGCCAAGCGGCGCATTCCGCATTTCACTTTGGTCGAGGAATTTGATGTCACCGCGCTCGAGGAGACGCGCGCGATGATGAACCAGGATCGCGGATCGAACCCCAAGCTGACGCTGTTGCCGTTCCTGATCACCGCTATGGCCCGCGTGCTGCCGGATTGGCCGATGCTGAACGCAACCTATGACGACGATCAGAATGTCATCACTCGCTCGGGTGCCGTGCACATGGGGATGGCGACCCAGACGCCGAACGGTTTGATGGTTCCAGTCATTCGCAACGCGCAGTCGCTGGGCGTTTGGCAGATCGCGAGCGAAATCCTGCGCCTTTCCGACGCCGCGCGCACGGGCAAGGCTGCGCGGGAGGAGTTGACGGGTTCGACCATCACCATCTCCAGCCTCGGTCCGATGGGGGGCGTTACGTCGACGCCCGTCATCAACCGTCCTGAAGTGGCGATCATCGCCGTCAACAAGGTCGAGGACAAACTCGTCCCGGTGGACGGCGAGATCGAGATCCGCAAGCGGATGAACCTGTCGCTGAGCTGCGATCACCGCGTTGTCGACGGCTGGGATGCGGCGAGCTTCATGCAGGCTCTTAAGGGATACATCGAAAACCCCTTGCGCTTGCTGTCCGCCTAGCCAGTGAATAGCCGACGGACGGCTCTTGGGGGCCAATCGCCCTTGAAGCCGCTTCGGCTTCATTCCCAGGGCGCTCCTTGTTCGTTGGACCGCCCGCGAGCAGCGCCCTTGCGCGTCAATTCTTTCCGAGCTCGCGCCAGCTTTTCTCGCTGACCTCGACGCCACGTTTGTCGGCGGCTCTTTTGATGCGCCGCCAGGCCGCGTCGCGCTCATCGTCGCTGACGCCTTCAACCTGGTTGAACCGGGCAATTGCGTTTCGCACGTGGCTGGCGTTGTTGAGCGGCTCCTTGCGTTCCTTCGGGAAGGCGAACTGATCCTCGTCGAGGCTGTCGCGCTGCTTTTCGCTGAGTTCGGTCATGGCGTTTCTCCTTTCCCGAGATTCAACGCGCCAACAGCCGTCACGTTCGAATTTGTAATGTGAGCCCCGGCGCACGAGGGAGGGGACAGGCGCCGGGGCTCGTGGCCGCGCTCGTCGCGGCCTTAAAGGTCAGGCCGCGAGACGAAGGGTTTCGCCGCGTGCCTGGCTGATCGAGCTCTCGCGCTGCTCAGGTCCAATGGCGAGGCCGTCCGCGGCGACGAACTCAGGCTCGATTCCGATGAAGTTGAAGACACCGCGGAGGTAGGTCTCGAGATGCTCGAGCGCTGCTGCCGGCGAGCCTTCATTGTAGAAACCGCCCCGAGCCAAAGCGACGATCACGCGCTTTGAGCCGGCAAGGCCCTCCGGCCCATTCTCCGTGTAGCGAAAAGTCTTCCCCGCAATCGCGATACGATCGATCCACGCCTTCAGCTGGCTCGGCAGCGTGAAATTGTACATGGGTGCGCCGAGGACGATCGTGTCGGCCTCGAGGAACTCGTCGAGGACGCTCGTGTCGGCAAAGGATTCGAGCGTCAGGTGCGGAAGCGGATCCGAGGCGAGGTCGCGATAGACCACCGACTCGCCCCAGCGACTATTCTTGAGCTGGTCGACGATTGAGCGGGTGAGCTCACGGCTGGCGCTGTTGTCGCCGTTGATGCTGGAGTCGAGGTGCAGGATAGTCACTTATGCCTCCTTGGTATTGATTCGTAACTGAGGCACGCTAGATAACTACCAACGAATCGCTCGCAAGAACGCACTTTTTTGTGGCGGGCGAACAAATTTGTGACGTGGGAACAGCGAGGTAACCGATGAAAGACCCCACAAGCCCAGTCTGCCGGACCATCAGCACATTATTGTCGCGCATCGGCGATAAATGGACCGTCCTCGTCGTGCAGACCCTCGCCGACGGCTCCAAGCGGTTCAATGAGCTGAGGCGTGAAATCCCCAGCGTATCGCAGCGGATGCTGACGCTGACGTTGCGCAATCTCGAACGCGACGGATTGGTCAGCCGCACGGTAACGCCGACCATCCCGCCGCGGGTCGATTATGAGCTCACCGAACTTGGCCGCTCGCTCCAGAAGCCGATCTGCGGGCTGGCGACCTGGGCGACGGAAAACGTCGAAGCGATCCACCTCGCGCAAGCACGGTTCGATGCGCAGCAGGACAAGGCCGCCGCCGCGTAGCATTTGCGCGGTCGCGCCGACGCGCTAGGGCCGTCTTATGCTGAAGCCCGCGACCACCGATATCGAAGCGCTGAAGGTCCTGGACGAGCGGCTGCGATGGCTGTCCGCCTGGACCATCCACCACGCCAACCATGTTCGGCGAAACGAGGACGGGCTCAAAGTCGGCGGCCACCAGGCAAGCTGCGCGTCGATGACGGCGATCATGTCCGCGCTCTATTTCCACGCGCTCGGCCCGAACGACCGCGTCGCGGTCAAGCCGCACGCCGGGCCGGTGCTCCACGCGATCCACTATCTGCTCGGCTCGCAATCGCTCGAGGCGCTGCAGAACTTTCGCGGGCTGGGCGGCGCGCAGAGCTACCCGAGCCGGACCAAGGACCGGATCCCGGTCGACTTTTCGACCGGCTCGGTCGGGCTCGGCGTCGCGATCACGCTCTTCGCCAGCCTGGTCCAGGACTATCTGACCGCGCACGGCCGGAGGGAGGACGGGGACCGCGGCCGCTTCGTGGCGCTGATCGGCGACGCCGAGCTCGACGAAGGCAATATCTACGAAGCGATCATCGAGGGCGCCAAGCACGACGTGCGCAACCTGTGGTGGATCGTCGACTACAACCGCCAGAGCCTCGACGCGACCAGCGCCGACCGGATGTTCGAGCGGTTCGAC
>JBJMUN010000098.1:0-28666 GCA_045811185.1 Sphingomicrobium sp.
GGCTGACCGACTATTTGAGCTGGCTAGGCGTGATCGTCGGCCTGTTCGCGATTTTCATGGGCTACGTTGCTGTCCAGGCCCTGCGCCAAAATGCGGCCTCACGGCGCGAGGCGGAAAATGAGTTTGAGCGCGCTCAGCTGCTCGAGCAGGCGGTGCGGGAGCGGACCCAGGAATTGTGGGACTCGAACCAGGCGCTGAAGGCCGAGGCAGTCGAGCGCAAGGCGGCCGAGGCCCAGCTTCGCCAGGTCCAGAAGATGGAGGCGGTCGGCCAGTTGACTGGCGGCATTGCGCACGACTTCAACAACATGCTTGCGGTCGTCGTCGGCGGCATCGATCTTGCACTGCGCCGCCTCAATGGCCCTCGGCGGGAGGTCATGATGCACCTCAACAACGCCATGGAAGGCGCCACTCGCGCAGCCGCGTTGACCCGTCGGCTGCTCTCCTTCGCCCGCTCGGAGCCGCTGCTCCCCGAGCGTGTCGATCCGAACGAGTTGATCGGCGGCATGACCGACCTGCTCGACCGGACTCTCGGCGAGCGCATCCGGATCGAGATCGACCTGTCGGCCGGTGCCTGGCCGACCTACGTGGATCCCCACCAGCTTGAGAACGCAATCGTCAACCTCGCCGTCAACGCGCGCGACGCGATGGAGGGCGAAGGCCAGATGCGGATTGCGACTGAGAACGTGACGGTCAGCGCCAATCAGGTAGGCGACATCCGGGCCGGCGAATATGTACGGGTCAGCGTTACCGACACGGGCTGCGGGATGCCGCCAGACATCATTGAGCGGGCATTCGAGCCTTTCTTTACGACCAAGCCTGTCGGCAAGGGCACCGGCCTCGGCCTCAGCCAGATCTTCGGCTTTGCCCATGAATCAGGTGGCGAGGTGGGCATCGAAAGCCGGGTCGGAAGAGGCACGACCGTCTCGATATATCTACCGCGCACGGAGGCCGCGGCGCCGGTCCGGCTGCACCCTGCGGCACAGCGCACCGAAACCGCCGATCTCCATGTCGCCGGTGCACGCATTCTCCTCGTCGAGGACGACCCGCGGGTCCGGACTGCTACCGTCGGGGCCCTCGAGGACTTGGACTATGAGCCGGTCGCATGCGGTAGCGGCGCCGAAGCGATCGAGCTTTACAATTCCCGGATGTTCGATCTCGTCATCACCGACGTGATCATGCCCGAAATGAGCGGCCCCGAGCTAATCCGGCATCTCAAGACCACGAGCACGCACGATTTCGCAGTGCTGTTCGTGACCGGTTACGTGGGGGAAGGCGAAACGGATGACCTGCGCGGTCATGAGCTCCTCCGCAAGCCATTCACGGTGGGCGCGCTTGCGAGCGCCGTAGCAGCAGCGCTCGCGCGGACTAGCGAACCGCCCCGCTCCTCAGCAGCCGCGGCAAAAGGCTAAGTCCGGCGAGCAGCGGATGCCGCCGCTGCCACGGCTTGAGCTTGATGTCGGTGCCCGCATGACGGTTGATCTTCCATGCGATATATTCGGCGCCCCCCGCAAACGTCAGGCTGGCCTTGGCGAGGCGCAATATCGTCAACGACTTGCCTTCGATGCGCCGCCGGGCCCAGCTGCCGCGCGGCCGCATCGTCACGGCAGCCTCCAGGACCGGCGCGGTGAAACGCTCGTATCGACCTGGCTCGAGGTCCACCACCGAGCTCGCTCGAGCCGCCCTCTCCGCTCGCAATTCAGCCGAATATGTCAGCGCGAACGCCCGCCGCCAGAGAGCAAGCGGCTTCTCGCGAGGATCGGGTCGGGCTGCGGCGATCAAGGTTGGCGCTGCCCGGCTGACAGCATCAACGGCTCTGTCGCGTGCCGGGCTGTCGGCTGCCCAGACGAGCCGCGACGGCTGGGCGAACCTGGCCCAGACCGATACGTTGCTGGTCTCAGGACCATTGAGACGATGAAAGTCAGTCTCGCTCAGCACAGCATATTTTGAGACGAGCCCGCCATGCTCGAAATAGAAGACGTTCGGCGGAATTAGGCGGTTTGCGGCGGCCAGCCAGCTCTTTTCGTAGGCCGACCGGTAATCAGAGACGATCAGGTAAAAATCGAGCATCAGCCCTTCGAGCTGGCTCTGCCGTAGACAGGAACCGTAGAACAAGACGGCGCGCGACGCGGTGCCATGCTTTGTTGCGATCGCGGTCGCCATCGCGCTGACGCGCGCGTCGACCGGCTGGGCCAGTTCGTCGGCGACGAGCGCACGCAGTTTCGACATGAAACGACGGCTTACGCCGCGAGCTTCACGAACGAGAGCGGTTGCGCGGGCGTAAGGTTGATCGGGAAACCGCGCTCGGCACGGAACATCTCGCCGTCGAGAATCACGTTTGAATTCTCGCCCTCGATCGTGATCTCGTTCGCTTCCTCGAAATGAACGCCGCGCACCTTCTCGCGGCCGAGCTTGCCGGCGAGGCTCGCGAAGAGACCGCGCAGGATGGAGGATGGCCGCTCCTCGACTGCGAGCAGCTTCAGCACGCCTTCACGTCGCCCGCCGAGCTCGCTGGATAGCAGCAGCTTTTCGAGGGTGGTCACTGCCAGAAGCGAGAAACGTCCGGTAATCCGGTTGCCCTCGTCACTGACCGAGACGCTGAGCGGCTCGGGATCGGGCGGCAGATAGCTGGCCTTGATCCCGAGCAGCAACTTCATGAGCAGCGCAAAGGCCGTGATCCCGTGAGCGATACCGTTCGGAAGGCCGAGCGGATAGATCTTGTCGCGACAATAAAGCATCGTGTCGGCAAGACCCGCACCGCCGAGGAACATCCCGATCACCGGACGTTCGTCCTCGCCGCGTCGCAGCGCGATCAGCTCACGTGCAACCGTGTAGCGGGCGAGGTCGTCGCTCCTTGCAAGCCGGATGAGCTGCTCGAGCGCTTCGACGGGATCGCCGCGGGCCCCAAGGTCGAGGGCTATAAGGTTTGTCTTGCCACTGGGGAGCACTGCGACGGGCGGTGGCGTATCACCGAAATGGCCGCCATTGTAGAGCTCGGTCAGCGCCGCCTGCACGGTGCCGTCGCCGCCATTGATTGCGAGCACCTTGGGCCGGACGAGCGCGATCGACTTGATGGCCTCGCCGATCTGGCTCGCGTGCTCGACCTCGTAGTGGAAGATGTCTGGATGCTCGGCGCAATATTCGCGGATTTTCGGGAGCTGCGCGAGATTGCCGGTTGATTTCGGGTTCGACAGCAGCGCGATCCTCGGCCGGGCCTTCCCCTTTCCGGCGCATGCCGGGTGCGGCGAACGGGGGCCCTGCCCTGCCGGGGCAGATGCATCCTCTGGCCACTCCACTTTCGACATGAATCCGCGCACCATTCCGCTATAGGGACATCAACCAGCCGGTTGTGCCCGATCCACGGACACATCCGTCCGGTGTGCAATCTCGGCTGCGTTTGCGGCCAAATCATGGTGCTGGGACGACCAAATTTGCCCCAACTCGGCCTAATCGATCGTTATCTCGCTCGCTCGATCGCTGCGCCCCTTTTCGGTTCGCTCGTGCTCGCAGCGATGCTGCTCGTGCTCGACAAGATGTTGCGGCTTTTTCAATACGTCGTCGACGCTGGTGGCCCCGTCAGCGTCGTCTGGCGGATGCTTGCCAACCTGCTGCCTGAATATCTGGCGCTCGGCATTCCCATTGGCCTGATGCTCGGAATTCTCCTCGCGTTCCGAAAGCTGGCTCTTTCGTCGGAACTCGATGCCCTGCGCGGAATCGGCGTGGGCTACGGCAGGCTGCTGCGGGTTCCTTACGCCTATGCAATCCCGCTCGCGATCATCAACCTCGTGATCGTCGGCTACCTCGAACCCTTCACCCATTATCGCTATGAGGGACTCCGTTTCGATTTGAAGTCAGGCGCGCTTGGGGCGGCGATCAAGGTCGGCGAGTTCAATCAGCTCGGTAAACACCTGGCGCTGCGCATCGACCGCAGCGAGAAGAAGGGGACGCAGCTCCACGGCATTTTCGTCGAGAACGAGGATTCAAAGGGCATGACGGTGGCGGCGACTGCCGAACATGGCCGCTTCCTTGCCACTGACGATCCCGACAAGATCCTGTTCCGCCTGACCAAGGGCCGCCTGGTTCAGGACAGCCCGAAATTCGCAACGCCGCGCACCCTTGCATTCGACACCTACGATCTGCCGGTCAGCCTGCCGGTCATCGATCAATTCCGCCGGCGGGCGGCGGGCGAGACAGACGAGCTCTACCTTCATGAGCTCTGGCGTCTTGGATACGGAGGCGGCGGCACAACCCATGCCGATCGTATCGCAGCGGAAGCTCACTTCAATTTCCGGATGGTCGAAATCGTCATGATGATGATGCTGCCGCTGCTGGCCATCGCTCTGGCAGTCCCGCCAAAGCGCAGCAGTTCCGGGCTCGGCATCTTCGTCTCGATCCTGATCGTCGTCGCCTATCACAAGGTCAATCAATATATGGAAAGCGCCGCAGCGCACGGACGGGTCGATCCGACCCTTGGCCTGTGGCTGCCGCTCGTCGTGCTCGCCGGCCTCATTTACTGGATGTACCACGTGCTTGCGCACCGACCCGGCGGACAGCCGATCGGCGCTCTTGAATGGTTCTTCGCTGCGGCTGCGAAACGCATCCGTGCCCTCCTGCCGCGCGCAAGGGAAGCATGATCAATCTCAGCTTCTTCCCCTCGCGGCGCCTGGCCTTCTACATGGTGCGGCTGTTCCTGACGCGCAGCCTTGCTGTGCTGCTGGCGCTCGTTCTCATCCTGATGACGCTCGACCTCCTCGGCGAATCCGGGAAAATCCTCGCCATCCCGGGCAACAGCGATGCCGATCTCTGGCGCTACGTCAGCTTCCGCGTCCCGATGCTCATCTCGCGGTTCCTGCCTTTCTCGGTACTCCTTGGCACCTTGATCGCGTTCGTAGGCTTGAACCAGCACAGCGAAGTCGTGGCAATGAAGGCGGCCGGCCTCTCAGCGCACCAGATCCTCGCTCCCCTGGTCGTTGCCAGCATCGCAATCTCTGCGGGTCTTTTCGCATTCAACGAGGGAATTGTCGTGAACTCGACGCGCGCGGTCACGGCATGGAGCGACAATGACTACAAGCCGGTGCCGCGATCGAGCGGCGTCATCAGCAACGTCTGGGTGATGAACGGCGACGACTTCATCCGGGTCGCGATCGCCGGCGGCAGACCCTTCAGGGCTCAGGACGTTACCATCTACGACCGCAGCGGAAGCGAGCTTCAGCGCGAGATCCAGGCTGCGCGCGCAATTCCGCTACCGGCGACCGGCGACTGGCTGCTTCAGGATGTGCGCATTTACGATGCGAACATGAACGCCGTTCGGCGTCTCCCCGCGCTTCGCGCCATGCATGGCGTCACTCGGAACCAGCTTACGCTTGCCAAGGTCGACCCCACCGAGCTCGACTACTGGACCTTGAAGAAAAGGGCTGCAGAGCTCGAAGCGGCCGGCCGGCCGGCCGAGGAAGCGCGCGCGGGTCTTGCCCACAAGATCACCCAGCCCCTCTCGACGCTGCTGATGCCGTTGCTTGCGGCGCTCGCGGCGTTCGGCCTCGCAAGGTCAGGCCAGGTTATGATGCGTGCCGTCGTCGGAATGGCGCTCGGCTTCGCTTATTTCATGGTCGACAACTTCAGCCTTGCGATGGGCAATGCCGGAACCTACCCGCCGCTCGTCGCTGCTTGGGCTCCCTTCTTCCTGTTCCTGCTGATCGGCGAAACGGTGCTCATCCGCACCGAAGAATGATTGCCGCTAAGCTGTTCATTTACGGTTGATTTCCCGCATCTCGCTCAACGCACAATAAAGCTTGCAACGCGAGTCGATCCGCGTTGGAAATGGGCCGAGGGAGCCAAGGGGAGGGTTCGGTGTACCCGAACGTACATTTTCTGAACCGGCAGGCTGCGCGCGAGAAGCTCGCCGCGAGACGGGCACTGACGGAGGCGGCGCGCGATCGGCACCTCGCGCTCGCGGAGGATTTTCAGAAGCGCGCCGAAGCTATGCGATCCGCTGCTCAACCCTGATCACGGCTTCGCACACCTCGCCGCAGCAAAGGTTCGCGGGTACGGCGACATCCATCTTTTTTGGGCGCGGAAGATTCAGGGCGGCCATGATTGCCACGAATTCATCGACACTCTTGCCCGCGCCCAGCCGCGGGTTGCGGGAGCGCTCCTGACCAACGCTGCTGACCCGTCGCTCGTTGTAATCGTGGGCAGGATAGACGAGCGTCTCCTCGGCAAGCGCGAAAATCTTGTCGTGCACCGAACGGTAGAGGACCTCGGCATCGCCATTCTGGAAGTCGGTCCGGCCGCAACCCTCGATGAGAAGCGCATCGCCGGTGAAGACGCGGGTGGTCCCCTCGCTTTCCACGACATAGGAGTGGTGGTCGTCGGTATGCCCTGGCGTGTACAGCGGCCGGAGCTGCATTTTGCCGACGCTCACCGGCTGTCCCTCGACAATCGTGAAATCGACGGATTCAGCGCCGCTTGCAGCGGGGAAGCCAGCCTTTGAGCCAGTCAGCGCGCGAAGCCGCCCGGCGCCGGTGACATGGTCGGCGTGGACATGCGTCTCAACGGTGCTTGCAAGGGTAAGCCCCAAGCCCAGGATGAGGTCGAGGTCTCGTTCAACGGTGTCGATCACAGGGTCGATCAGAACAGCGAGGCCGCTTTCCTCGCACGCGAGGAGATAGGTGTAGGTCGATGACCCCGGCTCGAACAGCTGGCGAAACAGCATGAAGCACCCTTTTGCCCTGTGCTCTCATTGTACCTGCTTGTGCGAAGGAAGTCGTCAGTTAGCTGGGCTGACGCGGCCAACGCATTCGCCAAAGCCGATCCGCAGACTGTTGTCGCTTTCGCACCAGGCCTTCAGCGTGACTTCGTCTCCGTCCTCAAGGAAGCTGCGCGTCTCGCCGCTAGGGAGCTCAAGCTGCTGCTTGCCACCCTCGCTGATTTCGAGGAGCGAGCCGAGCCCGCCGGCGCTGTCGGTTGACAAAGTCCCAGTGCCTATCAGATCGCCGGGCTGCAGATTGCAGCCATTGCTGCTGTGATGGGCAATGATCTGGGCTGCGCTCCAGTACATTGCGGCGTCGGCTGACCCGCGGGAGAGGATCTGCGGCGCAATGCCTGCGGTTCGCATCTTCTCGGTCGAGATGGTGACTTCGAGCTGCACTGCGAGGCCCCCGTTTTTGCGATCCTCGGCGTCATCGAGGTATGAAAGGGGCTGGGGATCGCCGGCGGGCCGCGGCGGCATCGGTTTGCGGAACGGCGCGAGCGCCTGTGGACTGACGACCCACGCGCTAACGCTGGTGAGAAAGTTCTTCGCGAGGAAGGGTCCAAGCGGCTGGTATTCCCACGCCTGCAGGTCGCGTGCGGACCAATCGTTGAGGAGGCAGTAGCCGGCGATGGAGTCCGCAGCCTCGCCGATCGGAATCGGTTGGCCGAGCTCGTTGCCCTCGCCGATCCATATGCCGAGCTCGAGCTCATAATCGAGGCGGCGGCTCGGGCCATATTCGGGGACTTCGGCGTCCGGCCGCTTGCGCTGCCCGCTGGGCCGGATGACCGGTTCACCCGATGCGCGCACGGAGCTCGCGCGGCCATGATAGCCGATTGGAACGTACTTGTAGTTCGCCAGCAGGGGATTGTCGGGCCGGAACTGCTTGCCGACGTTGGTCGCATGATGAATGCCGACGTAAAAGTCGGTGTAATCGCCGACGAGGCACGGAACGTGCAGCCGCACCTCGGTCTGGCCCACCAGCTGCGCCTCGACGTCATCGCGATAACGTTCGTCATTGAGCAGCTCGACAAGGCGTTGTCGAAGCGCTCTCTGCGCTTCGTGCCCGCGCGCGAGCCACGCGTTGAGAACCGGCTGCGCGAGGTCCTCTCGCCAATCCTCGTCGAGCAGGTCGGCGATGCCGGTGAGATCAAGCACATAGTCGCCAATCGCGACACCCGCGCGGCGCCGACGATTACCGACAGAAAAGATACCAAGCGGCAGGTTCTGGATCGGAAAGTCGCTCCCTTTTGCGCTTTCGCACCAGCTGGTGAGCGCAGGATCGTTGGTCTCATCGGTCACGGCAGCCTCGCCTTCGGGAAGCCGCTCCATGCGAGGTCATAATCGGGCTGTGCGCGCTCGAGCGCCCAGGCCGTCGGCCGATACGGCCAGCAAGTTTCGATCATGAAGGCCATGCTGCCTTCGATCTTCACTGGCTTGAGTTCCGCGTCACTCGCTTTCCGCCAACTTTCCACATCGGGTCCGTGACCGCTCATGAGGTTGTGAAGCGACAGCCCGCCCGGCGCGAAACCCTCGGTCTTCGCGTCATAGGCACCGTGGATCAGGCCCATCGCCTCGCTCATCACGTTGCGATGAAACCAGGGCGGCCGGAACGTATCTTCGCCAACCATCCAGCGCGGCGGGAAAATGACGAAGTCGGCATTGGCGCGCCCGGGAACATTGCTCGGACTCGTGAGCACCGTGAATATCGATGGATCCGGATGGTCGAAGCTGATCGTGCCGATTGTGTTGAAACGTGACAGATCATAGCGACACGGCGCGAGATTGCCGTGCCACGCCACGACGTCGAGCGGTGAATGGTCGAGCGTTGTCGTCCATAACCACCCGAGTGATTTCTGGACGATTTCCGTCGGCTCATCCTTGTCCTCGAACCAGGCAACGGGAGTCTCGAAGTCACGCGGACTGGCGAGACCATTCGAGCCGATTGGGCCCAGTTCCGGAAGTCGAAGTGGCGAGCCGTGGTTCTCCGCGACATAGCCGCGGCACTGGTCCTCGACTTCGACGCGAAACTTTACGCCGCGCGGCACGATGGCGATCGTCCCCGGCGGCACATCGAGGCAGCCGAACTCGGTAACGAGGCGGAGGGTGCCGGTCTGCGGAATGATCAGCAGTTCGCCATCGGCGTCGACAAAGACGCGCCGTTTCATCGATCTTCCGGCGGTATAAAGATGGACTGCTACCCCTTCGAGGTCGGCGGGATCGCGATTTACGAGCATCGTCATCATTCCGTCGACGAAATCGACACCTTGAGGAGAGTCCTTTGGCGGATCCCAGCGGAGGCGGTTGGGCGCGAGCGGGTCATTGACGATGCCGGAAGCGAAGAGCCGTGCGCCGTCGTACCTCACGAACGGCTTGTGATCGGCGGTGGGTCGCATTCGGTACAGCCACGAGCGGCGGTTCTCGTGACGCGGCGAGGTGAAGCTGCTGCCCGACAGCTGCTCGGCGTACAGCCCATAGGCGGGGCGCTGTGGCGAATTCCGTCCCTTCGGCAGTGCGCCCGGCACGGCCTCGCTTTCGAAATGGCCGCCGAAACCCGTCATGTAGCGAAGCGCGTCGGTCATTGCGGCGCGTTACTGTTTCGGGCGCTCACAATCAAACGGGCGCGGCTCCAAAGGAACCGCGCCCGCTCGCACGGACAGGGACTCGCAACCCGTCCGCGCGCTAGCCGACCCTCTCCGATCAGCTGTGGTTGACGTTCACGTCGATGGAATTGGGAACGTTGATGTTGGTGCTCTTGCCGCCAAGCCCGAGATTGTCGCGGAACATGTACAGCAGCACCAGAACGACGATGATCAGCAGCACAACCGCAATGACTCCGCCACCACCGCCGCCACCGGTCTCCACCACGGTCGTGTGTTCGCGTGTCGTATCGTCGCGATCATCGGCCATCGGAAACTCTCCCTGCTTTAGCCTGTTGTAGTTGCGAAACGAACGAACCGTACGCGACGCGGTTCCGATGACTGGAATCGCCATGAAGACAGGTTTGATGATTGCTCCATTGTTCCTGCTTGAGGCCTGCGGTGGATCGACGATCGACCGTCAGGCCAATGAAGCAAGCCGTCGGCAAGCAGACAGCAGGCCGACGCAACCGGTACCTCCAGCGCCAACGGCGCGGCAGCCGGTGCTCGATCCGAAAAGCTCGCGTGCCGCGGAACAGCTCGTGCGCAATTTCGCGGGACTGCTCGCCTCCCGCAACTTCGATGAAGCGTACATGCTTCTTGGCCCCCAGGCGCCACCCAGGCGCGAGTTCATCGCGCCGTTCGATGGATACAGGGACCTTAGTGTAAAAGTCGGCGCTGCTGGATTTCAGGAAGGAGCGGCTGGATCCGTCTACGTCAGCGTCCCGCTCAGTATTTCAGGCCGGAACAGAGGCGGATCGCTGACCCGCAACGCCGATGTGGTTCTGCGCCGCGTGAATGATGTTCCCGGGTCAACCGAAGCGCAGCGGCACTGGCACATCCAACGGCTCGACTGGCACGGTTAAAGACTGTTCAGCGCCTGATTGACCTGTCTCGAGCTGGCGGCATTATTGTCGTCGGGCTCTTCCGACTGCGCAAAGTCGTAGGCGAACCAAAGGATGCCGGCCGCCCATAGCAGCGCCATCCAGCGGCTCTTGAACACCGAGCTGAAGCGCATCGGAAACATCGCTCAATTGTCGCGCGGCCCTTTTAAGATTGCGTTTCCTGCTGCTCGGCCGTGATCTCGCGGTACGGAAAGCGATCACGAATGCGCGTATTGAAATAGACTCCCTTGGCGAAGGCGCCGCGCAGCGCATCTGCGACTTCCTGCGGGACGCCGGAATAGACATATTTGCGGCCCGTCGTGAATTCGACCCAGAGATTGGCCTCCATCTCGTCGTAGACGAAGCGGCGGATGACGCTCGATGGCATGAAGCTCAGTAACGCTTCACGCGGCGTCTGGAGCCGTCACTCCGGACCGGTCGCGACCGAGCGCCGCAATCATGCCGCCCAGCGCCAGTAGCGCGCCAGCGACGGTCATTCCTGTCCAGCGGTAATCTTCGAGCCAGGTCGAAAAACCCATGGCGATGATCGGCACGATGACGCTCGAGTAGGAGGCCTTCGCCGGCCCGATGCGACGCACCACCGGGTAGTAGAGGCTGAAGGTCAGGACCGAGGCGAACAGCGCGAGATAGAGGACGCCCGCCCAGTATGATGCACGAGCGTCGAACACGGGCGGCCCGCTCATCGATAGAGCGATCAGGCCATCGATGATGGCTCCGAGGGCCATCGACCACGCGAGCAGCGCGAACAGCGGGTATCGGCGGATTTCAGGCCGCGCCTGGACGACATTGGCCAGTGACGCGCCCAGCATGCCGACGAGCGTCAGCCCGATCCCGGCTGCGATCTCGCCTCGATCGGCAGGATGCTCGCGGATCTCATGAATGAAGAGAAGCACGATACCGCCGACGGCGACGAGGGAGCTCCATGCGAAGCGGCTGCTGGGCTTATGACCAAGGAACGCCCAACCCATGAGGCTCGCCGGGATCAGCAACAGCGCGAAGACCGTCGCAACGACGCCGGAAGTGATGTGGCGTTCAGCGAGGTACACGGCGTTGAAGTTCACGCAAAACTGGGTGAAGCCCAGAAAGGCCGCGGCAAGCAGCCCTCTTCCTCCAATTTTGAGGCTTTCGCCTTTGAAGGCAGCAAATGCACCCATCGCTATTGCAGCGACGATGAAGCGATAGGTCACGGACCATTGCGGCGGGACCGTGCCAAGCTGGCCCCGGATCACGATCCAGGTCGATCCCCAGATCGCGGTAAAAATGATGAAGGGGAGCGTGACCGACCGAACGGCCGAACCGCCCTCATCCATCATAGGGCAGCAATCGCGGCAGCGAGGCGGTCCAGTGCTTCTCCCTGCTGGTCCCAGCTCGTGACCAGCCGGATTTCGCCCGGTCCCCAGTCGTAGAAGTCAAAGCCCTGTGAGCGCAGCCTCTCGGCCTCTTGCGTGTTTACGCGCAGGAAGACCTCGTTGGCTTCGACCGGATAGACGAGCCGCTGCGGTGCGGCGCTCGCGAGTTTTCCGGCGGCTCCATTCGCGGCGCGCGCATTTTCCAGCCACAGGTCGTTCTCGAGCATGGCCAGGACCTGCGCTGCGAGAAAGCGACCTTTCGAGAGCAAGTGACCTGCCCGCTTGCGGCGCACGGCGACCTCGTCTGCCAGTTCAGTCCTGAACAGGATCATCACTTCCGAGTTCAGGCCACCGTTCTTGACGAAGCCGAACGACAGCGCATCAACGCCTGCACGCCATGTCACCTCGGCGAGGCTTTCGCCGCTGCTGACGAGCGCGTTGGCGATGCGTGCGCCATCCATGTGGAAGGCAAGACCGCGTTCCTTCGCCAAGCTCGACAAGGCCGCAACTTCGCTAGCGCGATAGACAAGGCCGTATTCGGTCGCGTTGGTGATCGACAATGCGCCGGGCTGGACCTGGTGCACGTCCTTGCGGATCCGGTCACAGGCCGCTGCAACGATATCCGGAGTGACCTTCGCACCCTCGCCTTCGAGCAGGTGCAGCTTCGCGCCACCGGTGAAGAAACCCGGCGCTCCCGCCTCGTCGACTTCGATGTGCGCATCTCGATGGCAGACGATCGAGCGATATGGAGGGCAAAGTGCTGCGAGGGCGAGGCAGTTCGCCGCAGTCCCGGTTGTCACCCAGAACGCACGGACTTCCTTGCCGAACAGGTCGGAGAAAGCGCCATCGAGGCGCCGGCTCCAGTCGTCGCCGTCATAGGCCGTGTCGAGCCTGTTGGCGGCGACCATTGCTTCAATGACCTTGGGATGGGCGGGCGCGGCATTGTCTGAGAAAAAACGCATGGGACCAGCGCACAAGCCCATTCGTTTCCACATGGCAAGCACTCGCGCAGGTGCGTGACCACCTCGCCTGCCGGATCACCCATCTCAAGCCCGTCATCCACCATGATGTCATCGAGCGTCTGCTCGAGCCGGATTACGGTTGATCGTCAGCCTTTGGCTTCTCGCTTGCGCGTGCCTGTGCCTTCCGCTTGCGGAGATTTTCGCGGAGCGCCGCTGCTAATCGCTCCTCACGTTCCTTGTCTTTCTCAGCCATTGCAGCCACATGCGCTCGGCCCATGTGACCTGCAACGGGTTGACAGGCAAAGGCGCGTCCCGTCATAGGCGCGCGTCCTTCCGACAAAGTGCTGCCGTAGCTCAGTGGTAGAGCGCATCCTTGGTAAGGCTGAGGTCGTGAGTTCAATCCTCACCGGCAGCACCATTTCCCGCCCAAACAGCCCGGCGGAAGAACAGAAATTCAGGTCAATCGAAGCGTTAAGCGTCGCGGTCGCGCAGCGGCTTTTCGCCAAGCGCACTTTCGATGCCGCCCGCCACTGCATCTCCGAGCCAGATCACGGCTCCGAGAAGGATGATGGCGAGGGCAAACAGCAGCGCTTCAGTCACGAATCGTCTCCGTGAATTCCTTTTACCAACAACAGATTAAACGCGCAATTAATGAAGCGTGACGCCGCTGTTACATTGCGGGACGAAGCGCTTAAAAGTGGCCCCGGCGCCGGGGGACGTCCGGGCGAACTCGCCAGGCGGGTAAGACCGTTTCCCCCCGGGTGAGTTGCTCAGCACCGAGAGGGAAAATGACCTCGAAGCGCGAATAGCCGTAGCCTAACTAAGGTAAAGCCGGCTTTTCACTCCTGCCCCTTCATGATGAAGGCGTTCAGCTTGTTGCCGTCAGGATCGCGGAAATAGCCGGCGTAGAAGCCGCCGCCACGGTCGCCGGGCGCCCCTTCGTCAGAGCCGCCGTTCGCGAGCGCAATGTCGTAAAGCCGCTGAACCTGCGTTTCGTCCTTCGCTTCGAGCGCGACCATCACGCCGTTGCCCACGGTCGCGGCATTGCCGTCGAACGGCCTCGTAATCCCGATGCCGGCACCTGCACCTGGCTTGCCCCAGGCGATGAACTGCTCATTTTCCATCATTCGGCCGACACCCAATTCGCCACACAGGGCATCATAGAATTTGGCGGACTTCTCGCGGTCGTTCGTGCCGAGTGTCACATAGCCAATCATTGAGGGTTCTCCTGCCGAGTCGGGTAGAGAACATTACAAGAACGAACGGGTCGTCGTCAAAGTCGTTTCGGTTGCCAAAAGGCGGACCGCCGGAGAAGCACGGGTTAGTTCTCGATCGGCGCGCAGGCCTGCCTCAGCCACTCGAGGTCGGCGCCGGAGAGCATCGGCGCGATCTTCGCCATCACATGTGCGTGGTAGCAGTTCAGCCAGACAAGCTCTTCGGGCTCTAGCATGCCGACGTCGACGAGGCGCCTGTCGATAGGCGCGAAGGTCAGCGTCTCGAAGCCAAGCATCTCCTTCTCGGCGCCCTCAATCTGCCGCTCGACGACGAGCACGAGATTCTCGATGCGAATGCCATATTCGCCCGTCTTGTAATAGCCGGGCTCGTTCGAGAGGATCATTCCCACCTGGAGAGGCTCGTCGCCTCCGCTCTGCGAACTGCCGACAGGCGAAATGCGTTGCGGACCTTCGTGGACCGACAGAAAGCTGCCGACCCCGTGGCCGGTGCCGTGAGCATAATCAAGGCCGGCCTCCCACAATGGCCGGCGCGCAAAGCTGTCGAGCTGGCTGCCGCGCGTGCCCTTGGGGAAGCAAGCGGTCGCGATCGCGATATGGCCCTTGAGCACGCGGGTGAAGCGGTCGCGCATTTCCTCGGTTGGCTGACCGATCGCGACAGTGCGGGTGATGTCCGTGGTGCCATCGACATACTGACCGCCGGAATCGATCAGGTACAGCGTACCGGTTTCGAGCTTGCGGTTCGTCTTATCGCTCGATCGATAGTGGACAATGGCGCCGTTCGGCCCCGCACCGGAGATACTGTCGAAGGAGAGGTCGCGTAGCTCTGCATTTTGGCGGCGCAGCGCCTCGAGGTGATCGGATGCCTTTAGCTCGTCTACATCGCCCTTGGGCGCTTCCTCATCGATCCAGTGGAGGAACTTCGCAATTGCGGCGCCGTCCCGCTCCTGCGCGGCCTTCTGGCCGGCGATCTCGGCGGGGTTCTTGATCGCCTTGGGCAGGATCGTCGGGTCACGCAGCGCGAGCACCTTGGCGCCGGCCTTGTCGAGTGCCTCGAAGATTGCCGCGACTGCGCGCTCGGGGTCGACGACAACAGCCTTGCCCTTGAGCTCGGAAAGGGCGCTTTCGAAGGCTGCACGCTCATGCAACCGAACCCCGTTGCCAAGATGCTGGCGGACTTCGGGTCCGATTTTCTCCGAAGCGACGAACAGATCGGCAGTGCCGTCGGCGTGGACCAGAGCATAGGCCAGGGCGACCGGCGTATGAGTCACGTCCTGGCCGCGAATGTTGAACGCCCAGGCAATGG
This sequence comes from Sphingomicrobium sp., assembly GCA_045811185.1. Taxonomy (GTDB): domain Bacteria; phylum Pseudomonadota; class Alphaproteobacteria; order Sphingomonadales; family Sphingomonadaceae; genus Sphingomicrobium. The sequence goes on from JBJMUN010000098.1 coordinate 15,139, forward strand.
AATCCAGCGCGGAGAGCACCGCCGCATCGGCATGATGCTTCACGAGCCAGTCGCCGATTTCGGTCCGCTTTTGAGCGGCGGACTTGCCGGCATACTGGTCGGACTGGACGACGAGATGGGCCTTCGACGCTTCGGGCCTTTCCTTCCAGATCTCGTCAATCGGGTTGCGGCCGACGGGCACTAGCTCGGCGCCGCGGGTAGCGAGCGCTTCTTTCGCTTTCTTCACCCAGTCGCGGGTGTGCAGCCAGGGATCATAGCCGATGCGCGCGCCCTCGGGTGCATGGTCCTCCAGCCACTGCGTCGTGCTCGTCTCCGGCACGGACTGATAGCTCCACTCTGTCGGCGAGACCTGCTGGCGGACCTGCAGCGTGTACCGACCATCGACGAATATCGCCGCCTCTTCGGGCAGAACGACGGCCGATCCCGCCGATCCTTCGAAGCCGGTTAGCCAGGCGAGCCGCTGCGCGTAGCTCCCGACATATTCGCTCATATGTTCGTCGGTAAGCGGGACGACGAAACCATCAAGCTTTTCGGCCTTGAGCTGCTCGCGAAGGGCTTTGAGGCGGTCAGCGTACGTAGACATGGGCTTAGCTCCCTTGCCTCCCAGCTAATCCCTGATGCGTCATTGTTAAAGGGCTGTCCCTTCGACGCTGCTTGGTCAACGTCCGCAGTACCTCGATAGGCGATGCCGCAGAAACGGGTCCTCACTGTTGCCCTGCCCAACAACGGCTGCACCGGTGTACGCACGACCGTCGGCCGCAAACTACTCGCACTTGCCGGCACACATTGGCTTTCCTCGCCGCTAGTCGGTTTCGCGCGCGCCGGACTGGCGCACCCAAACCTCGTCCTGGTGACCCGCGCCGACGCAGCCCTAATCCTTCAATGATGAGGGTATCCCCCGATGGTGAACTGCCAGCAGTGAGGCGATTGGAACACCGCGAAGTCGCACTGACGCGCAGAAAGGCAGGTGCCCTGTGCCTAGCCGTTTACCTCCTGGCCGGATCTTCCTTTTTGCTGGCGTGCTTGCCCTCATGCCAGCTCAGTTACCAGCCCAACATCATGGTGGTGGCGGGCATGGTGGATGGCATGGCGGCGGGTCCATGGGCCACGGCTCCTGGGGCGGCGGCTACAGGGGCGGCGGCTACAGGGGCGGATCGGGCTATGGCGCCTATTACGGCGGTTATGGAGGTTATGCAGGTTACGGGGGTTATGGAGGCTATTACGGCTATCCCGGCTATTACGGCGGGTATTATGGCCATCACTACCACAACGACGGCGCCTGGATCGCGGTAGGTGCGGGACTTCTGGGGGTGATGCTCGGCGCTTCGATAGCGCCTCCCGTTTACGGCTATCCCGTGCCCTATCCCGTACCATATCCCGTCCAGGCTGCGCCTCCAGCCGCGCCGCCCATGCAGCAATGCCCTGATGGGTCGACGATGCCCGCGGGGAGCTACTGTCCCGCTACAGCTCCGGAACCTGCGCCGGCGCCCGCACCCGAAAGGGGTTAACCTCACCCATCGATTATGGCGGGAGCTTGCGAACGTGAGGTGCGCCGTTCGGGGTGGCCTTGTCGAACCCCCGCCCTTCTTTTAGCGCCGGCACGGAAATTCCGCCCTTCGACATGCGTCGGGGCGAACGGGAGTATCTCTTGCCGACGCCTTCCAATCCCCCCAAAGCCGAACAGCGCCCCTACAGCTATGAACGCCACGGGGTGACGATCGAAGACCCGTGGCATTGGCTGCGTGACCCCAAATATCCGGAGGTCGATGACCCCGGTATTCTCTCCTACCTGAAGGCGGAGAACAACTATTTCGAGAACTGGAAGGCTCAGCACCAGGGACTGATCGACCAGCTGTTTGAAGAAATGAAAGGCCGCGTGAAGGAGGACGAGAGTTCCGTCCCAATTCGCGACGGGGACTGGCTCTACTGGTGGGCGTTCAGGACGGGCGCACAGTACAGGACCTGGTACCGAAAGCTCGTCGGCGGCGGCGATGATCAGGTACTGCTCGACGAGCCCATCGAGGCCGAGGGCCGGGAATATTTCCGGCTCGGCGCGCTTGAGGTGAGCCCCGACGGCGAGCTGCTCGCGACGCTCGCGGACTATGATGGTTCGGAGCGGTTCGAGCTTCGCATCCGCGACATTGCGACAGGCAAGGACGTCGAGACCGTCACCAAGGTCGGGATCGGTCAGCCGGTATGGACCAGCGACAGCAGCGGCGTCCTGTTTTGCGAGGTGAACGACAATTGGCGCAGCTATCGGGCACGCTTCCACCGCTTGGGATGTCCTCTTGAGGAAGACATCACTCTTTACGAGGAGACTGAGGAGCTCGGCTTCAGCGTAGGGATCGGCAAATCGCACGACCGCAGCACGATTTTTGTCGCGACCGGTGACAATGCGACCAGCGAGGTTCGGTTCGTCGCGGCCGAGGATCCGACACAGCCGCTGACGCTGATTTCGCGCCGCAAGCCCAACCGCGAATATCATGTCGACGCGGCACACGGAAAACTGTGGATCCACACCAACGATGACCATGTGAACTTCCGGCTCGCGGTCGCCGATCCGGCGGACCCGGAGGCCTGGGAGACCGTGATCGGCGGCTCGGATCGGGTCTACTTGACCGGTGCAACGGCCTATCGCGACCATCTCGCGATCAGCAGCCGAGTGGATGGGCTCGATCAGCTCGTCCTTCGAACCTACGGCGGACAAGAGACGCGCATTCCGTTCGAAGAAGCGAGCTACAGCGCCTTCTTCATGGGCAATCCGGAATTTGCACCGGACGCGTACCGCCTCGGTTATTCGTCAATGGTCACGCCGACCACGGTCTACGATTATCACCCCGACAGCGGCCGGCTCGAAGTGCTGAAGGTGCAGGAGATCCCTTCGGGATACGACAGCTCGCAATATGCGACCGAGCGGTTGATTGTGGATGCTCGCGACGGGGTGAAGGTGCCGGTTTCGATCGTTTACCGGAAGGGCTTCGAGAAGAACGGCGAGGGCAAGCTGTTCCTTTACGCCTACGGCGCCTACGGACATGCGATCCCCCCGACATTCAACTCGAACCGGATCAGCCTGCTCGATCGCGGCTGGGCGTGCGCAATCGCGCATGTTCGTGGCGGCGACGACCTCGGTTACAAGTGGTTCCTTGACGGCAAGCTCACGAAGCGAACAAACACGTTCAACGACTTCGTTGACGTCGCCAAGGGACTGGTTGCGGCGAAGTTCACGAAACCAGGCTGCATCGCAATCAACGGCGGCTCGGCGGGTGGCGAGCTGATGGGCGCAGTGATCAATTCCGATCCCGAGCTGTTCGGCGCTGCAGTGGCGGACGTGCCCTTTGTCGACGTGCTCAACACCATGCTGGACGACACGCTTCCGCTCACTCCTGGCGAATGGCCGGAGTGGGGCAATCCCATCACCGACAAGACGGCGTTCGACTATATTCGCAGCTACAGCCCGTACGATAATGTGAGGGCGCAGGCTTATCCGCCGTTGCTGATTACCGGCGGACTGACCGACCCACGCGTGACTTACTGGGAGCCGGCGAAATGGGCGGCGAAGCTTCGTGCGACGAAAACCGACATGAATCCGTTGTTCCTGAAGATCAACATGGGCGCCGGCCATGGCGGTAAGTCGGGCCGGTGGGAGAAGCTGCACGAGGTCGCGGAGACTTACGGGTTCATTCTGACGCAGGTGCGATGACCCGGCCGGTCTTCGAGGTGGAGCTCACGGCGAGGCCAGAGCACATCGACGAGCTCGGCCACGTCAACAATGCGGTATGGGTGCAGTGGATCCAGCGGGTCGCCGTCGACCATTGGCATTCGGTTGCCGACGCTGCGCATAAGCATGCCTATTATTGGGTCGTGGTGCGGCACGAGATCGACTACCTCCGCGCGGCGGTCGAAGGCGACCGCATCACCGCGCGCACCTGGGTTGGCGAGGCGCCGAAGGGGGCGCGGTTCGACCGGCTGATGGAGTTCGCGGGTTCCGACGGGAAAATATGCGTCCGCGCGAAGACCCAGTGGGCAATCATCGACAAAGCGTCGGGGCGCCCCATCCGGGTGCCGCCGGAAGTCGTGGCGCCGTTCATTTCACAAGTGTAAGCAACCCGACATGTCCCGCCCCGTCCTCTATGATTACTGGCGCTCGTCCGCCTCGTACCGCATCCGCATCGCCCTCAATCTGAAGGGCATCGACTATGAAAGCCGCCAAGTCGACCTGCGCGAGAACGAGCAGAAGTCGAGCGAGTATCATGCGCTCAATCCGCAGGGGCTCGTGCCGACCCTCGAGATCGACGGACAGCGACTGACGCAAAGCCTTGCGATCATCAACTACCTGGATCTCAAGTTTCCCAACCAGCCGCTTCTTCCCGCGTCGGCCGCCGAACGTGCGCATGTCGTTGCAATCGCGATGGCGATCGCTTGCGATATCCATCCGCTGAACAACCTGCGGGTGCTGAAATATCTGAAGAACGAGCTCGGCCACGATCAGGACGAAATCGACCGCTGGTACGTGCACTGGATCAGAGAGGGCCTTCCGGCGCTCGAGGCGATGGCGGCGCCGCGCGCCGGGAAGTTTCTGTTCGGGGACGCGCCGACCGGCGCCGATATCCTGCTGATACCGCAGCTCTACAATGCTCGGCGCTTCAACATTCCTCTTGATGCCTATCCGACGTTGCTGCGCGCTGAAGAGAATGCCAACAACATGGAGGCGTTCGCAGCAGCCCACCCCGATCGTCAACAGGTGCCAGCATGAACAGGGTCGATTCCATCAACCGCGGGATGGGCGGCATGAGGCCGCTCGAAACGGTCGAGATCCCGTCGCTTGAGGGGAAGGTCAGCGACGAGGAATGGGCGATCCGCGTCGATCTCGCCTGCGCCTATCGAATGGTCGCCTATTACGGGTGGGACGACCTCATCTTCACGCATCTCTCGGCGCGCATTCCGGGACCCGAGCATCATTTCCTGCTCAATCCGTACAATCTCATGTTCGAGGAAGTGACCGCTTCCTCGCTGGTGAAGGTCGACGTCAACGGCAATCCGGTTGAACCGACGGCGTTCATCACGAACCCTGCGGGCTTCACGATCCATTCGGCGATCCATATGGCGCGCGACGACGCTCATGCGGTGATGCATCTCCACACCCCGCACGGGCAGGCAGTGTCGGCGCACAACGACGGGCTGCTGCCGCTGACGCAGACTGCGATGCTGATCCGTGGCGACCTCGCCTTTCACGATTATGAGGGCGTTGCCGTTGACCTTGGTGAGCGCGAGCGGCTGGTTGCCGACCTCGGCACGAAGAACGCGATGATTCTTCGCAATCATGGTACGCTCGCCGTCGGGAAGAATGTCGGCGAGTGTTTCATCCGCCTCTATTATCTGGAGCGCGCGTGCCAGGCGCAAATCATGGCGCTTTCGGCAGGAGATCAGATCAACAACCCGCCACAGGGCTCCCCGGAAGTGACCGCGCAACAGGGCGCAATCGGGCTGCCGCTGGCGGCTAACCTGCTTGCCTGGCCGGCATTGAAGCGAAAGGCGTTGCGCCTCGATCCGGGCTTCGCGACCTGATTTGGCGCAGGGCGCTGCCAGCGTCAGCGACTACCGCGCACTCGCCAGGGCGCGGCTGCCGCATTTCCTATTCGAATATCTTGATGGCGGCTCCTATGACGAGGTGACGCTCGCGCGAAACATCGAGGATCTGCAATCGGTTGCGCTCCGACAGCGTGTGCTTCGCGACGTTTCGTCGATCGATCTTTCAGTCGACCTGCTCGGAGAGCGCTGGGCCCTTCCTGTCGGCCTTGGGCCCGTTGGTCTTTCCGGCCTCTATGCACGGCGCGGCGAAGTGCAGGCGGCAAGCGCCGCGGCAGCCGCGAACGTGCCAATGATCCTTTCGACAGTAAGCGCCTGTCCACTGCGCGAGGTGGCGGCGTCAGGCGCCGTGCCTTGGTACCAGCTCTATTTTGTGCAGGACCGCGGCTTTGTCGCCAGCATGATCCAGACCGCCAAGGAGGCGGGATGCGGAGCGCTCGTCCTGACCGTCGACCTCGCAGTTCCTGGATCGCGCTACCGCGACGCCCGCGCTGCCGGTGGCGGGCTTCGGCGAATGGTCGACCTTCTCGCTCGGCCAGGCTGGCTGTGGGACGTCGGCGTCAATGGCCGGCCGCATAGCCTCGGCAATCTCGAGCCGGTCGTCGGCAAACGCGCGCCGCTAAGCGATTTCCAGGCCTGGATCCACGCCAATTTCGACCCTTCGGTCAGCTGGAAGGACGTCGAGTGGGTCAAAACTCAATGGAGTGGACCGCTCATCATCAAGGGCATCCTCGATCCCGACGACGCCCGCGCTGTAATCGACAGCGGCGCGGACGGCCTCGTCGTTTCAAACCATGGCGGACGCCAGCTCGACGGCGTCATGTCGAGCGCGCGCGCCCTGCCGCGGGTCGCCGATGTGGTGGCAGGCAGCGTCCCCGTCCTTGCCGACGGCGGTGTTCGCTCCGGGCTCGACGTGGTCCGGATGCTCGCCCTCGGCGCAGACTTCGTGCTGCTTGGCCGCGCCTGGGCCTATGCACTGGCAGCGAATGGCCGCGCCGGCGTGGCGCATGTGCTGAAGCTCATCGATGCCGAGATGCGCGTCGCGATGGCGCTTACCGGCTGCACGAGCATTAGCGAGATTGGCAAAGACACTCTCGACCGAAGCGGCGATCAGGCGACGTTCTGAAGCGCGCCGCCGTGCTCGCTGAAGAGCTTCTCCACGTCCGTGATGCTCATCGGTTCGGAGAAAAGGAACCCCTGCACCGACGAGCAACCGTGCGCTCGCAGCTCCATAAGCTGGGCGGTTTCCTCGACGCCCTCGGCGGTAGTTTCGATCCCAAGTGCGTTGGCAAGCTCTGTAATCGCGTGGACGATGGCGCTTGCGCCATCGCGTGTGAGCAAATTCTGGATGAAGCTGCGATCGATCTTCAGCTTGTCGAACGGGAAGCTCTGCAGATAGCTCAGCGACGAATAGCCGGTCCCGAAATCGTCCAGCGCGATGCGCACGCCAAGCGAGCGAAGGGCGTGCAACAGCCGCAGCGTGGTCTCCCCCCCCTCGAGGAAGATGGACTCCGTGATTTCCACTTCGAGCCGGCCGGGGGCAAGCCCGCTTTCGGCCAAAGCCCGAAGCACGGTTTCATGCATCCCGCCGCGGTGGAACTGCACCGCCGACACGTTGACTGCGACGCGGATATGATCCGGCCAGTCGGCCGCACGAGCGCAAGCTTCGCGCACCACCCATGCTCCGATCGGGACAATCAGGCCGGTGTCCTCGGCAACGGGGACGAACTCGGCCGGCGAGACGAGACCCCGCTGCGGGTGCCGCCAGCGCAACAACGCCTCGAACGAGCAGATCCGGTTTTGCTCGAGGTCGAACAGCGGCTGGTAGAAGAGCTCGAACTCGCCGCGTTCCAGCGCGAGGCGCAAATCGGTTTCAATCTGCCGCCGCTGCTGCGCGCGCTCGTTGAGGCTCTCTTCGAAAAAGGCGTAGGTTCCGCGGCCGGCTTCCTTTGCGCGGTATAGCGCCAGGTCAGCATTGCGCAGCAGGGTACCGCCGTCAGCGCCATCCTGCGGCGCGATCGCGATACCGATGCTCGTCGAGGGCACGACTTCATTGCCATCCAGCATCAATGGCCTAGCCATCGTTCCGAGAATGTCACGGGCGAGGCGGTCGATGGCGTCGCGATCGTCGCCAATCGTCTGAAGCACGATGAACTCATCGCCGCCGAGGCGGGCGACGAAATGGCCGCGAGCAGCGTGCTGGACGCGATGCGCAGCTTCGACCAGCAAAGCGTCGCCGGCCGGGTGGCCCAGCGTGTCATTGATCACCTTGAACTGATCAAGGTCGAGACAATGCAAGGCGAACAGGCTTCCGTTGCCTTCCGATGCGCGGAAGAAATGATCCAGCTGCTGCTGAAACATGGTGCGGTTTGGAAGGCCCGTCAGCGTGTCGTTGAAGGCGAGTTGCGTGATGCGCTGCTCGCGCTCGGCGATCTTGCCGACCATTTCATTGAAGCTTTCGGCGAGACGCGCCAGCTCGTCCTCGCCCCGCACGTGGACCTGAACGTGCTCGCCCGATGCGAGCCGCTCGGCCGCTTCATCGAGGCGCGCGAGTGGCTTTGTGATCCTCGCCGCAGCCCGCCACGTGGCCAATCCGACCAGCAACAGGCCAAGTAGCGTCATGACGCCGAGGGCGAGTTGAAGCTTGCGGGCGTCAGCCATTGCTTCCGACTTCGGGTAAGCGAGCAGGAGGACAGCACGCCCGTCGCCAGAAAATACCGGCAGTGACTTGGCGAGCGCGATCGACGTGTCGCTCCCAACGCGCATTTCGAACGCGGCATCCTGGCCCACATGCTTCTGCGCGAGGGATGCCGCTTCGGCATCCAACGCAGACATGCTTCCTGACGCCTCGAACCAGCGGCCTTTGTCGTAGGCAATGACAGCCGCGCCCAGAGGAATTGCGGAGAGCTGTTCCAGCCCTCGCATTTCGCGCGCGTCGAGGTCTGCGGCGAACACAACCCAGCCGATGAGAGTCGGTGCCATTATCGGTGCGGCAACGAGCTGACGCGGCCGACCCGCAAGAACCGACACACCGGTCAATCGTCCTTCGTCGAGCGGCACCCACAAGGCGGCCGCCTCCCGGCCTGTCACCGACTCGTCGATGCTCGAAACATGACCATCGGCGGTGACGATGAAGGCACTTCTGACGCGGAGCCGAGCTGCCGCATTGCTGAGCGCTGACTGCATCGTCGCCTGATCGCCGCTCGCAACGGCCGCCCGAAAACCAAAGTCCCGCGCGAGCAGTTGCGAGGCGTTTTGGAGCTCGCGCGATCGCTGCTGCCACAGTCGGTCGTAGACCGCGCCACTCGACTGAAGCTGACCTTCAACCTCGCGCGACGCCGAGCCGGCGATGAAGGTTCCCAAGGCCGCCGAGACGGCGAGCATCGCTGCCGCGAACAGTAAGGCAAACTGAACCGTCAGCCGCGCGCTCAGCGAGCGGAACGAGCGCATGGAGATCAATAATCCGTCATCGACATCGCCGCTGGCGGGCGAAGCCGAATTTGGAAACTTGCGTTGCGCTGCGTTGCGGCCACGACCTGCCGCAGCTGGCCGCCGGGGGCGCGTATATAAGGATGCCAGATGCTGAGGCGCGCCGGCGTATTCGGGGCATCGGCGAAGCTCGCCATGCCTTGCGCATTGGTGCGAGCCGTCCACGCACTGTCGGTAACGACGATGAACGCGCTCATCTGGTCGTGGATATTGCAGCCGAGCGCGACGACCCCGGGTTTGTCGAAGTGCACCGTCCGCGACTGGTCCTTGGCGAAGAGCTTCAGCTCGAATTTCTTTGCCGTCGAGAATGAATAAACGTGGTGCTTGGTCGCATCGAGGTTCGGAAACGACACATTGGCGCCAACTGGAATGATCGTGAGGAACGGCTGGAACTGGAGGTTCCGCTGCGAGACAACGAAGCGCCCGCCGGGACGCGGGGGCCTCGCCGCATTACCCGTCGGGTACAGCGTCACAACGGCATCGCGAACCGGACGCCCGGACGCGTCGACGATACGCACATTCAATGGGGCCGCGACAAGCGGCGAGGCAGCACCGGCGATAGCCAGAGCGAACAGGATATTACGCACCATCGGCGAGTATTAAGTCAAAAACGGTAAACGGCTCGCCCAGCGAGGATGGTTACCAATGCATTCGCAGTTCGGCCTGAAGCTGGGTTTGATGCTGCCGCGGCTCGAGGCCGACGTCCTCGCGATCCTCTCGCTTGCTCGACACGTGAAGCAGCTCAATCAACCCAGTGAAAAGGGTCCACTCGCGCTTGGCGGCGAGCATCGCTGACCAGCCGCTTTCGTCGTATTCATCATCCCACAGGCTGCCGCTATTGCGGGTCTCGAAGACGTCGCCGCGGATGGAAATGCGAAGCTCGCCGAAGGGCCGCGTTGCCATGACGAACGCCGAGCGGAAACGGTTGTCGACCCAGCGCTTGTCGGGCTCGCGAAAGCCCATGCGCGTGCGTCCCGCGATCGCCTGTGCCTTGAGCTCTGAACCCGATCCCAGGTCAGCCAGCAGGCCGATGTGGTTGAAAGCTGTTCGCCAGCCCCATTCGGGATCGATGTTCGCTTCCTCGGGATTTGCGCGATTGTCATAGCGGAAGAGCTCAACCCGGACCGGGATCGGCGGCTGCCAGGCGAGCTTGACGTAATAGCCGGGCCGATGGGCAAACCCGGGCCCGACGTCGAGCAGCGGATGGGTATAGGGTGCTTGATATTCGGCCATCTCGCCATCGAATGGCGGGAGCGGTTCACGATGGAACGCAAGCGTTGTCCGGTCGTGGAGCGGCCAGCCTCGGAAGCTCAACAAAGTTCCTGCGGTGTCGTTGGCTGCCGTGAGGGCAGCTGTCGCACGGACCTTGTGCTCGCCGACGCCCGCCGTGAGACTTCCCTCGGCGCCGACGGGACGCACCTCTTCACCGATCCAGCTGTTGATGGCTGACGGCGTAATCGAATCCTTCACATGCCAGTCTGCGCCCTCGTGCTCGAGGCTGATCGGCGGCCACATGAGGCCGGCTCGCGCAGAAAAGGCCAGCTTGTCGCTGCGCATGGGATGGAAGGTCAAATAGGCTTGGCTGAGGCCCGCCTCGGTGCGCTCGCCTCCTTGGAGGGAGCCGACTAGGACAGCCCCAAAGGACCAGGTGAATTGCGGCTTCCAGACGATGCTGGCATTACCCAGTTGCGGGGTCAGGCGGAGGTCTCCCTCGCTGCCGGAACGAAGCTTGCCGAAGCCCCCGTCGACCCAGCTCTCCTCTCCGTTGACGGCTACGAGGCGAACATCGCCGCTCAGCTCGAAATTATCGGCGCCGAAGAGCTCGAGATCAGATCGTGCAGTTGCCGGACTGGCCCACAGCGCGGCAAGCGCGCAGCCCGCAGGGATCGCGCCCTTCGTAAGCAGGCGGCGAGCAGTAGAGCCCATGGGAAGAGGCTAACCCAAGGTGGTTAAGATAATGGCTACGACTGCGCCGTGGCCGCTCCTTAAGATCGCTTGGGATAAGCTCGTTTGTGGACGGTCCTCCGGATGATCGTCAGAGACGAGCAGGGCCAGCCATCCCTTGGACGTCCGGCGTGCGGCCGATGGTCCGGAAGGTGCGAGTCCGGGTAAGCTTCAAGAGACCGCCAAAGACGGTATTGCGGCCGCTCAGTCACCCCCGCAAGCGACTTCCGATTTACGCCTGATCGTTGCCGATCTGAGCATCGGATTCCTCATCGTCCTCCCGGCACCATTCCGCGATGAAGCAGGTCGCGCTTCGCCTGGTCGCGATCGGCATCATAGATCCGCCATTCCTCAGCAGTTCTGCAAACCTTGGTCTGGGCGATTCGAGAGCCGATCTGCGTCCTCGGCTCTTCGCAAATGACGCGGTCTGGATCCCCCGTTTCACGGGCAAGCGTCTCACCACCGTGCGCAAAGTAGACCTCGCTCACGTACCAGCGCTCCCCATCCTCATGGCTCGGCCTGAAGTCCCCGGCTCTGATGAGTTCGTTTGCAACCTGGCCGACCAGAGTCTCGATCGGCGCGCAGCCCAAATCTTTGACGACGACCTTGGAGGCGCTGCCGTCCGGCTCCATGCGCACCGCATAAGGCACAACGATGTCATATTGAGCCTTGTTGGCGCCGGCGATTGTGCATTGTTTGTCGGCAATGATGTGATCCACGCGTCGCACGAGTTCAGCATGCGGAATGCGCCGTTCGACCTTCTTGGCGTTGGGGAAACGCGCGGGATCGAAACGGCCGACTTCGACAGGAACTGCAGTTGTGGCGGCGAGTGAAAGCAACGTGACCAGCATCTGAACTGCCCCTTTGCGTGATTCCCTTGGAGAATAGCACAATTCAGCTCAAATAAAGCAGGCACGCCAACCGGTTCCGCCAGTTGTCCAATTGTCGTCCAAGCAGCTGCGGATTTTGATAAAGTGGCGGGGGAGAGAGGATTCGAACTTCCGGCCCCGTGCCTCCCGAAGTTACTGGGAACAGGCTGCTGCCCCCACACGTCGAACCCTTCGCTCCACGAAATCATGGCTCCGTGGCGCTCGTGGCCTTGCGCCAGGTATGTACAGACAAATACGTCGAATCTGTCTGTACAGTTGACCGTACAGACAAAAAGAGCAAAAATGTCTGTACATGGCGAGGAACGCACTCACACCCACGGAGCAGACGCTGTTTGCTGAACTTGTGCAGCAAGTTGCGACCGCCGTTCCCGCAGGCACAGTTTATACGCGGCAGCGTGAGGGCATTCAGTACTACTATGCAAAAGTACCCGTTGGCGTTGACCGCGTCGACACGTTCGTCGGGAAAGTTGGAGATGAAGAGGCCGAAGTCAGGGTCGCCGAACTCAGACGAGGGATGGAACAGGCGGGCGATCGACGACGGTTGGTTTCGCTACTACGACGCACTGGCCTCGCAGCCCCGCACCGCACTATCGGTGCCACGCTCGATGCTATCTCGAACGCGGGCCTATTCAGGAACGGCGCTGTCCTTGTAGGCACGGCCGCGTACATGATGTGCGAGCCTCTGGTCGGCCGGAGGTTGCCAGCACCAACGCTCATGACCGGAGACCTGGACCTCGCTACGGCGAATCTCGCCCTCAAGGCCGAACCGCCAGAGCGACTAGAGACAATCATAAAGCGAGGGGACCCGACGTTCGAAGCTGTGTTGCACATTCGCCCGAATGAGCCGCCATCGCGCTTCCGAAACGCCGATGGATTTCTCCTGGACCTCATCACCCCAACGCGTCGGCGAACCGACGCCAACCCAATGCCTATGGACGAACTCGATGCGGGTGCGGCTCCGCTCCAGTATACGGACTGGTTAATCAATGACCCCGTCCCCACGGTCGCACTGTGGGGCTCTGGCGTTTCCGTTAACGTTCCCCAGCCATCGCGCTTCGCCGTTCACAAGTTGATTCTGGCCCAGAAGCGAGACGTCGGGAGCCGGTTGAAACGCCAAAAGGATTTGGCGCAGGCGGATGCACTCATCGAAGCGATCGAACAGCATGACCCGTTCGACCTTCATGACGCCTTAGCAGGCGCCGCAGCCCAGGGTCGCCAAGGCTGGCGCGAACCCATTCTTCGTTCGCTTACCGAGCTAAAACGAGAAACGATGGCCAAAGAAATCGGCCTCTGACTTGGGCGCCGGAACAGCGAAAGGAAAGTGGTCGGGGAGAGAGGATTCGAACCTCCGGCCCCTGCCTCCCGAAGGCGTATCTCCTCGCTGCATACAGGAGCAAGCGGCATTCTGCTTAATGAGCAAAATAGCACTAAAGCGCCTACTTTCTCGTCGCTTTTGATTCTCAAGGTTCAGTTTGAACCTCAGCCCCTGTCTAGAAGCCGTAAATGGATTCAGTATCGTAGTTCGCCTCCGCTTTGCGCCAAACCGGTTGTCGGGACCAGGCCGGTCGGCTCCTGAAATCGGACCTTTGCCAAGCCCCGCACGTGCTACCCGGGGGCGC
>JBJMUN010000099.1:0-8425 GCA_045811185.1 Sphingomicrobium sp.
CGTCAGCGGCGACGCCTCCCCCTCACGCAGCAGGTTACCTAGGCTTGTGCTCGCCGTGCTTGGGATGGCCTTCATGCATTTTGGCCATCATCTCTTCACAGCATTTGTGGCAGTCCGCCATTTCCTTCTCGCTCATCCCCATGTGTCCCATCTCCTGATGCTGAGCGTGAGCGTTGGGCGAGGGATTTGCTGCAGCCGCTGTCGTGGGCTGCGCGGCCGCAAGGGCCGCAGCAATCAATGTGATCATGATTATTCTCCTGAGTTCGAGTGTTTGCTGTCGAAACTCAGGCGACCTTGGGCGGAGGGGTAGCAATCTCGAGCAGGATGCCGTGAAGCCTCTGCGCCATCATCGGAATGACGAGCTGATGGCGTCGCATAGGCGTCTCGTCACGAACCACGTCTTGCGCCGGAAGGGCGGAGGCACACGCCATTGAACACATCGCCAGACCGTCATTGTGCTCACGCTTGTTCGACTGGTCGGGGCAATGATCCGTAGCCATTCCGGCCATCATCGCATGGTGATTGACCGGCGATGCGGATGCCGCGGCGGGCGCCATGCCGAGCGGCATGAGCAGCATGGCCAAAAGCACCAGCAACCTTCCGATTAGGCCCATCGGGGTCCTCTACACCCGATCGTCGGCGCTCGAAACGTCAATTCCCCTCGAGAGATACCAGAAGGTTGTCGCGGCTGGCCGAAACCCAGCGTTTTCCCCGAAACCGTTCGATTTCCCTATTTTCCCTATAAGGTCCGAAGCGTCTTGGCGACGGCGCTCCTCCATCCTTGGACGAGGCGCTTGCGCCGGCCCTGCTCCATCGCGGGCGAGAAGCGGTCGCGGCGTTGCCAGGTCTCGGTGAGCGCTTCCAGGTTGGGCCAGACGCCTGTTGCGAGGCCAGCGAGAAAGGCGGCGCCGAGCGCCGTGGTCTCGAGGTTTTGCGGCCTGTCCACCGGCAACTGCAGGACGTCGGCAAGGAACTGGCACAGCCACTCATTGGCGGCCATGCCGCCATCGACGCGCATCGCCGACGGCCGGGCGCCGTCCCCTGCCATCGCTTCGAGCAGGTCGAGGGTCTGATATGCGACCGCTTCCAGTGCAGCGCGGGCCAAGTGGGCACCTGTCACATCGAGCGTGAGGCCGAAGATTGCACCGCGCGCATCCGGGTCCCAGTGCGGCGCTCCAAGGCCGACAAAGGCCGGCACCATGTAGACGCCATGGCTGTCGGGCACTCGGGTCGCGAGGCTGTCGGTCTGCGAAGCATGGGCGATTACCCCGAGCCCGTCTCGCAGCCATTTGACGGCGGCACCGGCAACGAAGATCGATCCTTCCACCGCGTAGGTCGTTTCGCCGCCCAGCCGATATGCCGGTGTTGTCAGCAGCCGATGTTGCGACGCGACAGCCTCGGCTCCTGTATTCACGAGGATGAAGCAGCCGGTACCGAAGGTGCACTTGATCATGCCCGGGCTGAAGCACGCCTGGCCGAACAACGCTGCCTGCTGGTCGCCGGCCATGCCCGCGATGGGCAGCTCGCTGTTGAACAATCCGGGCGCGGTCAGGCCGAAGTGGTGGCTGTTGTCGTGAACCTCGGGCAACAGGAGCGCGGGCACACGAAAGAGGCGGCATAGCTCTTCATCCCAGCAGTTCCGCCGAATGTCGAAGAGCGAGGTGCGGCCGGCATTGGTCGCGTCGCTCGCGTGCACCGCCCCGCCGCTGAGCCGCCACAGGAGGAATGAATCGATGGTTCCGCAGGCTAGCTCGCCCCGCTCAGCGCGCTCCCGAGCGCCGGGGACATTGTCGAGGATCCAGGCGATCTTGGTCGCCGAGAAATAGGGATCGAGGAGCAACCCCGTACGCTCGCTGACCAGGCCCTCGGCACCCTCCGATTTTAGCCTCGCGCATTGATCTGCAGTTCGCCGGTCCTGCCACACGATGGCGCGGTAAATCGGTCGGCCAGTCGAGCGCTCCCAGATCACCACCGTTTCGCGCTGGTTGGTAATGCCGATTGCGGCGACGCGGCGCGGCTCGACCTGGTCAAGCACCTCCCGCGCGACTGCGAGCGTGCCCTCCCAGATTTCTTCCGGATCGTGCTCGACCTGGCCCCGGGCGGGATAATGCTGCGTCAGTTCGCGCTGCGCGACCGCAACAGCATGTGCGCCGGCGTCGAACAGGATGGCGCGCGTCGAGGTCGTCCCCTGATCGATTGCCAACACATGATCGGCGCGCCCCACCACCCGACCATAGGTTCGTGCGGCCCAGCCCGGAAGGGGTTCTCAGCGATGCGCCGGGTCCTTAAGCCGCCGCCGCATGGAGTTTTCAGTTGTTCCGCGTGCCGAAGGCGACGGGTTCAGCGTCGACGTGACGTTCGAAGGGCGCAGCGCGCACTACAGGATTCCCACCGCAACCCAGCAGGACTTCAGCCACTTCTTCCAGGACCTTTCATCCGACTTCAAGACGCGCGTTCCGCACGTCTTCGCGGATGCGATCGAGCATCCCGCGCCGGGCTTGCGCTGGCACCCACTGCTGACGGAAAACGTCCATCCGCAAATCCTCGTCGGTTACGGCGACCCGGCGGTGCTCAAGACGGACGACGGTTGGTGGCTGGTCGCAACATCCAATGATGCGCCGGACGCCTTTCCAATCCTCCATTCCCAGGACCTTGATCATTGGGAGCCGAAGGGGTTCATTTTCCCCGAAGGGCAACAACCCCCATGGGCCGCAAAAGGCCGCAACGCCGCGGATTTCTGGGCGCCTGAGATGGCTAGGGTCGGCGACGAATATTGGACGGTGTTCACTGCGAGGCAATCGACGAACGCCCTCGCGATCGGCCTTGCGCGGGCACCATCACCCCTCGGCCCGTGGACCGACAACGGGGTTCCGCTAATTACCGGCAAGCCCGTCAACACGACCGGTCTCGGCTATGACGAAGGCCAGCCGGCGCTCAGCGGCGGCGTCATCGATTCCCACCTCTTCATCGACGAAGGCGGTGAGCGCTACCTGTTCTGGAAAGACGACACCAACAGCATCTGGCCACGCCCGCTCGCGATGCTGCTTCGCAAGCACCCGGTCCTCATCGCCGAGCTGTTTCACGACGAGCGCGACCGCCGCACTGCCGCATTCGCGGCGGCGATCGTCCCGTGGGCCAACGCCCAGCGGCCGATGACGCGCTTCTTCGCGATGCAGCCACTGATCGAGGCGGCGCTCGCGAACTGGAGGCAGGTAAAGGCTGCGCTGGTCGGCTTTGGCCTTGCCGCCGAAACCATCATCGAAGCCATGACGACGCCCGTTCGCGCCCAACGCGTCACGGACGACGGCTGCTCGCTGACGGGCGAGAATCGCATTGTGCTCACCAACGATCTCGACTGGGAAGGACATTTGATCGAGGGGCCATTCGTGACCCGGCAGGACGGCCGCTACTGGCTATTTTATGCAGGCAACGATTTCTCGACGCCGGCCTACGGCATCGGCGTCGCGGTCGCCGATCATCCACTCGGCCCTTACGTCAAGCAGGGGGAGCCGCTGCTCCGGTCAACGCGCGAGTGGACGGCGCCAGGGCATGCCTCTGTCGCGCCCGGCCTCGATGGAAGACCTCAGCTCTTCTTCCACGCCTTTCATCCCGGCACTGGAGGCTACAATGAGTTCCGGGCGCTCCTGACGGTTGGACTGCGGTTCGATGACGGCCGTGCCGAGGTCGTGGAGCTAGCCTGAGCCTCCCCTCAACCCCCTGGGCGGACGTTCCCGCCGCCCTGGATTGCGCTAGTTACGACGGGGTTGCCCCAGTAGCGCACCTCTCCGCCGCCATTCACCGCTGCAGTGAGCACGTTGCGAGGCCGTGCATTGATCTGTCCGCCACCGTTGACCGCGGCGGTGACCACCTCTGCCGATACAGCCCTCGTGTCGATCAAACCGCCGCCACTGACGGCGAGCGTCAGCTCTCTCTCGGGGGTGCCGGAGCTCGCCGTAATCGTGCCGCCACCCGACACGGCCAGCGTCCGCGGGATCCTCGGGCTCTCGACAAGGATGCGCAGGCGGTACTGGTGCGGGCAACGGGCGTTGCAGGCGTCGATCCTGAGCTTGCCATCCCGATCCACACCGACGTTGGTGAACTGGCTCGACCCGTCGAGGAGCGTCACGCGCTGAACGGGGCCTTGGCGCAGCTGAAGCTCGCCGCCGCCGCGAAGCTCGATGGCCCGGAACTGCGGTACGGGAACAACCTCGAGCGCCATGGCCGGTGCCGAGAGGGCGAGAGGCACGAGAAACAATCCAACGGGATAACGCATGACGGAGCGTCCTTTCAGCTGATCCATGTGTAGTGCGCTACATTTGTAGCGTTGATGGAAGTCGCTGTCCAGTCCCCCGCTTGCGGACGGCTTCGGGTAGCTGCATTCCATCATGATGGACCGGCCACTCACCATCATCGGCAGCTACGTCAGCCCCTACGTACGCAAGGTGCTCGCCTGCATGAACCTCAAGGGCATTTCCTACGAGGTCGACCCGATTACGCCGTTCTTCGGCAATGACGAGTTCCGACGCCTTAGCCCGCTCTGCCGCATCCCCGTGCTCATCGACGGCGGCTTCGCGATCAGCGACTCAAGCGTGATCTGTGCCTATCTTGACGACGCTTATCCCGGTCACGCGCTCTTTCCGGCGGTGCCGAAGGACCGCGCTCGCGCCCGATGGTTCGAGGAATTTGCCGATACGCGTCTCGGCGACCTCTTCATCTGGAGCCTCTTCTACCAGAAGATCGTCCACCCGTTGGTCTGGGGCAAACCTGGCGACCTGGCGCGGATCGACAAGGCGCTGAACGAGGATATCCCGGTCGCGCTCGATTATCTCGAGGGCGAACTTCCTCATGAGGGGTTCCTGTTCGGTGACGTCGGCATCGCCGACATCGCCATCGCGAGCTTCTTCCGAAACGGCGCCTATGCCGGTTTCAGCGTCGATAAAGGACGCTGGCCGCTGACTTCGGCCTTCGTCGAACGCACGCTGGCGCACCCCTGCATCGCTTCGCTGCTGCCGCTTGAGGATGTCCAGCGCAATACCGACCTCAAGGGCCGACGACAGGCCCTGATCGACGCCGGAGCGAGGCTCACCGAAACCACCTTGGGAACGCGCGAGCCGCGCCAGGGAATGATGACCCTCTAGCCCTAGTGGTGATGGCCCGAGATCCAGTGCTCGAGCCGCGTCCGCAATGACCGCTTCGAGGGAATGAATCCCGGCTCGGCGCCGGAAATTGGGGCATATGGATCGTAGAGCGTCAGATTTTCCGGCATCTTGGGCCGGACTGCTTCGCGCCCGCGCAGAAGGTCCTCGGCAGCCGCCAGCGAGCGGTGCACGTCCTCGGCAGTGAACGGCTTCATCAGGCAGCCAAGCGCGAGATCAGGCATTGGGAAGCGCGGAGCCTTTCCGCTGACGAAAAGGCACGGCACGCCGAAGTCGTTGAGCCGCGCCGCAACGGAAAAGCCGGTGGTGCCATTTGCAAGGTGCAGGTCGAGCAGAACGAGGTCGGGCTGGTACTCCTCCGCGGCGGCAATCGCCTGATCGGCATCCTGCGCCATCGCGATCACCCGGTAGCGCGGATTATCCTCGACGAGATATTTGAGTGTCACAGCAAGCTGGCTGTCGTCTTCGACGATCAGGATATTGAGCACACGCGTCCCCTCCCAGCGCTCCCGGACATTCCTTCGGAAAATCCGTGACTTGGATGGTTACGCCGAATGTTCCGCGTGCGAATCCCTCGTGAACAGGGTTATCGCCGGAGTGACTAGCGGTTGCGCCGAAATGAAGAAGGCGCCCCGGACATCGCTGCCCGGGACGCCTTCACCCCTCCAAATTAACTCGCTTAGGCGCGGTAGAAGATGTGCGCGCCGATCTTCTCGACCATGTTGAGGCGGTGCCCCCATGACGGCGCGACATAGGACGCGTGATACCAGAGCACGTCCGGCTGCAGGCTCGGCACGACATCGGCGATCGCGATGCGCGCAACGCCCTGGGCCCGCGCCCAGGCAGTCGAGCCCGTGTCGATCGCGGGGAATTCGCCGTGCCGCACGAACGAGAACTGCCACGGCTGCTTGACGACGCTGCACCAGTCGGGCGGATAGCGACCCGAAGCGGCACGGTTCATGACGACCCGAGCGACGGCGAGCTGTCCTTCGACGCTCTCGCCCCGAGCCTCGAAATAGACGGCCGTCGCAAGGCAGTTCGCCTGCTCGTCGAGCGGCGCTCCGGCGCTGTACTTGTCGACCAGCGCGTAGAGCGGCCAGCCTGCTTTGTAGAGCCACGCTGCCTCCGTCGCGATCGACGGCTGAAGCTGCACGGTTACCGACTGCGCCGGCTGTGCCTGGCTGACAATGCCATTGCTGGCAGCCACGGCGGTTATCGTGCTCGCGACCGCCTGGATCGGACGGGCCGCGACCGCGTCCTGCGCCGATGCGCTCGAGCCGACGCCAAGCATGAATAGACCAATGACCGCGGACGCAGCGCGCCCGCCGAGAAGCTTTACCACTACTGAATTTGCCCTTCCTTGGCGGGCGTCACCCGCTGGAGGCGCTTCAAGAGCGCTCTTCAATCTCCAGCGGGGATCGCCCGTCTTGCGAGCCCGGCGCTTCCCTCGCGCCATGGGCTCACCGCCCTCGTTCGCTGACCCCCAGATATGTTAACCTTTGGAAGAGTCCAAGCGATGAGCGGTGAGTTGAGCGACTCGCGCGGTGGATTCAGGAACTCTTTCAAAACGTTCAGTTTTCTAGAGTTTTCCACAGCCGCGGAAAACGCTTCGCCGCCAGTTTAACTCGCCTCGTCGGCGCGCTAACGATAGCGATCCCGAAGCGAGACATTGGAGACAGGTTTGTGGCCTACTGGCTGATGAAATCGGAGCCCGAGAGCTACGGCTGGTCGGACCTGGTACGCGACGGCGGCACCGAATGGGACGGCGTGCGCAACAATGCCGCCCGTCTGCACCTCAAGGCGATGAAGGTGGGTGACGAGGCCTTCTTCTACCACAGCATGTCCGACAAGGCGGTGGTAGGCATCATGCGCATCACCCGCGAGGCGCAACCGGATCCCAAGGACGCCGACTGGGTATCGGTCCGGGTCGAGCCGGTCCAGCCCCTCGCGCCTGTGACTCTCGCGACCATCAAGGCCGAGCCGCGGCTCGCGAGGATGGAGCTCATCCGGCAATCGCGGCTGTCGGTCGCCCCCGTCAGGGACGATGAATGGAAAGTGGTCCAGGAGCTGGCAAAGTCTCGCTCGTAGCAGCGCAGCGCCGCTCAGCTCGCCACTGCAGGAAGGTTTGTGGCGATAGGTTTCGGCCCGCCTCCAGCCAGGCGACGACGTTCCACACCTCCCGGTCGGACATGGCACTGCCCCAGGCGGGCATTCCCGTCATCTTGATGCCGTTCTTCACGATCCAGAAAAGCTCACCCGGCGTGAATTGCTGTGTCGAATCGAGGAGGTACGGTGGCTGCGGCTCCAATCCGCTGACCCACGGTTCGCGCGCCACACCTGCAGCGCCGTGGCAGGCGGCGCAGTGAGTCTCATAAGCGCAATAGCCGGCGACGACCTCGTCGGCGGACGTATAGGGAGGCGGCGCTATTCGTGCCGCATGTCGTCGCACCGAGTGGATCATCGTTTCGTGCGTCAGCCATTCGGTAAACTTGGTGTGGCGCTTGGCGGCGCCAACATCGTAGGCCCCCGACTTCGCGAACAGGAAGCCGGCGAGGGCCGCGAGGGGCAGGCCCGCGCACGCGGCAATCATGATCGGCTTTGCTGCAGTCCACAGGCGCACGGCGCCTCAACGCTGCGAATTCGATTTCGTTACGCTGCCGCAGACCTTGCTCAGTGCCTCGCGAACGCCAGTGTGATCTCTGGCCGAGCCGAACTTGGACCCGCGACCCGGCACAACCTAGCGTTCAGGCGGCCTCGAGCTTGCGCGACTGCCGCTTGCGCTCGTGCGGGTCGAGATAGCGCTTGCGGATTCGAATCGCCTTGGGCGTCACCTCGACCAGCTCGTCGTCCTGGATGTAGGCGATCGCCTGCTCCAGGCTCATCCGCTTCGGCGGCGTCAGGCGAATTCCTTCATCCTTGCCCGAGGCGCGGAAATTGGTGAGCTGCTTGGACTTCAGCGGGTTGACCTCGAGGTCCTGCGTCTTCGCATTCTCGCCGATCACCATGCCCTCGTAGAGCATCTCACCGGGCGAGACGAAGAGCACGCCGCGCTCCTCGAGCGCGTTGAGCGCGTAAGCCACGGCTGGGCCCTGCTCCATGGAGATGAGGACTCCATTCTGCCGGCCGGCGATTGGGCCCTTGTACGGCCCGTACTTCTCGAACAAGCGGTTCATGATGCCGGTGCCCCGCGTGTCGGACAGGAACTCGCCATGGTAGCCGATCAGCCCCCGCGAGGGCGCCGAGAAGGTCAGGCGGGTCTTGCCGCCGCC
>JBJMUN010000100.1:0-5863 GCA_045811185.1 Sphingomicrobium sp.
CGCTGCACGGTGTCGGCCCCGACGGACTGGTCATATTGTTCCCATATCCAGCGCCGGCTGGCGATGTTCGGCGAACCCATCAGCTTCACGAGATCCGCAGCGATGTCCTGGTTCTGCGGGACCTCGCCCAACGGCTTGACCCCAGCCCAGCCCTTATACTGGTCGAGGTCCATATAGGGTCGTTCGTAGCAGGGGGCCTCGTCGGCCAGTGGCCCGAGCGGTATGTCGCAGACGACCACGCCGTCGAACTCAAGCACCATGTGTCCCGTCGCCGTCACTTCGCCGATGACCGCGAAGTCGAGCTCCCACTTGCGGAAGATCGCCTCGGCCTCGGCCTCGCGGCCCGGTTTCAGGACCATGAGCATCCGCTCCTGGCTTTCCGAAAGCATCATTTCATAGGGCGTCATTCCGGTTTCGCGGCAAGGCACCTTGTTCATGTCGAGACGGATGCCGGCTCCGCCCTTGGACGCCATTTCCACCGACGAGCTGGTCAGCCCGGCGGCACCCATGTCCTGGATTGCGACGATCGCGTCGGTGGCCATCAGCTCGAGACAGGCCTCTATCAGCAATTTCTCGGTGAACGGGTCCCCGACCTGGACCGTCGGGCGCTTCTCCTCGCTATTTTCGTCGAAATCGGCGCTGGCCATGGTCGCGCCGTGAATGCCGTCGCGGCCCGTCTTGGATCCCACATAGACGATCGGATTGCCGAGCCCGGATGCCGCCGAGTAGAAGATCTTGTCTGTCTTCGCGACACCGACCGTCATCGCATTGACGAGGATGTTGCCATCATAGGCCGTGTCGAAATTGACCTCGCCCCCAACCGTCGGAACGCCAACGCAATTGCCGTAGCCGCCGATGCCGGCGACGACCCCGGCAATGAGGTGGCGCATCTTGGGATGCTCGGGCCGGCCGAAACGCAGCGCGTTCATGTTCGCGACTGGGCGCGCGCCCATGGTGAACACGTCTCGCAAGATCCCGCCAACGCCCGTCGCCGCGCCCTGGTAGGGCTCGATATAAGAGGGATGGTTGTGGCTCTCCATCTTGAAGATCGCGGCGTCGCCGTCGCCGATGTCGATCACGCCCGCATTCTCGCCGGGCCCCTGGATCACCCACGGCGCTTCTGTCGGCAGCTTCTTCAGGTGAAAGCGCGAGCTTTTGTAGCTGCAATGCTCTGACCACATGACAGAGAAGATGCCGAGCTCGACGAGGTTCGGCTCCCGGCCAAGCGCCTTCAGGATGCGATCATATTCCTCGGCGGAGAGACCGTGCTCGGCAACGATGTCGGGCGTGATGCGGGAAGCTTCGAGAACGTCCATGGGCGGCCCATTAGCGGTGTCAGCCGAGTGCGGCTAGCGCTCCGGTTTGGAGCGACTCCGGCAATGGCAGTATCAGGCGCCCGGGGGCAGCTCGAAGGAGAGCGGTAATGGGAAAGCCGATTCCCGAAGGGTATCACACCGTCACGCCTTACCTCTCGGTCAAGAACGCCGGCGAGGCGCTCGACTGGTACAAGCGGGCACTTGGCGCAAGCGAGGTCATGCGCTTCGAGCACGGCGGCAAGGTCGGCCATGCCGAGATTAGAATTGGCAACTCCATCGTCATGCTGTCGGACGAGTGGCCCGAAGGCGGCCATCTCTCGCCGCAGTCCTTGGGCGGCACCGCCGTCAGCCTCCACATCTACGTCGACGACGTCGACAGTGCATTCAGGAAGGCCATCGACGCCGGGGGAAAGGAGGAGCGGGCAGTCCAGGACCAGTTCTACGGCGATCGGTCCGGGACGTTGCTCGACCCTTATGGTCATCGCTGGAATCTCGCGACGCACGTGGAGGACGTTCCCGAAGACGAGCTCAAGCGGCGCATGGACCAGTTCATGAAGTCGGAGGCGCCGGCGCAGCCGCAGCCAGCCTGAAAGACCCTGCCGTCAGGCGTCGTGCCTGACGAACTTCTCTCCGGAGAAGATGAAGGTCTGCGGCCGACCGTCGATGAAATTGGCAAATGAGGCGCGTTCGGGCGACCAGCTCTCCTTGCCGACGCGCCACAGGTTCTCGCCGATCCTCGTGATCGCGGTCTCGGTTCCAAGCCATAGCTTGCCGCCGCGCTCGACGACCTGCGCAGCGCCGTACCACGGGTTGTCGTCGATGTAGCGGCCAGCAAGGCGTCCAAGGGATGCATTGGACCGGGGGAGCTCTGCGCCGGCGCCGACGCGAACATATGTGTCGGGGCCACAGCTCGCGAGGGCGACCTTGCCCTTGCTGCGCTCGAACATGATGCTGAAGTTGCGAAAGAGAGGGTGCCTCGTCGCGAACACGTCCTCGCTTGCGATCTCCAACGGCGCTTCCTGGCCGCCGGCCAGCATCGTCAGCGGTGCGCCTGGCTTGACCTCGAACTCGCCCGCGGGTCCCGCGTAGCGGCCGACGTAGGAAGCAGCATTGGCAAGGCCCGCCTGGAGCGGGGGCGGTGGAGGGAGTGGACGGCCCGAGAGCGCCGCCGTGACTGCGTCCACGGCGAAGCGCGTCAGGAGCCGCGGCCGGTAATCTGCGAAGGCGGTGATGGTGGAGCTTGCGAAGGCTCCGACGCCGCTCGCCACGTCGGCGTGGAAGGACGAAGAAAAGGACAGCATGCCGCCGGTGTGGTGCAGATAGGCGCGCCCGCCGTGCCCGACGTGCATCAGGCCGTTGCCGTAGCCCATGCCCGGGGTGTCGGTGGCGACGGCATGGCGGGCGAATGCGCGGGCCTGTTCGGCTGACAGCCCGAGCGCAGGATTGCCCTGCGCTGCCTTGGTCAATGCCCGCAGGAACGGCAGCATGTCCTGGGCGGTCGATGCAACGCATCCCATGCCCGCCGTCACGTCGACCCATGGGGCAGGCCGAAGGGGCACACCACGCGCATAGACTGCGATCGGGTCGGCGGCTTCGTAGCCTTGAGCATAGAGCGCGCGGTCGCGACCAAGGATTGCCCCGCGTGAGCGGGTCATTCCAAGAGGCACGAAGATCCGGTCTTGGAACAGTTCTCGGAGCGGCTTTTGCGCAACATGCTCTGCAAGCTTGCCGAGGATCTCGTAGCCGGTGTTCGAATAATGCCAGTGCGTGCCCGGCGCGTACGCCGTCCAAAGGCCGCCCTCCGGGAACATCGGCGCGTCGGTCGGCAGCCCCGCCACATGGTCGAGAACGTGCCGCACCTCGATGGAATTCGCGGCCGGCAACGACAGTTCGGGCACGATCCCGCTTATGCGGTCGGTGAGTCTCAGCCGCCCCTCGGCCGCCAGCTGGTGAAGCACCGCGGCGGTCATCACCTTGGTGATCGAGCCGATCTGGAACAGCGTATCGGACGTGATCGCCGTTCGCGCGTCGGCATTGGCATAGCCAAAGTTCAGCACATTTCGCTGACCGTCCGGCGCAATCACCCCGAGCGTCATTCCGGGAAGGTTGAAGTAGCTGCGATGCTTCTCGCCATAAGCCCGGATCGCGGCAAAGGCCGCCGAGAGATCCGCCCGGCCCTGCGCAACGGCGGTTCCCGTCAGACGACCGGAAACAGCCAATCCCAAGACGCCCCCGGCGAACTGCCGCCTGCTGAGATTTATCGCTGACTTCCCCTGCGGCCTCATGCGCGCGCAGAGGAAATTCGCCGCGGCCTCGCTCAGTCTTTGCAGCTCTGGCCCTTGTAGGTGATCGTCGACGCCTTCGAGTCACCCTTGAGATCCGTGCCCAATGTCACGGTCGTGCCGATCTCTTCGCGGGTCTTCTTCACGCGCGCGGTGCCGTCCGACATCCAGTCGACATAGACGAGCTGGTTGTCGTGGCAGCGGTACGACTTGCTGGCCTGGATCGACGGCGGAAGGGCGACTGGCCCGTTCGCAGCCGCGTTGCTGGCAGTGTCTCCGGTGTCGGGACCGGCGACGATGGTGTGATCGCTGTTGTTGCAGCCGGCTAGCGCCGCGGCCGCAGCAAGGATGATGAGAAGGGGAGTGCGAGTCATAAGAAACGCAATTCCCCATCCTGACAACAACCGTCAAGGGCGCGTTCTTGCATATTGTCGAAGTGGGACATAGCTTCGTCGATGAACATGCCCTACCAGGCCGGCAGTAGCGCGCAGCGCATCCGCATCGGGCTTACAGGCCTAGCCTTCGCCTTTCTGCTCGTCCTCCTCGGTTCGATCGTCAGCCGGTCGAGCCGCGACGAGGTCAATAACGCGGCGGAGCAGGCGAGCGCGAACGAGCCGAGCGAACCGCTCGCCGAACTCGGCGTTGCGCCCGGCGCGTCCGAAAGCAGCAACAACGTAGCCGAGAACAAGTGACGAGGGCGCGCGTCCGCGCGCTCGGTGGCCTCGTCGTCGTTCTCGTGGCCGCCGCAGCCTTCGCCCTCCGCCCGCCCCAACATCGGCAACCCGCGGCAGGGCAGCGCGACAAGCCGCCGCTCCTGCTCCTCACCAGTCTTCCGTTGCTCTTCGACGAGGACTTCGGCCTTGAAAACAACGGTTCGCCGGCGCTGACGGCGCTCGGCTCCTCCTTCGAGGTCCTGCCGATCAGCACGACCAGCCCGAGCGAGCTGGCGAAGGCTCGATTGCTGCTGATGGCACAGCCGCCCGCGCAGACCGCCGAGAACCTGGTTGCGCTCGACTCATGGGTCCGGCGCGGCGGTCACGTGCTCCTTCTCGCCGACCCGATGCTGGAGTGGCCGAGCAAGCGTCCGCTGGGTGATCCGCTGCGCCCGGCGCCGATGTTCACGGATACCGGGTTGCTCGCGCACTGGGGCTTGCGGCTCGACGCTCCCGACGCACCGGGGAAGGTGGTCCGTTCGCTCGGCGGCTATGATGTGATCACGATTTCGCCGGGCACGCTCGAGGGCAAGTGCAATCTCAGCAGCGACCGGCTTGTCGCCGACTGCCAGGTCGGGAAAGGGCGCGCCATCATCGTTGCCGATGCCGACCTCCTGAATGCCGGGGCGCTTGGCGACGAAGCGCAGCAAAACCTCACCGGAATTGCTTCCGAGCTTGCCAGGCTCAACGACAAGTGATTCGGGTGATCACAGACTTATCCACAAGGCTCGATCGGTCGGACGGGAGAGGAACAGGCCGCAGACGCATTCCAAAAAACCGCAGAAATCCGCTGTTTTCCATGATATCCCAGTAAATCCCATCAAAACCCATTGTATCCCGCACCCCGTTGGGTTACCAACAAGGACTGTAGCGCGGGGGCAATCCCTTTGATTCGAACCTGATGCGGCGCGCGCGACGGCGCGCATCCGCGTTCCCTGCCTTGCGCGCTGCGAACGGGGAGTGGTTTGGGCGTGGCGCTAGAGCATCTGTTTCAGGGCAGCGCACTGAACGCGGTCGATGCGAAGGGCCGCGTTTCCATTCCTGCGTTCCTGCGCGGAGTGATCGAGCGCCGCGGCGACGCCCGCACCATCGTCCTCGCCAAGCACGAAGCTTTCGCCTGCCTCAGCGCCTATGACCCCGCCTACGCCGCGCTGAAGCACGCCAAGCTCGAACGGCTGCTCGAAAAAGAAGAAACCAACGCCGACGCGCAGCTCGAATATCAGCAGCGCAACCTGATGGCCTTCGCGGCGACTGAGGAGGTCCCCTACGATAGCTCCGGACGCATCGTCTTCCCGCCGATGATGCGCCGCAAGGGCCAGATCGGCGACCTCGCTTTGTTCCTCGGCACTGGCGAGACCTTCCAGATCTGGAACCCGCAGCTTCTGCTCGACGATCCGCGCATCCCCGAGGACCTTAAGGATATTGCCCGTTACCGCCTCGAAGAACGAGGCCTGTCATGACCAGCACCGGCGCGCAAACGGCCCCACACGTGCCGGTGCTGGTCAGTGAAGTCATCGCCGCGCTCGCTTTGCGCGAGGGCGAGACGGTTGTT
>JBJMUN010000101.1:0-12451 GCA_045811185.1 Sphingomicrobium sp.
CGGAGGCCAGCGCTTTAATTCGGCCCAAAGGCTCCAGGGACGATTGCACTCCTTTCAACCTTGAGACGCGTACTTCCGCCCGCTAGGCGGCAGCATGGCTAAACGGCCCAAATCGCCCATTCCACGCTACAAGCGGAAGAAGCAGCGCTCCTTCTCGCGCCGGATTATCGGCTCGATCGTCAAACTCGTTGTCCTTCTATTCCTCATCACGGTCCTGTGGGTGCTTGCCTACAGGTTCGTGAACCCGCCCATCACGATCACCATGATCGGCGACATGATCGCAGGACGAGGCGCTTCGAAGGACTGGATGCCGATCGAGCGAATTGACCGCGACATGGTCCGAGCATCGATTGCCGCCGAAGATGGAAAGTTCTGTTCTCATCATGGCTTTGACTTTGAAGCCATTGAAGATGCGATGAAAAGAAACGCGTCTGGCGGTCGCATCCGCGGTGGATCGACGATCAGCCAGCAGACAGCGAAGAATGCTTTCCTGTGGCAGGGCGGCGGCTATGCTCGCAAGGGCGTTGAGGCCTGGTTCACCTTCCTCATCGAACATCTCTGGGGCAAGCGCCGCATCATGGAGGTTTACCTCAACCTCGCCGAGACCGGCATCGGCACCTATGGAGTTAATGCCGGGTCCGAGCGTTACTTCGGCCATGACGCGAGCGCGATGAACGCGACGGAAGCAGCTAGGATCGCAGCTGTTCTTCCGCTTCCAAAAAAGCGTGGCGCCATTGCCCCCAAGGGCTTCACGCGTCGCTATGGCAACACGATTGCTGCTCGCATCCCGACCGTTGCGCGCGGCGGCCTCGATTCCTGCGTCTATCAGGGCGAGCCAACGCCGGTGAACAAGGCGCCACCGATAGTCGCGAAGCGGCCGCGGCCACTCCCCGGTGAGGAGTATGAGACCGCAAAGCCCCTGCCGCCGGTCGAGAATGTCGTGCAGGAGCTCCCGCCCGCGTCCACCGAGCCAGTGGAGACGCCGCAGTCCGCCCCCGCTCAGAATAGTGTCGAAACTCCCCCACCTCCTCCGCAGGAACCCTCGAACAGCATTTAGCCAATGCGCCGAACGGTTCGCGGAGCGCTTCCGCGAACGGAACGGCACTTCTCCCCTGTCCGTTGAAGCTGAAATTTCCAGCCAAGGAGGAGTAAGAATGGCAACGCGCACCCAAAGTCGAACCTCGGATCGTTCAAATTCGAGCTCGAGCCGCGGCAGTTCGGGCGAAAACCGCACCGGCTCGACCAGAAGCGGCGGCCGCAGCGCCTTTTCATGGGGTGAAGGAGCCACCCCGATCATTGCCGCTGCGCTCGGCGGGGCCGCGATCGGATTTGCCGCCAACTACGGCCGCAAGTTCCTGATGCAGGGCATGGAAGCGGCAGCTGGCGACTGGGACGAGATCCTTGCCGCCGAGCATGACATGGCGCTCGCCATCTTCGACAAGATGCTGGCTACCGACGCGACACAAACCTTCAAGCGCAAGATGCTGCTGATGAAGCTGACCCACGCGCTCGACAAGCATTCACACCAAGAAGAGATGGTGGTGTATCCAGCGCTTCGCGAGGCAAACGAAGCGACTGACGCCGACCACCTCGAGGGCGAGCACGGCTACATCAAGACATTCATCTACGAGCTCAACGAGATGGGGCCGGATGCTTCAAACTGGCTCGAGAAGGTCCGCCAGTTCCGGCAGTTGGTTTCGACACACGCGCACATGGAAGAGGAGCAAGTCTTCCCGCGCTTCAGGCAGGCCATGAGCGAAGAACAGAATGCCCGTATCACGAGCCTCGTGAACCGCGACGGCTTCTGGATGGCGTGACTTTAGCCAACGAGGGCGAGCTTCGGCGGCTCCTGCGCGGAGAGGTCGACGCTCCCCTCGCCGCAAATGCGCTCGATGCGCGCGGCAACTTCGCCATCAAGCGCATAGTCCCGCCCAGCGATGATTATGGCTTCTCCGCCGGATCTCAGCGGGAGAATGAAGCTCAGCAAGCCGTTTGAGCCGCGCAGGCCAGCCACTTCGAGCGCAATTTGCCCGGCAACGTGACCGTCTGGCACACGAACAGTCATCTGCAGGCGAGTTCGCTTCGCGAGATCCGTCAGCGGCTGTATACGCTTGACGGTGACGCGGGGCGCCTCGTCGCCCGAGCGTCGATCAAGCTCTACGGATAGCAGTCCGCACTGACCGGCTTTCGCTGCAGACTCGAGTGCCGCAGTGGCTTCCTCGTCGAACGCGGTCGCTACAAACTGGCCCGAGCTGTCGCTCAACGTCGCCATCATGTAGCGCCTGCCCTTGGCGGAGGTCCGCCAGCGCGCTTCCTCGACTAGCGCTGCCATGGTTGAGCCGACCCGTTCGCCATCGGCAATCTGGAGATCGGAAATCTCGGCGAAGGTCTTGACCTTGTGCGCCGCCAGAAGGTGGCGGGAAGCATCGACCGGGTGCGCCGAGAAGTAAAAGCCGAAGGAGTCGCGCTCGGCTGCCATGCGCTGCGCCAGCGTCCATGAGGCATCCCGCGGCAACCGGATCGGCGCTGCCTCGGCAGAATTCGTCCCGAACAACCCGGCTTGCCCGCTGGTGCGTTGGTCATATGCGCTCGCAGCGTGGGCCAGGATTGTCTCTGCGGCCACGAATACGGCTGCCCTTTCGGGCTTCATGCCGTCGAAGGCTCCCGCGCCCGCGAGGCTCTCCAGCTGACGGCGGTTTAGCAGGCGCGGGTCGATCCGCGCCGCAAAATCCTCAAGGCTGGTGAACGGCCCTGCTCGTTCACGCTCCTCGACAAGGCCCTCCATGGCCTTCTCACCGACACCCTTCAGCGCACCAAGCGCATATCTGACTGCACCATCTTCCACCGTGAAGAAGGCGTTGCTGGCGTTGATGTCGGGAGGGAGGCACTCGACGTCACCACGGCGCATGTCTTCGACGAAGATGGACAGTTTGTCGGTGAGAGCCATATCGAAACTCATCGACGAAGCGTAGAATTCGGCGCGGTGGTGAGCTTTCAGCCAGGCGGTCTGATACGCGACAAGCGCATAGGCCGCCGCATGGCTCTTGTTGAAGCCATACCCTGCGAACTTGTCGATCAAATCGAACAGCTCGTTCGCTTTGGCTGCGGGGATGTCGTTATGCTTCGCGCAACCTTCGACGAACGTTGCTCGCTGCGCGTCCATCTCGGACTTGATCTTCTTGCCCATTGCGCGGCGGAGAAGATCCGCGCTTCCGAGCGAGTAGCCGGCGAGGACCTGGGCGGCCTCCATCACCTGTTCCTGGTAGACGAAGATGCCGTAGGTCTCGGACAGGATGCCTTCGAGAAGCGGGTGCGGATATTCGATTTGAACGCGACCGTTCTTCCGGTCACCGAATAGTGGGATGTTGTCCATCGGGCCGGGGCGATAGAGCGCCACGAGCGCGATAATGTCGCCAAAGTTGGTCGGACGGACAGCCGAGAGTGTTCGCCGCATGCCCTCGGATTCGAGCTGGAATACGCCGACCGTATCGCCGCGCTGTAGCAGCTCGTAAACGGAGGCATCGTCCCAGGGCAGCGTGCCGAAGTCGATTTCGATGCCTTGCTCCGCAAGCAAGCGCTTCCCTTCTTTCAGGACGGACAGCGTCTTCAAACCCAGGAAGTCGAACTTCACCAGCCCCGCGGCTTCGACATACTTCATGTCGAACTGCGTGACCGGCATGTCCGAACGGGGATCGCGGTAGAGCGGTACGAGCTCGTCGAGCGGTCGGTCGCCGATGACCACACCCGCCGCGTGAGTCGATGCATGGCGCGGCAGCCCCTCGAGCTTCATCGCGAGGTCGAACAGGCGTTTGACGTCGGGGTCTTTATATTCGGCTGCCACCTCCGGCACGCCGTTCAGCGAACGCTCCAGCGTCCACGGATCGGCGGGGAGGTTCGGGATCAACTTCGCGAGCCGGTCGACATGGCCGTAGCTCATTTGGAGCACGCGGCCGGTGTCCTTCAGTACCGCCCGGGCCTTGAGCCGGCCGAAAGTGATGATCTGCGCAACCCTGCCCCGACCGTACTTGCGCTGGACGTAGGAGATGACCTTGTCGCGATGAGTTTCGCAAAAGTCGATGTCGAAGTCCGGCATCGATACGCGTTCGGGATTGAGGAACCGCTCGAAGAGCAGGTTGAGGGCGATCGGATCGAGATCCGTGATCGTCAGCGCCCAGGCAACGGCGGAGCCAGCGCCCGAACCCCGGCCCGGCCCGACCGGAATGTCGTTCGCCTTCGCCCACTTGATGAAATCCGCAACGATCAAAAAGTAGCCGGCAAATCCCATTCCAGTGATGATCTCGAGCTCATATTCCAGCCGCTCGGAATAGCGCTGCCGATCTTCGGCGTTACGGCCCTTTAGACGCGCTTCGAGCCCGGCAAGAGCATCGCGCCGGAGCTGCTCATCTTCGTCATCGCCAAGCCGGGGCAGGATCGGTTTCCGGTTCGGGGCAGCGACCGCGCAACGGCGGGCGACGACGGCTGTGTTGGCGAGCGATTCAGGAAGATCGGCGAAAAGCTCCGCCATCGCTGCGCCGTCCTTGAGCCATGCGTCGGCCGACGAGGTGGCCCGGTCGGCGCTTTCGACATAGGCGGAGTTGGCGATGCACAACATTGCATCATGCGCCGCATGGAAACTCGGATCCGTGTAAAAAGCAGGATTGGTCGCCACCAACGGCAGGTTGCGCGCGTACGCTAGCTCGATCAGCGCCGTCTCGGATGCGTCCTCGACGGGATCATGGCGCCGCGATATTTCGATGTAGAGCCGCTCGTCGAAAAGGGTCTCCAGCATATCAAGGTACGCTTCGGCCTTGAGCTGTTGCCCATCGGCGATGAGCCTGGCCAGTGCGCCTTCGCCACCTGCGGTCAGGGCAATGAGGCCGCTGTTGAGCCGGCGTAACGTCTCGAACTCGACGTGCGGCTCCTGCTCGACGGGACGATCGAGATGCGCTGACGAGACGAGTTTGCAAAGGTTGGCATAACCCTCATCGTCCTGCGCCAGCAGCGCAAGCCAATCGATTCCTCCTTCGCCGCCGATTTCCGGCGGCCTCGCAATCGCGATCATCGCTCCGATGATTGGCTGCACACCCTTGCCAAAGCAGGCGTCGCTGAAGGGCATCGCTCCATAGAGCCCGTTGCGG
Organism: Sphingomicrobium sp.; assembly: GCA_045811185.1. Lineage (GTDB taxonomy): Bacteria > Pseudomonadota > Alphaproteobacteria > Sphingomonadales > Sphingomonadaceae > Sphingomicrobium. The sequence continues at coordinate 5,139 of JBJMUN010000101.1, forward strand.
TCGGCCAAGGCGACGGCGGGGAAGCCGAGCTTCGCCGCGCGCTCCGCGATCGTCTTGGGTTCCATCGCTCCTTCGAGCATCGTGAAGGACGAAAAGACCCGAAGGGGAACGAACGGCTGAGTCACCAGGCGACTATGGGGTCTTCCGGACCGCTGCGACAAGAAATCAGTGGTGACTTATCCACGAATTATCGCGGCGTTTGCCACCGACCTTCCATGATGTCCCGAATCTCGCGCATGCGGCCGACATAGGCATCGCCGATGCACTGGCGATTGGGACAGCGGTCGCGGTAACGCAGAAAACGATCGCGGGTCTGCTGGAGTAATTCGCGCTGCTGCGGAGAAGCAATCGAGATGGAACGATCATATTGGGCCGCCATGTTGCGATCGAGCGTCGCAAGGCCGGCATCTGAGCAGACTTCGGATTCACCCCTGGTTCGGGCATTGGCGCAGTCGAAACTGGGTCTCGCACCAGCAGGCTTCACTGGCGTAGACGGCGTGGCGGGCACCTCAAGGGAACCTGCGGTCGGCGCGGCTTGCTGCTGATTGGCCTCAGGAGCGGCCTCGTTCGTAACGTCGCTAGCCTCAGGCATCGGTTCAGCCGTTCTTGCAAGGGTTGCAAGAGGCGCGACGATCGCATCCACATTACGCAGCAGTATGACGCTCCCGTTTCCGTCGGCGGCGGGCTGTATCGTGTAGTCGACGTCGGCCATCAAAGTGCGCCGCCCGCCCACGACAGCAACGCCTGGAGGCAAGTCCAGCGACAACGATCCGGAGCAGTTGGCCGCTCCGGTCGAGCTGTCCTCGCTCTCCATCACCGGGTTTTCCATGCGCACGACAGCGTAGGCAGCGAGCTTGTCGTAAGCACCCTGGTCGCTGCCGCGGAGCTGGGCGGCGCGCCGGAAGAGCTCCCGCTTGATGAGCTCATAGGTGCCCTTGCTTGCACACACCTTGTCCTTGCTCGTGGCTGCCTCGGTTGTGACCTGCGGATTGGTGAGCTTGTCCTGATCGGAGTTTCCGCGAGTGGCGAGATACGCCACCAAAATCACCGCCAACACGAGTGCTGCGATGAGCCCAATCGTCGTCCAGTTGAGCCTGCGCATGGGCTTTTGAACGCCCCGCTGCCGGTCCGGCTCCACTATTGGAGCCGTCCCTCATGGAGGCGCACGACACGGTCCATGCGTGCCGCCAGTCGCTCGTTGTGCGTTGCGACCAGCGCCGCACTTCCCTCGCCTCGCACGAGGCCGAGGAACTCCGCAAAGACGGTGTCCGCCGTTTGCTCATCGAGGTTCCCGGTTGGCTCATCGGCGAGCACAAGCGGCGGCTTGTTGGCCAACGCGCGGGCGACCGCTACCCGCTGCTGCTCGCCTCCCGATAGCTTTGATGGGCGGTGCTCAAGCCGCTCGGACAGACCTAGAGTGCCAAGAAGCTGCTTCGCACGCTCCCTCGCGGCGTCCGGTTCCGCTCCACGCACAAGCTGCGGAAGAATGACGTTCTCAAGCGCGCTGAACTCCGGGAGTAGATGATGGAACTGGTAGACAAACCCCAGCAGGTCTCGCCGAATGCGGGTCCGACCATCGTCATCAAGCGATGCCGCCTCCTCGCCCGCCAGCCGGATCGAGCCTTTAAATCCACCTTCGAGCAGGCCCACCGCCTGCAACAGCGTCGATTTTCCCGACCCGGACGGTCCGAGCAATGCCACGATCTCGCCGGGCTGGATGCCCAGATCGACGCCGCGCAGGACGTCAATCGTGACCTCGCCCTGGGTGAAGCTGCGCCTCAGATTGCTCGTTAAAAGGACCGGCTCACTCATATCGCAGCACCTGGACCGGGTCGGTACTGGCCGCCTTGTAGGCCGGATACAGGGTCGCGAGGAACGACAGGACCAGCGCCGTCAGGACGATTGCAGTGACCTCGAACGGATCCGTCTTCGAAGGCAGATCGGTGAGGAACCTGACGGAGGGATCCCAAAGATTCTGCCCGGTGAGCGTCTGGATCACATTCACGACGCCCTGGCGGAAAAAGAGGAAAATCGCTCCGAGGACGATGCCGAGGATGATCCCGAGCGAGCCGATCGTCACGCCGACGGTTACGAATACCTTCATCATGCCGCGTCGGCTCGATCCCATCGTTCGAAGGATCGCAATGTCGCGGGTTTTGGCTCGAACGAGCATGATCAGCGACGACAGGATGTTGAAAACTGCCACGAGGACAATCAGTGACAAGACCACGAACATCGCGACGCGCTCAATCTCGAGGGCCTGGAAGAGCGCCGAGTTCATCTGCCGCCAGTCCACGATCACGCCTCTGCCCTGAATCAGCCGCTGCAGCGGGGCGAGGATCTCCTGAACCTTGTCCGGGTTCGTCGTCTGGATTTCGACCAGGCCGACCTGATCGCCCATCAGGAGCAGTTCCTGGGCATCCTGCATCGGCAGCAGCACAAAGGCCTTGTCGTAATCATAGACGCCGATCTCGAACACCGCGCCGACCGTATACGTGACCTCACGCGGCACGGTGCCGACCACTGTCGTTCGGCCTTCGGGATTCCACAACGTGATCTGGCTGCCGGGGTACGCGCCAAGTGTGTCGGCCAATCGCGAACCGAGTGCAACGAGGCCGCTGCCGGGCGTCACCTTGCGCATATCGCCGGCGCGGACGTTCCCCATAATAGTCGCGTTGTGCCGGATGTCTTCTACGCGCATGCCGCGCACGAGGACGCCTTCGAAGCGGCCGTTGGCCGTCGCCATTAGCGGCGTTTCAATCAGTGGGACCGCGGAGGTGACTCCCGGCGTTTTCTTGGCTTGGTCGGCAATCTGCTGCCATCCGCTCAGACGGCCATCATAACCTTGGACGACAGCATGGCCGTTCAGGCCGACAATCTTGTCGAACAGCTCTGCCCGAAACCCGTTCATCACGCTCATGACGATGATCAGCGCGGCGACGCCTAGCGCGACAGCGACGAGGCTGATGGTCGCAACGAGGAAGATGAATCCTTCGCCTTTGCCTGGGAGCAGATAGCGTCGGGCGAGCATCCGCTCGGCGCGATTGAGAATCATGCGGTAAGCCTTGCCAACGCGCTTTCCAGGCTCAGCTCTTGGCGATCGCCCGTTGAACGGCGCTTTAACTCGACGGTACCGCTGGCAATGCCGCGCGGGCCGACAACGACCTGCCAGGGCAGGCCGATCAGGTCCATCGAGCCGAGCTTCACGCCGCCGCGCTCGTCTCGGTCGTCATAGAGCACCTCAACGCCGGCTTCGTGCAGCCGGTTGTAGAGCGTCTCTGCAGCGCCGACGCTTCCCGCATCGTCAGCGCGCATGGTCACCAGGCCGACGCGCCAAGGCGCAACCGCTTCGGGCCAGATGATGCCCGCGTCGTCGTGACTCGCTTCAATGATTGCGCCCACAAGCCGCGATACGCCGACGCCGTAGCTTCCCATCATCGGCGTCACCGGGGTTCCATCGCGTCCGGAGACCTTGAGCCCCATGGAGGCCGAATACTTGTCACCGAAATAGAAGATGTGCCCGACTTCGATCCCGCGGCCCGTTCTCTGCCGGTCTTGTGGCACCGCGTTCCAACGAGCGTCGTCGTGGGTCTCGTCCGTCGCCGCGTAGGTTGAGTTGACGCGGTCAAAGAGACCCTTGAGCCCCTCCTCGTCGCCATAGCGCAGGTTCGACTGTTGCCAGTCGAATTGCTCGTAGGCCGCGTCGTAGAAAACCTCGCTTTCACCGGTTGGTGCGAGGACAATGAATTCATGGCTAAGATCTCCGCCGATCGGGCCTGACGCTGCCTTCATCGGGACGGCCTGGATGCCCAGCCGCTGGAACGTGCGCAGATAGGCGAGCATTTGCGTGTAATAACTCTGCCGCGCGCCTTCCTCGTCGAGATCGAAGCTGTAGGCGTCCTTCATCAGGAACTCGCGGCCACGCATGACGCCGAAGCGGGGCCTCACCTCATCGCGGAACTTCCACTGAATGTGGTAAAGCGTTCGCGGCAGGTCACGATAGCTCTTCACCTCGTCGCGGAAGAGGGACGTGATCATCTCCTCGTTCGTAGGCCCGTAGAGGATTTCGCGATCGTGTCGGTCACGAATGCGGAGCATCTCTGGGCCGTAGGCCTCGTAGCGACCGCTTTCGCGCCAAAGTTCGGCCGACTGCAGCGTCGGCATCAGCATTTCCTGCGCGCCCGCCCGGTCCTGCTCTTCGCGCACGATCTGCTCGATCTTCTTGAGAACGCGGAAGCCAAGCGGCAGCCAGGCATAGATGCCCGCGGCCGTCTGCCGCACAAGACCGGCCCGCAGCATCAGCTTGTGACTGATGATCTGGGCGTCTGTGGGGCTCTCCTTGAGAACGGGAAGAAAGGCTCGGGACCAGCGCATGGGCCGGCGCTCTAGCGGTCATTCATCGCGACTGGCAACTGCGGGAGCCTGTGGCCCGGCCGACACAGGCGCAGCACAAACGCAACGAGTATCAATTTCCTGCAGTGACAAGGCCGCCGCGATGGGCCTACTCACCGCCCAATCCGAACGTACTGGCCCTTGGGTCGGGTTCGGGGCCGCGGAGAGCGACTGGGGACGCTGGCCGCGACACATCCAAGGGGGCTGACGAGCAATCGTCACGCAGGGCGCCCGGATCGCTGGTCGATCCGGGCGTTTGCTTTTCCAGCTGCGCAGTGCCGCTGCGATGATGCATTCTTGATCATCCTTGTTGACGCGAACCCCGTGTTGGTGGGATCAGCCTCCCCGCGCCATTCGCGCTTCTCGCTAGGCTTCGGAATAGGAGGAAGCATGCGCAATCGATGGACAGCAGCTTTCCTGGCTGCGGCACTCGCCGGCACATCGGCGCCAGCCCAAGTTCCGGCACACGACCAGTCCGGTCAAACTACCGAAACGCAAGAACGCCAGCACGCGCCCAAGACGGATCTCATCTGGAACCTGCTTGGCGCCCTTGGCCTGCTCGGGCTCGCCGGGATGTGGCGGAGCACCGACAATGATGGTTACACGGACGATCCAATTTGATCGGACAGAGGAAGTTCGACATGAAAATGACGACGACTCTCGCGATTGCAGCTTGGGCCCTTTTCGCTTCCGCGCCGACCGCGGCTCAAAATGACACTGCGGCCGCCAACGTTTCGGATACGACTGCCGCCAACGCAGTCGACGTCAACACGACTGACCTGAATGCTGTCGGTAGTACGACGACGACCGACGTGAACACGACGACAGCGACCACGACCACAGCTGTTCCCCTCGACGATAACCATTTGGCGCCGGTCGAGGAGCAAAAAAGAAGCTTTCCGTGGGGGGTGGTCGGCCTTCTCGGTCTCCTCGGCCTGATTCCTCGGGCGCGGCGGGGCTGACGACGCAATGTTCCCGTTTGTCTCCGGCGGAAAGGCAGCGCCAGGCAGGGTATCCTCCGTAGCAAGCGGATGAGCACCGGCAAGCGCGGCCAGTCGACTGACCTCGTGGAGGGCGGGCGCCGGAAGGAATGGCGCGGGCGCCTCGTGAATGTGCCCGTCGAGCGGGCTTCGACCATCCTGTTCGACAGCGTCGAGGAGCTGCGCGGCAGCGCGCCTGGGCAGGGAACCTACCGATACGGGCTGCAAGGTACTGCTACCCACTGGGCCTTGGCGGAGGCGTTGACCGCGCTGGAGCCTGGCGCTGCCGGCACTGCCCTCTACCCGACCGGCCTTGCGGCGATCACCACACCGCTGCTGGCGCTCCTGTCACCTGGCGATGAGCTGCTCGTACCAGACAGCGTATATGGACCGACCCGGAAGTTCTGCGAGACGATCCTCAAGCGACTTCACATCGCAACTCGCTATTACGACCCGCTCGTCGGCGCCGAGATGCGGGACCTCGTCAGCGAGAAGACAAAGGTCATCCTTCTTGAAAGCCCTGGCTCGCTGACGATGGAAGTGCAGGACGTTCCCGGAATCTGTGCAATCGCACGCGAATGCGGCATCATCACCATTCTCGACAACACTTGGGCGACGCCGCTTCTTTTTCCGGCGGTCGAAGCGGGCGTCGACGTTACAGTTCTCGCGGCGACCAAATATGTCGGCGGCCATGCCGATGTGATGCTGGGTGCGGCAACTGCAACGGAACGCTTCTATAAGCGAATTCAGACGGTCACGTGGGACATTGGCTTCGCCGTGTCGCCCGACGACGCGTGGCTCGGCTCGCGCGGGCTGCGGACAATGGCGGTTCGACTGAAACAACATGAAACGAGCGCGCTCAAGATCGCGCATTGGCTGAAAGGACGGCCCGAAGTCGGTCTTGTCCTCCATCCAGCTCTTCCCGACTGCCCCGGCCACGAGTTCTGGAAGCGCGATTTCAAAGGCTCGTCCGGCCTTTTCTCATTCGAGCTCAGGGCGGCGGACGACAAGCAGCGTGCGGCATTCGTGGACGGCCTTGAACTATTTGGGATCGGGTACAGCTGGGGCGGTTACGAAAGCCTGGTATTCCCTGCCGATCCCCACAGGACCCTTTCGAAGGCGCCTGCAGAAAATCTCGTCAGGCTACACATCGGGCTGGAAGATCCTGACGATCTGATTGCCGACCTATCGGCGGCGTTCGATCAGACGGGCCGCTGACCGTAGACGTTGCCGGCCTCGCTGTAGCGGCAAACAAGAAATTCCTCGTTCGCGCCAACGGCCGTTGCGCAGCCGACCTGGCGAGTTTCACGCCATATGACCTGCGTGTAGTGACCGACGTTCTCGACGTCTCCGGATCGGCTATTGTTCGGGAAAACACCAGGCCGGTAGTCCTTCTTCTCGGCGACCCAGAGATGGACCATTTCTTCCGGCGAATAGGCGCGCGGTGTTCCGGCCCAGAGGTTTTCCCCCTGTAGTTCCTTGCCGAACTCGTCGGGCGAATGTTCAAAACGGCCGCTCGAGGCCAGCTCGTCGGCCCAGATCCGAGCGTCTTTCGCAAGCTGGTCGTTCCAGGCCAGCGGCTGGACGCCCATCGCGGCGCGCTCGGCATTTTGGGCAGCGAGCAGGCGCGCGTTGAAATCAGCCCGGAATGTAGTGCCGCCCGCTAGCAGCGGACTGCAGGCAAGCAGCGCCAGAATCACCAGGCGACGAGCAGAATTGGATTGAACGGAGCGCCTCATCAGATAGCGTCCCTAGAGCAGCCATGGTTGGGCCCAGGTTAGGTTTCTTGGTTAACGGGCTGGTTACGCCGATGACGGCGCTGGTGCCCTCCGTGACGTTCCGGAGAGCAATTGAGGGCCTACAACCGCCAAGGCGCTGACCATGAATGTAAAGAGTTGGTAGCGGAGGAGGGACTTGAACCCCCGACACGCGGATTATGAT